>CAWADQ010000048.1:0-70419 GCA_963780835.1 uncultured Actinomycetota bacterium | reverse complement strand
GACCGGCCGGTGCACCGTGCACCGGCCGACCGTTCCCGACTGTGCTGGTACGGCCACCACGGGTACCGGTCACGGGGGGTTCACGGGTTCTCACAGCATCACCCGATCGGAGCAACCGACGTAGGCCGTGTTGCCGCACCCCGACCGCGCCGTCGCAGACCGGTCAGACCGGGGTTCGGCTGGCCTCGCGAGCGAGCTGGATCGGCACCGTCCCCCACCGCCGGTGCACGAGCGTCCCCCGGCCGGGCGGGTGCGGGCCGGGCCGCAGCCCCAGCAGCTGGATCTCGTCCCGGGGCGCGCTGAGCAGCACCGCGGGGAAGTCGAGCTCCCGCATCCCGCCGAGCACCGGGTCCAGCAGCGCCCGCGACGCCCCGCCCGCGCGGCGGGCCACGTACAGGTGCAGGCCGACGTCGCGGGCCTGGGCCAGGTAGGGCAGCAGCGGCGCCAGCGGGTTGGTCGTGGTGGCGACGAGCTCGTAGTCGTCGACGAGGACGTGCAGCTCGGGGCCCTGCCACCAGCTGCGGTCGCGCAGCGCGGTGGGCGTCACGTCGGGTCCGGGCAGCCGCTGCCGCATCGCCGCGACGAGCTCGGAGACGACGAAGTCCAGCTGCGCGCCCGACCCGACGTAGGCCAGGAGGTTCGGGCCGTCGAACTCGCCGAGCATGCTGCGCCGGTAGTCGACGACCACCAGCTTCGCCTCGCGGTCGCCGTTCGTCTCGACGATCTGCCGGCCGATCGCCCGCAGCGTCGCGGTCTTCCCGCTCTCCTGGTCGCCGATCAGCAGCAGCCCGGGATCCGTGCGCTGGTCCAGCGCCACGGTGCCCAGGCGGCTGCCCTCCAGTCCGATGACGAGGTCCCGGGTCCGGGCGGAGCGCAGCCGGTCGAGCTCCACCAGGCGCGGCAGCAGCCGGACCGGCGGCGCGGGCGGCCCGGACCAGGCCCGCGCGACCCGGGCGACCAGGTCCGCGAGGCCGGCGCCCAGGCCGTCGGCGCTGTTCCTGCCGTCGATCCGCGGCACCCCGACGAGGTGGTGGGCCCGGTGCGGCCCGATCCCGCGGCCGGGCCGGTCGGGCACCGTGGCGGCCAGCTTGCGGTCGATCTCGGAGTCGATGGCGTCACCGAGGCGCAGCTCGGTCTTGGTGCCGACGATGTCGCGCATCCCCAGGCGCAGGTCCATCCAGCGGTTGGTGGCCAGCACGATGTGCACGCCGTAGGTCAGGGAGCGGGCGGCCATCGCGATGATCGTCGCCTCGAGCTCCTCGAACTCCCCGCGCAGCACCCCCCAGCCGTCGACGACGAGGAAGACGTCGCCGAACGGGTCGTCGCCGAAGGCGCTGCCGCCGACCGGCCCGGCAGCCTGGCACGCATCCGCCGGTACGTGGCCATGGAGTCGACCCCGAGCTCGCGGAAGCGCCGCTCCCGGTCCTCCAGGATCGTGGCGACCTCGGCGACCAGCCGCTGCACGACCTCGGGCTCCTGGCGCCCGGCCACCCCGCCGACGTGCGGCAGGTCCCGCAGCGCGAGCAGCGCGCCGGAGAAGTCGAGGCAGTAGAACTGCACCTCGGCGGGGGTGTGCCGCAGCGCGAGCGCGGCCACGAGCGTCCGCAGCGCGGTCGACTTGCCCGACCGTGGCCGCCCGACGACACCGACGTGGCCACCGGCCCCGGAGAGGTCGACGACGAACGGCTCCCGGCGCTGCTGGTAGGGCAGGTCGACGGTCCCGATCGGGACGCACAGCTCGGGCCCGTCGGCGCCCAGTCCCCGGCCGGGGCGCTCGCCGATGCCGCCGAGCAGCACGTCGAGGGGCTCGGGTGCGTCGAGCGGGGGCAGCCACACCTGGTGCGCGCGGCCGCCGCCCGCCGCGATCCGGTCGACCATCACGCTCAGCACGGTCGGCCGGGTGGGGTCGTCCTCGGCCGCCGGAGCCGCGACGGGAGCCGCCAGGTGCCGCGGCCCCGGCAGGATCGACGCCGGGAACGGCCGCACCTCGCTCGGGCCGGCGAGCAGCCCGTCGGGTGCCTCCGCCGCGTCGCCGTAGGGCCCGGAGACGTAGGCGGTGCGGAACCGGGTCAGCACGGTCGTGTCGGTCCGCAGCAGCCCGTGGCCCGGGGAGCTGGGCAGCGTGTAGGCCTCGTCCACGCCGAGGACGGCGCGGCTCTCCTCCGCGGAGAAGGTGCGCAGCGCGATCCGGTAGGACAGGTGCGCCTCCAGCCCCCGGATCTTGCCCTCCTCCAGGCGCTGGCTGGCCAGCAGCAGGTGCAGCCCCAGCGACCGGCCCAGGCGCCCGATCTGCACGAACAGGTCGACGAACTCCTCCCGCTGGGCGATCAGCTCGGAGAACTCGTCGACGACCAGCAGCAGGTTGGGCAGCGGGGCGAGGGGGGCGCCGCGCTGGCGGGCCCGCTCGTAGTCGCGGACGGAGACGAGGTTGCCCGCGGCCCGCAGGAGCTCCTGACGCCGGTTCAGCTCGCCGGAGAGCGCCTGGTGCATGCGGGCGACCAGACCCTCGTCGTCCTGCAGGTTGGTGATCACCGCGGCCACCTGGCCGAGCGCGGACATCCCGGCGAACGTCGCGCCGCCCTTGAAGTCGACGAGCACCATGTTCAGCACGTCCGGCGGGTGGGTGGCAGCGAGCCCGAGCACCAGGGTGCGCAGCAGCTCGGACTTGCCCGACCCGGTGGCGCCGATCAGCAGGCCGTGCGGGCCCATCCCGTCCTGCGCGGCCTCCTTGACGTCCAGCTCGAGCACCGAGCCGTCGGCGGCGACGCCGATCGGGGCGCGCAGCCGGTCGCGCTGCGGGCGCGGGCGCCACAGCCGGCCGAGGTCGAGCGCGGCGGCGTCGGGGCAGTCGAGCAGGGCGGGCAGGGTCGCCTCGACCGTCGCGAGGTCCTGGGCGAGGGCCCCGGTCGCGAGCCGGTAGCCGGCCAGCTGCCGGGCCAGCGCCTCGGCCACCGGCACGGCGACCGTGTCGGCCCCGCCCAGGTGCTCGCGCTGCGCCCCGGCGACGACGGTGATCCCGCCCTCCTCGTCGAGCTCGAGGTGCACGCCGCCGCGGCGCACCACCTCCGCGGCGTGGCCGTCGAGATCGAGGACGGTCACCGCCTGCAGCCCTTCGGGATCCAGCGCCAGCTCGCTGCCGGTGACGCGGGCGCCGTCGAGGACGATCAGGACGTGCGGCAGGTCCGTCGGCGGGTCCACGTGCGGGTTGAACCCGGACCGCCGGGTCAGCTCGGCGCCGAGCGAGTCCTCCAGGACCTGCAGCGACGGGTCGACCAGGCGCACCGGGCCCGCGTAGTCGAGCTCGGTGGGGTGGCGGGCGTGCGGCAGCCACTTCACCCACGCCCAGTCGGGGTGGTCCGGGTGCGCGGTGCAGACCAGGACGACCAGGTCGGACGGGGCGTGGAAGACCGCGGCCTGGCACAGCAGCGCCCGCACGAGCGCGCGGGCGGCGCCGGGGTCCTCCGGTGCGGACACCCCGAGGGCCGCGAACCGGCGGAGCGCGACGCGCAGCGGCAGGTCGGGCACCGCGCGGTGGGTGGTGACGAACCGCCGCAGCGCGGTGGCCGACAGCGGGTCGAGGTCCTCGACCGGGCCCGACTCCGCGGGGACCAGCGTCGCGGCGAGCTGCTGGCGGCCGACGCCGATGCGGACGGCCCCGAAGTCGTCGTCGTCGGGCCGCCGCTCCCAGAGCCGCTCGGACGCCGCGACCGACCACAGCGTCTCCGGGGCCGGGCCGCCCCACTGCTCGCGCTCCCGCTGGGCCTGCGCGATCCGCCGGACCCGGTCGCGGGTGCGCGTGAGGTGCCGCAGGAACTCCCAGCGCTGCTGCTGAACCTGGCCGCGGTTCTGCGAGCGCGCCGACAGCAGCGACCCGACCACCATGGCCAGCGCCGAGACCAGGAAGAACGAGCCCGCGACGTAGGTGATCGGGTTGGGTGGACCGGCCAGCAGGTAGGCCACCGAGCCCAACCCGGACAGCGCGGGCAGCGCGGTGAACCAGACGTTGCCCAGGGAGCCACGGGCCAGCTCGGGTGGCGGCTGGAGCGCGACGTCGTCCCCGGGCACCACCGGACGCGGCGCCCGTGGGGGCCGCCGGAACCGCACCGTCGACATGTGTCCTCCGATCGCTGGCCGGGCGTCTCCCGTCCCGGTGAACCGGTCCGGGGCGCGGTCCGTGTCACCCGACAGGGGAGACCACGTCGGGGCCGTTCCGACGGTTCACCCGCGGAGGGGGAGGGACATGACGGCCGTGACCGTGGCGCCCGGAGGGCGGGCAGACCGGAGCCGGGTTCTGCCGCATCCAGATCGCGGCCCCGACCACCCGGGTCGACCTCGCCGTGCCCACCGCCGTCCCGCTGGCGGCGTTGCTGCCCGGCATCGTCTCCTTTGCCGAACAGGACTGGGCAGCCCAGCAGGACGGGGCCGCCCCGCACGGCTGGGCGCTCAGCCGGCTCGACGGTGCCCGGCTCGACCCGGCGGCCGGCCTCGCCGTCGCCGGGGTCCGGGAGGGTGAGCTGCTGCTCCTGCACCCCGCACACGAGACGGTCGGCGAGCCGCTCTACGACGACGTGGTGGAGGTGCTCGGGAAGGGCTCGGCCGACACCGGCTGGTCGGCCCGGGACACCCGGGTCGCCGGCGCGGTGCTCGGGACGCTGGCGGTGCTGGGTGCGGTGTGGTCGGCCGTGACGGTCGGGAGCCCGCTCGCCGGGATCCTGCTCGGCGTGCTGACGCTGCTGCTGCTCGGCGGGGGCGCCGCGCTCGCGCACGCCGCCGGGGACGTGCCCGCCGGCACCCTGCTCGGCGCCCTCGCCGCCGTCACCGGTGCCGCGTTCGGAGTGGTGCTGCTCGGCCCACCGGTCGGGGCGGCGCACGTCGTCGTGGCGGCCGCGGTGGTGGTGCTGGTCGCCGCGACCGGGCCCGCGCTGGTCGACGGGGGCGACGCGGTGTTCCTCGGGCTCGGCCTGACCGCGCTGCTCGCCCTGCTCGGCGGCGCGCTCGTGCTGCTCACCGGCGCGACGCCGGCCCGGGCCGCCGCCGTGGCCGCACCCCTCGCGCTGGCACTGACCACCGTCACACCGACGCTGGCGCTGCGGCTGTCCCGGATCCCGCGGCCGCCCCTGCCGCGCACCGCGGCGGACCTGGCCGACGTCCCGGGCCAGCTGGAGCTCGACCGCGTGCTGGACCGGGTGCGCCGGGCCCGGGCCCTGCTGTCCGGCCTGGTCGCCGGCTGCTACGCGGCGGCCGCGCTCGGCGTCGTCACCCTCACCACGGACACCGCCGGCCCGTGGCCTGCCGTCCTCGCGGCCGTCCTGACCGTGCTCCTGCTGCTGCGCGCGCGGCTGTTCCGGCACCGCGCGCAGGTCGCCGCCCCGCTGGCCGCCGTCGCCGTGATCCTCGTGGCCGCGGTGGGGGCCGTCACCGCGAGCGGGGCGGGCGGGGTGGTGCGCCTGGCGGTGGTGCCGCTGGTCGCGCTGGTGCTCGGCGGCGTGGCGTGCGCGGTCGCGGTGCGCAGCGGGCGGCGCCCACCGGGCGCCCGGCTGTCGCGCGGTCTCGACGTGCTGGAGACGCTGCTGCTGCTCGCCGTCGTGCCGGTCGCGCTGGCCGTGTGGGACGTCTACACGAAGCTGCTGGAGATCCGGGCGTGAAGGGTCGGCGGGCGGCGACCGTCCTCGCCCTGGTCGTGGCGCTGAGCGGGCTGGCGACGGCCACCGCGCCCGCGGCACTCGCGGCGTGCCGCGAACCGGCCGGGCCCGGCGCACCGCTGCCCGCGGCGGCGGGCCAGGAACCGCTGATCGACCGGCTGGGGCTGCGCCGGGTGTGGGAGCTGTCGACCGGCCGCGGGGTGACCGTCGCCGTCGTCGACTCCGGCGTCGACGCCCGCCACCCCAAGCTCGCGGGAGCGGTCGAGCAACCGGTCGACTTCCGCACCTCGCCGACCGGCGCGGGGTTCGAGCAGGGCCGCGGGACGGGCGACGACTGCGAGAACCACGGCACGCCGATCGCGGGGATCATCGCCGCCCGCGCCGCGGGTGACGAGCGGGTGCTGGGGATCGCGCCGAACGCGCGGATCGCCCCGGTGCGCTTCGACGGCGCCCTCGCGCAGGCGCCCACCGAGATGATCGCCGCCGCCGTCCGGGCCGGCGCGGACCGGGGCCGGGTGCTGAACCTGTCGTTCGCGGTCGGGGTGGACGAGCCCGCGATCCGCAAGGCGGTGCAGTACGCGGTGGACCGCGACGTGGTCGTGGTCGCGGCGGCGGGCAACGAGGCCCGGTCGCAGCCGGGCCTGACCTGGTACCCCGCCGCATACGACGGTGTGCTCGCCGTGGCCGGGGTCGACGCGGCCGGGCAGGCCTCCGCGGAGTCGAACCGGGGGGCGTGGGTGGACGTCGCGGCGCCCGGCGAGGGCCTCACGGCGCCGTCGGCGGGCGGCGAGGGGTTCGTCGCCGTCAAGGGCACGAGCTTCGCGACTGCCGTCGTGTCCGGGGTGGCGGCGCTCGTCCGCGCGCGGTACCCGGACATGCCCGCCGCCGAGGTCGTGCGCCGGATCGAGGCCACCGCAGTCTCCTCCACGGGTGGCCGGGACGAGCGCACGGGCGCCGGGATCGTCGACCCGTACCTCGCGCTGACCGGCGAAGCGTTCGCCCCGCCGGCCTCGGGGGCCGCGGACGGACCCGGATCGACGGTCCGGGTCGAACCCGTTCCGGAGCCCGCCCCGCTGCTCGGCCCGGGCGAGGCCGCTGCGGCGGTGACGGCCGCCGTCCTGCTGGGCTGTGCGGCCGTCGCGACCACAGCGGGGCTGTGCGCCCGGCGGGTCGCCGAGCGGCGCAGGCGCGGCCCCGACGACCCTGTCCACCGCCCGGTCGGCGACATCCCCGCGGACCGGCTGGGCCAGGGGAATCCGATCGGAACGGAACCGAACCCGGACGCCGCGGCGTACGTGTCGGGAACGCACGGTGGACCCGCTCCCCGGGAAAGGTGACGACGTGACCGACGGCGTGGCGATCGGCTATGACACCGACGTGCTGCAGTTCGGCGGTGCGGGCCTGCTGGGCGCCGCCGCCGCGGCGGCGGATGCGACCAAAGCCCTGCAGCAGGCCCCGCTCGACCCGACGATGTTCGGGCTCACGCCCGGCGCGCCCGGTTTCGCGGCTGCGGTGGCGAGCGCCCGGGCCGCGCAGGCCCGCGGCTTCCACCAGGAAGGCGAGCGCGCGACGGACCTCGCCGGCCGGACCGGCACCGCGGCCGGGCTCGGCGACGGGTTGACCGACCGGTCGACCACCATCGCCGGCTCGGCGGAGGAGCCGCGATGACCATTCCGGAGGAGGCCATCGCGGGGGCCGGTGTGGATCCCCGCGAGCTGCACGCCAAGCTGATGGCCGGCAGGCAGGACGACACCGTCCGGCTGGCGCAGGCGTTCGAGGAGGCCGGCACGGTGGCCCGGGACTCCTACGAGCGGGGCCGGCGGGCGCACGGGGCGATCGCCGGCGGGTTCTTCAACAACGGCGGGGCCGTGCTGGACGCCGGGGCGCAGGACGCGCAGGCCTTGCGCCTGCTCGGGCAGGGCGGGCAGGACATGCACGACGTCGCGGAGATGCTGCGCCGGTCCGTGCGCGCGCTGGACGACGCGCAGGCGGCGAGCAGGGCGGTGACCGACCGGATGGTCGTCGACCTGAACGCGGTCGCCAGCGCCTTCAACCTCGACCTGCGCACCGGTGGGCTCCCGTCCGACCGGCCGCAGTTCGTCAGCCGCGCGGTCGAGATCGTCAAGGCGGCGGCCGCGGAGATCCGGCGGATCACCGAGACCTACGACGGGGTGCTGACCCGCGACGGTGCCCAGCTGGCCGGCCGCGGCTACGCGGGTGCGCCCGTGGCGCCGGGTGACCGGTTCAGCCCGGACGCCGCCCGCCGCGACGCGGAGCGGCTGCGTGCCGCGCTCGCCGACCCGGACGCCAAGGACGTCCTGCTCGATGACGCGACGACGACGCTGCAGGCCCTCGACGCCCAGGTCAGGGCCGGGCACCCGCTGACCGCCGAGCAGCAGCGCTACATCACCGACTTCGCCAATGTCGCGGGCACGGACGCGCTGGTCGCGCTGCCCGGCCTCGCCGACACCGGCGTCCAGCAGGGTGCGGACCGGGCCGAGGCGGCGGTGGCCGGGACCTTGAGCGCGCTGACCAACCCCGAGCTCGGCGGCACCGCCGACGTCGGCGCGCTCCCCGCGGTGCTGCGCACCCTCACCGACGACCCCCTGTCCGCCGTGGACGACCCCGGACGCCGCACGGACCTGGTCCACCAGCTCGAGGCCCTGCCCCGGTACGAGGGGGTGAACCAGCTGCTCGGCGCGACCTCCGTCCCGCTCGGCGACCAGTTCTCGGTGACCGCGGGCCAGCAGGCGATCAAGACCTCGCAGCTCACCGCGCAGGTCCTGGACCGGCAGCACTTCCCGCTGCCGCTCGGCTTCAACACCGACGCCTACCGCCCCGAGCTGGAGGCGGCCGCGCGCGGATCGTCCCTGCAGCTGTCCACCGTGTCCCGCAACCTGGACGCGGCGCAGACGCTGCTTCTCGACGCGGACACCCGCAAGTCGCTGCTGGTCACCCCGCACGTCGACGCGACCGGGGCCGTGGCGCTGCTCGACCGGGCGACGGCGCGAGTCGTGCCCGTCGAGGGATCCGGCCCCGCCGCCGAGGCCGCGGCCGCGGCGGACGCGAAGGAGAACGCCCAGGTCGCCGCGGCGGTGCTCACCGACGTCGCGCAGGACCCGTACGGCTGGCGCGAGGCGATCGGCAAGGGCACGCCGATCAGCGACGCGATCACCGGCATCGCGGTCGACAACATCGACGCGTTCGGCCGCAACAGCGACGCCGCCGTCGACGTCTTCACGCCGGCCCGGGTCCCCGAGGGCCAGTACGGCGGGTTCAGCCTGGGCCGGCAGGACGCGCAGGACGCGCTCACGTTCATCAGCGCAGGCCGCCCCGACGACGGTCCCGACACCGACCTCGTTCGGGTGCACGTGGCCGCCCAGCAGTTCACCCAGCACGAGATCGCGCAGGCGGCGCTCGGCGTGCAGGACCCCGGCACGGCCTTCGGCACGGCGAGCAGTGTGAATGCTGCGGTCAACACGGCAGACTTCCGGTCCGCCATGCGCCTCCACGACGACGCCGACGCCGCCCGGAAGAGCCTGTTCGAGAACGGGTCGCTGGCCGCCGGGGTGGTCGTCGACAAGGCCGTCGAGCTCGCGACCGCACCGCTGCCCGGCCTGGTCGGTGACGGGGTGTCGGCGCTGGTCGACCAGGCGATCGACGGGTACGCGCCCGAGGACACCGCCGGCCAGAAGGGGACCGAACTGGTGGACGCGATCTACGGCCGGCAGTCCCTCGAGGCCGACCACCTCGTGGTCAGCACCCTGGAACACGCCGGGAAGCTGCCCGCCGACGCCCCCGACCTCGCCGCCGTCACCGACGCGACCGGCCAGGTGTCGTCGCTGGAGTCGTTCCGCGACGGCAACCCGGACCCGGACGTGACGGCGCTGGGCGTGAAGCCGTCCGAGGCCCTGGCCAGCATCGCGCGCCACGGGCCCGCCGGCGCCGGCCCGGAATGGGAGGCGGCCGTCCGGGGCTACGAGGACTCGATCAAGATCGAGCTGGCGCGGCTGGATCCCGACTACGCCAATGCCGATCCGCGGGTCGAGCTGGAGTCCGGCGAAGTGGACCGGCTCCGAGGGAAGGAGCGCGTGCCGTGGGGCTTCATGTGAGCCGCGGACCGGCGGCCGTGGCGGTGCTCATGCTCGCCGTGTGACCACGCTGACCGGCTGCACGAGCGCCGCACAGCCCGGCGCGTCGCCGAGCACCCCGGCCGAGACCGAGGTCCCGTTCAGCGCGCCGGCCGGGATCTCCGACACCGACTTCGACGTCGGACGCCTTCGACCCGTGCTCGCCGTTCCGGTCGACGCTGTGGCTGAAGGCCGCGGTCGTCGACCCGCAGCTGGCCCCCCAGGCCGCGCCGGAACCGCCGGCCGGCTGCCGGTGGCGCGGACCGGGGATGACCGCGACCGTCGCCGTCGAGAAGGGCCGCAGCCTCAAGGACTACAGCACCGACCCCCGATAGCGGCCCGGGGAGCGCGGCTGGGACGGCAACTCGTACTGGCAGACGGCCACGTCGGACGAGACGCGGGTGTGCCACTCGTTCCTCGCGGCCGGACCGGCGCGACCGGACACGGTCGTACACGTGACCGTCGAGACCGAGGAGGTCGAGGCACCGCTCACCGGCGGGGGCGACGCGCACGCGTGCGTGTTCGCCTCCACGCTCGTCGGCGCCAGCTCGCTGATCCTGGAGCCGGCGCCGACGACCTCGCGGTGACGGGATCGGGGAGTATCACGCTTTCTACGGATCGGCGCAGAAAGCCGCATACGAGGCGACATCGCGCCTTCTCGGCCTCTCTCGGAGATCTCCGAGAAACGCGTAGAGGGTCCGATCTGGTTGGGTGTGCGGCATGGCACCCGAGATCGTGACGGAAGGGTCGGGCTGGTACGAGCAGGTCGCCGACCGGGCCGAGCTGCAGGTCGGCTACGCCGGCACTGGGCGCGACCGGTCGACGGCGGTGGCCGAGCTGGGTAAACGGGTCGCCGCGGCGGAGCCGGCCTTCGGCCTGCGCGGCGTCAGCGTGCTGCATCGGCGGCTCGCCGTGCACGACCAGTGGCGCGGCCACCGCGTCGTGGGGTGCCGGGCGACGGAGGACATCACGCTGCGGCTCGACGACGTCGGCGCGCTCGACGAGGTGCTCGCCGCCGTGGTGGCGGGCGAGCCGGCGACGCTGAACGGGCCGAACTGGCAGCTCACCGACCCGGCCGCGGCGCGCCGCACCGCCCAGGCCCGCGCGGTGGCGGACGCCCGCGACCGGGCCGAGGGCTACGCCGCGGCGCTCGCAGGCCGGCTCGGCGCGCTGCTGCGGCTGTCCGAGGTGGCCGGCGGCGGCATGGAGCCGCGCGCGTTCGCGATGGCCGCCATGGGGCGCGAGGCGGCGCCGGACGTCCGCGAGCTGGGCCTGGAGCCCGAGCCGGTGCGGGTCACCGTCCGCTGCGCGACCAGCTGGGAGCTGTTGACCTGATCGGCCGGGGGCGGGTCAGGAGGCGCGGCGGCCGTCCACGTCGGGCCCGTCGACGATCTGCCCCTCGATGACGGGACCCTCGCCCAGCTCACCCTCGACGACCCGACCCTCGACGACAGCAGGGAGCGCGGGACGCGCCGTCGGCGGGTACGGCGACCCCGGACCGTCGACGACCTCGCCGTCCACGATCGATCCGTCGCCCCGGATCCGGGCCGTGCGCAGCACCGGCGAGCGGCGCTCGGCCTCCCGCACCATCCGGCGGCGGACGATCGACCGCGTGGGCGGCAGCAGGAGGAGCAGCCCGGCGACGTCCGTGACCAGGCCCGGGACCAGCAGCAGCAAGCCGCCCATCGCGACCAGCAGGCCGTCGGTCAGCTCGACGTGGGCGACCCGGTGGTCGCGCGCGGCCTCGGTCATCGCCCGCACGGCGCGCAGCCCTTCCCGCCGCGCCAGCCACAGCCCGACGACCGAACCGGCGAGCAGCACCAGCAGCGTGTACCCCACCCCGATCCACGAGGCGAGCGCGACCAGCGCGACGATCTCGACGACGAGGTACAGGAGCACGAACGGCATACCCCTACAACGCGCGAGATGTCCGGTTGTGCTCCCGTCGATCACCAGGTGAGGGCGAGCCCCGGGTCGGTGAGCAGCGCGCCCACGTCCGCCAGGAACCGCGACCCCTGCTCGCCGTCCACCAGCCGGTGGTCGAACGACAGCGCCAGCTGGCACACCGTCCGCACGGCGAGCGCCCCGTCGACCACCCAGGGCGCCTCCTTGATCGCCCCCACCGCCAGGATCCCGGCCTCGCCCGGGTTGAGGATCGGCGTGCCGGAGTCGACGCCGAACACGCCCACGTTGGTGATCGTGAACGTGCCACCGGTCAGGTCGGCCGGGGCCGTGCGGCCGGCCCGGGCGGTGGTCGCCAGCTCGTCCAGGGCGGCCGCCAGCTCGGGCAGCGGGAGGGTGTCGGCGTCGCGGATCGTCGGGACGATCAGCCCGCGCGGCGTGGCCGCGGCGATCCCGAGCCGGACCCGGTCGTGGTAGACGATCTCGCCCGCGGGCTCGTCCCACCGCGCGTTGAGCACCGGGGTGCGGCGCAGCGCGAGGCAGACCGCCTTCGCGACGAACGCCAGCGGGCTCAGCGGCACGTCGGCGTACTCGCGGGAGGCCCGCAGCCGCGTGCGCAGCGCCATGGTCGCGGTGACGTCGACGGCGAGGAACTCCGTGACGTGCGGCGCGGTGAAGGCGCTGGCCACCATCGCCGCGGCGGTCGCGCGGCGCACGCCGCGGATCGGTTCGCGGCGGGTGCCGGGCTCGGCGCCGGCCGGCCGGGTTGCGGAAGGCCACCTTCACGCGGTGACGTGGCATGAAGGTGGCCTTCCTGACCCGACGCAGCGGCGGCGCGCACGTCATCCCGGGAGATCACCCCGCCGGCGCCCGTGCCGGCGACGGAGTGCAGGTCGACGCCGAGGTCCCGCGCCAGCTTGCGGACGGGAGGCTTGGCGAGCGGCACGAGCGCGGGCGCAGCGGCAGGCGTGGCCGACATCGCGGGCGCTTCGGGAGCGGGCGCGCCGCCACGGCGGGGGCGCCGGCGGGCGGCGCCCGGGCGCGGGCCGTAGCCCACCAGCGTCGCGATCCGCCCGTCCGGGCCCGCCTCGCCGATCAAGGTCGCGGCCGGCATCCGGCTGCCCGACGGCCTCGATCCCGTCCGCCGGCCGACCGGCGTCCCCGGAGCCGGCCGTCGCGATCGCGATGATCGGCGTCCCCACCGGCACCGGCCGCCCCGGCTCCACCAGCAGCGCCTCCACCGTGCCCGCGAACGGCGACGGCAGCTCCACCGCCGCCTTCGCCGTCTCCACCTCCACCAGCACGTCGTTGACCGCCACGGTGTCGCCCGGCGCCACCCGCCACGCGACGACCTCCGCCTCGGTCAGCCCCTCGCCGACGTCCGGCAGCCGGAACTCCTGCCTCCCGCGGGTTCACCACGCCACCGCCCTGTCCACCGCGTCCAGCACCCGGTCCAGGTCCGGCAGGTACTCGTCCTCGCACCGCGACGGCGGGTACGGCGTGTCGAAGCCCGTCACCCGCAGCACCGGCGACTCCAACGAGTGGAAGCACTGCTCCTGCACGCGGGCCGCGACCTCCGCCGCCACCGACACCGACGACGGCGCCTCGGCCACGACCACCAGCCGACCGGTGCGCCGCACCGCGTCGAACACGGGGTCCAGGTCCAGCGGGGAGAGCGTCCGCAGGTCGATCACCTCGAGGTCGTGCCCGTCCTCCTCGGCGGCGGCCGCGGCGTCGAGGCAGGTCCGCACCATCGGGCCGTAGCAGGCCAGCACCGCGGTGGTGCCCCGGCGCAGCACCCGGGCGGTGTGCAGCGGCGGCGGGTCGTCGTCGACGTCCCCCTTCTCCCAGTACCGCCGCTTCGGTTCGAGGAAGATCACCGGGTCGTCGGCGGCGATCGCCTGCCGCAGCATCCAGTGCGCATCCGACGGGCTCGCGCACGCCACGACCTTCAGCCCGGGGATGTGCGCGAACAGCGACTCGGGGCTCTCGCTGTGGTGCTCGACCGCCCCGATCCCGCCGCCGAACGGGATCCGCACGACGACCGGCATCCGCAGCCGCCCCTGCGAGCGGTAGTGCAGCTTCGCGAGCTGCGAGGAGATCTGGTCCACGGCCGGGAAGACGAACCCGTCGAACTGGATCTCGCACACCGGGCGGAACCCGCGCAGCGCGAGCCCGACGGCCGCGCCGATGATGCCCGACTCCGAGAGCGGGGTGTCGAGGACGCGTTGCTCGCCGAAGTCCTTCTGCAGGCCGTCGGTCACCCGGAACACCCCGCCGAGCCGGCCGACGTCCTCGCCCATGACGACGACCTTGGGGTCGTCCTCCATCGCCGCGCGCAGGCCGTCGTTCAGCGCCTTGGCCATCGTCACGGTCACCGCGCACCTCCCCCGTCGAAGGAGGCGCAGTAGGCCAGGTACGCGTCGCGCTGGGCGTCGAGCTCCGGCGAGGGTTCCGCGTAGACGTGGGAGAAGATCCGCTCCGGCCCCGGCTGGGGCATCGCGTGGCAGTGCGCCCGCAGGCGGGCGGCGAGCGCGTCCGACTCGGCGGCGAGCTCGTCGAAGAAGTCGTTCCCGACGCCGTGGCCGCGCACGAGGTGCACCCGCACCCGCTCCAGCGGGTCCTTGAGCTTCCAGAGCTCGAGTTCGTCGGCCAGCCGGTAGCGCGACGGGTCGTCGGAGGTGGTGTGGGCGTCCATCCGGTAGGTGAACGCCTCGATGAGCACCGGGCCGTTGCCGCTGCGGCACTCCTCCAGCGCCCACCGGCTCACGGCGAGGCAGGCGAGGACGTCGTTGCCGTCGACGCGGATCCCGGGGAAGCCGTAGCCCTGCGCGCGGCGGTACAGCGGCACCCGGGTCTGGCGCTCGTTCGGCTCGGAGATCGCCCACTGGTTGTTCTGGCAGTAGAAGACGACCGGCGCGTCGTAGACCGCGGCCCAGACGAAGCCCTCGTGCACGTCGCCCTGGCTGGTGGCGCCGTCGCCGAAGAAGCACATGGTGGCCTGCGCGTCCGGCCCGCCGACCCGGCCCTCGAACTTCTGGCCCATGGCGTAGCCGGTGGCGTTGAGGCACTGGTTGCCGATGACGATCGTGTAGAGGTGGAAGCCGGTGGCGGCCGGGTCCCAGCTGCCGTGGTCCGTGCCGCGGAAGATGCCCAGCAGCGCGGTGGGGTCGATGCCGCGGCACCAGGCGATGCCGTGCTCGCGGTAGCTGGGGAAGGCCATGTCGCCGCGCTGCAGCGCCCGGCCGGCGCCGATCTGCGCGGCCTCCTGGCCCAGCAGCGGCACCCACAGGCCGAGCTCGCCCTGGCGTTGCAGTGCCGTCGCCTCCCGGTCCGCGCGGCGGACGAGCACCATGTCGCGGTAGAGCGCCTGGAGGGCTGCGGTGTCGACGTCCGTGACGTGCGCGTCGTAGGCCGGGCACGCGACCCGCTCCCCCTCGGGGCTCAGCAGCTGGACGAGGTCCGGGCCCTCGTCGGTGCCGCGCAGCCCGGCGAGGACGTGCTCGCGGGGTGGTCGGGGTGGGGCGCCGACGGTGACTCCTGGCGTGGTGGCGGGGATCCAGTCGTGGGGAACGGACACGGGTGCCTCCTCGGACTTCCGGGCGCGCCCCGGTTCGTGGCCGACCCGCGCCCGGACGGATCCGGCCCGTGACCAGCCTGGGTGAGGATGGTCACGGGCCGGGTAGGTCCCGTCATCGTGGCACGACGGCCGCCAGCGTGGGAGGAGGCGGTGCCGCTCCGGTGATCAGAGGTCCTTGCTCCCCGGGAAGGGCTGCTCGACGGTGCGCTCCGGGTCGACCGTGGACCGCGTGGGCGGGGTGGAGACGGTCGACGGCGTGGTCGACTGCGCCGTCGAGGTGGTCTTCAGCTGGTCCGGGGCCACCGCCTCGGGCAACGCCGTAGCCCTCGTGCTTGCCGTAGCCGACGTTCGTGGCGTAGGCTCTGGGTGCCGTTGCCCGCGACTTCGGCAGGCCCGCGACTCTTGACCTTGTCCGCCACGCCGTCGATCTGGCCCGAGTACTTGCCCTTGGTCTGCTTGTCGAGGAAGGCGGCCGCCTGGTCCACGTACTTGGCGGCCTTGTCCGGGTTGCTGCGCGCGTAGCGGCGCGCGGCCTCGACGGCGGCAGCCAGCGCGGCCAGGTTCTTGAGCTTCGGCATTTTGAGGATGTCCTCCGTGTTCGCGGGGTCTGTCTCGCCAACGCCTCTCGGGCGCGCCGGGTTCCGGTTACCCCCGACGGTCACCGTGCAATCGGCGGGTTATCACCGTGTGTGACACCGCGGTGAACTCATCACAGGTCGACAAGTGCTCAGTAACAACCCTTGCACAGCGGTGGGCCCGACGCGGCCGGAAGTGGGAGCATCCCCGGCGTACCCATGGTCCATCTGGAGGTTGCATCCGTGTCGCTCCCCCGCCAACTCCCCGCCGCACTCGCCTGTGCTGCGCTCGCCGTCGTCCTCGCCGGGTGCGGGGCTGGCGGCAGCGGCAGCGGGTCGTCCGCCGCTCCCACGTCCGCGGGCGCCGCCGCGTCGAGCGCGCTTCCCACCCCGACGAAGGACGACGCGCTCGCCGCGAAGGTGCCGCAGAGCGTCGCCGCGGACGGCAAGATCGTGTTCGGCTCGGACGCCTCGTACGCACCGAACGAGTTCACCGCGCCGGACGGGACCACGATCATCGGCCTGGACGTCGACCTGGGCACCGCGATCGCGCAGAAGCTCGGGTTGACCGCCGAGTTCCAGAACAGCGCCTTCTCCGGCATCATCCCCGGCATCCAGGGCGGGAAGTACGAGCTCGGCATGTCGTCGTTCTCGATCAACCCCGAGCGCGTGCAGACCGTCGACATGGTCAGCTACTTCAGCGCCGGCACCAGCGTCGGGGTCAAGTCCGGCAACCCCGACAACATCAACCCGGACGACCTGTGCGGCAAGGCCGTCGGCGTGCAGGCCGGCACGGTGCAGGTCGACGACATCGCCGCGCGCAACCAGAAGTGCACGGCCGAGGGCAAGCCCGCGATCCAGGTGACCGAGCTGCAGGCGCAGACCGACGTCACGCTCGCGCTCACCGCGAACCGGATCGTCGCGATGCTCGCCGACTCGCCGGTCGTCGACTACGCCGCGAAGACCACCGAAGGGGCCATCGAGACCGTCGGCCAGACCTACGACACCGCGCCGTACGGCATCGTGCTCAACAAGGGCCAGACCGACTTCGCGCAGGCCGTCCAGGGCGCCGTGCAGTCGCTGATGCAGGACGGCACCTACCTGGCGATCCTGGACAAGTACGGGGTGACCAACGGCGCGATCCCGACCTCCGAGATCAACCCCACCAGCTGACGATGGCGGCATCGACCGACGACACGACCGCGGGCGGGGCCGGGCCGATCCCGGCACGGCCCCCACCCCGATCAAGGCCGTACCGGTCCGGCATCCGGGGCGCTGGGTCGCGATCGTCGTGCTCGCCGTGCTCGGGGCGATGCTGGTCAACACGATCCTGACCAACGACGGCTTCCGCTGGGACGTGGTCGGCAAGTACCTGTTCTCCGGGCCGGTCCTCAACGGCCTGCGCAACACGCTGATCCTCACCGTGCTGTCGATGCTCATCGGCATCTTCGGCGGCATCGCGCTGGCGATCATGCGCCTGTCGCCGAATCCGGTGCTCAGCTACGTCGCCGGGCTCTACATCTGGCTGTTCCGCGGCACGCCGCTGATCGCCCAGCTGCTGTTCTGGAACTTCCTCGCCGCGCTCTACCCGCGGCTGTCGCTGGGCATCCCGTTCGGGCCGGAGTTCGTCTCGTTCGACACGAACCAGCTGATCAACCAGTTCACGGCCTGCCTGCTCGGCCTCGGGCTCAACGAGGCCGCGTACATGGCCGAGATCGTGCGCGGCGGCCTGCAGTCGGTGGACCACGGGCAGACCGAGGCGGCCGGCGCACTGGGCATGTCGCGGACGCAGACGCTGCGCCGGATCGTGCTGCCGCAGGCCATGCGGGTGATCGTCCCGCCGACCGGCAACGAGACGATCTCGATGCTCAAGACCACCTCGCTGGTGGTCGTCATCGGCTACTTCGAGCTGATGACGTCGGTGCAGCGGATCTACTCGGTGAACTTCCAGACGATCCCGCTGCTGATCGTGGCCGCGCTCTGGTACCTGGCGCTGACGTCGGTGCTCTCGATCGGGCAGGGGTTCGTGGAGCGGCGCTACGGGCGCGGGGTGCATCGGGGGCCGACCGGTGCGCGCCTGCTGCCCCGGCGCAAGAAGGCGGGAACGACATGACGGAGAACGGGCAGGACCAGCCCGATGGTCGAGGCCGTCGGGATCCACAAGAGCTTCGGCAGCACCGAGGTGCTGCGCGGGGTCGACCTCACCGTGCAGCCGGGCGAGGTGGCGTGCGTGATCGGGCCGTCGGGCTCGGGCAAGTCGACGTTCCTGCGCTGCATCAACCACCTGGAGTCGATCGACGCCGGGACGATGACGGTCGACGGCGAGCTGATCGGCTACCGCAAGCGCGGCGACAAGCTCCACGAGCTGCGCGAGTCGGAGGTCGCCCGGCAGCGCCGCGACATCGGCATGGTGTTCCAGCGGTTCAACCTGTTCCCGCACAAGACGGCGATCGAGAACGTCATGGAGGCGCCGTGCACGGTGCGCCGGACGAACAAGAAGCAGGCACGGGAGGCCGCAGCGCGGCTGCTGGACCGGGTCGGGCTGGGCAACCGCAGCGACAACTACCCCTCGCAGCTCTCGGGCGGCCAGCAGCAGCGCGTGGCGATCGCCCGGGCGCTGGCGATGGAGCCGCGGCTGATGCTGTTCGACGAGCCGACCTCCGCACTGGACCCCGAGCTCGTCGGGGAGGTGCTCGACGTCATGCGCGGGCTCGCCCGCGACGGCATGACGATGGTGGTCGTCACCCACGAGATGGGCTTCGCCCGCGAGGTGGCCGACTCGCTGGTGTTCATGGACGAGGGCGTGATCCTGGAGGCCGGGGCGCCGCGCGAGGTCCTGGCGAACCCGCAGCACGAGCGCACCCAGGCCTTCCTGTCCAAGGTCCTGTAGCCGCCCTGATGTAGCGAAAGCGGCGTTGGGTGCACTCAACGCACCGAAAGCCGCTTTCGTTACATCGATGTGGCCGGACTCAGCCGCGGCCGCGGCCGTACAGGCGCAGGTTGCGGATGTCGTAGGTGAACAGCTCCTCGACGTCGAAGAACTCCTCGACGGCCGCGCGCAGCGACTCCGCGTCGAACATCGTGTGGTGGGCGTTCCAGATCCACAGCGGCACGCCCCGGGCGTCGACGCCGCGGTGCGCGGCCCGGTCGGAGTGCCCCCCGAGGATCCAGTAGTTGGCCTCGGCGGTGTCGATCTCCCCGCGCACCCACTGCTCCGCCACGAACCGGGCGTCGGGCACGCCGATGTCGAGCCGGCCGCCGGGAGCGAGCACCCGGGCCCACTCGCGCAGGGTCTCCGCGATCAGCTCGTAGCTCTGGTGCTCCAGCACGTGGTTCGCGCGCAGGGCCGTCACCGAGCCCGTCGCGAACGGCAGCCGGTCCGCCCCCGCCAGGACCTCGACGTCGGGCAGGGGCAGCAGGTCGACGTGCACCTCGTAGTCGGGGTGCGGCTTCTCGCCGGCACCGATCTCGACCCTCATGTCGCCGGCCTCGGCGACCGGCGCCGCGTCCGGCCGCGGGATCGTCCTCACCACCTTCGCGGGACGCCCGGCGACGACCGTGTAGGGCGCGACGTCCTCGCGCACCAGCGAGCCACCCGCCACCACGGCGTGCTCCCCGATCGTGAGCGGCCCGAGCACGAGGACGTGGCTGGCGAGCCACACCCCCTCCCCGATCACGACGTCGCGGCCCGAGCGCGGGAAGGCGAGCTGGCGTTCGCGGCCGAACTTCTCGATGTCGTGGGTGCCGGTGAGGATCGCGACGTCGTGGCCGAAGAACGCGTCCTTGCCGACGGTGATCGTGCCGCCGGAGACGTTGAACAGCGCGTTGTTGACCACCGCGGTCTCGTGGATCCGCAGCCGGCTCGCGTCGCCGTGCCAGCGGTGACGGTAGAGCGCGTCGAGCTTGAGGGCGTCCACCCGTTCGTCGACCTTCTTCGTGACCAGGGCCTCCAGGGGCCCGTCGAGCAGTCGGGTGATCAGGCCGTCAAGCAGTCGCATGCGGTGGCGTTCCCTTCTTCTGCGTTCCCGTCTTGCGAAGAGCCGGAATGGTGGCACATCGGGACCTCCGACAGGAGGAGGTCGAGCCGGCGCACGAGCGCGTCGAGGCCGAAGTGCCGCCGGGCCAGCGCCTCGTTGTGGTCGAGCAGGTCGGGGTCGGGGTCGGCGAGCCAGCGTCGCAGCGGCCCGGGATCGCCCGGGGTGAACCAGCGGAAGCCGAACGCAGCGAGCTCGCGCGCCACCGGGAAGTCGCCGACGGCGATGGGGCGGCGGTGCAACGCCGACTCGACGAGCGGCAGGCCGAAGCCCTCCCACGACGACGGCAGGACGACGACGTCGCAGGCGGCGTAGGCGGCAGCCATCGAGACCCGGGCCGGCACGCCGCGGCGCACCGGTACCTCGGCCCGCGCCACGAGGCGGTCGAGTTCGGCGGCGAACCCGTCCTCGGCCGGACCGGTGAGCCAGAACGTGCCGCCGAGCTCGGCGGCCAGCGCGAGACCCACGTCGACGTTCTTGCGCGCGATGGCCCGCGTCGGCTGCAGCACCAGCAGCCGGTCGTCGGCCACGCCCAGCGCCCTGCGCACCTGCGCCCGCCGCCACGGGCAGGGCCGCTCGTCGAACCCGTGGTGGACGGTGGTGGCCGCGATCCCGCGCCTCTCCGCGAGCGCCCGGCGAGCCTGCTCGTTGATCGTCACGTGCCGCCAACGGGGGTCGTCGGGCGGCCACGCCGTGAGATCGGCGTAGTGCTCGCGCTCCCACGGCAGGTCGTGGTGGCGCAGCACGGCGACCCGCCCGGCCAGGTACGCCGCCACGGCATCCCCGACGGCGGGGTTCATCGGGAGCGAGCAGACGTTGTCGACGACGACGAGATCGGCAGCTCCGAGCACGGCGTCGAGCCTGCGGCGCGGCGGGGGCCGGACCGCGTCGATCGCGAGCCCCTCGACCAGCACGTCGGGCCGCCCGGCGCCCGCCACGGTCGTCACGTGCATGCCCAGCCGGCGCAGGGCGGTGGCCCACTGTGCGGCCGTCACCGAGACGCCGTCGGCCATTCCGAGCCGGTAGGACAGGATCGCCGCGCGGCGACCGGCGAGACGTGCCATGGCCGGATCATCGTGGCAGGTGGCCGAGCCTGCGGCAGTGTGGACAAGGTCACGACGGGCGGGGCCGCAGCGGTGCGGCCCATCAGGAAGAACTCCGGGTTCGGCGCCAATGCGGTCAGGTGCGCCATCCGGTTGGAGAGCGCGAACAGCGCGGTGATGGCGCCGACGTCCCAGACCTCGTCGTCGTCGAGCCCCGCGGCGCGCGCGGCGTCGAGGTGCTCGGCCGACAGTCGGGCGGGCTCGGTGGCGAGGACCAGGGCCAGGTCGACGATGGCCCGCTCACGCGGGGGCAGCGGCGCGGTCCAGGGGTTGGTCGCCACCCGATCCGCGATCTCCGTGTCCTTCGCGCGGATCCGCAGGATCGCCCCGTGTGCCACCACGCAGTAGACGCAGTGGTTGGCCCCGGAGGTCGCGACGACGACGAGCTCCCGCTCGGCCTTCGACAGGCCGTCCTCGCGCTCCATGAGCGCGTCGTGGTAGTCGAGGAACGCCCGCAGCTCCGCGGGGCGACGGGCGAGGGCGCGGAACACGTTCGGCACGAACCCGGACTTCTCGGCGATCGCCTCGATGCGCTCGCGCAGGTCGTCGGGCAGGTCTGCGGGCTCGACATGGCCGAACCGGCTCACCGGGTGATCGTCCGTACGGGTCTGCGTCACGCTTGCGACGTTAGGTGAGCGCCGGAGGTCCGGGAAGCGCCTCGGCCGCCGATCAGGCCCCGGCCTGCTCCACCTGGCCGCGCGGCAGGGGAACGGACCGAGCACCGGCGGTGAGCGAGCGCAGCGAGCGAACCAGTGTCACAGCGCTTCGCGAAGCGCCGACGGAGCGCAGCGAGGGAGTGCGGTGAGAGGGACGACCCGACCCGGCTTCTCGGTCGACCGACCGCGGATGACCAGCGCGGACGCCCGGTACAGCAGGCTGAGCAGGGTCGTTCCGCCTGCCCGGGCCCCCGGGGCGGCCACGGCCAGCAGCCGCGGGGCGGCGGCGCCGAGCAGTGCACGGTCCACCCCGACGCCGGCGGCGTCGACCACCACCACCACGTCCGCCCGGTCCGGCGGGGGCAGCGCGGCGAGCAGCCGCTCGGTCGGCGTGAACCAGGCCAGGCCCGCACGGACCGGCGGGCCGTCATCGGTGGGCGTCCAGGCCCGGGCGAGCGAGTCCGAGCCCAACCCGGTGAGCAGGTCGGCCGTGCGCTGCTCGTCGCGCCGGGCCAGGTGCGCCCCGACGAGCTCGTCGATGGCCTCGGCGTATCCGACGGCGATCGCGCGCCCGCAGCGCCTCGACGGCGCGCGCGTGCTCGGGCGCGGTGGCCTGCGGGGACAGGAGCGCGGCGAGGTCGTCCGCCATGGCGTCCAGCCGCTCGGCCGCCTGACGCGGGGATCCGAACTCGCCGTAGTCGAGCACGGCGGCGGCCAACTGTTCCGCCGCGGCGACGTCCGGCACGGACACGGGCGACCCCGGGATGCAGGAACAGCACGTCGTGGCGCAGCGCCGCGACGGAGCGGGCGGCGGTGCCGATGTCCGTCAGGGCCCGGGACAGCGCCGTGAGCTCGTCCGGGTTCTGCGGCGTGGGCAGGCCGAGCGTCGCGCAGTCGCCGTCCACGGCGACCACCCGCTCACCCAGCTCGAAGTGCGTGAGCACGATCCTCAGCTCGTCGGAGGTCGCGGGCTCGTGGTCGCCGACCCGCAGCACGCGGAGCACCGGCTCGACGTCGCGCTGCACGGTCGCGCGGAAGTAGCTGCGGGCCCGCCCACCGTTCTCGAGGAAGTCCAGGTAGGCGACGAGCGCGTCCACCGATCCCTCGGGCAGCGGGCCCGTGGCGCGCACCGGCGGGTCGCCCCGGCCGTCGTCGATGGTGGCCAGCGCCTGCGCCGTGGACTGCACGAGGCGGTCGAACTCGGACCGACGCCTGCCGTGCACGAGGTCACCGAGCAGGTCCCAGACCCACGGCTCGGTATGGGCGCCGAGCACGGTCAGTGCACGCTGCACGCACTGCGCGATCGCCGTGACCGCGGCGCGACGCTCGGCGTCCAGCTCGCGGAGGACATCGGCGATCAGCTCGACGCCGGGCGAGCCCGTCCGGACCGCGGTGGCGCACAGCTGCGCCACCTCGGCGACGGCCGGGCACGCGCCCAGGTCCGGCAGCTGCTGCCCGGCCCGCGCGCGGCGGGCGGGCGTCGACGTGGCCAGCAGGCCACGGAGCCGATGCAGGTCCGCAGGGGCGAGCGCAGGCAGCGCATCGACGACCCGGTCGACGACGGCCGGGGGCAGCATGCCGCGGACCGCGGCCAGCGCCTTGGAGTCGGACGCGGTGACGATCACCCGCCGCCCGTCGTCCACCAGTGCCGCGACGGCGGCGGCCACCTCGGCGGCGTCGACGTCGTCCAGGATCAGGAGCGGGTTGTCGCGGACCGCCGCGACCAGCGAGCCGGGCTCGTCCGCGGGGTGGCGCGGGGGTGGAGGGAGCGTGCCCGCACCGACCGCGGCCAGGTTCGTGGCGAGGAAGCGCAGGCCCGGCAGCGGGACACCGGCGGACACGGCCCGCCGGACCTGCTCGTGCGCACGCGCCGCCGCACGGTCCGATCCGGCCGTACCGAGGCGGTCGACGATGGCCAGAAGGCTCTCGTCATCGCTCGGGCCCGGTTCGATATCCAGCATTCGGTCACCTCCGCCCGCTCCGACGCCACACGGGCGCCGATCACCGTTCGTATCGCCGGGTTCGTCAAAATGTTGCATCGCTCACGACGCATCCTCAACGGACCGGCGCCAAGAGGCCACTCCCTGCGACGTCCGGATCGCTCAATCGATACACCTTCCCCATTTCTGAGTACGTTCGGCCGACCCGGCGTGACAGCGTGTCGGTTCCATGGTTCGGCGACGACGGACGGCCCGCACCGGACGGTGAACGGTGCCGGGCCGCCCGGTATGGCTCGCGTCGCGCTCAGCGCGTGGCCGCCGCCGGCGCCGCCACCGGGCGGAGGTCCGTCCCCTCGTCTGCGTGGTAGTCGAGCGGGGCCGTCGCGTCGGACCCCTCGGCCACCTGCCGGGAGCGCAGCACCGGGGTGAGGACCACGGCGACGATCAGGTTCACCAGCAGGGCCACGAAGCCGACGTAGACCTGCACCTGCGAGCCGGCGAACGGGTGCCAGCCGAGCAGGGTCAGCTTGTCCAGCGCCAGCGCGGAGCCGCCGAAGTGAGCCCGACCTGCCGCCGGGTTCGGGATCAGGTAGAGCAGGTACAGCCCGTAGCCCATGCCGACCGCCCATCCGGTGACGAGCGCCCAACGGTGCAGCCACCGGGAGTAGAGCGCGATGGCGACGGCGGGCAGCGTCTGCAGGATGATCACGCCGCCGATGAGCTGCAGATCGATGGAGAACTGCGGGTCTACCGCGACGATGAACAGCACCGCGCCGAACTTCACCACCAGCGACGCGAGCTTGGCCTGCTTCGCCTCCTGCGCCGGGGTCGCGTCGCGGCGCAGGTACTCCTTGTAGATGTTGCGCGTCCACAGGTTCGCCGCGGCGATCGACATGATCGCCGCGGGCACCAGGGCGCCGATCCCGATCGCGGCGAAGGCGATCCCCGCGAACAACGAGTTGAACTGCTGGTCGAACAGCACCGGGATGATCGTGTTCGTGTCGGGCCGGCCGGTGGCGTTGTTGGTGATCGGTTTCGCGCCCGCGGCGATGGCGACGTAGCCCAGCAGCGCCAGCAGGCCCAGCAGCAGGGAGTAGGCCGGCAGGGCCATCATGTTCCGCTTGATCACGTTGCGCCCGCGCGAGGCCAGGATGCCCGTGAGGGAGTGCGGGTAGAGGAACAGCGCCAGCGCCGACCCGAACGCGAGCGTGACGTACTGGAGCTGGTTGTTCGCCGTCAGCAGGATCGAGCCCTGCGGTCGACCCGTGGCGGGGCTGGGTTGGGAGAGCTTGTCCGACGCCGCACCGAAGATCGCGGACCAGCCGCCGAGCCGGGCGGGCAGCCAGATGACGGCGACGAGGATCACGACGTAGATCAGGATGTCCTTGACGAACGCGATCAGCGCAGGCGCCCGCAGGCCCGACTGGTAGGTGTAGACGGCGAGGATCACGAACGCGATGAACAGCGGCAGGTGCCCGGCGACCCCGGTGCCGTTCAGCCCCATCGTCCGCAGCACGGCCTCGAGGCCGACGAGCTGCAGGGCGATGTAGGGCATGGTCGCGACGAGCCCGGTGATCGCCACGAGGAGCGCGAGCAGCGAGCTGCCGTAGCGGCCGCGCACGAAGTCGGCCGGCGTGACGTAGCCGTGCACCCGCGAGACCGACCACAGCCGCAGCACCGGCAGGAAGACCAGCGGGTACAGGACCACCGTGTACGGCAGCGCGTAGAAGCCGATCGCGCCGGCCCCGAACAGCAGCGCAGGCACGGCCACGAAGGTGTAGGCGGTGTAGATGTCGCCGCCGATGAGGAACCAGGTGATCCAGGCGCCGAACTTCCGCCCGCCCAGCCCCCACTCGTCGAGGTGCTCGAGCGTCTCGGCGCGCCGCCAGCGCGACGCGAGGAAGCCCATGACGCTGACGACGCCGAAGAGCAGCGCGAAGACCACGAGCTCGACCCACTGGATCATCGCGCGGCCCTCCCGGCCGTGCCCTCGTCGAGCTCGTCGACGTCCGGCGGCACACCGCCGGCCACCGGATCGACCTCGCCGCGCGTGCGCACGTACACCGCGGCGACGCACACCACGCCGACGGGCACGAACGCGAACTGGATCCAGTAGAAGAAGGGCATCCCGAACAGCCGTGGCTCCACCGAGTTGAACAACGGTGTGATGAGCATGAGGAACGGGACGAGCAGCAGCAGATTCCACGGGGTGACCCGCAGCCCCCCACCGCGTCCCGCTTCGTTCACCGGCTCCGCCATCAGGTCCCTCCCCCGACTCGACGACCTCGTCGTGGCGGATGGTAGGACCGGACGCCGACAATTTCACGGGATCGAGACCGAACGGCGATCGGACGCAGAGCGAGGCCGGAGCCCGACACTGGGCCCCGGCCTCGCTTCCCCCGGTACGGCACCCTCGCGACGCCGGGCGGCGCCGCGCCGGGGGTGGTCCGGCGTCTCGGGGACTACATCCCGAGACGGTGCTTCAGAGCGTCGAGCTCGTCGCGCATGGAAGTCGGCAGCGACGACCCGATCAGGTGGAACCACTCCTCGATGAGCGGGATCTCGGCGCGCCACTCGCGGGGGTTCACCGCGAGAGCTTCCTCGACGTCTGCGCGATCGACGTCCAGCCCGTCGAGGTCGATCTCGTCCGCAGTCGGCACGAAGCCGATCGGCGTCTCCTCCGCGGCGGCCTTGCCCTCGATGCGGTCGATGGCCCACTTGAGCACCCGGCTGTTCTCGCCGAAGCCGGGCCACAGGAACCGGCCGTCGGCGCCGCGCCGGAACCAGTTGACGTAGAAGATCCGCGGCAGCTTCGCCGCGTCGGCGCTCTTGCCGACGTCGATCCAGTGCTGGAAGTAGTCACCGACGTTGTAGCCGATGAACGGCAGCATGGCCATCGGGTCACGGCGGACCTGGCCGAGCGCACCAGCGGCAGCCGCGGTCTTCTCGCTCGACAGCGTCGCGCCGAGGAAGGTGCCGTGCTGCCAGTCCCGCGACTCGGTGACCAGCGGGATCGTCTCCTTGCGGCGTCCGCCGAAGAAGATCGCCGAGATCGGCACGCCCTTCGGGTCGTCCCACTCGGGCGCGAGCACGGGGCACTGGGACATCGGCGTGCAGTAGCGGGAGTTGGGGTGGGCGGCGTCCACCTCGGAGGCCGGCGTCCAGTCCTTCTTCTTCCACGACGTCGCGTGCTCAGGCGTGTTCTCCATGCCCTCCCACCAGACGTCGCCGTCGTCGGTCAGCGCGGTGTTGGTGAACAGCGAGTGGCCCTGCTCGATCGTGCGCATCGCGTTCGGGTTGGTCGACCAGTTCGTGCCGGGCGCGACGCCGAAGAAGCCGTACTCCGGGTTCACGGCGTAGAGCCGGCCGTCCTCCCCGAAGCGCATCCACGCGATGTCGTCGCCGAGGGTCTCGACCTTCCAGCCGGGGACCGTCGGTTGGAGCATCGCGAGGTTGGTCTTACCGCATGCGGACGGGAACGCCGCGGCGACGTAATACGCCTTCTTCTCCGGGCTGGTCAGCTTGAGGATCAGCATGTGCTCGGCGAGCCAGCCCTCGTCACGGGCCATCGCCGAGGCGATCCGCAGCGAGTAGCACTTCTTGCCCAGCAGCGCGTTGCCGCCGTAGCCGGAGCCGTAGCTCCAGATCAGCCGCTCCTCGGGGAAGTGCGCGATGTACTTGGTCGTGTTGCACGGCCAGGGGACGTCCTGCTGGCCGGGCTCCAGCGGGGCGCCGATCGAGTGCAGGGCGGGGACGAAGTCGTTGCCTGCCGGGCCGTCGAACAGCGGCAACACGTCGGCGCCGATCCGCGTCATGATCCGCATGGACGCGACGACGTACTCGGAGTCCGTGATCTCCACGCCGAGCATCGGCTTCGCGGCGGTCGTGGGGCCCATGCAGAACGGGATGACGTACATGGTCCGGCCGCGCATGCACCCGCGGTACAGCTCGCTCATCACCGCCTTCATCTCCGCCGGCTCGCACCAGTTGTTGGTGACACCGGCGTCGGACTCCAGCAACGAGCAGATGAAGGTGCGCTCCTCGACCCGTGCGACGTCCTCGGGGTCGGACGCGGCCCAGAACGAGTTCGGCTTCGCCGTGAGCCGGACGAAGGTGCCCGCGTCGACGAGGCGGGTCGTCACCCGTTCCCACTCGTCCTCGGACCCGTCGCACCACACGATCCGGTCCGGCGTGGTCAGCTCCGCCACCTCGCGCACCCAGGACAGGAGGCGCGCGTTCTCGGTCGGGGCGTCGTCGATCCCTGGCACGGTCGCTGCGGTCATGTCGAGATGCCTCCTACCTTGATCGGGTACGCTGACCCGACCTCGGGAATGCTGCGCGCACCCGCTCCGGGATGGGCGGGTGAGCAGTGGTTGGTGTGCCGAAACCGTACCTTCGGCCTCCTCGTTCATGTACGGCCCGCAACTGTCGGCTCACTCACAGGACCGATGAAGAAATCGATTCAGTGAGCCTGGTCCCGCCCCTTCCCGGTGATCGACACGGCCGATCGGAGGCCCAGGTCACCTCCTCGTGCCGGGTGACTGATTCGTGCCCCTTGCGGGTACTTCACGGCAACGCGACGCTGTCGGGACGCACCGTGCGCCGTCGCCCGGGCGAGTCGGAGGGTGAGCGATGGGTGAGGACCGATGACCGATACCGCTGAATACATCACGCTGCTGGTGATCTCGGTCGCCGTCACGATTGCCGTGGGCCGGGTGCTGTCGGTGTCCGGCGAACCGTTTCTGCAGGAGGTGTTCGAGGACGAGAAGGTGACCAAGTCGGTCAACCGGCTGCTGGGGGTGCTGTTCCACCTGATCACCATCGGCGTTCTGACGATCATCTCGGTGTGGACGGTGGACGTCGGCTCGCAGCTGCAGAACATGGTTGTCAAGATCGGCATCGTGCTGATCGTGCTCGGGATCGCCTACGGCATCTCGATGCTGGTGCTCATCCGGGTGCGCCAGCAGCGCCGCGCGGACCAGATCTCCGAGGAGGTCCAGCTGAAGCTCGCAGACGGCGGCATCAGCACGAACCCCGTCAGCCAGCCCGTGCACCCCCTCAGCCAGCCGGCGCACCCCGTCCAGCCGGTGGTTCCGCCGAACGGGCTGTAGTCGTCCACCCGAGGTCCCTCCCCTACCCACGGAAGCGGCGTTCGCCAGGTCTGGCCTGGCAAACGCCGCTTTCAGTCATTCCGGGCGCCGTCAGCGCCTGCGCAGCCCGACGACGACCGTGGCCGCGACGGCGACCAGCGCCACCATCGCGACCACCGACGCCACGGCAGAACCGTGCACGAAGGCGGTCGTCGCCGCGTCGTGCAGCCGCTGCCCCTCGACCCCACCGACCTGGCCGGCCAGCGCGACCGCGCCACCGAGGGTCTCCCTGGCTTCGTGGGCGAACACCGGGCCGATGCTGGTGGGGACGTCCAGGGCCCGCGCATAGGCCGCGGCGAGCACGCTGCCCAGCACTGCGGTGCCGAGCACGGCCCCCACCTCGTACGCGGTCTCCGACACCGCCGAGGCCGATCCGGCCCGCAGGACGGGCGCCGAGGCGAGGACCGCGTCGTTGGTCAGGGTCTCCGACAGGCCGATCCCCGCGCCGATCAGCACGGACGCCGCGACCGCAGCGCCGACGCCGTCCAGCAGGACCATGACGACGTAGCCGGCCGCCGCGAGCAGCAGACCCGTGGGGACGAGCACCCGGAACGACGCGTAACGGGCGAGCCGGGCCGCGCCGACGCCCGCCACCATCGTCACGATCGACCCCGGCACGAGCAGCAGGCCCGCCTCCAGCGGGGAGAGCCCGGCGACCAGCTGCAGGTACTGCGTGAGCAGGAGCAGCAGACCGGTGTAGGCGAACATCGTGGTGGCGTTGGCGAGAGCGGCCACCCGGAACAGGGGCGCCTCGAACAGGTCGACGTCGAGCAGAGGCTCGCGACCCGCACGGATGCGCACGCGGGCCCGCGCGACGAACGCCCAGCCCGCGGCGGTGGCCACGATCAGCTCGGCCAGCGCGAGCGGGATGTCACTGCCGAACGTCTTCACGCCCAGCACGAGCGCGACCATCGTCAGCATCGAGAGGATCAGTCCGAGCAGGTCCAGCTGACCGACCGCGCGCCCGGCGCCCCGAGATTCGGGGAGCACGACCGGCGCCAGTGCCAGCAACACCACCATCACGGGCACGTTGACCAGGAAGACCGAGCCCCACCAGGCGTGCTCGAGCAGGACCCCACCGATCACCGGTCCGAGCGCCGCGCCCGCCGCGAACCCGGTCGCCCAGATGGCCAAGGCGAGGCGGCGCTGGGTGCGGTCGCCGAAGAGGGTCCGCAGCAGCGCCAGCGTGGAGGGCATCAACATCGCGCCGAACACGCCGAGCAGGGCGCGGGCCGCGACGAGGTGCGCGGCCTCCGTCGCGAACGCGGCGGCCGCCGACACCGCACCGAAGCCGGCGACGCCGATCAGCAGCAGGCGGCGCCTGCCGAGCCGGTCGCCGAGCGTGCCCATCGTGACCAGCAGCCCGGCCAGCGCGAGCGGGTAGATGTCGACGATCCACAGCAGCTCGGTCGCGCTCGGCGCGAGGGCCGAGCTGATCGCGGGCAACGCGAAGCTCAGCACCGTGTTGTCGACGGCGACGAGCAGCGTCGGCAGGAACAGCACGACCAGCCCGAGCCATTTGCCGTGATCCGGCACGGGGCGACCGCCTCGCCCTTGATCCGGCGCGGGGCGACCGCCCCGCACGGCGTGCGGGGCGGACGCGTCGTGGCCGGATCGGTCACCGCGCGGGGTGGGCGCGCCGGGGCCGGATCGGTCACGGCCGGCGCGCGGGGGCGCGGCCGGGCGGGGCGAGGCGGGAGCGGACAGAGTGACGGCGGACATCGGGCTTTCCTCCACGAGCAGGTACAAGCCTCAACTATACCGTCTGGACGGTATAGTTGACGGGTGAGCTTCCCCGCCCCGCCCTCCCTCGGCAGAATTCCTAGACTCGGGCGATGGCGAGCGCCCGCGACCGCGTCCTCGACGCCTACGAGACGCTCCTCATCGACGCCGGGCCCGGCGCGGCAACGCTCGACGCGGTCGCGGCGGCCGCGGGTGTGTCGAAGGGCGGCCTGCTCTACCACTTCGCCTCGAAGGACGCGCTGGCCTGTGGCCTGCTTGCGCGGCTTGCGGAGCGCAGTGCGGCCGACGCCGACGCGATCCGGGCCGCCGCCGACGGCGCGACGGCCTACTACCTGTCCACCTCGGCACCCGGCGGCGGCATCCCGGGTGGCCTGACCCGCACCTACCTCGCGGCGCTGCGGGCCGCGGAACACGCCCGCGATCCCACCGCCGTCCGCGACGCGCTGGCCGCCGTCGACGCGGACGCCCTCGCCGCGCTCGGCTCCCGGCTCGGCGACCCGGCGCTCGCCTGGCTGGTCCAGCTCATCGGCGACGGGCTCTACCTCCGCACGCTGGTCGGCACCCCGCTGCCGCCGGGGCTCGACGTGTCCGACGTGCTCGCCTTGCTCCGGCCCCACCTCCCGCCGGGCGAGGCCGGGGCGTGATCGCCACTCGCGCGCGGTCTGGTGGGGTGCCGGTGCCGCGGCCGGTGTCAGGGTGATCGTTGTTCGCGCGCCCCCACCGTCGGCGATCGCCGTTGTCGCGCGTCCTGCGTCGCGCGCAGAACGGTGGCTGCGCATAGACGCGGATCACGGAACCGTGGCCGGTTCGGATCCGTCCGGTTCTGCATGCCGATCGACCTGTCCGCCCCGTTCCGGGGCTCCACCGCCATCGCCGCCGGATTGCTGACGCCAGGTGTCCTGCGCGGACCCCGCTACCAGCGGCTCTTCCCGGATGTGTACGCGCCCGCGCTGCTCGAGGTGGACCTTGCGCTGCGGGCCCGTGCAGCCGGGGTGCTCGTCGGCGGGCGCGGGGTCGTCGCCGGGTATGCGGCGGCGGAGCTGTGGGGCGCTTCCTGCGGGCCGGCCGATGCGCCGGTCGATGTGCTGCTGCCGCACGACCGTCGCTGCGACGGGCTGCGAGTGCGCCGTGAACGCATCGATCCCGACGAGATCACATGGTTGGGACCGACACCGATCACGACTGCGGACCGGGCCGCCTTCGACCTCGCCCGTTGGGCGCCCGACCTGACCGAGCGGGTCGCCGCCGTCGATGCGCTCGCCCACTGCTGCAAGGTGGACCTCGACGCGGTCCGCGCCCTGCGGAACCGGCACCTGGGCGTGCATCACGGCGCGGTCATCGCGCAGGTGCTGGCCCTCGCCGACGCCGGCGCTGAGTCGCCGATGGACGTCGAGGGCACGGATTGCGCTGCATCTCGGCGGCCTACCGGCGCCTGTGGTGCAGCATCCCGTGATCGCTCGTGGTGCCCGGTACTACCTCGACCTGGCCTACCCGCAGGTGCTCCTCGCGATCGAGTACGACGGTACGGAGCACCGCACCCAGCGGCGGGCCCGCCGCGACCTGATGCGGGAAGCTGCGCTGACCGCGCTGGGCTGGCACATCCTCCGGTTCGACGCCGACGTGGTGCTGTACCGGCCGGACCGGCTCGTGGACGCCGTCCGTGCGGAACTCGCCGTTCGCGGCGTGCTGTGACCGTGGTGTTCGGTCGCCTGGTGCTGATCGAGACCGGCGGCGGGGCGGTTGTGATCGCCGTTGACGCGCGGCTCGCGCTGTGACGACTGCGCTGTGCACGCGCACCCTGTGATCGCCAGCGGTGAGCACGCGGGGACCGCGATCATCGAGTCGCCGACGACCAGGCGGTCCGCGCGTGCGGTGGATCGCCCGCGCGAGCTGGGCCGCCGGGAACGGCTCCATCTCAGCGGCTCGGCGACACCGACGACATGTTCAGCTCCGGCACCCGCATCGGGGGCATGGCCACGCGGGTGAACCAGTCCTTCCACTCGCGCGGCAGCGTGCGCTCGGTGGCGCCCACCTCCGTCGCCTGCCGCACGATGTCCAGCGGGGAGTGGTTGAACCGGAAGTTGTGGTCCACCTCGGCCACCACCTCACCGTTCTCCACCAGGTAGACGCCGTCCCGCGTCAGGCCGGTGAGCAACAGCGTCTCCGGGTCGACCTCGCGGATGTACCACAGGCAGGTGAGCAGCAGGCCGCGTCGCGTGCCGGCCACCATGTCCGCCAGCGACGCCGCCGACCCCCCGGTGAGCAGCAGGTTGTCGCCGGGCGGGGCGAACGCCGTGCCGAACTCCGCGGCCTCGGGCCGGCTGTAGGCCAGCTCGGCCACCGAGCCGTCGCGCAGCCACTCGACGCGCCGCGCGGGCGCGCCGTTGTCGAAGACGCTGACGCCGTCGCCCGAGTGCAGCGCGGCGACGAACGGCGCGTACTCCAGGCCCGGCGCGGCCGGGTCGCTCGCCAGGGTGAGCGGGCGGTCCGTCAGCCGCTCGCCGATCCGCGGCCCGTCCGGGCCTGCGAACGCGCTGCGGCCCTCCTGCGCCGGTCGCCCGCCCATCGACCAGGCGAGCATGAGCAGGAAGTCCGACACCGCCGACGGGGGCAGGAGCGTTTCGTACCGCCCCGCCGGCAGGCTCACCCGGCGCCGGCCCCAGTCGAGCCGGGAGGTGGCGTCCGCCGCGAGCGCGACGACGTCGACGTCCGTGAAGTCCGCGGTCGAGCGGCCCGTCCACGCCGAGCCGTCGAGGTCCGGGGTCTTGACGTTGAGCTCGATCGAGCCCGTCGGCTGCACCCACCGCCTGCGCACGCCGGTCGACGTGCCGAGCCAGACCGTGCTGACGTCGTGGGAGGCGAAGCCGTAGTGGCGCTGCGGGCCGTCGAGGACCTCGGCCAGGCCGTCGACCAGCCCGCCGAACACCCCGATCGACGTCTCGACGGCCCCGTCGAGCCAAGCCGCGTCGTCACCGGTCGGTTCCGGGAGCGGCGCGACGTCCCGGGCCGGACCGGCCTCCCGGGCGGCCCGGCGAGCGGCGGCGACCAGGTCGTCGACCGCCGCGGGGTCCCGCAGCGGCGCTCCGGAGCTGACGACGCCGACGGCCGTACCGCCCTCGACGGCCTCCAGCGCGACCACCGCCACGTCCTGCGCCGTGGTGTGGCCGTTCGTGGTCATCGTGGAGTTGGCCCACCGCAGCACGGCCTCACTCGTCTGCGTGACGAGAACGGCGCGCCCGGCCCCGACCGGCCCGGCCAGCGCCCGCTCGACGATTTCCTGGGGCCGCATCACCCCTCCGCACGGGTGTTGAGGACATTCACCTGGCGGAACAGCGCCGACGGGCAGCCGTGGCCGACCGCGGCGCTCTGCCCGGGTTGCGCCTTTCCGCAGTTCATCGCGCCGAACAGGCGCCAGGTCGACGGGCCGCCGAGCCCGTCGAGCGAGCCCCAGAACTCGGTGGTCAGCGCCTGGTAGGCGACGTCGCGGAGCTGCCCGGCGAGCCGACCGCCCCGGATGTGGAAGAAGCGCTGGCCGGTGAACTGGAAGTTCGCCCGTTGCATGTCGATCGACCACGACCGGTCCCCGACGACGTAGATCCCGTCGTCCACCCCGGCGATCAGGTCGTCCGTCGACCGGTCGACCGCACCGTCCGGCTGCAGCGACACGTTCGCCATCCGCTGCAGCGGTACCCGGTGCGGGGAGTCGGCGAAGGCGCAGCCGTTGCTGCGATCCAGGCCGAGCCGTGGGGCGAACGTGCGGTCCAGCTGGTAGCCGACGAGGATCCCGTCGCGGACCAGGTCCCACGCGCCGGTGGCGACACCGTCGTCGTCGTAGCCGATGGTCGCCAGGCCGTGCGGGACCGTACGGTCCCCGGTGACGTGCATGAGCGGTGAGCCGTAGCGCAGCGTGCCGAGCAGGTCCGGCGTGGCGAAGCTGGTGCCCGCGTAGGCGGCCTCGTAGCCGATGGCCCGGTCGTACTCGGTGGCGTGCCCGACCGACTCGTGGATGGTCAGCCACAGGTTGGACGGATCGATCACCAGGTCGTACCGGCCCGGCTCGACCGACGGGGCCACCGCCTTCTCGGCCAGCCACTCGGGCAACCGGGCCAGCTCGCCGTCCCAGTCCCAGCCGGTACCGGTGAGGTACTCGAAGCCCGCGGGCCGCCGGTGGGGCGAGCGAGCTCATGGTCTCGAACCCGCCGCCGTCGCGGTCGACGGTCGTCGCGGTGAGCGACGGCGCGGTGCGGACCCGCTGCTGGAGCGTCGAGGTGCCGGCCACATCCGCGTAGAACTTGTTCTCCCGCACCACGGCGAGCCCCGCCTCGACGTGGTCCACGCCGGGGGCCGCGAGCAGGCGCCGGGACCGGTCGGCCAGCAGCGCGACCTTGTCCCCGGTCGGCACGGCCAGCGGGTCCACCAGGTAGTCCGAGCACCACTCGACCCCGTCGTACACCGGCTCGGCGGCACGGTCGACCCGCTCGCGGGCGAGCGGCGCCAGCGCGCGGGCGACGCCGACGGCCCGCTCCGCCGTCGACGCGGCCCGTTCGGGGGTGAGCTCGACGTGCGAGGCGAAGCCCCACGTGCCGTCGACGAGCACGCGCACCGCGAGCCCCTCGGTCGAGGAGTCGACGACACCCGTGACTCCGGCGTCGCGCAGCTCGACCGACTGCGCCACGATCCGCTCCACCCGCACGTCGGCGTGCTCGGCACCGAGCTCCCGGGCCCGGCCCAGCGCGGCGTCCGCGAGCCGCGCGAGCGGCAGCGCGCGGAATGCCGGGTCCATCCGCTCGGGGTCGATCCGGTCCGCCATGGCGGCACGCTAACCGGCCCCACCGACAGTCCGGTCACCTGTCACCCCACCCGCGTCAGGGATCGGGGCCGAACAACACTCCGAGCAGGCCCGACCAGCCCGTGCGGGCGCTACCCGTCACCGGACCGCCGAGGCCGACGTCGGGGTGCGGGTCGGGATGCACGCTCCCCCCGCAATCGATCCGCAGCACCCGGTCCGCAAGGCCGTCGGCGTCCAGGTCGGTGAACACGAGTAGATCAGCACCGTCGGTGGTGAGCAGCGTGTCCGGCACGGTGTCGCCGTCCGTGTCGGCCCCCGACCCGATCTCGACAGGTGCGCCGGCGCCCTCGTCGGGAACACCACCCGGCCGACGGACGGGAGCCCGGCCTGTCAGCCCGGTCGGCCACCGCTCCTCGTTCATCCTGTCCCCCTCTGCTCCGCCGGCGCGAGCGCCCGCAGCTCCGCCTCGACCAACGCCAGCCGACGGGCCACGAGCTCGTCCAGCTCGGCGCCCGCAACCCGCTCGACGTCGATCAGTCGGCGCGCCAGCTCGGTGCCCAGCGCCGCCCGCACCGCAGCCGTGACCTCGTCCACCCACCGGCGCAGGCGCGCCCGGTCCGCCGCCACCCGCTGCGCCCGCGTGGTCGCGACCAACAGGGCGAGCGCGATCCCGAGCGCCGGCGCCAGGACCGCGCGGCCCCCGACCGCGGGTAGCCCGACTGCCGGGAGGACCGCAACCGGCAGCAGGGCCAGCCGCCACGTCCCGCCCGTCGCGCCCGCGAGGAGCGCCCCGAGAGCACGCTGCGGAGGCTCTGGGCCGGGCACGGTGATCGACGGACGGCGGGTCAACACCGTCACGACCGGCCGTAGGGCCGGCACGGCGTCCGGGGCGAGCGGCGAGGCGACGCGCCGGAGCCCCGGCAACACCACCGCCGCCCACCGCATGACGACCCGGTCGACCAGATGGCCGACCGCCGCCTCCGCCAGCGACGGCAGGGCCGCCCGACCGGCGCGGTCGGCACGCGCGGCATGGTGGCGCAGCTCGCGACCGAGCACGGACAGTGCCGCCGCCAGCTCGGCCACGGCCACCAGCTGGGACGCCGTCAGGCAGTGCCGAATCTCGACGCGGTGACCGCCGAGCAGCAGCGCGCGGACGCCACGCAGCTCGGCGCGGCGCGCCCGCACGGCGTCGGCGTAGCGGTCCGGCAGGGGCGGATCACCGGGTCGGGGTTCGGGCATGTCGGCGATGGTGGCAGTCGGCCGGTCGGGCGCGCGGCCGAACGCGACAACGGTGTGCAATCGCGAACGTGGGGGGTTCCACACGCCCGGGGGAGCAACCAGGGCAGGGGCCGGGCGTCTGACGAACGTCGGAAAAGATCACGGTCCGCACCGGATTCCGGGGTCGGATGCACGCGCGGGTGGTGTCGCCGTCCGCCCGCACCTGCCCCCGGACCTGGGTCGTTTCCCCGACCGAGTGGACCTGATGGAGGTTGAGTGAGCGCCGTATCACCCCCCCGGCCGGCCGTCGCGACCCTGGTTCCGGGTGGCCCGGGGCACATCGCGACCCGGCGGGCGCCGCGTCGCCCACGCCCGCGACCCCAACCGCGGCGATCGGCGTTCCCGGCCGTCAGCGTCGTCGTCCCCACCCGCAACGAGGCGCGCAACCTCGAGGTCGTGCTCCCCGCGATCGCCGCGGTGCGCCCGGCGGTGCACGAGATCATCGTGGTCGACGGGCACTCGACCGACGACTCGATCGGCGCGGCACGCCGCACCCTTCCGTGGGTGCGGGCGATCACCCAGACCCGTAAGGGCAAGGGCAACGCCATGGCCTGCGGCTTCGCCGCCGCCACCGGCGACGTCATCGTCATGTTCGACGCCGACGGCTCCGCCGACCCCGCCGAGATCCCCGCCTTCGTCGCCGCCCTCGTCGCCGGCGCCGACTTCGCCAAAGGCTCCCGCTTCGCCCCCGGCGGCGGCAGCGACGACATCACCCTGCTCCGCCGCACCGGCAACGCCGGCCTCAACGGCGTCGCCAACGCCCTGTTCGGCACCAGCTACACCGACCTCTGCTACGGCTACAACGCCTTCTGGGCCGACCTGCTCCCCCTGCTCGACCTCCCCGACCCCACCACCCCCCCACCCCCCGACGGCATGCTCTGGGGCGACGGCTTCGAAATCGAAACCGTCCTCAACTGCCGCATCGCCGCCGCCGGCCTGCGCATCACCGAAGTCCCCTCCGTCGAACGCCAACGCATCTTCGGGGAGACGAACCTGCGCACCTTCACCGACGGCACCCGGGTGCTGCGTACGCTTCTTTCTGAGCACCGGCGGGCCGACCGCCGGAAGGCGGCCCGCTCGCGGCACTGAGCCGTGGGGGTCCGCCGCCCGTACCGGAGGAGGACCCCGCACGTGACCAGCCCGGCCCCCGCGCTGCCCCGGGCCACCGTCGTGATCTGCGTCTACACCGAGAAGCGGTGGGACGACATCGTCGCGGCGGTCGGCTCCGTACAGGCACAGGACGTCCGTGCCGCCGAGGTGCTCGTGGTCGTCGACCACAATCCGGCACTGCTCGACCGGGCTCGGGAGGCGTTCGGCAGCGCAGGATCGGACAAGGACGTCCGGGTGCTGCCGAACGCGCACCGGCAGGGTCTCTCCGGAGCGCGCAACACCGCCGTCGCCGCCGCGTCCGGTGACGTCGTGGTCTTCCTCGACGACGACGCCGCCGCACGGCCCGGCTGGCTCGGCGCGCTGCTCGCGCCGTACGCCGACCCCGACGTCGTCGCCGTGGGCGGGGTCGCCCACCCCGTGTTCCCCGAGGCCCGGCCGGGCCTGCTGCCCACCGGCGGAACGACCGCCGACGCCACGGGTGAGCTCGACTGGGTGGTCGGCTGCACCTACACCGGCCAGCCGACCACGCAGGCCGAGGTGCGCAACCTCATGGGGTGCAACATGTCGGTGCGCCGCGAGGTGTTCGCCCGGGTCGGCGGCTTCGCCGAGGACCTCGGCCGGATCGGGCGCAACCCGCTGGGTTGCGAGGAGACGGAGTTCTGCATCCGGGTCCGGCAGATCTACCGCCGGATGGGTCGCGGGGCGCGGATCGTCTTCGAGCCCACCGCGCAGGTCGACCACCGGGTGAGCGACGACCGGGTGCGGTGGGCCTACCTGCGACGGCGCAGCTGGTCGGAGGGCTTGTCGAAGGCGGCGGTGTCGCAGCTGGTGGGCAGCGACGACGCCCTGTCCACCGAGCGCACCTACGTGGCCACCGTGCTGCCCGGAGCGGTGGTCCGGGAGCTGCGGGCGGGGCGGCCCGCGTCGGCGCTGGCGATCGTCACGGCCCTCGGCGCGACGGCTGCGGGGTACCTGCGCGGCAAGCTGCCCGGCGCGACGTCGGCGGTGCGGCTGCCGGCCGCGGACGCCGCCCCCCTCGGTGACCCGTCCGCTGCCACGGGCGAGCTGCCCGCGGCGAACCGGACCGGCGGTGTCTGAGCAGGTGTCGACCCGGCAGGCGCAGGAGGACACGGAGACCGCCCCCCACCCCCCGCGCCGGCGGGTCACGAGCTTCGTCCACCAGCGCAACCGGTTCACCGAGGGGCAGGCGCACGCCTGGGAACGGCTGTGGCCGGCGTACGGGATCGACGTGGCGGACGTCGTGTCCGGGGCGGTGGCCTACGACCCGCCTGCCTGGTTCGGGCGCCGCGCCCCGCTGGTCCTCGAGATCGGCTCGGGCACCGGGGAGTCGACCGCGGCCCAGGCCGCCGCGGCGCCGGACACCGACCACCTCGCCGTCGAGGTCTTCGAGCCCGGGCTGGCGCAGCTGCTCATGCGCATCGAGGACGCGGCACTGACGAACCTGCGGCTGCTCCGCGGCGACGCGGTCGACCTCCTGCGGGAACAGGTGCCGCCGGACTCCCTGGCCGCGGTGCGGATCTTCTTCCCCGACCCGTGGCCGAAACGGCGGCACCACAAGCGCCGCCTGGTCCAGCCCGGGTTCGTCGCGCTCGCCGCCTCCCGGCTGGCTCCGGGCGGGGTCCTGCACCTCGCCACGGACTGGGCCCACTACGCGTCCGAGATGCGGGTGGCGTGTGCGGGCGAGCCGCTCCTGGAGAACACCTCCACCAGCGAGGACGGCTGGACGGTGCGCCCGCCCGAGCGCCCGGAGACGAAGTTCGAGCGCCGCGCCCGCAGCGAGGGCCGTGACGTGCGGGACCTCCTGTTCCGCAAAGTTCCGCTGGCCTGGCGGAACTCCGCCCGCTGCATCGGCCGGCTGTACTGGAAGAGCCTGCGGTTCGCGACCTGCGCCACCTGCGGGCACCCGAGGACGTCGCCCGGGAGTGCGTCACCCATCTTCGCGAGTCCACGCCGGGCGGTCCATCCGATCGAGATCTCGGTCTTCGCCCCCGACGGCCCGGGCCGTCCGGGGCCGCGGATCCACAACGACCAGCTCGTCCGCTACGCCGGGTACCGCATGCCGTCGGGCGAGATGCGCGGCGACGGGCGGCACGCCGACTTCACCGACCGCGGGCTGGCCGCCGGCTGGGTGCCGCCCGAGCCCCGCGGCCGCTTCGACGTGCTGCCGCTGATGATCTCCGACGGCGGGGCGCCGGAACTGTTCGAGATACCGGACGACGCCGTCCTCCAGGTCGACCTCGTCCACCCGACCCTGGAGTGGTTCACCGAGCTGCGGCTGCGCTGGCACGCCGTGCCGGCGATCAGCAACATGCCGCTGCGCATCGGTGGCGTCACCTATCCCGCGGTGCCGTTCAACGGCTGGTACCTCAACACCGAGATCGGGGCTCGCAACCTCGCCGACGCCGACCGGTACAACCTGCTGCCGGTGATCGCCGGTCGGATGGGCCTCGACACCAGCAGCCCGCGCACGATGTGGAAGGACCGCGCGCTGGTCGAGCTCGTGACGGCGGTGCAGCACTCCTTCGACCGGTCAGGGGTGACGATGGCCGACCACCACACCGAGTCGGAGCGCTTCCTGCTGCACGTGGAACGCGAGGCCGAGGCCGGCAGGCCGTGCCCGGCCGACTGGAGTTGGATCGTGCCGCCGTTGTCGGGCGGGCTCACGGCGGTCTACCACCGCTACTACGACGAGCCGGAGCCCGGCACGACCCCGGGCTTCCTGCCGCCGCACCCGATCTGAGGCAGGACCAGCGCCTGTCCTGTGGATCAACGCCGCAGCGAGCTCGGCGGTGATCCACAGGACACGCGTTAGGCTCTGGGTATGGCCTTCCTGACCCCGTGCGGGCATGACCACTGACCTGCCCGAGCGGCCGGACCGCGTGCTGCTGGTCTGGGACGCCCCGAACATGGACATGAGCCTCGGCTCGCTGCTGGGGGCGCGCCCGACGTCGGCGTTCCGGCCGCGCTTCGACGCCGTCGGCCGCTGGCTGCTCGAGGTCGCCGGCCCGGACGCGGTCGCCGAGGCCTGCGTCTTCACCAACGTCGTGCCGGGCAGCACCGAGGTCGTGCGGCCGTGGGTCGAGGCGTTGCGCAACGTCGGCTTCGCGGTGTTCGCCAAGCCGAAGGTCACCGACGACAGCGACGTCGACGACGACATGCTCGGCCACATCGAGCTGCGCGCCTCCGAGGGCGTGCTGTCGCACGTCGTCGTCGCGTCGGGAGACGGGCGGGCGTTCCGGCAGCCGCTGGAGACGCTCGTCGCCAAGGGCACGTGCGTCACCGTCATCGGGTTCCGCGAGTACGCCAACTTCGCGCTCACCTCCGAGGTGATCGAGTTCGTCGATCTCGAGGAGATCGACGGCGTGTTCCGCGAGCCGCTGCCGCGGATGACGCTGGAGACCCTCCCCGACACCGGCGCGTGGCTGCCGCCGTTCCGCTCCCTGCGCTCGCTGCTCGAGCCGCGGCGCTGAGGTGGGGTCCACGCGGTTCACCGCCCCGGTGGTGTTGCCGTGCGACCCCGCGTGTTCGGTCCTGCGCAACGGCGCCGTCGACGTCGCGGACGGGCGCATCACCTGGGTGGGGCCGCTCGCGGAGGCACCGCCCGTCCGCGGCCCGGTCCGCGAGCTGGCCGGGGTGCTGCTGCCCGGGCTGGTCAACACCCACTGCCACACCCCGATGCTGCTGCTGCGCGGAATGGGCGGCGACCTGCCACTGCTGCGCTGGCTGCACGAGGTGATGTGGCCCGCGGAGGGCCGGCTGACCGCGTCGGACGTCCGGGCCGGCATGACGTCCGGGTGCATCGAGCTCCTGCGGACGGGCACGACCACCAGCGTCGAGATGTACTTCTTCACCGGCGCCGTGGTCGACGCGGTGCTCACGGTCGGCTCGCGGGTGCTGCTGACGCCCGGAGTGATCGCCGCGCCGGGCTGGGACCGCCTCGGCAGCTGGGAGGCGATGCGCAACGGCATCTCGCGCCGCATCGACCGCGACGGCCTGCGCCACGGGCCCGGCGAACGGGTCGAGCTGGGCTACGGGCCGCACGCGGCGTACACGCTGCCGCCCGAGGCGCTCCGGTCGGTCGCGGAGCACGCCCGGGAGCGGGGCGCACTGCTGCACCTGCACCTGGCCGAGACGAAGGAGGAGGACGCCGCGCTGCGCGCCGAGTACGGCTCGGTGCCGGCGCTGCTGGACGAGCTCGGCGTGTTCGACGGCGGCCGGATTCTTGCTGCTCACTGCGTGAATCTCAGCGACGATGAGATCGGCCTGTTGGCGGCCCGACAGGTCGCCGTGTCGCACTGCCCGGGCTCGAACGCCAAGCTTGCGGCGGGCGTCGCCCGGGTGGTGGCGCTGCGGCGGGCGGGGGTGCGGGTGGGGCTCGGGACGGACGGCCCGGCCTCCGGGGACGACCTCGACCTCTGGAACCAGGCTCGCCTGGCGGGCCTCTTCGCGCGGGTGACCAGTGGCGACGCGGCCGCGCTCACGGCGCGGGAGCTCCTCCTGATGGCCACGCGAGACGGCGCAGCCGCGATCGGCCGCGACGACCTCGGCGCCCTGGAACCCGGCCGCTGGGCGGACCTGGTGCACGTCGACCTCGCCGACCCCGCCTTCGTCGACCCCGCCGACGACGCCCAACTCCTGTCGAACCTGGTCTGGGCGGGCGGCGCCCGGCTGGTGCGCGACGTCTGGGTGGCCGGGGACCAGGTGCTGGCCGACGGCGAACCCACCCGCGTCGACCGCACGGCCGCCACCCGCGACCTCCGCGAGATCGCCGCCCGCCTCCACGCCTGACCCCCTCGCCCGCGAGTCGCCACGTTCGTCAGCGCGAGTCGGCACCTTCGCCACCGCGAGTCGGCACCTTCGCCGGCGCGAGTCGGCACCTTTGCCGGCACTGTCGGCACGACGCCGCAGCGAAGCAAGTCGGAGATCCACAGGTGCGAACGACTAGGCTCTCGCCCCGTGTGGACCAACTGGTCCGGGGCGCTGCAGAGTCGGCCGCGGGCGACCGACCGGCCGCTCGACGAGGCGGGCGTCGTCGCCGCCGTGCGTCGCGCGGCCGACCGGGGCCTGCGCATCCGCCCCGTCGGAGCCCGCTGGTCCTGGAGCCCTCTGGCGGTGTCCGACGACGTCGCGCTCGACACGTCCGCACTCACCGGCATCGTCGCGCTCGACGCGCACCGGGTGCGGGTGCGGGCCGGCGAGAAGCTGCACGACCTGCTGGCAGAGCTGGCGGGGCACGGCCTGTCGATCGACGTCGTTCCCCGTGGCGACGGCGTCACCGTCGGAGGGGCGGTCAGCACCGGTACCCATGGCAGCGGCGCCGCGGTCGGCTCGCTCTCCTCGCTGGTCAAGGCGGTGCGGCTGGTCGACGGCCACGGCGAGCTGCACCGGATCGACGGGCCGGACCTCGATGCGGCCCGTGTCGGGTTGGGCGCGCTCGGCATCCTGACCGATGTGGAGCTTGCGGTCGGCCCCGAACGGACCCTCGCCGCGGGCGAGGAGCTGCGCCCGCTCACCGACCTGCTCGACGAGGGCTTCCCCGACCTTCACCACTGGACCGAGCTCGAGGTCTTTCCCGACGGCCACGCCCTGGCGCGGTGGGCGGACCCGGTCGAGACCGAGCCGGTCGAGGAGCGCGGCGTCGCGGGCCGGGCGGTCGCGGTCGGATCGGCCGCGGCAGTTGGATCGGTGCACGCGCTCGGTCGAGTCGTCCCACGCCTCGGGCCGGTGCTGCGCCGCTCCGCGAGCCGGTGGAGCGGCTCGACCGTCGGCCCCGCGCACCGCGTGCTCGTCGCGGAACGGCCGGTGCGGGCCGAGGTGAGTGAGTGGGCACTGCCCCGTGAGGCGCTCGGACGCGCGCTGCGCGAACTCGGCGCCGCAACCACGGCCCGGGACCTCGTGCCCCGGATGCCCGTCCTCGTGCGGGTGGGGGCCGCCGAGACCGGCTGGCTGCATCCGGCTGTCGGCCGCGCCACGGCCTGGATCGCGGTGCGGGTTCGGCGCGGAAGTGACCCGGAGCCGCTGTACGGCCTGGTGGCGTCGGTCCTCGGCGACGTCGGCGGGCGCCCGCACTGGGCGACTCGGCACGACTGGACGGCCCCGGACGTCGACGCGGCGTACGCCCGCGCGTCGGACTTCCGTCGCGTCCGCGACCGCCTGGACCCGGACCGCCGATTCGCCAACCCGCACCTGGACGCCGTCCTCGGCCCCTGACCCCACATTCGCGCGAGTCGGCACGTTCGCGGGCGCGAGTCGGCACGTTCGTCGTGCTGAGTTCGCACTCGAGACCCGCGAAGTTGTCCACATTCGCCAACGCCTGTCCACAGATCACCCGGTTCGGCCCCATGCGGCCTTCCGGGTGGCGAGCGTTGCGGCCATGCCGATTCATATCCCCGGACTACACGGTGCCTTTCTGCGCGCCGACGCCGTTCAGTCGTTCGGTCGTCATGAAGTGGACGCCGCGCTCGCCCGCGGCGAGGTCCTCTCGCCATGGCGGGGTGTCCTGGTGGACCCACTCCGCGGCGCCGACCCGATGACGATCATTTCCGCGGCCTGGCTCGTCACGGGTCCGGCCGCGCTCGTGACCGGACCCTCCGCAGCTTTCCTGCACGGGCTGACAGCGGTCGCCCCGACTCCGGTCCATCTCGTGGTGCCGTACGAGACCCACAAGCGATCGCGCACGGGCATCGTCGTGCACAACGGCATGTTCCTCGAGAACGATCGAGAAGAGCGGCTCGGACTCCCTGTCCTCGGCCTCGACCGCGTTCTCGCCGATCTCGCCTGCACGCTGAGGCCCTGGAACGCACTCGCGGTCATCGACGAAGCCCTCGCCTGCACGGTGGAACTGGAGCGCATGCAGATGCGACGTCGAATCCGTGAATTGATCAGCACACGGCCCGACCCGCGCGGCACTCGCATCGGTGCCCGCCTCGTCGACCTGGCGACCGGCCGCGCCGAGTCTCCCTCGGAGAGCTGGCTCCTCTGGCGGGTCGTCGACCTCGGATTTCCGACACCTGCGGCCAACCTGCCGGTTCTGGACATCGACGGGCGCGAGGTGTATCGCCTCGATCTCGGCTGGGAGGAGCTCAAGATCGCCCTCGAGTACAACGGCTACGCGGCTCACGTCGATAAGAAGGAGGCCGACGCGGCGCGGCGTCGGGACCTCGAGCGGCGGGGGTGGATCGCGGTCGATGCAGGTGCAGAGGACGTGCATTCCGGGACCCGGCTCGAGAAGGAACTCGACGAGGCCTTCATCGCCCGAGGAGTGGACATCCGCGGTCGGACACCCGGAGCGCTGCGACCCCGACGGCACCGCGAGCGCAGATCGCGATGAGCCGGGCGGTGCGCCGACAAACGTGCCGACTCAGACCGACAAACCCGCCGACTCGCGACCCCAAACGTGCCCACTCGCGCCGGCAAACGTAGCGACTCGCGGTCACCAGCCGGCGGGGCCAGCGCGGCGGTGGTGGCGGCCCGTGTCGGTCACCTGCTGGGGCGGCATCGAGTAGTCCCCCGGGGACCACACGGCCGTCGTCTCCGTCCGCGACGGCGGGGCCGCGCGCGGGGCGAACGAGCCCGGGGCGAACGGATCGACCGACGCGCCGTTGCCGTGCGTCCGAGGCAACTCGCCCGAGGCTCCGCCGGCGGCTGCATGGGCACGAGGCTCGCCGCCCCACGTGTGCAGGTCGGCGGACACCGCCCGGTGACCACCGGATGCGGACGGCGCGACGACCGGCCAGCGGAATCCGCTCGACGCATACGGCTCGACCTCGCGGAACCTGCCCGACGCCTGCGGCTCGGCGCCACGGAAACCTCCCGACGCGTGCGGGTCGACCCCCCGGAAAGCGCCCGACCCAACCGGGTCGACGGACGCTGCGTGGTAGCCGCCCGTCGGGTACGGGTCGAGCGAGTGCAGGGCCGGAACGACCGGGATCGGGGACGTCGGCGGGCCGTCGTCGCGGCGCTCCACCGGCTCGGGCGCCAGCCGCAGTCCCGAAGTCTGCGCCCGGGGCCGCCGCCAACGCCCACGGCGCAGCGCCGTGAAGATCGGCGTGAGGGCGGCGTCCCGGTCCAGGGCGTGCCGCCCGTCGCCGGGGTCGGCGCGGTCGGGCTCGACGAGGCGGTCCGGTCCCCACCGGTTCGCCGCCGGACGCTCCGTCCCCCATCGGCCGGGGCCGGCCACCGGATGTTCCGGGCCCATCGCCGGCCGGTTCGGCGTCCCGCCCCACATGCCCGACCGCTCCGCCACGCCGTCCCCCTGTCCATCCGCGCACTCGCCACCCACAACGGCGACACCCGCACGGGGAAACGGCTCCGACGCAACCATTACCGACCTCGGGCACGGTTGCCATCCGATCGGGTGGATTCGGCGCGTCGAACCGCCCGCATACGGACAAGTTGGTCACTTCACCTCGACCTGGTCGGCCGCCGTCCTCACCCGACCGGTGGCGGGGACCGCCAGACCGGTACCCGACCGTGGTCCCTCTGTCGGGTCGACCGGGTACAGCCCGTGCCTGCGACGGTCCGAATCGTCGGTCGACATGCCGACCCGGCCGCCGCACGGCAGCATCGACCCGTGCGACATCTCGTCACCGGCGCCACCGGCTACGTCGGCGGGCGGCTGGCCCCGCGGCTCCTGGCCGAGGGCGACGCCGTGCGCTGCCTGGTGCGCGACCCCGCGAAGCTGCGCGACGTCCCGTGGGCCCGCGACGCCGAGGTGGTGCGCGGCGACCTGCTCGACGAGGACGCCGTGCGGCGCGCCTGCGTGGGGGTCGATGTCGTGTACTTCCTCGTCCACTCCCTGGTCGACCGCGACTTCGCGGCGATCGACCGGCGTGCCGCGACGATCGTCGCCCGGGCGGCGCGCGACTGCGGTGTGCGCCGCATCGTCTACCTCGGCGGCCTGCACCCCGACGGGCCGCTGTCGGCGCACCTGGAGAGCCGCCGCGAGGTCGGCGAGATCCTGCTCTGCAGCGGCGTGCCCACGGCGGTGCTGCAGGCCGCCGTCGTGATCGGGTCCGGGTCGGCGAGTTTCGAGATGCTGCGCTACCTGACCGAACGGTTGCCGGTGATGGTGACGCCGCGCTGGGTCGGCACCCGCATCCAGCCGATCGCCATCCGCGACGTGCTGCGGTACCTGATCGCCGCCGCCCGCCTGCCCGAGGGCGTCAACCGGACCTTCGACATCGGCGGCCCCGAGGTGCTCACCTACCGCGAGATGATGTCGCGCTACGCGGCCGTCGCCGAGTTGCCCGCCCGCCGCGTGCTGTCGGTGCCGGTGCTGACGCCGCGGCTCTCGTCGCACTGGGTGAACCTGGTCACCCCCGTGCCACGGGCCATTGCCGCCCCGCTGATCGACTCGCTGGTGCACGAGGTGGTCTGCCGCGAGCAGGACATCCTCGAGTACGTGCCGGACCCGCCCGAGGGGCGCATCGGGTACGACCGGGCCGTCGCGCTCGCCCTCTCCAAGATCAATACCGGCGACGTGGAGACGCGCTGGTCCGACGCCGCGGGCACCGGCGCCGCCGCGGACCCGCTGCCCAGCGACCCGCAGTGGGCGGGCGGCAGCGTGTACATCGACGAGCGCGAGCGCCCGTGCACCGCAGGCCCCGAGGCGCTGTGGTCGGTCGTCACCGGCATCGGCGGCCGCCGGGGTTGGTACTCGTTCCCGCTGGCCTGGTCGGTGCGCGGCTGGCTGGACCGGCTGGTCGGCGGCGTCGGGCTGCGCCGCGGTCGGCGCGACCCCGACCGCCTGCACACCGGCGACGCCCTCGACTGGTGGCGGGTCGAGCGGCTGGAGGACACGGACGGGGAGCACCTGCTGCGGCTGCGCGCCGAGATGAAGGTCCCCGGCCGCGCGTGGCTCGAGCTGACCGTGCGGCCGGCCGCGGACGCGGGCTCGCGCTACCGCCAGCGCGCCGTCTTCCTCCCCCGCGGGCTGGCCGGGCACCTGTACTGGTGGGCCGTCGCGCCGTTCCACGGGCTGGTGTTCGGCGGCATGGTCCGCAACATCACGCGGGCCGCCGAACGGGACGCCGACGCCTGATCCGCGCATCTCCTTCGGCGTGTCGCGGGTGAATCGGCGGAAGGTTGCCGGCCGCGATTGCCCGGTCACGGGTCGCCCACTAGCGTTCCGCATGTGGCCAAGATCGTGTCGTTGACCGATGCCGTGGCCGAGTTCGTGCACGACGGCGACACGGTCGCGCTCGAGGGGTTCACCCATCTCATCCCGTTCGCCGCCGGGCACGAGATCATCCGCCAGCGCCGGCGCGACCTGACGCTCGCCCGGATGACGCCGGACCTCGTCTACGACCAGATCATCGGTGCGGGTTGCGCCCGCAAGCTGATCTTCTCGTGGGGCGGCAACCCGGGTGTCGGCTCGCTCTTCCGGCTCCGCGACGCGATCACGGCGGGGTGGCCGGTCCCGCTGGAGATCGAGGAGTACACCCACGCCGGGATGGCCAACCGGTACGTCGCCGGGGCTTCGGGCCTGCCGTTCGCGGTCCTGCGCGGCGCCGCGGGCACCGATCTGGTCCGGCACACGCGGGGCGTCTCCACGGTCCGCTGCCCGTTCACCGGCGAGCACCTGACGGCCGTCGCGGCGCTGAACCCGGACGTCACGATCGTGCACGCCCAACGCGCCGACCGCGACGGCAACGTCTCGATGTGGGGCATCACGGGCGTGCAGAAGGAGGCCGTGCTCGCGGCCCGGCACGCGCTGGTGACCGTCGAGGAGATCGTGGACGAGCTGACGCCCGTGCCGGGTGAGGTCGTGCTGCCGCGGTTCACGGTGGACGCCGTCGCGGTCGTCCCCGGCGGCGCGGCGCCCTCGTACGCGCACGGCTACTACGACCGGGACAACGCCGCCTACCTGGAGTGGGAGAAGATCAGCCGGGACCGGGAGACGTTCACCGCGTGGCTGCGTGGACGTCGAGAAGGGCGAGCCGGCCACGGAGCGGGGGGCACCGTGAACCACACGGCCGAGGAGATGATGACCGTCGCCGCGGCGCGCGAGCTGCGCGACGGCCAGGTGGTCTTCGTCGGGATCGACCTCCCGTCGCGAGCGGCGAACCTGGCCCGCCGCCTGCACGCCCCCGGTCTGGTGCTCGTCTACGAGTCCGGGACGATCGACACCCGGCCCGACGAGCTGCCGCTCTCGATCGGCGACGGCGTGCTGGCCGACACCGCGCTGTCGGTCGTCAGCGTGCCCGAGATCTTCAACTACTGGCTGCAGTCCGGCCGGATGGACGTCGGGTTCCTGTCCGGCGCCCAGATCGACCGCTACGCCAACCTCAACACCACCGTCATCGGCGAGTACGACGAGCCGGACGTCCGGCTGCCCGGCTCCGGGGGCGCCCCCGAGATCTCCGCGGGCTGCCGCGAGGTGATCGTCGTGATGCGCCACCGCAAGCGGGCGTTCGTCGACCGGGTCGACTTCGTCACGACCTGCGGCCACGGGACGGGGCCGACCGACCGCGCCCTGCTCGGGCTGCGCGGCGCGGGACCGGTCCGGGTGATCACCGACCTCGGTGTGCTGGAGCCCGAGCCGGTGTCCAAGGAGCTGATGCTCACCGCGCTGCATCCGGGTGTCACGGTGGAGCAGGTGCGGGCCGAGACCGGGTGGTCGCTGGAGATCTCCGACGAGCTCGGCGAGACGACCCCGCCGACGGAGCGGGAGCTGACCACCCTGCGCGCGATGAAGACAGTGGGCGCGGCCGGGCGGTGACGGCGCACCACGTCGTCGACGGTCCCGCCGACGGGCCGGTGCTCGTCCTGGTCGGCTCGCTGGGCAGCACCGTGGAGATGTGGCGACCGCAGCTTCCGGCGCTCGTCGGCCGGTTCCGGGTGGTGCGGGTCGACCTGCGCGGCCACGGCGGCTCCCCGGCCCGGCCAGGCATGTACCGCGTGGCCGACCTGGCCGACGACGTGCGCGCGCTGCTCGACGACCTCGGCGTGGACCGCGTCGACTGGTGCGGGCTGTCGCTGGGCGCCATGGTCGGGATGTACCTGGCCGCGGAGCACCCCGAGCGGATCGGCCGGCTCGTGCTCTGCTGCACGTCCGCGCACTTCCCGGATCCGACGGTCTGGCACGACCGGATCGCCGCCGTCTCCGCGGGCGGCACGGCGTCGATCGCCCGCGCCGTCGTCGACCGCTGGTTCACCCCCGGCTGGGCGGCGGCACACCCGGACACGGTCGCCGAGGCGCGGGCCATGGTCGCCGGCACCACCGACGAGGGCTACATCGGCTGTTGTGCCGCGCTGGCCGTCTGGGACCACCGCGACCGGCTGCCCGCGATCACCGCTCCGACACTGGTGGTCGCCGGCGCGGACGACGCCGCGACGCCGGTCGACCCGCATGCCCGCACGCTTGCCGCCGGGATCCCGGACGCCCGGCTGGAGATCGTCCCCGGCGCGCATCTGGCGACGGTCGAGTCGGCCGACGAGGTCAACTCTCTGCTGGTCGGGCACCTGGCCAGGTCGACAGGAAGGCCGTGACCGCGGACTCGACCGCAGCCTTGCCGACGCCGAGCCCGGACAGCACACCGGTGCCCCCTTCGAGCTCCAGCAGCGCCAGCAGGATGTGCTCGGTCCCGACGTAGTCGTGCCCCAGCCGCAGCGCCTCGCGGAACGTGAGCTCGAGCGCCTTCTTCGCCGCGCCGTCGAACGGGATCAGCGCGGGCACCTCGTCGACGGGCGGGGGCAGCGCCGCCGTCGCCGCCTGCCGGAGCGCCTCCGCCGTGACGCCCTGCGCCACGAGTGCCCGGACGGCGAGGCCCTCCGGCTCGGCCAGCAGCCCCAGGATCAGGTGCTCCGGCCGGATCTCGGCGTTGCCCGCGGTCCGGGCCTCGTTCTGGGCCGACACGACGGCGTTGCGGGCGCGCGGGGTGAACCGCCGGAAGTCCTGCGGCGCCTCCTTGGGCACGAACCGCTTCTGGACCGCCTGCTTGGTGACCCCCATGCTGCGCCCGATGTCGGTCCATGACGCCCCGGCGCGCCGCGCCCGGTCGACGAAGTGACCGACGAGGTGGTCGCCGGTCTCGTCGAGGGCGTCGGCGACGATCGCGGCACCGGCGACCCGGTCCAGCGGGTCGGCATGGGCCTGCTCGACGCCCGAGATGAGGTCGTCGAGCCGAGGAGTTCCGGTCATCCGGACGGGTTCCGTCATGTCGTCAACTCTAAGTTGACGACCAGGTACCGTCAACTCTGGGTTGACGATTAGCGGGCGGGGACGCCCTGCGCCTGCTCCCGCACCAGAGCGGTGACCTTCTCGGTGATCGCCCGACCGATCTGCGACGGCGACGATGTTCGTGCCGTAGACCCGCCGACGTCGTCGGCGCTGAGCTCATCGAGGTAGCCGAGCGCCCCGACGCCCGCGTTGTTCACCAGCACGTCGACCCGACCGTGCGCGGCGAGCACGCGCTTCACCAGCACCGCGCGCTCGGCGGCGTCGGTGACGTCGCAGGTCTCGACCTCGATGGCGGGATGCCCGGCGGCAAGGGCCTGCAGGTGGCGATGCAGGGCCTGATCCTCTGGGTGCCGGTCGAGAAGCTGTTCATGTCCGAGATCGGGTTCACCCCGGCCTCGGTGGGCGTGATGGCCGCCGCCTACGCCGCCGTCGTGCCCCTGCTGGAGGTGCCTTCCGGCATCCTCGCGGACCGGTGGAGCCGCAACCGGATCATGGTTCTGGCTTGGAAACTGCTGCACGACGCCGTGCCCTCGACGATCCGGGCCGGCGTGTCGTCCGGCGCCGGCACGGCCTCCTGGCTGCTGTTCCTGCCGTTGTCCCTCGTGCTCGGCTGGCTCGGCCGCGCGCACGGCGTGCCGCAGACCGGATGGGTGCTCACCGGTGCCGCGGTGCTGGTGGGGGCGCTGCTCGTCGTGTCCACCCGGCTCGCCCGGCCGGCACCCGCCGAGCCGGCTGACCACCCGGTGCCGCCGGCGGACCTGGCCTGCCAGGAGCTGGTCGAGCTCGTCACGGACCTTCTCGACGGCGTCCTCCCCCCGGGGTGGCGGGACAGCGCCGAGGCGCACCTGGCGGACTGCGACGGGTGCACCGAGTACGTGCGCCAGATCCGGACGACCATCGCGGCCCTCGACGCCCTGCCGTCCCAGCCCGTCCCCGTCCGACTGATCGAGCCACCCGACCGGTGATCAACCAGTAGCGTGAGCGGATGCCGAAACCGTCCGCCGTCGAGGTCGAGGCGGGAGGGCGCGCCGTCCGCGTGTCCAGCCCGGACCGGGTGATCTACGAGGCCACCGACCGGACGCCCGCCGTCACGAAGCTGATGGTCGCCGAGTACTTCACGCGGGTCGAGGAGGGGCTGATGCGCGCCCTGCGCGACCGGCCCACCGCGCTGGAACGCTGGCCGAGCGGCGTCCGCCCCGACATCAAGCTCGCGACCGGCCGACCCGGCGAGAAGGCCGACGCGTTCTACCAGAAGCGGGTCCCCAAAGGCGCGCCCGACTACCTGCAGAGCGTGGACGTCACGTTCCCCTCGGGCCGGACGGCCGCCGAGATCTGCCCGACCGAGATCGCCGTGCCCGTCTGGTGCGCGCAGATGGGCACGCTCACGTTCCACCCCTGGCCGGTCCGCCGCACGCGACGTCGACCGCCCCGACGAGCTGCGCATCGACCTCGACCCGCAGCCCGGGACGTCGTTCCGCGACGCCGCCCGGATCGCCGGGGTGGCCAAGGAGCTGCTCGACGAGCTCGGCCTGGTCGGCTTCCCGAAGACCTCGGGCAACCGCGGCGTGCACATCTACGTGCGCATCCGGCCCGAGTGGGAGTTCGTCGACGTCCGGCACGCGGCGATCGGGTTCGGCCGGGCCCTGGAACGGCGCGACGACGGCGTCACCACCAAGTGGTGGAAGGAGGAACGCGGCGAGCGGGTGTTCGTCGACTTCAACCAGAACTGCCGGGACCGCACGATCGCCTCGGCCTACTCGCTGCGCCCGATCCCCGGCGCCCCGGTGAGCACCCCCCTGACCTGGGCCGAGCTCGCCGAGACCACCGATCCGACGGCGTTCACGCTGTTCACCGTGCCCGACCGGCTCGCCGACGGCGACCCCTGGGCCGCGATCGACGACGTCGCGAACTCGCTGGAGCCGCTGCTGCGGCTCTACGAGGAGTCCGGTGGCGGCGAGATGCCCTATCCCCCCGACTACCCGAAGATGCCGGGCGAGCCGCCGCGGGTGCAGCCGAGCAAGAAGGTCGAGGCCAACTGGACCGAGGACGGCCGGCGCCGGGAACCCTGAGTGCGCAAGAACGGTCGGGCGCACGGAGCCGGGCGATCCGCCACGCTGAACCCATGAGCGAGACGACCCCAAGACCGTCTACTACACCGCGACCACGCTCGACGGGTACATCGCCGACCCCGCGGACTCGCTGGACTGGCTCTTCGTCCAGGACATCGACGCGGACGGGCCCATGAACTACACCGCGTTCATCGCCGGGGTCGGCGCCATCGTCATGGGCGCGACGACCTACGAGTGGATCCGCGCGCGGATCACCGCGGGCGTCGAGAAGTGGGGCTACCCGATGCCCGCGGTCGTGTTCACCCACCGCGACCTGCCGCGGGTCGACGGCGCCGACCTGCGGTTCGCCTCCGGTGACGTCACGACCGTGCACGCCGAGCTGGTGGCGGCCGCAGGCGGGAAGGACGTGTGGGTGGTCGGGGGCGGGGACCTGGCCGGGCAGTTCGCCGACGCCGGTCTCCTGGACGAGATCGTCGCGGCGATCGCGCCGGTGACGCTCGGGGCCGGACGGCCGGTGTTCCCGCGTCGCTACGCCCTGCGCCTGACCGACCTGGCCCGCAACGGCGCGTTCGCGTGCGCGCGCTACGCGGTGCTCGGCCCGCGGACGACGGACTGGGCGTCGTGACCGAGCTTGCGAGGTCACCATCCAGCACAGCACGATCCGGCACGCTGTCGACGAGCGTCAGCGAGGAGGCGTCGTGACGGGCCGGGACCGGCTCCGCGAGCTCCTCGACGCCGTCCTCGACGAGGAGAACCGGTCGCTGGCCGACATGGCCCACGGGGCGTACTCCTCGCCGTTCCACTTCAGCCGACGACTGGTCCGCGACGCCGGCGAGCCGCCCGTCACGATGCGGCGGCGTGTGGCGCTCGAACGCGCCGCGTGGCAGCTCGCGCGGGGTGTCCCGGTCACCGACGCGGCGTTCGCGGCCGGGTACGGCTCGGTCGAGGGGTTCGCGCGGGCGTTCGCCCGCGCCTACGGGCACCCGCCCAGCGCATGTCCTGTGGATCAACGCCGCAGCGGAACAAGGCGGGGATCCACAGGTGGAACAACCAGCGCGATGCCCACCGGGTCGACCACCGGCTCCGCGCACTGGCTGCCCGCACCCAACGGGATCCACTTCCACGCGCCGGACGGCGCTGTGGGTCGAGGGCTCGGCCGGGGCGTCGGCCGGTGAGGTCACCGCGTTGATGGTGCACCACGACGTCGACGACGTCCGCACGCTGGTGGACCTGGCCAAGGGCCTCGACCCGGCCGAGTACGCCCGTGAGCGGCTACCCGGGCTGACCCTGCTGCAGTGGGCGGGCCCGGAGGGCTCGATCGCCGCGCTGCTGAACAACTGCGTGGGGACCTACGAGATCTGGCTGGCCTCCGTCGAGGGCGCCGACCACCCCGGCCGGATCGCCGCCGACGCCGACCCGGTGACACTTCAGGGCCGGCTCGACGCCGTGGCGCCACGCTGGCTCGCGTTCGTCCGCGACGTCGAACGACGGCGCGCCTGGGGCGACCGGCTGGTCGACGCGCTGTGCGACCCGCCCGAGAGCTTCGTGCTCGGCAGCGTGCTGGCGCACGTGCTCACCTATTCCGCTCAGCGCCGGGGCCTCGCGCGCGCCCTCCTGCGCCAGGCCGGCGTGCTCGTGGGCGAACCGGCACGGCCGGGCGGGCCGCCGGACCCGGCCCGTGACGGTGACCCCATCGAGTGGCTGCGGCGACGCGCGCCGTAGCAGCCGACGTCAGACGTGACCGTGGCGGAGAACGGCGCCGACGACGCGCGCGATCAGGCGGTCGGTCGGCGGGGTGGGGGTACGCGCGTATCGGTCGATCCGGTCCCGACGGCGGATGTCGGCACGGAGCGCGGCGTCCTCCGCACGGCGTGCGCGGCGGGACGGCAGGGCGGAGTCGGGAATGACGAAATCGGCCATCGCAGGCGCCTTCCGGTGGGGAGCCGGTATCGGAGTGCTCAGCGCGGGTGGGGGTCCGCGCGACGAGGTGCCGGGACGGACCGTACCCGGCAGGCGTGCACGAGGTCGGACCGCGCGACGGACGGTGCACTGAATGCGGCAGACGGGCGTCACCATGCTCAGCCCTCGACGTGCAGCAGCCCGAGCCGTTGGGTGGCGCGGGTCATCGAGACGTAGAGGTCGGCGGGGTGGTGTGCCCGGATCCGCTCCGGATCGACGATCACGACGGACGTCGAACTCGAGCCCCTTCGCCGACACCGGGGTGTGCAGCTGCACCGGAAGATCGGCAAGACCGGCCAGGTCGTACGGGTCGGCGGCGATCACCGCCACCGTCCCGTGGCCCAGTCGCGCCACCTCCGCCTCGACGGCCGTGCGCACCTGCGCGACGAGGTCGGTCGCGGGAACGGTGCGCTGCCACGGCTCCTCGCCCGTCGCCCGCACCGACTCGGGCGGCTGCCGGTCGGGCGCGTACTCGGCCAGCACCGCAGCGGCCAGCGCCATGATCTCCGTGGGCGTCCGGTAGTTCACCGTGAGCGTCCGGTAGGTCCACCGCGAGCCGAGGTGCGGGGCGAGCACGTCCGCCCACGCCTGCGCTCCCGCGGGGGCGCTGCGCTGCGCGAGGTCACCCACGGCGGTGACCGACCCGGACGGGCAGCGCCGCAGGAGGACGTGCCAGTCCATGGCGGAGAGCTCCTGCGCCTCGTCGACGACGAGATGCCCGTACCGCCAGTCCCGGTCGGTGGCCGCCCGCTCGGCGACGCTCATGAGGTGCCCGGGCACCTGCCGGGCGGCGAGCACGTCCGCGGTGACGAAATCGGTCGGGCGCAGCTCGTCGGGATCCTCCCCGGCGATCTGGCGGTCGGCCGACTCGAGGATGTTCAGCACGTCGGCGGCGTAGGCGCGGTCGGATTCGCTCCGTCCGAGCCGGTCGGGCCGGGCGGGGGACCGAGCAGCTCGGCCAGCTCGTCGAGGAGCGGTGCGTCCGCGACCGTCCACGGGGCGCCTCGGCGCGGTAACAGCGCGGAGAGTCGTCGCGCCCGCCGCGACCAGCCGCTCCGGGACGCGAACAGCTCGGCGAGCACCTGCTCCGCGGTCAGCACCGGCCACAGCCTCTCGACCGCCGCGTGGAAGCCGAGGTCCGCGCGCAGGTCGTCGCGCAGCTCGGCGCCGCATCTCCGCCGACACCTCCGCCGCACCCACCGGCTCGATCTCCGGGAGGTCGCCGAGCTCGCGGAGGAGGTCGGCGAGCTCGGGCGGGTCCTCCAGGTCCTCGTTCAGCCGCTCGACGCCCTGCGTGACGAGCAGGCTGCCGAGCGTGTCGCGGAACGTCGCCCGTGCGGCGTTGTGCGGCAGGCCGGTGGCCCGGGCGCGCCTCCGGGCTTCGGTCGCCGTCGCCCGGTCGATCTCGACGGTGACGTCGTCGAGTTCGATCGCGATCGGCGACCCGGGCAGCTCCTGCCGGTCGGCGACGGCACGGCGCAGGACGTCGAGCATCGCCAGGCCGCCCTTCGTGCGGGCGACGTCGTCCTCGTCGACGGCCGTCGCGACGACGCCGTGCGCCAACCGGCCGGGCGTGGTGAACACCACCGCCGACTCACCCAGCGCGGGGAGCACGCCCCCGACGTACCGGATGAACGCGGCGCTGGGACCGACGACCAGCACGCCGCTGCGGGCCAGCCGCTCGCGGTGGGTGTAGAGCAGGTAGGCGACGCGGTGCAGCGCCACCGCGGTCTTCCCGGTCCCCGGGCCGCCCTCGATCACGACGACACCGGCGAGCGGCAGCCGGATGATGGCGTCCTGCTCGGCCTGGATCGTCGTCACGATGTCGCGCATCGTCGACCCGCGCGGCGCCTTCAATGCGGCGAGCAGCGCCGGATCGGACGAGGATGCGGAATCGGATTCCCGGTCGAGCACATCGTCGTGAAAAGCAGCGACCCGCTCGTCGGGCGCCATTCCGGCGATCTCGAAATGCCGTCGCCGGGTCACCCCGAGCGGCGTGGCCAACGTCGCGCAGTAGAACGGCCGGGAGGCAGGTGCCCGCCAGTCGGTGAGCGCGCTCTCCCCGTCCGCGGGATCGGTGAGCCCGATGCGGCCGATGTAGCTCGTGGACCCGTCGGTGTGGTCGAGCCGGCCGAAGCACAACCCCGAGCGAGCGGCGGCCAGCGCGGTCACCCGCTCCGACCAGCGGTGCACGGAGACGTCGCGCTCCCAGCGGGCACTGAGCTGCCCGCCGGTCGGCGCGGCCAGCGAACCCCGCGCCTGGGCCGTGGCGGCCGCGAGTTCGTCGGCGAGCAGCGCGTGCAGCCGGCGGATCCGCCCGGTCTCGGCCGTCGACCTCCTGCTCGAAGGAGGGCCTGTCCGCGGCCTTCCCGTCCGTGCTATCCTGAAAATGCGGAGTGAGGAATTCCTTTTCTGATTGCACTCATCAGAATAACTCCTCCGATGTCTCTGCGCAAAGCCGCATCGAGGAAATCGTGACGGTCAGCCCTTGACGTAAGAGAGCTTCTCGGCGATCTTCCCGTCGCGAACGCGGAGAACGTCGACGCCGCGCACGTGCCCGGGGTCCCCGGAGGCATCGACCCAGTGGTGACGCCACCGCACCACGGCGCGGTCCCCGGCAATGATCATCTCTTCGGTCTCGAAGGTTCGTTCGTCCGCGGAGCTGTAGAGCTGCCGGAACAACGCGGTGATCCCGGCGGCGCCCTCGTACCGTTCGCCGTCCGGGGGCGGTGTGCAGTCGATCAGACCGTCGTCGGTGAACGCGGCCACCACGGCGTCGATGTCGTGCCGATTCACGGCGTCGCGGTACCGCTCGACGGCGGCGCGGACGTCGTCGGCCGATCCGGTCCGTCGATCCCGGTGGGGCGTGCCATCACGTTCTCGAGCATCAGAACCTCCGCTCACCGACTCCCTTCGTGGGAGGACATGGCACGACACTAAGGAGCCCGGAAGCCTGCAGAGATGCCCGCGCCACCGGCCTTCTTGACCGGATGTCCGAGCTCGGCGGCCCTCTGCCGGTGTCCGGAAGGATGGTGCCCGGGGTCGGAGGAGGTGGGCGATGGACGTGCTGTCGGACGTCCTGCTGGCCGTCCGCCTGACCGGTGCGGTCTTCTTCGACGTCGACGCCCGCGCGCCGTTCGCGACCGAGAGCCCCGGTGCGGACAAGATCGGCGAGCAGGTGATGGGCGCTGCGGACCGCGTGATCGGCTTCCACGTCGTCACCGAGGGCACGTGCTGGACCGAAGCGGTGGACGGCCCGGAACCCGCCGTTCGTCTCCAGGCCGGGGACATGGTGATCTTTCCCGGCGGCGACGCGAACATCATGGCCTCGGCACCCGGAATGCGGGGTGCACCCGACGCAGCCCGGTACTACCGGCCCGTCGACCGCCTGCTGCCGTTCGCGCTCACGGCGGGGCGGGACGCCGGCGCGGACCGGTGCCGGTTCGTCTGCGGCTTCCTCGGATGCGACGCCCGCCCGTTCAACCCGCTGCTCGAGGCGCTGCCGCGCATCGTCCGCGCGCCGGTCTCGGAGGCGAGCTGGCGCTGGGTCACCCATCTCCTGGACGCAGCGGTCGAGGCGTCCGGGCACGGTGGAGCCGGCCGGGAGGCGATGCTCGCCAAGCTCGCCGAGCTGATGTTCGTCGAGGCCCTGCGCGGCCACCTCGACCAGCTGCCTCCCGACGCCCGCAACTGGGTGGCGGGCCTGCGCGACCCGCAGGTCGGTGCCGCGCTGCGGCTGCTGCACGGCCGTCCCGCCGATCCGTGGACGCTCGACCGCCTCGCCCGCGAGGTCGCGATGTCCCGCTCGTCGTTCGCCGAGCGCTTCACCGCCTACGTCGGCATGCCCCCGATGCAGTACCTCGGTCGTTGGCGCCTCCAGATCGCGGCGCGGATGCTCACCGCGGACGCCGTCAGCGTCGGTCAAGCGGCCGCAGCCGTCGGCTACCAGTCGGAAGCGGCGTTCAACCGCGCCTTCAAGCGCGAGGTGGGCGAGGCACCCGGCGCGTGGCGGCGGGGCCGCCGGGCCGGCCCGTAGCTGAAGCGCCCTGGGTCCACCCGCGTCGGGCAGGATCGTCGTGTGAAGTACGCACTGTTGATCTGTGACGACGAGTCGGTCTCGCCGAGCAACGAGGAGCTCGAGGCGGACGCGGTGCACCGGGCCTGGCAGGCGGATCTCGACCGTCGGGGCGCCAAGCTCGGCGGTGTGCGGCTGCGCCCGGTGGTGGACGCGACCACCGTCCGGGTCCGCGACGGCGAGACCCTGGTCTCGGACGGCCCGTTCGCCGAGACCAAGGACTTCGTCGGCGGCGTGGTGGTCGTCGAGTGCGCGAACCTGGACGAGGCGATCGCGATCGCCGCGGGACATCCCTATGCGCGCTGGGGTGGCGTCGAGATCCGACCGGTCTGGGAATGACGGCACCCGACGACCGGGCCCGCGCGGCGGCCGAGGCGGCCTACCGGGACGAGTGGGGTCAGGTGGTGGCCACCGTGATCGGGATGACCGGCGACTGGGACCTGGCCGAGGACTGCGCACAGGACGCCTTCGCCGCGGCGCTGGCGACATGGCCGCGCGACGGCGTCCCGCGCAGACCGGGCGCCTGGCTCACCACGGCGGCCCGGAACCGCGCGACCGACCGGCTGCGCCGGGACAGCGCGGGGGCGCTCAAGCTGCGCGAGCGGGCCGTGCTCGAGCGCCACCCGGACGAGCCGCCGGACGAGGAGATCCCGGACGAGCGGCTGCGGCTGATCTTCACGTGCTGCCATCCGGCGCTGCCGTTCCCGGCTCGGGTCGCACTCACCCTGCGGACGCTGGCCGGCCTGAGCACGGCCGAGATCGCCCGGGCCCTCCTCACGGCCGAGCCCTCGATGGCACAACGTCTGGTCCGCGCCAAGCGCAAGATCCGCGAGGCCGGCATCCCGTACCGGGTGCCACCGGCGGAGCTGCTGCCGGAACGGCTGGCAGGCGTCCTCGCCGTGCTCTACCTGATCTTCAACCAGGGCTACGACGACGGCCTCGACGAGCGCCGCGCACTGACGGCCGAGGCGATTCGGCTGGCCCGGGTGCTGGTCCGGCTGATGCCGGCCGAGCCCGAACCACGCGGACTGCTCGCGCTGATGCTGCTGCACGAAGCCCGGCGCGCGACGCGGACGCACGACGGTGTGCTCGTCACGCTGGAGCACCAGGACCGGTCCCGGTGGGACCGGGCAATGATCGCCGAGGGTGTGCGGACACTCGACGAGGCGCTGGCCATGGAGCGTGCCGGGCCCTACCAGGTGCAGGCGGCGATCGCCGTCTGCCACGCCACCGCGCCCGATGCCGCGAGCACGGACTGGCCCCAGATCGCCGCCTTGTACGCCCGGCTGGCGCGGTTGGCGCCGTCCCCGGTCGTGGACCTCAACCGTGCGGTGGCGGTGGCGATGGTCGACGGCCTCGACGCCGGGCTGCACCTGGTCGACGAGCTCGCGGCGTCCGGTCGGCTCGACGGGTATCACCTGCTGCCCGCGACCCGGGCCGACCTGCTGCGCCGGGCCGGGCGTGCCGGCGAGGCCCGGGCGGCCTACGAGCAGGCCCTCGAGCTGGCGCCGACCGAGGCCGAGCGTCGGTACCTGACGAGCCGCCTGCACGAGCTCTGACCGTGCGTCGCCGCATGGTCACGGAGAAGATTCTTCCGGTCGATGTCGATGCCGGGCGCTGCCCTTCGTCGGTGGGGCGAGAGTCCACCGAAAGGAGAGCATCATGAGCACCGACTCCGGTACGCCGACGGTGGCCGACCGGGCCGCCTTCGAGGCCGGGCTGACCGAGCTGCGGGACCGGGAGAAGGCGCACACCCGCGAGGGTGACGCGATCGCGGCGGCCCGGCGACGGCTGCCGGTGGTGGAGATGGACCCCACCACGACGCTGACGGGTCCGCAGGGCCCGGTCACGCTCCTCGACGCGTTCGAAGGACGCCGTCAGCTCGTCGCCTACTACTTCATGTGGCACCCCGGCCGGCCCGCCGCCGAGCAGTGCGAGGGCTGCACGTGGTGCGCCAGCCAGATCGCCGAGCTGTCCTACCTGCACTCCCGCGACATCACCTTCGCGGTCTTCTGCCAGGGCCCCTACCCCGAGAGCGCCCGCTACCGCGACGTTCATGGGCTGGGACATGCCCTGGTACTCGGCGCAGGCCAGCCTCGACACGCTGCTCGTCGGGCGCCGCCACAACATGATGCACATCGTGTGCTACCTACGGGACGGCGAGCGCGTCTTCGAGACCTACTGGACGACCCGCCGGGGCGTCGAGGCGATGGACGTCAGCTACGCGCTCATGGACCTCACCGTGTACGGGCGCCAGGAGCCGTGGGAGGACTCGCCCCCCGGCTGGCCACAACGGTGCTCGTACACCCGCACCGCCGGCGGCGCGCCGGAGTGGCCACCGACCACGGAATGGCCGAGTGGACGCCCCATCCCCCAGTGGTCGCGGGTCGCCGCCGGACACTCCGACGACATCATGAGCGGAGGCACGTGATGACCGGGACCGATGCGGACCAGGCGGTGCGTGACCTCGACGGTGACTTCGTCTCCCGCACGGCCGCCGTGAACGGCGCAGTGCTCCACTACGTGCGGGGCGGCCGCGGCCCGACCGTGGTGTTGCTGCACGGCTTCCCCCAGGACTGGTACGAGTGGCGGCGCATCATGCCCCGCCTGGCGAAGCGCCACACCGTCGTCGCCGTCGATCTGCCGGGCGTGGGAGGTTCGGCGCCGAGCCCAGGCCGTCACGCCGCCGTGGACGTCGCGCGCGACGTCCACCAGCTCATCGACCAGCTCGGACTGGGCCCGGCCCACCTGGTCGGCCACGACATCGGTGGCTGCGTCGCCTACGCGTTCGCTCGTGAGTTCCCCGGCTCCTCCAGCACCGTGACGGTGCTGGAGGTTCCCGTTCCCGGCATCGAACCGCAGCTCGCCCTCGAGATCGACGCTCCCCTGTGGCACGGCCCCTTCCACATGACGCCCGACCTTCCCGAAGCACTCGTCGCCGACCGGCAGACGATCTACTTCCGCTACTTCTTCGACGAGTTCACCACCGACCCCACCGCGATCAGCGACGCGGACGTCACCCACTACGCCACCGCCTACGGCAAGCTCGACAACCTGCGATCAGCGTTCGGGTTCTACCGAGCGATGCCGGCCAACGCGACGTACAACCGCGGGCACACCGAACCCGTCGACGTGCCGTTGCTCCTGGTCGGCGGCGAGCACCTCTTCGGCCCGATAGTCCCGCGCATCGCCGACAGCCTCCGCGCGAACTACGGCTGGTCCGACGTGCGGGCCGAGATCATCAACGGGGCCGCCCACTACCTGGTCGAGGAGCGCCCCGACGAGGTCGCCGACCTCGTCGAGCGCCACGTGGGGGGCAGAGGGCGATAGCACGGAGTTTTGCGTCAGCGGGTGGTGGCTCAGTCGGAGGCGCCGGGAGCAACGCCCGCGGTGAGGACGCCGAGGAGCCGCTCCAGCTCCGCCAAACGACGGCCACGAGCGCCTGCCGACAGCCGCCCCGCGCGATCGAGTGAGGCCACCCCGTGCAGGAGGCTCCACGCGATCTCGGTGCGGACATCGTCGGCGATCCCGAGGGCGCGGCCCAAGGCGGTGAACGCCACCCGCATGGGCGCGGGCACGTCCGCGGCGGCGAATCGCAGGCCGGTCGGCATCAGGAACATCGCTTCGTAGGTCGCCGGATGTACGCGCGCGAAGTCGAGGTAGGCAGCAGCAGGGTCGCCTGCGTCGAGGGCGGCGGCGAGCTCGGCGAACCCGCGTAGCGCCACCGCATCGACGATGTCCTGCCGCTTGCCGAACGCCGTGTAGAGGACGGGCTGGGTCACGCCGAGCTCGGTCGCGAGACGCCGGATCGTCACCGCGTCCCAGCCCTCGGCCTCCGCGATGCGCCGGGTGTGGCCGAGGACGCGGTCGCGCCGAGCCGTCAGGTCGGGTGCGGGACGCGGGCTCACCTGTTCTCCTAGCGACGTTAACTTAACATTGTTAGACTACGGATCGGCTACCCGGAGCCCTCATGACAACAGTGGCCATCTCGTCTTCGCCGTCCTCGCCTGCGTCGCCATCGCCGCGATCGGCGTCCGTTTCCTCGTCGCACCGACCGCTGCAACCCGCGACTTCGGCGTCCGACCAGACGACGCGCGGGCGCTCACGGCGATCAAGGGCGTCCGCGACATCACCTCCGGCGTCGTGCCGATGGTCGTCTGGGCCGTGGCGGGCGTGCCCGCGCTCGGCTGGGCGCTCATCGCGGCGTCGATCACGCCGTGGGCGGACATGGGCATCGTCCTGGCCCGCGACGGCAGGCGCACGGCCGCGTTCGGCATCCATGGCCTGACCGCGGCCCTGCTCGTCGTGGCCGGTGCGGCGCTCGTCGCGTCGGGCTGATCCGCGGTTGCCCATACCGAGCAGCGGAGCAGCGCGGTGGTCGTCCATGTCCCAGCGGCGCCGGGCGCGGTTCAGGACCAGCTGATCTCATCGGCCCGGTCGACGAACCGTCCCAAGCCGGCACCGGGCTTCTCGGTCGCGAGCGCGACGACGGCGTCGGTGCCCTCCGTCACGGTCTGGGTGCCACTGTTGGCGTTGAGGTTCGTCGCGGTGAAGCCGGGATCGGCGGCGTTGATGCGGATGTCGGGGAATGCCCTCGCGTACCGGGTGGTAAGCATGGTGAGCGCGGCCTTCGAGGCCGCGTAGAGCGGCACATGTCAGTCGACTAGGTGGTGCGCCTGGAGCAGGGGCGGGCCACGACGCCCTCCGCACAGGTGGTGGCCTCCCTCGCGCGGGCCCTGCAGCTGACGACGGCGGAGCGGGACCACCTGTATCGGTTGGCCCGTCTCGTTCCGCCCGCGGACGGAACGATTCCCCACTACATCCCGCCGGGCGTGCACCGCGTGCTCAGCCGGCTCGGGGACGTCGCGGTCGCCGTGTTCGCCGCCGACTGGCAGATGCTCTGGTGGAACCTCGCCTGGGCCTCCCTGCTGGGCGACCCCTCGGCGTCGCCCCCGGAGCTGCGCAACTTCCGTGACACGTTCCCGGTGAGCCCGGGCCCGGCCCGCCTCGCGTCGTGGCGGGTGACCTCGCTGGCCGGCGGCACATCGGAGGCCGCCGTCGTGTCCGACCTCCGCCGCGCCACCGGCCGCTTCCCGCACGATGCCCGACTGACCGAACTGATCCGTCTGCTCACCGAAGGCAATCAGCGTTTCGCCGAGCTGTGGGCCATCGGTGCGGTGGGGGCGCACCGTGAGGACCGCAAGACGATCGACCACCCCTCGGTCGGCCCGATCACCGTGGACTGCGACGTGCTGACCGACGGCGACTCTGAACTCAAGATCGTCATCATGACCGCCGCTCCTGGCAGCACCGACGAGACCGCGTTACGACTCGCCACGGTCGCCGGCGTCACCGGTCCGGCCGTACTGTAGGTTCTCAAATCCCGTGACATGTCGATCATGTCTGGCCTGCGGGTTTTCAAGTTGTCTCACGACGATGTCACCATGATCAGTCTCATCCGCGTGTCCAATCCCTACGCGGGCCGTCGAGGTGGATACGTTCCTGACCTTCGCATCCCAGCCACGGCCGGCGGGCACGCCGCCCGCGACCAACCCGACCAGCGAGCAGACCGTCGAACCGGCTCGCCCAGCGCGCTACTGGGTCGGCCGCCGACCGGAACCCCGAACCGACCACCGGTCAAGCCCACCCGCAGACCAGCGCGCGAGTCGAGGGGCAGGCCACGGCGGAGTCGGGACGGGTCATAGCTCCAGGCGCATGACCACCCGGCGCTTCGTGGGCCGGGCCACCTCGCGCAGCCCGGCGGCCTCGAACACGTTGCGGCTGCCCACGTGCAGCTCGCCCCAGGTGATCTCCGTGCCGGCCTCGGCGATCATCGGGTACGCCTCGAGCACCCGAGCGCCACGCTCGCGGGCGAAGCCGACCGCCGCGGCGGCAAGCGCTCGCATCACCCCGCCGTAGCGGAACTCGGGGCGGGTGACGAAGCAGCTGACCACCCAGACGCCCGTATCGTCCCGCGACGCACCCGGTGACCCGATCTCGCCTACCGAGACTGATGCCCGCGCCGAGCTGATTGCCCGGTGAGCGCCGACCTCCGCACCCGTGTGACCGAGCTGGAGGCCACGATCGCAGCCGTCGGCGAGCTGCTGGACCACACGCTGAAGAACGACCCGCTCTGCGACCAGCACGCGTGAGGGTGCGCCGGCCTGATCGCCCGGGTATCAACTCGGTGCGGTTCTGCTCCTTATCGGTATGAACAACAACAAGGCCGCTGACACCGAACCGCCCCTCTCGCTGCGCGAACTGCGCGTCGGCGACTTGGAAATCAGACGCCACGAAGCGGCACCACCGGCCCCGATCACCGCAGTCTTCGACCTGAGCGCCGAGACCGACGAGACGCCCGAGATCGCGCTGGAGCAGACCGGTGACGGACGCTGGCGCGTCAACGTCTCGCTTTCTCACTCGCGCTCGCCTCGCATCGAACGCGCCGCGCCGCAACCGGTCCGCGTGAGCAAGCGGCGGTTGACCGCCGGGCTGTCTCGGATGAAGCCCGAAGAGCTGGCACCGTCCATCCCGGTCGACCGCGATCGGGTCGCGATCCGCCCGCGCCTCACCGACGCGGCTCGGGTCGGTCGCCGCTTCCTGAGCGATCGCGACGTGCGCCCCACCACCGTGTTCAACCCGGATGGCCGGTCGACCTACTACGACGAGGACTATCCGTGGGTCTGCCTGGTCCGGATGACGCGCCCCTCGGGCTGGAGCGGCAGCGGCGTGCTCATCGGACCGCGCCACGTGCTCACCGCGAGCCACTGCGTCGACTGGACGCCCGGCTGGTTGCGCGTCGACGTGCTCTACACGAATGGCGTCTCGCTCGCCACCGCGTACGGCACCTGGGCGTATTACGCACAACAGGTCACAGCCGCCAACTACAGCACGACCAACATGGACGACGACTACTCTGTGATCGTGCTCGACCAGCGACTCGGCGACACGTACGGATACCTCGGCGCCCGCACGTACTCCGACTCGTGGGACGACGACGTGTTGCCCTGGCAGAACATCGGCTACCCGCAGGACTTCAGCTCGACCGGGGAATGGGCGACGTACCAGAACGACTTCGCTCTGGACGAGACCGACTACGACTCCGATGCCGATGGCACGGTCCTGCTCAGCGACACCTTCGACAACTGGCCAGGGCAATCCGGCAGCCCGGTGTTCGGATTCTGGACCGACGGACCGTACGTCGTTGGTGTCACATCGGGCGAGAGCACCTCCAACAATTTCGTCGCAGGCGGCCCGCGGCTGGTCGGCCTCGTGCGGGCAGCCCGCCAAGACCACCCGTGAGATCAGCACAGTCGTGCAGCGGGGCGTTCTGGCCCGCCCGTGTTGAGCAGGTCTTTCTTCCGGGTCGCGAACAGGTTGGAGGCGGGTGGCAGGGATTGCTGTGCACAACGGTAAGGCCGGCAGTGCGGACACAGAGGGGGTCACTCATGCTTTATGGAACTCGCCCGGGGTGACTAATGCTCTATGGAACTCGCCCGGTGCGGCCGGCGCTACCGCAGCTTCTCGCCGAGCTCGAAGAACCAGCCCACGCGCTCGACCCTAGCCCGTTCATCCAGTGGCCGGGAGAGGTCGGTCGTATACACCTGCCGCCACAACAGGTGGAAGACAGAACTTCGCACCAGCGCCGCGGGAATCTCATCCCGTAGTGCTATCACCTCGTTGATCGTCAGTCCGTCGAGATCGGGCTCCGACAGTTGCTCGAGGATTTCCGGCCGGAACAGCCACGCACGCCGGTAGCCGCCTAGAAACCGGAGATTCTCCAGCTTTACCCTGGATGGTTCGGTCCACACTTCGTATCGCCAACCTCGCGCGTCCACAACCTGCCGAGTCCACGCCAAAGTTTCCGCAACTTGGGGCGTGGCCAGCTGCGCAGCTGGCTTGACGTCGACAACTATGGGCCCGTCGTCGGTCATCAGCAGATAATCCGGGACGTGGCGCCGTCTCTTGCGTCCCACATCAGCTGCGAGAATGAAAGGTTGAGCAAAGATTTGGCTCACCGACCGGTCGAAGTCGGCGAAGATGAGGCGTGACAGCTCCAGCCTCGACTCGTAGATGACGTGCGCATCCATGGTGGATGACCAGTAGGAGCCCGAGTAGTGCCGCTGGCCTTTCCGCCACCTGAACACGCGCCACGGGACCGATGACTGAGGAGGCCTGCGTCGAACTCGTCGAACGAACCATCCGCCTCGTCGACATCGTCCGGACGCCACCGGACTTCAACGTTGGTCGGTTCGTCCTCGCTCGACGACGTCTCGACCAGAGACTCTGTCATGGCCGCAGCTCGATCAGCTGAGCTGGATGGACTGCGACGAGGTGTGACCGGAGGCACATCCAGGAGAGTGAACCGCCCGGCGGAGCCAGCCGAGCCGACACGCCGAGTCGTCACCAACGAATCTCAGTTTGATGGCGAACATGTCAGACACTCGCCAAGATCAATGAGATTTCGCTAGATCTGAGACTCTACACACTCAGCCGTGAGCCAGGTCCGCGAAACGGCTGTAGTGCAGTTGGTGGGCGACGGTGATCGTGCTGGTGGGACCGTTCCTGTGCTTGGCGAGAATGAGGTCCGCCTCGCCGGCCCGAGGATCGTCACGCTCGAAGGCGTCGGGCCGGTGCAGCAGGATGACCATGTCCGCGTCCTGCTCGATCGAGTTATGAACGATGACACCATCTGCCACGAAATTGTGCGTTCCGTCGACTGTAGCGTCGAAAACCTCCTGCTCGCCTAGGCACTGCACATCGACGATCTTCTCCCAGAAGACGTCGTTCGTCGACAGCATGTCCAACTCCGCATCGTGCAGTACAGCGGCAACCCGGGCCAACCGCGACCGGCTCGGCGCGTGCTTCCACATCGTCGATCCGCAGAACCGCGAGCCCAGTGCAGCCGCGAAGTCTCGATGGGTCATCTGCTGATCGGCCAGTAGGCGTCGGACCTTGTTCCACACCTCGACGCGGGACCGAATCGGCGTTCGCTCTACCGACGATGCCGTCGAGTTTGTCAGCCAGTTCACGTGCCGCGACTCCACGGAGCCCGTGCACGCCGATCTCGCGCAGGAACAGGAGTTGGTTCTCCGAGCCGGTGATGTGCAGATGCCAGCAATGCCGATAGCCGGTCTTCGTGGTGCGCTTGAAGCGGCTGCGCACTCCGAGACGCAGGAGCAGCCGGGCGACGTCTTCGACCAGGCGACGGCTGCTGGAGGCGTAGTAGATCTCGCCCATCGAGGCCGACTTGTCCCAGCTGACCGACCCGTCCGTCGCCCACAGATGACGCAGGAACAGCGCCACCTGCTCGTCCGGCAACGAGAAGACCGGGGCCGGCACGAACTTCTCGTGGCTGCGCAGCCCGAACAAGCCGAGCTCGTCCAGCCATGCGGCGATGGGGTTCCGCCGGCCGTGGGTCAACTGGTACGGCGCCGGCAGCCGCAGCGTCGTGCACCGCGCCGCGGCGTACTCGTCGCGGACCGCGGTGATTCCGAACCCCGCTCGCGCCGCGTCACCGACTGCCCGCAGGTTCGCCTCGTCCGTGCTCGCGTACCGCAGCGGCTGGCGCTTCACGAACGATCCGTCGCCGATGAGGTGCGCCAGGAGCACGATCCTCTCCTCCGGCATCGGCACGATCTGCGTCGGTGCCGGAATGCGCCGCGGCGTCGCGACGCGGTCGCCCACAGCCAGATCGTCGAGTCGGCACCAGCCGTCGACGGTGAGGAACGGGTGATTCGCGGTGGCCTCGACCTCGCGACCCGATGCCAGGCGTACGCGAAACACCTCCTTGACCCCGCTCGGGAAGACGTTGGTGACCTCACGGGCCACCATGCGCATCCGCTCGTCCACCGACCACAACCGCACACCGCGCTCCCCGGACGCGAGCAGGTCGCCGATCGTGATCTCCGCACCGCTGTCCGCCCGGAGCAGCCGGGTCCCGGCGGTGACACAGCCCGACTCGCGCAGGTCCGAGATCATCGGCCGCTTGTCGGTGCGCTGTTCCGGGCCACGGTTCAGCTGGCTGATCGCCACCACCGGAACCTCGAGCTCCTTCGCCAGGAGCTTGATCTGCCGGGAGAACTCGCTGACCTCCTGCTGGCGCGACTCGACCTTCCGGCCCGAGGTCATCAGCTGCAGGTAGTCCAGGATCACCAGCTTCAGGTCGTTGCGCTGCTTGAGCCGGCGGGCCTTGGCCCGGATCTCCATGAGCGTGAGGTTCGGCGAGTCGTCGATGAACAACGGCGCCTCGCTGATCTCGCTCATCCGCCGCGCCATGCGCGTCCAATCGTCGTCGCTCATCCGCCCGGCGCGCATGTCGGCGAGCCGGATCCGCGCCTCGGCGGACAGCAGCCGCATGACGATCTCGCTCTTGCTCATTTCGAGCGAGAACACCGCGCTGGTCATGCCGTGCTTGACCGAGCAGGAGCGGGCGAAGTCGAGCCCCAGCGTCGAGTTGTGCGTGGGCACCATCGACCGGCCGGCGAGATACAGGTGATCGGCCGCGTCGACCTCGACACAACGCACGGGCACGCTCGGCACCGGCCGGACGTCGACGATGTACCGGAACTCGCTGTGGTTGCGATTGGAATTGCACCGCGCGTTCTTGCGGGACAACCCGAATACGGCCTCGCCAGGGGTGAAGTTGACGAGATACTGATCATGGAACCGGCGGTCGTCAGTTTCGAACCGCTCGTCCTGCCGTAGACGAGGCACGTAGCCGAGCGATGCCGCAAGCTCGTAGACGGCCTCGGCCAGCCTCTGGTTCGTGTTCCGGAACCGCACATGGCCCTTCGGCGTGACCGACCCGTCGGTGTCGAGCAACCCGGCCAACAATGCCCGCCGATCCTTCTCAGGGGCTCGCAGGTAGGCAGCAGGTACGTGCTTGTTGAAGAGCACGCCGAGGCTGCGCAGTGCAGGTCGCAGCCCACGAATGTAGTACTGATAACGGTCGCACTGCGGCGCAACGTCAAACCCATCGGCCCGGACCAGGTCCAAAACCTCTGGATCTGCCGAGGTGAGGCGACCGCTGCGGCTGCTTCCGTTGCCAAGCCATGCTCCCAGGGTGTACGGCGGCACAGGCAACGTCGCATGATCACCGGTCTGAAGGGGTTCGGGTGCCCGAACTCCATACCGTGGGCGACATGCCGCGCCTAGCGGCAGACCACCCGCGATGTGCTCGGTCGTCAACACCACCGGCGCCGTGCCTTGTAGCCGTCCCCGTCTCAGGTTCGACCGGGCGCCCTCAGTCCACACCGACCATTGATGTTCTGCATCGGCCACAAGCACCGTGCCGTCCGAGAAGGCGACCTCGTAGCAGGGCCGACCGAGCATGACCTCGGTGGCGGCGACGACGCGGGTCGGGTGGCCGTCCGCACCGAGGATGAAGTCGCCGACAGCGACGTCAGCCATCGTGGTCCAGCCGGCCGGAGTGGGCAGCGGGGTGTCGAGAGCCAGGGCCTTCCCCAACCCCGGGCGGG
>CAWADQ010000047.1:0-63062 GCA_963780835.1 uncultured Actinomycetota bacterium | reverse complement strand
TAGCGGTGAGCGTTTTCGGCATTTTGACACCTTTTGACACCTTTGCATTGCGGATGGTCAGCGGCGTGTAGACGGTGCCGTCCGAATCGTCATCCGTTCACCGGGACGCCCGAAGATGCTCAGCACTTCGGCGGGTTCTTCCCCGGTGCTGCCGAACCAGTGCGGCACCTGGGTGTCGAACTCGGCCGCCTCGCCGACTCCGAGGACGAGGTCCTCGGTCCCCGAGGACCAGCCGCATCCGCCCCGACAGCACGTAGAGCCACTCGAAGCCGTCGTGGGTGCGTGGGTTCGGGTGGACTTGCTGGCCGGGATGACGATCTTCCAGGCCTGCACCCCGCCGGGCCGGGTCAGCGGAAGCACCGTCCGGCCGTTGACCCGCCGGGCTTGAGCCGGATCCGCGGGTCGCCGACCTCCGGCGCGCCGACCAGGTCGTCCAGCGGCACCCGGTAGGCCTGCGCCAGCGGGAGCAGCAGCTCCAGGCTCGGTCGCCGCTGCCCGGTCTCCAACCGCGACAGGGTGCTCTTGGAGATCCCGGTCGCCGCCGCGACTCGGTCAGCGTCATGCCCGCTGGTCGCGGATCCGCTGCAGCCGTGGGCCGACCCGGTCGAGAGCGGTCGGATCGTCGGGTCGTCCGGTGGGTCGGTCCACGGCGCCATTTGCACCTCGCGTTTCCCGGAAACAGCAACGATCGTTGGTCGCACGGACGGGCGGCGCGCCAGCCTGGGCGCCATGAGCGATTACGACGTAGTGGTGATCGGTGGCGGCGCCGCCGGACTGTCCGCAGCCCTCGTCCTGGCCCGGGCCCGGCGCCGGGTCCTGGTCGTCGACGCCGGCGCGCCGCGCAACGCACCGGCCGCCCACATGCACGGCTTCCTCTCCCGCGACGGGTTCCCGCCGGCCGAACTTCTCGCTCGCGGACGCGACGAGGTGACCGGCTACGGCGGCGAGTCGCTCGCCGGCACCGTCACCGACGTCTGCTGCCCGACGGCAGCTCCGGGTTCTGCGGTGCTGCTGGCCGACGGGCAACGGATCTCGGCCCGGCGGCTGCTGGTCACGACCGGGCTGCGCGACGAACTCCCCGACATCCCGGGCCTGCGCGAGCGCTGGGCACGGGACGTGCTGCACTGCCCGTACTGCCACGGCTACGAGGTGCGCGACCAGCCGCTCGGCGTCCTCGGCGGGACACCCGACGCGGTCAGCTACGCCCAGATCGTCCGGCAGTGGGCCGACGACGTCGTCTTCTTCACCCGACCGGCACCCTGACCGCCGCCGAGCGCACCGCAGCTGGTGGCCCGCGCGATCGGCGTCGTCGAAGGCGACGTCGACCGCTCGTCGTCGACGACGACCAGCTGTCCGGCGTCGAGATCGACGACGGCGCGTCATCCCGCGCGACGCACTGTTCGTCCCGCCGCGCTTCGTCCCGAACAGCGACCTGCTCGTCCGGTCTCGGCTGCGACACGACGACAACGGCTGGGTCGTCGCCGACGCCACCGGCCGCACCAGCGTCGCCGGCGTGTGGGTCGCCGGCAACGTCGCAACCCGCGCGCCCAGGTCATCACCGCCGCCGGTGAGGGATCCGCGGCCGCCATCGCCCTCAACGCCGACCTCGTCGAGGAGGACGTGCGCCACGCCGTCCACGACCTTCAACCACGGGCTCACACCTCTGACCACCACACCCACACCAAGGAGCCACCATGTCCACCCCCGACCGCCACCGCGCCGGCGACCCGCCCAAGCCGGACCACCGACCAAGCACCAGCTCGCCCTGATGATCTGGCTCGCCGTCTTCCCCACCCTGACCGTCCTGAACCTCGCCCTCGGCGACCGGCTGAGCGCTGACCCCCGTCGTGCGCACCTTCGTCCTCGCCACCGTCGCCGTCCGATCGTCATCTACGGCCTGATGCCCCAGCTGCACCGACTCCGCGCCCGGATCCTCACCCGCCACGCCAGCCGCTGAACGCCAGCGGACCTGCTGCTGGACCAGCACGCGCTCGCCTCGCCATCGGGCTCGCCGACCCCGTCGAGCAGCCCCTGCACCACGCCAGAAGTCCACCTTCAAGGAGTCAAAGCCATGATCACCCGCGCAGCCACCGCCTCAGGCCCCCGAACACCGATGACGACAGACAGGAAAAGGACCCTCGCCGCGGGCGTGTTCTACGTGATCACCTTCGTGGCCATCCCGGCACTGCTGCTCATCTGGCCGGTACTGACCGACCCGAACTACATCCTCAGCAACGGCGTGGACACCCGCATACTCCTCGGCTGTGTGCTCGACGTCGTGGTCGCGCTGACCGGCATCGGCACCGCCGTCGCCCTGTTTCCCGTCCTGCGCCGGCACAGCGAAGCGTCGGCGTTGGGGTTCGTCACCACCCGCATGTTCGAGGCCGGCGTCATTCTCGTCGGGGTCGTCAGCCTCATCGCCCTGGTGACCCTGCGCCAGAGCATCGGCGGCCCGGACGCGACGGACCCGGCCACGCTCGTCATCGCAGGACAGTCACTGGTCGCGGTGCGCGACGTGACTTTCCTCCTCGGCCCCGGCGTCGTCCCGGCCCTCAACGCCCTGCTCCTGGCACCGATCCTGTACCGGGCCCGGCTCGTGCCCCGCATCGTGCCGATCGTCGGGCTGATCGGTGTCCCGCTGCTGCTGGCCTCCAGCGCGGCCACCCTGTTCAGCATCAACGGGCAGGTCTCCGCGCTGTCGTTCCTCCTCGGGCTGCCCATCGCCGCCTGGGAACTCGCACTCGGCATCTGGATGATCGTCAAAGGCTTCAGCCCTGCGACCCCGGCCGACGTCCAGCGCTCCTCCGCCACGGTGACCGATGCAGGGCACCGGTCAGTCCTGCCCGCCTGACACCGCTTCGCGCCCTGCCGGCACTCCTGTGAACCACCCGGAGGCCTTGGTCTCCGCCTCCACCAGGCAGGTCAAGGAGATGCGCAGCTTCCGGCGCCTACTCCGGAGACCACGATGGATGTCCTCAAGAGGCACCCTGGCCTCTCGGCCTCCCCCTGGGATCCCTAGGCCAGCACCGACAGGCCCGCCAACTCCAACACGACACCCTCACCCACTACCGCCGCGTGCTGGGCGAGGACCATTCGCACGTGGAGGGTTGACAGTCGGCGACTCAGTGCCCGGTGGACGGGGCCGGGCTCCTCAGCGGATCTTCGGCTCTGGCGAGGCCCCGACCTGAGGACGACCGTCGCCGGCGCAGTGGGTCGGATGGCGATGAGGTGGGGTCGGATGAAGGCGATCGTGCAGGACAGGTATGGGTCCGCGGACGTACTGGACTTCCGTGACGTCGCGCGCCCCGAGTTCGGTCCCGCGGACGTGCTGGTCAAGGTCGTGGCCGCTGGCGTGGACTTGGGCGCCTGGCACTTCATGACCGGTCAGCCGTACCTCATGCGCATCCTCGGCTTCGGGCTGCGGGCACCGAGGACCCGGGTCCCGGGTACCAACGTCGCGGGGCGTGTCGAAGCGGTCGGCCGGGACGTCGCCGGCTTCCAGCCGGGCGAACAGGTGTATGGCACCTGCCGGGGCGCGTACGCCGAGTACGCCCGGGTCCGGCAGGACAAGCTGGCGCCGATCCCGACCGGTCTCAGTTTCGAGCAGGCCGCGGTGACCCCCTACGCATGCTTCGCCGCCCTCCAGGCGCTGCGCGACCACGGGAAGGTGCAGCCCGACCAGCAGGTTCTCGTCGTCGGCGCCTCCGGAGCCGTCGGCACCTTCGCCGTCCAGCTCGCCAAGGCCTTCGGCGCGGAGGTGACCGGCGTGTGCAGCGGGCCCAAGGCTGACCTGGTCCGCTCGCTCGGCGCCGACCACGTCATCGACTACACGGATAAGGGCTTCGCCGGCGGCGACCGGAAGTTCGACCTCGTCATCGACATCGGCGGCGACAACCCGGTGTCCCGGTTGCGTCGCACCCTCAAACCGCGGGGCAGGCTCGTCATCGTCGGCGGCGAGGGCGACCGGTGGACCGGGGTACACCGCCAGCTCTGGGCGAGCCTGATGTCGTTGTTCGTGCGGCAGAAGCTGGGCACGTTCATCGTCAAGGAGAACGCCCGGGACCTGCAGTTCCTGAACGAGCTCATCGAGGCCGGGAAGGTCAAGCCCGTGATCGACCGCACCTACCCGCTAGGCGCCGCACCGGACGCGGTGCGCTACTTCGAGTCGGGCCGGGCGACCGGGCGGATCGCCCTTGTGGTGTGAGCCGACAGGCCGTGTGAGGCACGACCCGAGCGAGCGGCCGGGCCAGCCACCAACCCGGCTTCCGAGATCGGTGAAATCCGCACCGCGGGGGCGGTGTCGGAGCCGCGGTGATGGCTCAGCGTCGGTGCGGATCCCGCGGACCGCGTCGGGTCTCCTCGGGGTCCTGCTCGTGGCGACCAGGTGCCGGGGTGTCCGGGCCGGGCCGCTCCGGGCGGTCGAGGTGGGCGGCGAGCCAGTCGAAGATCGCGTGGTCGGGTCAGCTGCCGGCCCATCGGCTGGCAGTGCATGTTCGCACCCTCGTCCCTGGTGAACTCCAGGATCTCCTTGGCACCGGGCAGCAGGCCGTACAACTCCTGGGGACTGCCCGGACCAGAATTGCTCGTCCTGCGGGTCGGTGAGCAGCAGCGGGGTGCTGATCCGGTCGACAACGTCACGGAGTTGGTAACTTCTCGAACCTCGGTGAACACGTCGAACGCGTCGGTGATGCCGTACGGCCCGGCTGCGGAACGCCATCGTCCTGGCCATCGCCGGGTCGGCGTCGACCTGCTGCATGATCCCGTTGAAGACGTCCTTCTGCCCGGCGTGCAGCACCTCGACGAACTCCGGCGGCAGGTGCCCGGTCCAGGACGTCGAGGCGTCGACGACACCCGGGTCGGCCACCGCGGCGACCAAGCGGTGTTCGAAGGCCAGCGCCCGCGGCAGCCGAGTAGCCCGCCTGGCTGATGCCGTACCCGGTCAGTGCGGGGGGGGCCGGCGTCGACGTCTGGCGCGTGCGACCAGCGCGTCGACGACCGGGGTGAGCACTGCCTCCCAGTTGTGCCGGAACGGCACCTCGCGTTCGAACAGCATCGACTGCTGCCCGGGTCCGTCGTAGACGAAGCTTCCAGCCGCGGTCGAGGGCCTCGGCGGCGCCCGCTGGCGACATCGTGGCCACGAGCCGTCGCTGCCGTTGGTCATCACGACGTCGGCCGGGGGCCCCGCGGCGTCGGGCCGGACAGATAGCCGGGCAGCGTGGTTCCCTCGTAGGGAATGTCGACGCGGACAAACCGGCCCTCCGACCCGGCGATCATCGCGTCCCAGCAGCGCCGGAGTTGCGGAAGGCGGGGGTCGGCGACGGCGGCTTCGTCGTCGGTAGGCCGTCGATCGCCGCCATGGCCTTCGAGTAGCCGCCGACGCCACAGGTACGCCCATGACGCGCTGTGGACGTCGCCCTGCGCTGCGGCCGCGTCGCCCAGGTCCGAGAGCTGGTCGGCCCGCGCGGTCCAGGCGTCGAACCAGCTTTGCCGGTCGCCGTCGGTGATCTCCGCGCGGTGGCGAGCCACATGCCTGGGTCGCCGACGCCGCAGGCGGTCGCGCCGAGCGCGTCGCGGAAGTCGAGTCGAAGTCGGGGTCGGTGAAGAAGGCGGTGGTGGTGGTCATGGGGTTTCTCCGGTGGGGGTGTCGGGCGGGTCGGGCAGCCAGGCCCCGTGAAGCCCCAGCGGGACCCGCGCTGGCATGCGGACATGGGCCTCGGACCCGACGCCGGGTCGGTGGCGGGGATGACGAGCAGCCAGCTCTCGCCGGTGGCGCGGTGGGGGCGAAGGTGAGCCACCAGCCGTCGTCAGGGGCGGGGAGTCGGGGTGCGGGGCGAGGGCCAGCTCGCCGACTGCGAGGTCGTCGCGACTCCAGCGGACGGTCGTCCCGGCGGGGTCGAACCAGAACAGGGCGTCGGCAGCCTCGCGGTGCAGGCGGGGCCGGCCGCCGTCGCCGGTAAGCGCGATCGTCCGGTGTCGACCGGTGAGGGACCGGTTATCGATGCGCGGGAACTCGACGGAATCGTCGGCGAGCTCATCGCGGCGATCCGTGCCCGGCGGCGGGGTCGAGCATGGCCCGGCGCAGCCGCCCGATTCCCGGGTTCGGGTGGGACCGGCCGGGGCGACACTGCCCGGCGCGTCCCACTCGACGTAGTCAGGGACGACCGGACTGCCGCCGCGGGGTCGTCGAGCTCCTAGGCGTTGGCGGTGTGCCAGGTCCAGAAGGTGTTGTCGGTGCACGAGTGGACCGGGCCCCCGTCGCGGGGGATCAGCGCGATGCGGGTGCCGGGCCCGGGCTCCCACGACAGCAGTGACCTGCCGGCGAGGGCCTTGCCGAGGTCGAAGAGAGCGGGGCGACGACCAGCACGAGGAGGCGCGCGGTCAGGGCCACGGCCTGGATCAGGCTTGGACGGTCGACGCCCTCGACCGGGGTCTGCGGACGGGCCGTGCCGTCCGGCCGGATGACCGTCCAGGTCAGGACCCGGGGTGAGGCGGTAGCAGAACACCGCGATCCCGCCGGTCCGCGGTCCATCTTCGGGTGGGCCTTGAGCCCGGCGGGCAGGCTGCCGCCGACGCTTCCGGCCCCAGCGTCTCGAGTCCGGGGCCAAGTCCGGACGGGCGCTTGGACTCGGCGAGCGCGAGCAGGCGGCCGCCGTGGCGGGCTACGTTGACGTTGGGCAGCTCACGGGCGGCGCCGGCCAGCGCCGGGCCGACCAGGCCCGCGCTGGGCCGCTAGGCGTCGGCCATGCTGGCCCACAGGGCGTGCCCGGCGGCCTCTCCGCCGCCAGGGCGGGGGTGCGGACGAACCGGTTGCGGAGCGGGCGCACCCGCTGCTGAGCTGCACCCGGGGCACGACGCCGTCGCCATCGAGCGGGTAGACGTAGCGGCTGATCGGGCTGAACCGTGGGTTCGGGCCGTTGCGCAGGCAGCGGCCCTCCAGCTCGGGAGGCAGCGTCCCGACGACGTTCAGCCCTGCGACGTCGACCTCGGCCGTCACTGGCGTGTGGGGCCCGTTCAGGGAGGGGCTGGAGGCTGGGCGGGAACCGGCGGGGCGGGGCGGGTGGCGGTCATCGCGACCACCCTGCGTCCGGGGTCCGGTCGACGGTCCGGTCGACGGCGGGCACGGCCGGGGTGTCGTCGGGGGGGGCGGTGAGCCGCTGCGTGTAGCGGGCGGTGGCCCAGACGAGAACCGGGGGACGATCCAGTTGAACAGTAGGTCCACGGGCCGGTGGAGCAGCCGGACGCCGGGGTCGGGACCTCGAACGTGCCGCCACGGCGTGGCGGACCGTCATCGCGGTGATGGCGCTCCGCAGGTGGCGCTGATGCGCCGGTTGATCGACCGGAACTCGGGCGCGTGCCAGTACGTGCGGGGCACGGTCTCGCGGGCGTAATCCTCGGTGAACGGCAGGACGGGGAGTGTCGCCAGGATCACCGCGGCGAGGATCGGCGGCGGCTATCGCGCGCCCGTAGCCGGCGAGCAGGGCGTCGGTGCCCGGGACGGCGACGGCGACGATCCCGAGCAGCAGGAATACCGCCGCGCCGGTGACCTCGAGCAGCTTGGGCGACTCGCGGCGCGACACCGCCCGGACGATCAGCGCGACCGCCAGCACGAACGCCAACGCACATGCTGCTGCGATCGCTCCGGCACCAAGGCGGGTCGCGACGAGATTAAACACGACCAGGGGATGAACCGACGAGAACCTTTGTCATCGACATGCGACGACGGTCGGGCTGCCGCGGAGACGAACATCTGCTATCTCGCGCGGATCGGGAGGGTCAGCCGCGGGCGCGCGACGGTGGTGGCCAGCTCGACCCGCGACCGACGTTCAGCCGCGAGAGGCCGGCGAGACGTGGGTCTGGACGGTCCGCGGGGAGAGGTAGAGCCGCGTCGCGATCTGCGGGTTGGTCAGACCCTGGTCGACGCGCTCGGCGACCTGCAGCTCGGTCGGCGTCAGGCTCTGCCACCCGGTCTGGGCCGCCTGCGGGGCCGGAATACGCCGATGCGCACGTCGTGCCCGCGCAGCGGCGCGGCGAACCGCCGGACGACGCCGGCCGCACCCAGCGTCGTCGCCAGCTCACGCAGCGGGTCGCGCAGGGCGGGCCAGCCTCCGGACGCTGCTGGCGGCGCGGCGACGGCGGCCTCCTCCCACCCGGTCAGCTCCCCGGCGAGCGTTACTGCGGTGGCGGGGAAGGCGGTGGCGGTGGCGATCGCCCGGTCGGGGTCTCCTCGGCCATGGCCCCGACGAGGTCGGTCGCCGGCGCCAGCGCGACGGCCTCGTCGGTGGTTACTCGGGCGGTGTCGCCGGCCACCCGGGCGAGCAGCGCGCGGTCGTCCGCCACCATCGCGACCGCGCGACCTCGGGGCCCGAAGCAAGGCCGACAGCAGCCGACGACTGTCAAGCGCCGTGGTCGACGACCGGGGCGCTGCCTCAGTCACCTCGCCGGGCGTCCCTGCGCCTCGGCCAGCAGCATCTCGGTGTGCCCGGTCGCCGGCAGCCGAACTGCTCGGCAACGCCCGCAGCTTCCACCGCGCGAGCCCGTCCGCGGCGACGTCGAGGTCATCCCGGCGGATGCGGAGCTGCAGCAGGCCGGCCACGACCCGCGAGACGTACCCGGCGCCGACCTCGCCGCCGCCTCCAGGCAGGTGTCGAGCGGCCAGGCGTCGTCCAGCGCCCGGCGAAGTGGTCGATCGTCGTGGCCACCGCCAGGCGCTGCCAGGCGAGCCAGCCCGGCCCTGCTGCTGGGCCGACCGCTGTGCTGGACCGACAGGGCTCGGGCCTCCTCGGCCCGCGGGCATAGAGCGCGATCGAGGCCGGCGAGATCGGTGCCGATGCCCCGTCGGCCCGCCTGGGGGCGCGGCCGGGGCGCCGCGCGTCCCCGGCCTCGACCGCCAACGCGAGCGCGGTCTCGCACCGGGCGTGCAGGAACAGCTCCAGCGCCGCGGGCACCAGGGCGGCCCCGCTGCGCGTGCCGGGCCTGCCGGGCGAGCCGGCGTCGGCCGAGCCCGTCCGTCCAGCACGACGACCATCTCCGCAGCTCGGTCGACGCCGAGCGCTGGGGGCGACCAGGTCCGGGCGAGGAGGCCGTCGATCGTGGCCAGCGCCGAGTCGCTGAGCGCGCTGCTGATTATCGCGGGCAGGGTCAGCCGGGTCAGGTCGGTGCGGACGGCCGGGTCGACGGCCGCCGCAGCCTGTCGCGCGCCACCCGCTCCGCCTCTGCCATCTGCCTGGCCGCTGCCATGCACCTGCTCGGCCAGCGCGATCTCGGCGGCCTGCGGCCCGCGCCGGCCAGCTCCGCGGCCGACGCGAGCAGGTCGGCCGCCTGGGCGGCGAGTGCGCCAGCTCGGTGGCGGCGATCTGGACGCCCGGGCGGGGGTTCGGCCCGGTCGTTGGCGCCGCCGGCGCGCAGGCAGACCTGGGTCGAGAGGCCGCCGGCGGCCCGCAGCGGCGCCGCACAGGCCGCGTGCACCACCCCGTGCAGCGACGGGGCGAGGTCGGCGTAGCCACGTCGCGGTAGAGATCGTGCTGGAAGGCCAGCAACTCGTCGGCGGTCGAGCACGACACTCGCGATGCCACCGCGGCCTGGACGCTGCCCAGCAGCGACACAGGTGGCACGCCGAGGACCGCGGCCAGCTGCTCGACGCCTGCCGGCCTGCCTCACACCGCCAGGACTTGTAGCAGGTCGCGAACGGTGGGGTCGAGGAGCGCGAGGTGGGCCGCGCACCGGCCTGGACCTACTCCGGCATGTCGCCGGTCCCGCTCGCGGCGACCACACCGTCGACGACGGCGAGGCGGCCGTGGCGGTCGAGGTCGTCGAGCATCACGCCGGCGTGGAACGGGTTGCTGCCGTGGTCGCGAGCAGCGCGCGCAGCCCGGCCCGGGGCGCCCCGAGCGCGCCCGGACCAGGCGCCCCGGCCCCGCCGGGTCCAACCCGACGACCTCAACCGCGCGGACGTCGGGCCGGGTGCCAGCGCGTCCAGCGCCTCGCGCACCGGCAGGGCGCGGCGCGCCAGGAACACCGCCAGGGACAGGTCGCGGGTGACCCCGGCGAGCCGCCCGAACAGGGCGAGCGAGTCGGCGTCGGCGTGGTGCACGTCGTCGGCGCACAGCGCCAGCGGCCCGTCCGTGCACAGCCCTCGACGGCCTCCAGCGCCAGGTCGGCGGTGTCCGCCCGCGGCGGATAAGCCGGCTCCATCCCGAGCAGGGCCGCCACCAGCCCGTATGGCGCGGCCGCGGCTGATCTCGTCGGCGGCGACCCGGTGCGTTGCACGCCCCGCTCGGCCAGCGCCGCGGTGAGACCCGAGAGCGTCGTCGATTTCCCGACCCCGGCGCCCCGGTGAGGAGCAGCACCTGGGGTGACCCTCGCCGTCGCCATCGCCTCGACTGTGTCGCGCAGGGGGTCGAGGTCGTCGGAGCGCACGGTCTGGGAGGGGGGTGCACCCACGGTCCGGCACTCTACGTCGTAGACGACTCGTCCACGGACCGAGGAGCCGCTCGGGGCGGTGGTGATGTGATGACAGGTCGGCGAGCGCAAGTCCGCTCCGCAAACGGCACCGGACTTCCTCGCCGCGCTCGTTGTCCAGGTCCTTCAGCGCAGGATCTCCACGAGCAGCACCCATGCGTTGACGATCGCGCCCACGAAGGCGCCGACGATGCCGGCGACGAGCCAGGCCAGGCCGCCGCCGCGTTCGATCAGCAGGCTGATCCCGCCGACGACGAGGTCGCGCTGCCGGGCAGCAGCGCCAGGACGCGGGTGGCGATCACCGGCCATGGCCCGGCACGGCGAACACCGGGCGCAGCGAGACCGCCAAGTAGGCGAACAGGCTCGAGCGAAGGACCACGTCTCCACCCGGCGCGGTAATGGTTTGCGGCACCAACCCGAAGACACCGACCACGAGGACCCAGCAGGAGCAGCACCGTCTGCACCCACGCTCGGGTAGGACTTGTGGTCGCAGATCAGCGCGATGTCGATCGACAGGGCGACGAGCACCAGGCCTGTCAGGCCGCGCCCGCCCTGGTCGGCGCGACGAACAGGTCGCAGGCTCGGCATCGTAGTTCGATACCGGCGGAGCATCGCATGTCTTCGCCGCTCCCTGACCAGGACCGACGTGGCTGGAGCAGGCGCCGTCGAGGCCGTGGCGATGGCGTCGACAGTCCGCCTTGCCAACCCCGCTCAGATGCGAGCATTGCGGGCTGGATCTTTCGCACGACGGTCGTCGAGTGCGAGCAGGAGACCATCGAGGGCCAGCTCGAAGAGTCGGTCGGGGTCGTGGCGGACCCCTGCGCGTTGGATCTGTGCCAGTGCAGGGTAGCGGCCGGCAGGAAGGGTGACCTGCGCCTGGCGGTGCGCCTCCTCCCCGCCGTCGACATGGCCGCCCGGGGGACGGCCGGCCTCGGCCAAGGCATGACCGATGACGAGCCGGCCGAGACAGTCGAACCCATCGGCGGCCTGCTCCTCGCTCAGGCCGGCCTGGAGCAGGATCGACGTGGTGGCCTCGACCAGGGTGAGCGCCTCCGGGGTGATCGGCGGCCGCGTCCCTAGCAACGAGACGACGTGCGGGTGAACGAGGAAGGCGGCGCGCGCGGCGCGCGCGATGGCTCGCAGGTCCTCGGCCACCATCCCGGGGTGCGGGCATGTGAACCTGGGCGAAGACGAGCTCGACGAGACCGTCGAACAGCGCGGCCTTGTCCGGGACATGGCCGTAGACGGCCATCGGGTCGATCCCCAGGTCGGCGCCGAGGCGACGCAGGGTGAGCCGCTCGAGGCCCTGCTCGTCGACGATCCTCAGTGCGGCGGCGAGGATCTGTTCGCGCGAGACGCGCGGTGGGCGGCCGCGTCGTCGGGCAGCGGGGTTGACCGGCACAGCATTAACTCTACGCTGTAGATATAGCGAGGTCGTTGCCCGGTACTGCCATCCCAGGAGGTTCTCGTGCCCACGTTCATCGCCGACGCCGCGTTCGACCAGCAGTTCTCCCGGACGCTTAACGCCGCCACCCGCGGCTGCGCCGACCTCGGTGAGGCGATCGCCGTTGCCGCCCGCATCACCCCCGGCGACTTCACCTCGTGGTTCGACGAGTGGACCGCAGCCGGTGACCACGCACGGGCCGAGGCCGACACCGCGCGGAAAGCCGGTGACCTGGTTGGCGCCCGCCGCGCTTACCTGCGCGCGGCCGAGTACCACCGGCAGGCATTCTTCCTCGCCCGCGCCGACCTCGACGACCCGACCTTGCATGCGGCATACGCGGCCCACGTCGCCGCCTTCCAGGCCGCGATCCCGCTGCTGGGCTGCAACACCACCGCCCTGGACTTCGAGCAGGACGGGGTGGTCGTCCACGGCTACCTCTTACGGCCCGACGATTCCCGACGACCCCGGCCGACCGTGCTCGCGCCAGCCGGATACGACTCCACCGCCGAGGAGGGCTACCCGCTCAACGCCGTGTCCGCGCTGGCACGCGGCATGAACTGCCTGATATTCGAGGGTCCCGGTCAAGGAGGCGTGCTCTTCGACCGCCGGCTCCCGCTGCGACACGACAGCGAGGCCGTGCTCACCCCGGTCGTGGACCGGCTACTGGCCCAGGACGGCGTCGATCCCGACGCGTTGATCCTCTTCGGGCGCAGCTTCGCCGGGTACCTCGCCCCCCGCGCGGCCACCGCCGACCACCGGTACACCGCGCTGATCTGCGATCCGGCCCAGTACCGACTTCGGCGCCGCCATTCGAGCCCGGCTCGGCGAGGCCAACTGGAACCGGCTGCAGAGCCACGACCCCTCCCTCGACGCCGACCTCACGCCCATGCTCGCCGACCCGTCAGCACGCAACGGCTTCGAGCGGCGCATGGCCGCCCACGGTGTCAACACCATCAGCGACTACTTTCGCGAGCTCTGCCGCTACAACCTCGTCGGCCTCGCCGACCACATCACCTGCCCGACCCTGGCCCTGGCCGGCGAGGGCGATTTCGCCGGCACCGGCCAGCTGCAGACCTTCGCCGACGCTCTCGCCGTCCCCGTGACCACGCGCGCGTTCACCATCGCCGAAGGTGCAGGCGGTCACTGCGAGGGGCTCGGGCAGGACCTCCTCGATCAGTACGTGTACGGATGGTTGGCCGGGATCCTGGCCAACCGAACCGTTGCGGCAACGCACTGACCACGCTGCACGAAACGCGGCACACGTCAACTCCTCACCAAACCGGCTTCCCTGCCGCCACCCGCGCTGAGCGGCGGGCTGGCCGGGTGGCTGGGCGAGCGGCCGGGGCGGGAAGCCGACGCCGAGCAGGCCTTTCCGGAGGCGGCCGCCGCCGCCGACCCGTACGCGCTGGCCGAGCTGGCCCGGTGGCTGCGCGAGTGTGGGCGGCACACCGAGGCCGATCGGATTGACGAGCACGGCCGTGATGCGCACGACCGCACCGTCGAGGCGGACCCCGCTGACGAAGTCCCCGGCGAGCCGAGCCCAAGGTTCTTGGCGGAACTCTGCAAATCGCGCTAGTCTCAGCATCCTGTCACTGGTGACACCGGGATGACATTTGATTTGAGACAGTGACACGGGTTTTGAGACTCTACAGTGGTGGTCAGCCGTGAGCGAGGTCCGCGAAACGGCTGTAGTGCAATTGGTGCGCAACGGTGATCGTGCTCGTCGGACCATTCCTGTGCTTGGCCAGAATAAGATCCGCCTCGCCGGCTCGCGGGTCGTCGCGCTCGAATGCGTCTGGCCGGTGCAGCAGGATGACCATATCGGCGTCCTGCTCGATACTGTTATGAAGAATGACCCCGTCTGCCACAAAATTTGCGTTCCAGGAACGGTCGCGTCGAAAACCTCCTGCATCCCTAGGCTTTCCTTCTCGACGATCTTGTCCCAGAACACGTCGTTCGTCGCCAGCATGTCCAACTCGGCGTCGTGCAGGACGGCAGCAACCCGGGCCAGCCGTCGACCGGCTGGGGGCGTGCTTCCACATCGTCGATCCACAGAACCGGGAGCCCATCGCCGCGGCGAAGTCGCGGTGGGTCATCTGCTGCTCGGCGAGCAGCTGCCGCACCTTGATCCCAGACCTCGCGCGGAACCGTGTCGAGATTCGTGTTCGCGGCGACGTCACGAGTTGCTCACCAGTGCGCGAGCAGCCTCCCCGCGCGCCCGTGCACACCGATGAACGTCGGGAAGGTGCAGCTGGTTCTCGGCAGCCGGTGACGTGCAGATGCCAGCAGTGCCGGTAGCCGGGCTTCGTGGTCCGCTGCATGCGGCTGCGCACGCCGAAGCGCAGGAGCAGCCGCGACACGTCGTCGACCAGGCGTCGACTCGTGGAGGCGTAGTAGATCCGACCGAGTCGATTCCGCTCGTCCCACCACACGCACCCATCCGTCGCCCACAGGTGCCGCAGGAACAGCGCCACCTGCTCGTCCGGCAGGGAGAACACCGGGTCCGGCACGAACTTCTCGTGGCTGCGCAGCCCGAACAGCCCCAGCTCGTCCAACCAGGCCGCGATCGGGTTCCGCCTGCCGTGGGTCAGCCGGTACGGCGCCGGCAGTCGCAAGCGTCGTGCACCGCGCCGCCGGCGTACTCGTCGCGGACCGCGGTGATCCCGAACTCGTTCCGCGCGGCCGCGCCGACGGCCTGCAGGTTCGCCTCGTCCGTGCTCGCGTACCGCAGCGGCTGGCGCTTCACGAACGAGCCGTCGCCGATGAGGTGCGCCAGCAGCACGACCCGCTCCTCCGGCATCGGCACGGGCTCGACGGGCGCGGGGATGCGGCGCGGCGTCGCGACGCGGTCGCCGACAGCCAGATCGCCGAGCGCGCACCAGCCGTCGACGGTGAGGAACGGGTGGTTCGCGGTGGCCTCGACCTCGCGGCCCGATGCCAGGCGTACGCGGAACACCTCCTTGACCCCGCTCGGGAAGACGTTGGTGACCTCACGGGCCACCATGCGCATCCGCTCGTCCACCGACCACAACCGCACGCCGCGCTCCCCGGACGCGAGCAGATCGCCGATCGTGATCTCCGCACCGCTGTCGGCCCGGAGCAGCCGGGTTCCGGCGGTGACACAGCCCGACTCGCGCAGGTCCGAGATCATCGGCCGCTTGTCGGTGCGCTGTTCCGGGCCACGGTTCAGCTGGCTGATCGCCACCACCGGAACCTCGAGCTCCTTCGCCAGGAGCTTGATCTGCCGGGAGAACTCGCTGACCTCCTGCTGGCGCGACTCGACCTTCCGGCCCGAGGTCATCAGCTGCAGGTAGTCCAGGATCACCAGCTTCAGGTCGTTGCGCTGCTTGAGCCGGCGCGCCTTGGCCCGGATCTCCATCAGCGTGAGGTTCGGCGAGTCGTCGATGAACAACGGCGCCTCGCTGATCTCGCTCATCCGCCGCGCCATGCGCGTCCAGTCGTCGTCGCTCATCCGCCCGGCGCGCATGTCGGCGAGCCGGATCCGCGCCTCGGCGGACAGCAGCCGCATGACGATCTCGCTCTTGCTCATTTCGAGCGAGAACACCGCGCTGGTCATGCCGTGTTTTACCGAGCAGGAACGGGCGAAATCCAACCCCAGGGTACTTTTTCCCAACCCCGGGCGGGCCGCCACGACGATCATCTGGCCCGGGTGCAGGCCGTTCGTGGCGGCGTCGAGGTCCACGAAGCCGGTGGGGACGCCCAGTGAGACCCCGCCGCGGGAGGCGATGGCGTCGATCTCGTCCATGGTGGGCTGCAGCAGCTCTTCGAGGGCGACGTAGTCCTCGCTCGTGCTGCGCTCGGTGACCTCGTAGATCGCGGCCTGGGCGCGGTCCACGATGTCGTTGACCTCGCCGCCCTCCACGCCGTGGTAGCCGAGCTGGACGATCCGGGTGCCGGCCTCGACGAGCCGCCGCAGCGTGGCCTTCTCGGCGACGATCTCGGCGTAGTAGGCGGCGTTCGCGGCGGTGGGGACGGTCGCGATGAGCGTGTGCAGGTACGGGGCGCCGCCGAGGCGGATCAGGTCGCCCCGGCGCTGTAGTTCGGCGGACACGGTGACCGCGTCGGCGGGCTCACCGCGGCCGTAGAGGTCGAGGATGCACTCGTAGACGGTCTGGTGCGCCGGACGGTAGAAGTCGTCGGGCCGCAGGACCTCGACGACGTCCGCGATGGCGTCCTTGCTCAGCAGCATGCCGCCGAGGACCGACTGCTCGGCCGTGAGGTCCTGCGGGGGCTGGCGGTCGAACGGCGACAGGTCGGCACCCGGCCCCGGGCCGTCACCTGCGGCACGCACCGGGCGGGGGCGGCCCGCTGCGCGATCGTCCGTCACAGCCATACGCAGCGTCACCCCCGGTCGACAGTGTATCGAACATGCGTTCGACGCGCTCGGGGAAGTCGCCGTGGTCTCGGTTCAGACGGCAGGCGGCGCGCACCACCCGCGCAACCCCGTGTGCGGCGAGGTTAGGCGCCTGGACCCCGGCATCCAAGCAGGCCCGCGAGAGCTCCTGTGGACAGCATGGGGATGGTGGGTACGACGCCCAGCAGGCTGTCCCGACCACCCTGTGGACAGAGTGGGGACAACCCCTGGTTTATGACCGTTGCCGCAGCTCAGGGCGGGGTATCGAGCTGTGGACAAGATTGGGGTGACGACACGCCGAAGAGATCGACTTTTCGGCGTGTCGCGCTCGTGGACCACGTGTCCACACGGCGCGTCCACAGGCCCGCTCGGCGACGGCGACGCAACCCGACGCAACCGGGCACCCGACCAGGCGCGATGGTCGCGGGGCGCGACACGACGTCTTCGGAGACGGCAGAGGGGCGGGTGGGGATCCGTGGACCCCTCACCCGCCCCTCACGCAGAGTGATTGCCAGCGTCAGCCGGCGACCACCGCGACGTCCAGCTCGGTGGTGACCTCCGGGTGCAGGCGCACCGTGACCGGGTGCTTGCCGACGGTCTTGATCTGGCCCAGCACCTCGACCGCGCGGCGGTCGAGTGCCGGGCCGCCCGCGGCCCGCACCGCGTTGACGACGTCCGACGCCGTCACCGAGCCGAACAGCCGGCCCGAGTCGCCCGCGGCCTTCGCCGTGACGGTGACGTTCAGGCCGCCCAGCTGCGCCGCGACCTCGCGGGCGTGCCCGAGGTCACGGATCTCGCGGGACTTGCGGGCCCGGCGGATCGCGTCCACCTGCTTCTCCGCGCCCCGGGTGGCCACGATCGCCAGCCCGCGCGGGAGCAGGTAGTTGCGGCCGTAGCCGTCCTTGACCTCGACGATGTCGCCGGGCGCGCCGAGGTTGGGCACGTCACCGGTGAGGATGAGCTTCACGATGTTCCTTCCCCTCAGCGTGCGGTCGAGGTGTAGGGCAGCAGGGCGACCTCGCGCGAGTTCTTCACGGCGACCGCGACGTCCCGCTGGTGCTGGCGGCAGTTGCCGCTGACCCGACGGGCCCGGATCTTGCCGCGGTCCGAGACGAACTTCCGCAGCAGGCCGGTGTCCTTGTAGTCGATGTCCTGGGCCGTGTCCTTACAGAACGCGCAGACCTTCTTCTTGACCTTGCGCAGGATGGGTTTGGCCATGGGGGTGCTCCTGGTGGTTCTGGTGTGGGGAAGGTGAGCGCCGGCGGCGCTCAGAAGCGGCGGCTCGTCGTCCGCCGCGGGGCCACCACCGGCAGGCGGTGCGGAACCCCACGGGTCGTCGTAGCCGCCGGCCGGCGCCGACCCACCGCCGCCGCCACCGCCACCGCCGCCGCCGTAGCCGCCGCTGCCACCGCTGCGGGCGACCTTGTTCACCTTCGCCGTGGCGTAGCGCAACGACGGGCCGACCTCGTCGACCTCGAGCTCGACGACGGTGCGCTTCTCGCCCTCACGCGTCTCGAACGACCGCTGCCGCAGCCGGCCGGACACCATGACGCGCATGCCGCGGGTCAACGACTCGGCGACGTTCTCCGCCGGCTGCCGCCACACGTTGCAGCGCAGGAACAGCGCCTCGCCGTCCTTCCACTCGCCGGACTGGCGGTCGAAGGTGCGGGGCGTGGAGGCCACGGTGAAGTTGGCGACGGCCGCACCCGACGGGGTGAAGCGCAGCTCGGGGTCGGCCGTCAGGTTGCCGACCACGGTGATGACGGTTTCGCCAGCCATGATCAGCTCGCAGCCGCGGGGACGCGCTTGCGCTCGATGCGCAGGACCTTGGTGCGCAGCACGGACTCGTTGAGCCCCAGCTGGCGGTCGAGCTCGGCGACCGTGGCGGGCTCGCACGTGACCTCGACGACGGCGTAGATCCCGTCGGCATTCTTGTTGATCTCGTAGGCCAGCCGGCGCTTGCCCCACACCTCGACCTTCTCCACCGAACCGCCATCGGTACGGATGACGTTGAGGAAGGCCTCCAGGGACGGCTGCACGGTGCGCTCGTCGAGACCCGGGTCGAGGATGACCATCAGCTCGTAGTGACGCATGAGAACCACTCACCTCCTATGGACTGGTAACGGCCGCGGTCGGTCCGCGGCAGGAGGTTCTCACCCAACCCCGACAAGAACGGTCCGCCGCAAGGGCGGACGTCGACGACCGCGCACAGGCGGCCGATCGGGGCAGTACCACAGAGTATCAACCGGGTGGGGCCGCCCCGACGGCGCGGCCCCGAGGCGGCACCGGGAACTGTCGGGGGAGGTCACTACTCTAAGAGCCATGCTCATCGGTGCCCACGTGCGCGAGGCCGACCCGGTCGCCTCGGCGGCACAGCGTGGGGCCGAGATCGTGCAGATGTTCCTGGCCGACCCACAGGGGTGGAAGAAGCCCCCGGCGCACCCGCAGGCGACGGAGTTGCGCGAGGGACCGTTGACGGTCGTCGTGCACGCGCCCTACGTCGTCAACCTCGCGTCCCCGAACAACCGGATCCGCATCCCCTCCCGCAAGTTGGTGACGCAGCACGCCGCGGGCGCGGCCGAGGTCGGGGCCATCGGGCTCGTGGTGCACGGTGGGCACGTCACCGCGAAGGACGACCCCGCGGACGGCGTGGCGAACTGGCGCAAGTTCCTCGTTCGCCAGGCGGACGAGGGCGGTTTCCCGGTGCCCGTGTTCATCGAGAACACCGCGGGCGGCGAGCACGCCATGGCCCGGCGGTTCGACGCGCTGGCCCGCCTCTGGGACGCCGTCGGCGAGTTCGACGTCGGCTTCTGCCTCGACACCTGTCACGCGCACGCGGCGGGTGAGGAACTGGTCGACGCGGTCGACCGGATCAAGGCGATCACCGGCCGGATCGACCTCGTGCACCTCAACGACTCGCGGGACGGGTTCGGGTCGGGCGCCGACCGGCACGCGAACGTCGGGCAGGGCACGATCGATCCGGATCTCCTGGTCGGCGTGTGCGCCGCGGCCGGGGCACCGGTCGTGGTCGAGACCCCGGCGGAGGGCCAGGCGGCGGACGTCGCGTTCCTGCGCGAGCGGCTCGGTTCGTGACCCCGTGACGGGCGTGGCCGCCGACCCGACACCGGACGTCGACAGCGACGCCCGGGCGTCGACGAGGCGCCGGGCCGGCGCGGGCAGGCTGCTGCTGGCGGTGATCGTGCTGCTCACCGGGGTCACGCTGGTCGCCGGGTACGCCAACAAGGCCCGCTGTGTCGGCCCGGAGTTCGACGCGCAGGGCCGCAGCACCCCGGACTTCACGGTTCGGGCGTACCGCGACGTCTGCTACTCGGACATCCAGAAGCTGTGGCTGGGCCGCGACATCGACCAGCACGTCTTCCCCTACCTGACCGGGTCGATCACGCCGGAGGGAGAGCTGCGCGGCGGCACCGTGGAGTACCCGGTGCTGTCGGGGCTGCTCATGTGGGTGGCGGCGGTGCCGGCGCACACGGACGGGGAGTTCCTGGCGTGGTCGGCGCTGCTCATGGCGCCCTTCGGGCTGGTGACGGGTTGGCTGCTGGGCCGGCTCGCCCGCTGGCGGGCGTTGCTCTGGGCTCTCGGTCCACCGCTGGTGCTCTACGCCTTCCACAACTGGGACCTGCCCGTGGTGGCCTGCGCGGTGGGAGCGGTGTACGCGGTGCACGGCTGGCGCACCACCCGCCCGCTGGCCGACCGTGCCGTGGTCGCCGCGGTGCTGCTCGGCCTCGGCTTCGCGTTCAAGCTCTACCCCGGCGCGTTCGTCGCCCCGCTCGCGCTGCTGGTACTCACCGCGCCCGGTCGCGGCGTGGCACCGGACTGGCGGGGCGCGCTGCGGGTCGTCGCCGCAGCGGTGGTCACGGTCGTGCTGGTGAACCTCCCGTTCGCGATCGTGGGCTACGAGGGCTGGCGGGCGTCGTTCACCTTCCAGGAGATCCGGAAGGTCGACATCACGACGAACTCCGTCTGGTACTGGGGCTTCCGGCCGTGGTCGGAGCCGACGAACCTGGAGTTCCAGGCGACGGTCGATCGGCTCTCGACCGTGCTCGTGCTGGTGTCGTTCATCGTCGCGCTGGCGGTGGGCTGGCGGCGGTGGCGGCGTGACAGCAGCTACTACCCGTGGATCGGGGTCAGCGCCGCGATGCTGTGCGGGTTCCTGTTGCTGCACAAGGTGCACTCACCGCAGTACACCCTGTGGCTCCTGCCGTTCTTCGTCCTGCTGCGGGTGCACTGGGGCTGGGTCGTCGCCTACCTGGTGGCGGACCTCGCGATGTACGTCGGCATCTTCCGGCTGTTCTACCTGCTCAATGCCGGCCTGGATGTCGGCATCGGGGGCGGCTTCGCCGCCCAGGCCGTCGTGATCGGGGTGTGGGGCCGGGCGGTCCTCCTGGCGGGACTGTTCGTCGTCGCGTTGCGGGTGCCGACCGCACTCGTCGGGGATCGGCTCGCTCCCGCTACCGCGGTGCGGACGAGCTGAGCGCGGGCAGGCGGGCGTCAGCGTCCTCACTCGTCGGCGCCGCGGCCGGCCACTCCGGGTCGTCCGTGCCCCACGCATGTCCTGTGGACCACCGCCGCGGCGAAGCAAGGCGGAGGTCCACAGGTGGAGTGACAGCGTGTCCTGTGGACCGACGGACCGGGTCCGTCGCGGGGTGTAGGACGCTGCGTACCACCAGCACCATCAGCACGACGACCAGCGCGTCGCGGGCCACGACGGCGCCGAGGAACCAGTCGGGCTGCAACCCGCGGCCGCCCGGGCCGACGTAGTAGAACATCCGCGGCACCCAGACGAGCGCGTCGAGCGTCATCCATGCCAGAAGCAGCCGCCACCGGGGCATCGCGAGCACCGCGAGCGGCACGAGCCACAGCGAGTACTGCGGGCTCCACACCTTGTTGACCAGCAGGAACGCCGCGATGGCGAGGAACGCCAGCGACGCGAGCCGCGGGGGCTGCGGGGCGCGGCGCACGAGCAGGACCAGGCCGACGCCCGCCGCGACGAACAGCGCGGCGATCACGGCGTTCAGCAGCGTCGGACTCTCTCCCGCGACGAGCTCGCCGTCGAGCCCGGGCCAGCCGGTGAAGTAGGAGACGATGTACCAGAGCGAGTCGGGGTCGGCGGGACGGCTGGCGTTGAGCCAGAAGAACTCCCACCAGCCGGGTGTCCAGACCAGCGCGACCGGACCGTTGATCGCCGCCCACGTTCCGAGCGCCGCCAGGGTGGTGGCCACCACCGGGCGCGGGTCGCGCCTGCGCACCCCCACGAGGATCAACGGCAGCAGCAGGATCAGCGGGTAGACCTTCGCCGCGCCGCCCACACCCAGCAGGAGGCCGGCGAGCACGGGCCGGCGCCGGGCGAACGCGAGCAGCGCGGCGGTCGCGAACGCGACGGCGAGCGCGTCGAAGTTCGTGAACACGTGCAGCGCCGCCAGCGGCGAGCAGGCGACGAGCACCGCATCCCACGGACGGGCGGGCCGGAGGCGACACACCGCCCACGCGGTGACCAGCCAGGCGAGCGCGAGCCAGAACGCGGAGAAGGTGAAGTACACGACGACCGGCAGTGCCGTCGGCAGCCACGACTGCTGCCCGACCAGCGCGAGCCAGGCCGCGGCCAGCCGCGCGTTCGCGTACTGGAAGAAGCCGGTGAGCACCGGGTACTCCATGTAGCGGATCTGCTCGGTGGGCGTGCCCGGGTCCTGCACCCAGGAATCGCGGTAGGGAACCGCCCCGCTGTCCAGACGCTCGATGCCGTAGAGGGGCACGGTGTCCGAGTAGCACATCGCCACGTACTGGCGGTTGTTGCGCCAGTCGAGCGCGAGCCCGTCGTCGGTCTTGTACTGCTGCAGGCAGGGCGCCTTGCCCAGCCAGCCGAGCGCGAGGACGGCGACGGCGACGAGCAGGACCACGCGCAGCGGCGTCCAGAACCGGCTCCGCCCGACGACCGCGTGCACGCCGAGCGGGCCGCCGACGACCCGGCTGGCGGCGATCGCGAGCGGCTCGGTCCAACTGGGGATGACCCGGCCGACGGGGTCCGGGGAGACGTCCGGTCCCGAGGGCCGACTCATCCCGCGGTCGGTGTCCCGGCCGCCAGCGGCTGCTGCCCCGACGTCTGCCGCACCGGCTGGCTGTTGCGCAGACCCGGGACGGTGAACCGGGGCTCCTGGAATGCGGCTCCCTCGTCCGACGAGTCGTCGCTGCCGGATCCGCCGCTACCGGACCCGCTGCCGGAGTCGCTCTCGGAGTCGCCGCTGCGCGAGCCGCCCGAGCTGTCCGAGCCGCTCGAGCCGTCCGACCCGTGATCCGAGTCGCTGCTGTCGCTGTCGGACTTCTTCTTGTCCTTGTCCTCGTCGTCCGAGTTCCCGTCGGAGTTCTCGTCGGTGCCGTCCGTCGACTCGTCCGTGGCGGTGCCCGGCGGGGTGCCGAGGGGGACGAAGGGCGAGAACTGCTCGACCGGGGTGCCGCGCAGCGCACCGGTCATGAACGTCTGCCAGATCGAGCCGGGCAGCATCCGCCCGAACACGGGGCGCCCGGCGGAGTTCCTGATCGGATCGCTCTGGTCGGTTCCGACCCAGACGGCGGTCGACACCGACGGGGTGTAACCGACCATCCAGGCGTCCTTGTTCTGCCCGTTCAGCGTCGGGTGCTGCACGGTGCCGGTCTTGCCGGCGACCGCCCGGCCGGCGGGGGCGATCCCGCCGGAGGACGCAACATCGATCATCGCCTCGGTGACGTTGCGGGCGACCGGCTGCGGCACGGCCTGCTGTCCGGTCGTCGTGCCGCGGTCGTAGATCACCCGGCCGTCGGCCGCCGTCACCTTCGACACGACGAAGGCGTCGCGGCGGATTCCGTCGGCCGCGAACGTCGCGAACGCCGACGCCATGTCGACCGGGCGGACCTCCTTGTCACCCAGCGCGATGCCCGCCGTGGGGGTGGGCAGCTCGTCCGACGGGATCCCGGCCTGGTGCGCGGCGTCGACCACGCGCTGCGGGCCGGCGTCGATGCCCATCTTGTAGAAGACGGTGTTGACCGACTTGGTCATCGCCTGCTGCACCGTGCACGGATTGCAGCTGAAGCCTTCGGAGTTGCTCACCTGGACGCCGAGGAAGTTCTGCGGCGACGACCCGTCGTAGGTGCTCCCGAGCCCGACCTCCTGGCGGGAGTCCTGCAGCGCCGCGGACAGCACGAACGGCTTGAACGACGACCCGGGCTGGCGCCGGGCCTGCGCGTAGTCGACGCCCACGCCGTTGGACCCGCCGTAGTAGGCCAGGATCGCCCCGGTCTTGGGGTCGACCGACACCAGCGCGCCCCGCAGGTTCGCCGGCTGGCCCTTGAGCACCTTCGTCACCGCCGCGACGGCCTGCTCCTGGCGCTTCGAGTCGATCGTCAGATCGATCGTCAGCCCCTCGGTGTTGATCTCCTGGTCGGTGATCCCGCGGGCCGCGAGCTCGTCCATCGCGAGCTTGTAGACGTGGCCGCCCGCGTCGCCGGGGATCCCGCCGCCCTGCGGCGCCTCCGGCAGGAACGCGGGGAACTTCTCCTGGGCGCGGTCCGCGGCCGGCAGCCAGCCCTGGGCGACCATGCCGTCGAGGACGAAGTTCCAGCGCTCGTTCGACTTCTCGGGGTTCTTCGCCGGATCCCACCGCGACGGCGACTGGATCGTGCCGGCGAGCATCGCGCCCTCGGCGACCGAGAGGTCCTTGACGTCCTTGCCGAAGTAGGCCTGGCTGGCCGCCTGGATGCCGTAGGCGCCGCGGCCGAGGTAGATGACGTTCAGGTAGTTCTCGAGGATCTGGTCCTTGGTCTGCTCCTGGGAGATCTTGACCGCGAGCACGATCTCCTTGTACTTGCGCCACAGCGACGCGGAGTCCTGCCCGGTGGAGACCTTGACGTACTGCTGGGTGATGGTCGAGCCGCCGCCGACCCCGCCGGTCGCCTGGTTCCACAGCGCCCGGCCGATACCGGTCAGATCGAAGCCGGGGTTGGAGTAGAACGACCGGTCCTCGGCCGACAGCACGGCGTGCCGGACGTGCTCGGGCACCTGGTTCAGCGTGACGATCGTGCGGTTGACGTTGTCCGGCCGGATGGTGGCCAGCGCGGCGCCGTCCGCGTACTTGAACGTCGCGACCTGCGTGACCTCGGTCTGGTTCGCCGAGGGCACGTCGAACATCACCCAGCCGACGAGGAACGCCACCACCGGGGCGAGCAGGCCAAGGCCGAGCAGTGCCACCAGCGACCACACCAGGCGGCGCGGCCAACGGCGGCCGCCCCCGCCGGAGCCGGACGGGCGGCGGGGGCCGTCGCCGGCCGCGGGACCGCTCCGAGCGGGCGGCGGCCCCGGCGGAGGGCCGTACCCCGGGCGCGGCCGCGCGGCGACCGTTCGGGCGGCGTCGCCGGTGGGTGGTGCGGCCGGCTCGGCCGGGTACCCCGACGACGGCCAACCGCCCACCGCCGCCTCATGGGTGAGCAGCGGGACCGCACCGGCGGGCTGAGGACGCGGACCCGCCGGCCGGGCCACCGGCACGGGCCAGCGCGGCGGCGCCGCAGCCGCCGGAGCGGGCGGACCCGGACGGACCCCGGGGTACCCGGCAGGCACCGCCGCCTGCGGATGGCCGGCGGGATGCTCCGGACCGGGGGGGTACTCGCGCTGGTCACTCACCGCACACTCCGGGGGGAGTCGAAAGGTGGGGGTTCACTCGGCGACGGTCCGGCGTCGGACGCGGGCTCGGCCGGTTCCGGTGTCGGGGGTGTCGCCGGTACCCAGGACGTAGGAGAGCACGAGATGGTTCCACCGGCAGGAGCGGCAGACCTCCACCTCGTGGACGGAGAAGTCGGCGTGCAGCGCCGCGAGCCGCTCGAGCTCGTCCGGGCGCCGGGCCGAACCCGCGGCCTGCCGCAGCGCGTCACCGAAGACCCACGACACGAGGGTGAGCCGCTCCTTGCGGCAGACCGGGCACGTCTGCTCCGTGGCCTCGCCGTGAAAGCGGGCGGCGCGGAGCAGGTAGGGCCCCGCATCGCAGACCTCCTCCACGGCGACACGACCGGCGTGGACGTCCGCGAGCAGCGCACGGCGCTGCAACGCGTAGTCGACCACCTGTCGCTGGGTACGCACCCGCGTCAGGGTACGCGGGGTGGGCCCTGCGTCCGTTCGGACCGCCCGCGCGTCCTGCGGCCAGGCGGGTGACGACACCCGGAGAGCCGGGCACGGATGTATCGGCTCGATATACTGAATCAACCGATCGAGCGAACCGTGGGGAGGGTCGCCGTGCTCGAGCTGGCGATCCTGGGCCTGCTCTACGAGGCCCCGGTGCACGGGTACGAGCTGCGCAAGCAGCTCAGCACCCGCCTCGGCGGCCTGCGGGTCATCTCCTACGGATCCCTGTACCCCGCGCTGCGCCGTCTCACGAGGGCCGGACTGATCGTCGAGGACACCGCGGCGCCGGACGGCACGTGGTCCCGCCGCGCCCGGCGCGTCTACCGGATCACCGCCGAGGGCAAGGAGCGCTTCGCCGAGCTGCTGGCCGACTCGGGGCCGCAGTCGTTCGACGACGACGGCTTCGGCGTGCATCTCGCGTTCTTCTCCCGCACGCCCGCCGAGATCCGGATGCGCATCCTCGAGGGCCGTCGGCGGGCGGTGGAGGAGCGCCGGGAGGGCCTGCGGTCCGTGCTGGCCCGCGCAGGGGAGCAGATCGACCGCTACACGCGCGAGCTGCACCAGCTCGGCCTCGACGCCAGCGAGCGCGAGGTGCGGTGGCTCAACGAGCTGATCCAGCAGGAGCGGGCGGCCCACGAGCGGCCGGACCTGAGCGGATCCGACCCCGGCGACCCGAGCGAACCCACACCGACCGAACCCACACCGAGGAACCCGGGAGAACAATGACCAGCGAACCGACCGTGCGCCCGCACCAGGTCAGGGTGGCCATCGCCGGCGTCGGCAACTGTGCCGCGTCGCTCGTGCAGGGCGTGCAGTACTACCGGGACGCGGACCCGTCGGCCCGGGTTCCCGGGTTGATGCACGTCGACTTCGGCGGGTACCACGTCCGCGACGTCACGTTCGTCGCCGCATTCGACGTCGACGCGAAGAAGGTCGGCCGCGACCTCGCCGAGGCGATCTTCGCCAGCGAGAACAACACGATCAAGATCGCCGACGTGCCGCCGTCGGACGTGCCCGTGCAGCGCGGCCCCACCCTCGACGGGCTGGGGCGCTTCTACCGCGAGACGATCACCGAGTCCGACGACGAGCCGGTCGACGTCGCGCAGGTGCTGCGGGACACCCACGCCGACGTGCTCGTGTCCTACCTGCCGGTGGGCAGCGAGGTGGCCGACCGGCATCTACGCGCAGGCGGCGCTGGACGCCGGCGTGGCGTTCGTCAACGCGTTGCCCGTGTTCATCGCGTCGGACCCGGAGTGGGCGGAGAAGTTCCGCACGGCCGGCGTGCCGATCGTCGGCGACGACATCAAGAGCCAGGTCGGCGCGACCATCACCCATCGGGTGCTGGCCCGGCTCTTCGAGGACCGCGGCGTGCAGCTCGACCGCACGATGCAGCTCAACGTGGGCGGGAACATGGACTTCCTCAACATGAAGGAGCTCGAGCGGCTGGAGTCGAAGAAGGTCTCGAAGACCCAGGCGGTCACCTCCCAGGTCGACCGCGACCTGGGCCGGGAAAACGTGCATATCGGGCCGTCGGACTACGTCGCCTGGCTCGACGACCGCAAGTGGGCCTACGTGCGGCTCGAGGGCCGGGCATTCGGAGATGTGCCGCTCAATCTGGAGTACAAGCTCGAGGTGTGGGACTCGCCGAACTCGGCCGGCATCATCATCGACGCGGTACGGGCGGCGAAGATCGCCAAGGATCGGGGTGTCGGCGGCCCGATCCTGTCGGCGTCGAGCTACTTCATGAAGTCGCCGCCCGAGCAGTACAGCGACGACGAGGCGCGGCGCGCCGTCGAGGAGTTCATCCGCGGGGAGCGCGACCGGTAGCCCCGGACCTCGAATCCACAGTGGATTTCCTTCCATTCCGGAAACTGTTCCACGTTTCCGGAATGGAAGGGGTTTCACTCCACCGGACCAATCACGGCCGGATATCGCCCCGAAACGACGGATCCAGTGACCGCGATCACTCCACTGCTGGCCGTGACGCTCCCGTTATCCGGAACGACAACCGTGTGACTCGCCCGCTCGGCGTAGATTTGATGGTGAAACAACTCACTATAAGAAGTAGACCGTTCTGTTATCTGCATCATGTCGAATCACTGAAATACATTCGTAATGTGGTGAGCGGCCCCGATGCACCGCCGCTCACCCGGAACGACGGGCGCGGGGTCACCGTCTGGAAACCGAGCGCGTCGAGCGCCGTCCCACCCGGCTCCTGAGCCGCGGTCGGGCCAGCGGTGCTCCTCGAAGGACGACGCTGTGCCCACCAACCCTGTGTCCCTACGGCCCGCGCTCGCACGGCGTGCCGCCGTCGTCGCCGGGTCCGCCGCGGCTGCCGCCCTGTTCGCCACGGTCCCGGCGGCACCCGCCGCCATCCCGGCCACCCCGCCCGCGAGCCCGACCGTCACGGTCAGCTCGCCTGTGGTTCCGCTCGCCGCGCGGTCGTTCACCTTCAACCCGCAGGCGGTCGCGGCCGCCGCTCCCGCTGCGGTGCGCACGTCGGCGATGCACAAGGCCCTCGGCAAGGTCGGCGCCAAGTACCGCTACGGCGCCTCCGGCCCCAACGCCTTCGACTGCTCCGGCCTGGTCAACTGGGCCTACCGGAGTTCGGGCAAGTCGCTGCCGCGCACGAGCAAGGCCCTGTCGCGCGTCGGCACCCCGGTCTCGAAGTCCGCGCTGCAGCCTGGCGACCTGGTGTTCTTCTACGGCGGTCCGAGCCACGTCGGCATCTACATCGGCAACGGCAAGGTCGTGCACGCGAGCAACCCGCGGCATCCGGTGAAGACCGCCAACCTGAGCACGATGCCGTTCCACTCCGCCCGCCGCGTCTGACCCGGCCGATCCCGCGCAGCGGCCGCCCGGTGGCTCCATCGGGCGGCCGCCGGCGCAAGCACCGCGTCGCGGCTCACACGACGACGTTCACCAGCCGGCCGGGCACGACGATCACCTTCCGCGGCGGGCGGCCGTCCAGCAGCGCGGCGATCTTCTCCTCCGCCAGCGCGGCCACCCGGACCGCGTCGCCGTCGGCGTTCGCCGGCACGGTCATGCGCGAGCGGACCTTGCCGTTGACCTGGATCGGGTACTCGACGGTCTCCGCGACCAGCCACCGCTCGTCCGCGATCGGGAACGGCGCGTACGCCAACGTGGCGTCGTGCCCCAGCCGCGACCACAGCTCCTCCGCGATGTGCGGGGCCAGCGGGGCCAACATCAGCACCAGCGGCTCGGCGACCGACCGCGGCACTGCAGCACCGCGCTTGGTCAGGTGGTTGTTCAGCTCGATCAGCTTCGCGGCGGCCGTGTTGTAGTGCAGCGCCAGGAAGTCGGTGTGCACCCCGGCGATCGTGCGGTGCAGCAGCCGCAGCGTCTCCGGCTCGACCCTGCTTTCGTCGGACACCCGCGACGCCCCGGTGGTCTCGTCGATCAGGTTGCGCCAGACCCGCTGCAGGAACCGCTGCGACCCCACGACGTCGCGGGTCGACCACGGGCGGGAGACCTCCATCGGCCCGGTGGACATCTCATACAGGCGGAAGGTGTCGGCGCCGTAGCGCTCGCACATCTCATCCGGGGTCACGACGTTGCGCAGCGACTTGCCCATCTTCCCGTACTCCTGGGTGACCGGTGCGTCGTTCCACGTGAAACCACCGTCCGGCGACTCGACCACCTCCTCCGCCGGCACGTAGCTGCCGCGGGCGTCGGTGTAGGCGTACGCCTGGATGTAGCCCTGGTTGAACAACCGCCGGAACGGCTCCTCGGAGGAGACCTCGCCCAGGTCGTAGAGCACCTTGTGCCAGAACCGGGCGTACAGCAGGTGCAGGACCGCGTGCTCGACCCCGCCGACGTACAGGTCGACACCGCCGGGGTCGCCCGGCCGCGAGGGATCCCTCGCCATCCAGTACTGCTCGATCTCGGGCGCGCAGAAGTACTTGTCGTCGTGCGGGTCCAGGTAGCGCAGGTAGTACCAGCACGAGCCGGCCCACTGCGGCATCGTGTTCGTCTCGCGCCGGTAGGGCCGCACACCGTCACCCAGGTCCAGCTCGACGTTCACCCAGTCCGCAGCGCGACTCAGCGGCGGCTCGGGCTCGGTGTCCGCGGCGTCCGGGGGATAGGTCTTCGGTGCGTAGTCCGCGATGTCGGGCAGCTCGACGGGCAGCTGGTCGTCGGGCAGCGGGACGGGGCCGTGCTCGTCCCACACGATCGGGAACGGCTCACCCCAGTAACGCTGCCGCGAGAACAGCCAGTCCCGCAGCTTGTACTGCACGACCGACTCGCCTGCACCCTTCTCGGCCAGCCAGCCCGTGATCGCCCGCTTGGCCTCGGTGACGCCCAGCCCGTCCAGGCTGATCTCGTCGTTGTGCGAGTTGATCGCCGGGCCGTCGCCGGTGAACGCCTCGCCCTCCCAGCCCTCGGACGGGGCGACCGTGCGGATGATCGGCAGCCCGAAGGCCGCGGCGAAGTCCCAGTCGCGCTGGTCCTGCCCGGGTACCGCCATGATCGCGCCGGTGCCGTAGCCCATCAGCACGTAGTCCGCGACGAACACGGGGATCGCCTGCCCGTTGACCGGGTTGACGGCCAGTGCGCCGGTGAAGACACCGGTCTTGTCCTTGTTCTCCTGGCGGTCCAGCTCGGACTTGCGCGCCGCGGCGGCGCGGTAGGCCGCGACGGCCTCGGCGGGCGTCTGATCCGGCGCGTGGCGGCCGTCACGCACGGAGTGCGGGATGGACGCGTCGTGGCCGGATCGGTTACTGCCGCCGGTCCAGCGCGGGTCGGTGTCCAGCGGCCAGGCGTCGGGGACGATCTGGTCGACCAGCGGGTGCTCGGGCGCCAGCACCATGTAGGTGGCGCCGAACAGAGTGTCCGGGCGGGTGGTGAAGACCTCGATTCCAGCCTGAGAGGATCCAATTCGGGCACCGACGACGTCGAACCGCACCTGCGCGCCCTCGGACCGGCCGATCCAGTTGCGCTGCATCGCCTTGACGGAGTCCGGCCAGTCCAGCCGGTCCAGGTCAGCGGCCAGCCGGTCCGCGTACGCCGTGATCCGCATCATCCACTGCTTCAGGCTGCGGCGGAACACCGGGAAGTTCCCGCGCTCGCTGCGCCCGTCCGCCGTGACCTCCTCGTTCGCCAGCACGGTGCCCAGGCCGGGGCACCAGTTGACCGGCGCCTCCGAGACGTAGGCCAGGCGGAACGAGTCGATCACGGCGCGGCGCTCGACCTCGGACAGCTCGACCCACGGCCGCCCGTCGGGGGTGGACCGGGCGCCGGCCGCGAACTCGGCCTCCAGTTCCTCGATCGGCCGCGCGCGGCGCTGCTGCTCGTCGTAGAAGGAGCCGTAGATCTTCAGGAAGATCCACTGGGTCCAGCGGTAGAAGTCGACATCCGTGGTCGCGACCGACCGGCGCTCGTCGTGGGCCAGGCCCAGCCGACGCAGCTGGTCCTTGTAGCGGGCGACGTTGGCCTCGGTGGTGGTGCGCGGGTGCGTGCCGGTCTGCACCGCGTACTGCTCCGCGGGCAGGCCGAAGGCGTCGAAGCCCATCGCATGCAGCACGTTGTGACCGGTCATCCGCAGGTAACGGCCCAGGACGTCCGTCCCGATGAAGCCCAGCGGGTGCCCGACATGCAGCCCCGAACCCGACGGATAGGGGAACATGTCCAGCAGGTAGACCTTCGTGCGCTCGCTGCCCGGCTCGCCCGGGTTGGGCGCCTGGAACGTTCCCTCCCGCTCCCACCGGTCCTGCCAGCGCCGCTCGATCTCCTCGGCCAGCGCCGCGCCGTAGCGGAACGGGGGGTCGCTGTTCCGCGCCGGTTCTCGCGTCTCGGTACCGGTGTCCGTGCTCATTGCCACTCACCTCTGGTGTTCCGGGGCCCGGAAAACAACCGACCCCTCGCGCCGTTCGGCAGGAGGGGTCGCCGCGCCGGGACGCTGGTCGTCGACCGGCGCGGCTATGCGAGAAGCAGCTCGCGGGCCACGCACCCAGCGTAGCCCCGCAGGCCGAAGCCCTGCAGCGGGGTTCACCCCGCGCCCCGGGCGACCCGTCGCCCCCGCACAAGCTCCCCGAGCCCGCGCCAGGCCCCGGCGCCCGCGCCACCCTCACGCACCGCGCGCTCGCTACAGCCGGCGCGACGTAGGAGCTCCTGGCGCGGAGCCGCACATCCCGGCGCGGCGTGGAGGTCGGGGCGCGCACTGCGCGCCGGCGCATGGCCGCCGATGCCGAGCCGGCCGGCGCATCGGCCGAGCGCCACCCGCGATCGGGCCGACGACACCGCATTACGCTGGTCCGGTGCCCACCCCCGTCCGCCTGGTCCTCGCCGGCGCGTTCCTGCTGGCCGCCGCCGTGCTGCTGACCATCGCGGTGCTGGGGGCGCTCGGCAAGCTGCGCCGCAACCCGTGGGCCGGGGTGCGCACGCGCGGGACGCTGGCGTCGGACGAGGCGTTCACGGTGGCGAACCGGGTGGCCGCGGCCCCGCTGGGGGCGGCCGGGATCGTGGCGCTGCTCGGCGGGGTCACGCTGGTCGTCGGCGGGCCGGGCCCGGTGGTCTGGACGGTGCTCGTGGTCGCGACGACGGGCATGCTGGGGCTCACCGGGATCGGGGGCGCGCTCGGCGACCGGGCCGCGGCGCGGGTGGACGCTCCGCCGTCGGGCTGCGCGGGGACCTGCGCAGGCTGCGACCTCGTGGCCGGCTGCCGCCCCGCCGCCACCGACACGGCGACCGGATCCGCTCCGGACCACGCCGCGGGCCCCGCCTGACCCTTCACTCGCCTGAATGCCGCTCGACGCGGCCGTCCGGCATGGAGCGAGCGCGGCGTTGGGTGCGCTAGATGCACCGAACGCCGCGTTCGCTCCGACCGGCGCGGGTAGCCGATCGCTCAGTTGTGCCTGGCGTCGAGCGGGAACGTCGCCAGCAGCGCCAGCGGAACCCCCTGGCGGCGCAGCACCCGTGACCAGAGGTTCGGGCCCTGCCCGGCCAGCACGTCGTCCGGCAGGGCCGGAACGACGAACCAGTCGCCCCGCCCGACCTCCCCGGCCAGCTGACCGGCGTCCCATCCCGCGTACCCCGCGAACACGCGCAGGCCGCGCACCCGCGGGGCGAGCGCCTCGGGGTCGCCGTCCAGGTCCACCAGGGCCACCGGGCCGTTCACCGCGACCAGCCCAGGAGTCCCGTCCGCCCGGTGCCCGGTGCGCAGAGCGGCCAGGCACAGAGCCGTCTTCCCGTCGACCGGACCGCCGACGAACACCGACGGCGGCCGCGACGACAGCGGCGCCCAGCCCGGAAGCACGTCGTGCAACGCGACCTCGCTCGGCCGGTTGAGCACCACACCGAGGCTGCCTCGCTCCCGGTGCTCGATGAGATAGACGACGGTGCGGCGGAAGTTCGGATCGAGTAGTCCCGGTGCCGCCACGAGCAGCGCGCCCGGGCCCACCCGGGTCGCAGAGCGGTCGTCCACCACGGGGCCCATCGTCGCATCCTCAACCGTCTGCCGAACCGACCGGCGTGCGGCCTGTGACGTGATCGCCTTGTCGTAGCCTCGTAGCCGTGTCGACCCCGCCACCCGGGCAGCTCCGGGAGCCGCCGGCCACCCCGCCGAGCACGCCGGCCGCCGAGCGGCTGGGCTGGCTCCGGCTGCTGCGGGACTCCGGGTTCCGGCGCCTGCTGGCCGTCCGCTTCGCGGCGCAGTGGGGCGACGGCATGTTCCAGGCCGCGCTGGGCGGTGCGGTGCTGTTCAACCCCGAGCGTGAAGCGGACCCGCTGGCCGTGGCAGCCGGGCTCGCCGTGATCCTGCTGCCCTACTCGGTGGTCGGGCCGTTCGCGGGTGCGCTGCTGGACCGGTGGGACCGCCGCCGCGTCCTGCTCGTCGCGAACCTGCTCCGTGCGGTGCTGACGCTGGTGGTCGCCGCCATCGTCTTCGCCGGCGTCGCGGGCCCGCCGCTCTACCTCGCGGCGCTGGCCGTCGCGGGAATCAGCAGGTTCGTGCTGGCCGGGCTCTCGGCGTCGCTTCCGCACGTCGTCGCGCGGCGGCACCTCGTGGAGGCCAACGTCGTCGCCGCCACGGCCGGAGCCGGGGTCGCGGCGCTCGGCGGTGCGACCGCGATCGGGGCGCGCGCGCTCGTGGGGACGGGAGACTCCGGTTCCGCGCTGACGACCGCCGTCGCCGCCGCGGGCTCGATCCTGGCCGCCGTGCTCGCCGCCGGCTTCGCGGCCCGACTGCTGGGGCCGGATCGCACGGACGAGCCGGACCGCACCGTCGTCGCCGTCGCCCGCGGGCTGGCCGACGGCGCCCGGGCCACTGCTCGTACGCCGACGGTCGCGGCGTCGTTCGTCGCGCTCGCGGCGCACCGCCTGGCGTTCGGCGTGTCCACCCTGCTCACCCTGATGCTGTTCCGGCACACGTTCACCGGCACGGGCGTGCTGCGCGGTGGGATGGCCGGCGTGGGGGAGGCCGTCGTGCTGGCCGCCGCCGGGCTCGGCGTCGCCGCGCTGCTGACCCCGTGGCTGGTGCACCGGCTGGGCCGGCCGCGCACGGTACGGATCGCGCTGCTGGTCGCCGCGGGCACCCAGGTCGCGCTGGCGGCGTGGCTCACCCTGCCCGCCGTGCTCGGAGCGGCCTTCCTGCTCGGCGGTGCCGGCCAGGTCGTGAAGCTGTGCGCGGACGCCGGGGTGCAGGGCGAGGTCGGCGACGAGGCTCGCGGCCGGGTGTTCGCGCTCTACGACGCGGTGTTCAACATCTGCTACGTGCTGGCGATAGCGGTCGCCGCGCTGCTCGCTCCGCCGACGGGAGTCGCCCCGTGGCTGGTGGCGGCGACGGCGGGGGTGTACCTGCTCGGCCTGCTGGCCCACGACCGCGTGCTGCGCCGCGTCCGGCCCGAAGTGAGCGAACGCGGCGTTGGGTACAATCTGACGTCTACCCGAACGCCGCGTTCGCTGCCCGGTCGACGGCTCAGCCCGACCCCGTTCTCCGCCGCCCACCGCCGCAGCTCCGCCTCCGCCTCCGCCTGACCCAGAGGCCCGCGTTCCATCCGCAGGGCGAGCAGGTGCCGGTACGCCTTGCCGACCTCGGGGCCCGGCGCAATGCCGAGCAGCCGCATGATCGCGTTGCCGTCGAGGTCGGGCCGGATCGCGTCGAGCTCCTCCTGGGCGCGCAGGGCCGCGATCCGCCGCTCGAGCGAGTCGTAGCTGCGCTGCAGCGCCGCGGCCCGCCGACGGTTGCGGGTGGTGCAGTCCGAGCGGACCAGCGCGTGCAGCCGGTCCAGCAGCGGGCCCGCGTCCGTGACGTACCGCCGCACGGCCGAGTCGGTCCACTCGCCGGTGCCGTAGCCGTGGAAGCGCAGGTGCAGGAACACCAGCTGCGCCACCTCGTCGACCACGGCCTTCGGATAGCGCAGCTCGCGCAGCCGCCTGCGGGTCAGCTTCGCCCCGATGACCTCGTGGTGGTGGAAGCTCACCCGCCCGTCGGCCTCCTTGCGCCGGGTCGCGGGCTTGCCGATGTCGTGCAGCAGCGCGGCGAGCCGCAGCACGAGGTCCGGGCCGGCCGGCTCGCGGTCGATCGCCTGCTCGAGGACCACGAGCGAGTGCGTGTAGACGTCCTTGTGCTGCATGTGCTCGTCGATGGCCAGCCGCATCGCCGGGACCTCGGGCAGCACGTACGCGCACAGGCCGGTGTCGACGAGCAGCTCGATCCCGCGGCGCGGGTGCCTGCCGAGAAGGAGCTTGGTGAGCTCGACCTGCACCCGCTCCTTCGTGATCCGCTCCAGCTGCCCGGCCATCGCGGACATCGCCGCGACCACGCGTGGCGCCGGCGTGAGACCGAGCTGGGCGACGAACCGGGCCGCCCGCAGCATGCGCAGCGGGTCGTCGGCGAACGACTCCTCGGGTGTGGCCGGGGTGTCCAGCGTGCCGGCGGCCAGGGCGGCCAGCCCGCCGTGGGGGTCGACGAACCTGCGGTCACCCCCTATTCGGCCACCCGTGAGCTCGACCGCCATCGCGTTGACGGTGAAGTCGCGGCGGACCAGGTCGTCGTCGATCGTCTCGCCGAAGGCGACGACCGGATTGCGGCTCACGCGGTCGTAGGCGTCGGCCCGGAACGTCGTGATCTCGACGGTCGTGCCGTGCCGGCGGGCGCCGACGGTCCCGAAGGCGATCCCCGTGTCCCACACCGCCTCGGCCCAGCCGTCCAGCACGGCGAGCACCGCGGGGGGATGCGCGTCGGTGGTGAAGTCGAGATCGGTCTGCTCGCTGCGTCCAGAAGGAGTTCGGCCCAACAAGGCGTCGCGCACGCTGCCGCCGACCAGGTAGAGCCGGTGGCCGGCGGCGGCGAACCGGGCCGCGAGCTCGTCGGCCACGGGGTGGATCGGGACGAGGTCCACCGCGGCATTCTCCTGCGCACGCGCGAGCTCGGGGGTAACGGCGGGGAAAGGCACGGCGCACCAGTCTAGTCACCCCACCTGTTGATCTCCGCCTCGCTCCGCTCCGGCGGTGATCGACAGGACACGCGGGGTCACCTCACCTGTCGATCTCCCTCGGCCCGGCGCCACCGGTGGCGCGCCCATGACCGGTGGCGGGCCATGCGGTGGCCGCATCGTTACCATCGCCGCATGTCCACCTCCCGCGGTCGCTCCGGCGGGCGCCGCGCGGGCCGTTCGGTCGAACGTCGACGCCGGTTGCGCACCGTCGACGAGACGTCCGCGGGCGGCCTCGTGGTGGACCACCTACGCCGCAAGGCCGCCCTGATCGGGCGTCTCGACCGGCGCGGGCGCCTGCTGTGGTCGCTGCCCAAGGGCCACATCGAGGCGGGGGAGACCGCCGAGCAGGCCGCGGTGCGCGAGGTGAAGGAGGAGACCGGCATCATCGGTCGTGTGGTCGCGCCGCTGGGCACCATCGACTTCTGGTTCGTCGCCGAGGACCGCCGGGTGCACAAGACCGTGCACCATTTCCTGCTGCGCGCGCTGGGCGGCGAGCTGTGCGACGACGACGTCGAGGTCGCCGAGGTCGCGTGGGTGCCCCTGGGTGAGCTCGAGTCGCGGCTGGCCTACGCCGACGAGCGGCGGCTCGTCCGGCGGGCCACCGAGCTGCTGGCGGACAGCGCGTGACCCCGACCGCGGCCGTCGTCACGCGGCCGCTCGGCACCGGGGTGGCCCGACCACCCGCGGTGCCGGCCACCCGGCTGCTCGCGGCCGTGCTCGCGGTCGCGTTCCTGCTGGCGTCCGGAGCGCTCCTGGCGCCCCCCGCCGCGGCGGACCCGGCCGTCACCGTGCCCGCTCCCGCCGCCTCCGGCCCGTTGACCCTCGAGCTGAGCGGGTTGGCACCGCGGGTGGTCACGGCCGACGGTCCCGCGAGCGTCACCGTCACGGGCACGCTGCGCAACACCGGCGACCGCGTGGTCGGCGACCTCGAGGTGCGGCTGCAGCGCGGCGAGGCGCTGCGTACCGACGGCGACGTGCGCGACGCCTTGGCCGGTGATGGCCGCGCCGACGCCGCCACCCCCGCGTTCACCCCGCTGCCCGGCACCCTCGCGCCGGGCGGCTCGATGCCCGTCACGCTGACCGTCCCGCTGCGCGGCGATCCGACCGAGGGCCTCGCACTGGACCGGCCCGGGGTGTACGAGCTCCTCGTCAACGTCAACGGGGTGCCGCGCGACGGGCTGCGCGCCCGGCTGGCCGCCGCGCGCCTGCTGCTGCCGGTGCTGTCGCTGCCGGCAGGCCCGGGCCCGGGCGTCGCCCCGGTCGAGCCCACGGTGCCGGGTGGTCCCCCCGGCCTGACCGTGCTCTACCCGCTGGTCGACACGCCGCACCGGCTGCCGACGGTGCCCGGTGAGCAGACGCTGCTCGCCGACGACGACCTGGCCCGCTCGCTGGCTCCGGACGGTCGCCTCGGGGGGCTGCTCGCCGCGTTCGCCGAGGGGGCGCCCGCGGGGTCGGCCGTCCGGGCGGCCACCTGCCTGGCCGTCGACCCCGACCTCGTCGCGACCGCTGCGGCGATGCGGCAGGGCTACGCGGTGCGCGGCCCGAACGGGACGGTGCCCGGCACCGGCGCCGACGTCGCGGGCACCTGGCTGGACACGCTGGCGGCGGCCGCGCGCGGCGGCTGCGTCGTCGCACTGCCGTTCGCCGACGCCGACCTCGTCGCGCTGGCCCGCGGGCAGCTCGGCGACCTCGGCCGGCTGGCCGTCGCCGACGCGGGGGCGGTCGTCACCGAGGCCCTCGGCACGCCGGTACTCGATGCCACCACCTGGCCCAGCGGGGGAGTGCTCGACGAGCCGGCGCTCGCCGATGTCGCCGACGCCGGTGCCCGGGCGGTGGTGCTGGACGCCTCGACCGTGGACGGTGACGCGGGGACGGCCGGTGCGGTGCCGGTCGCCGTCGGGTCGTCGTCGTTGCTCGCCGTGCTCACCGACCCCCTGCTCGCCCGCGCGGCGGACGCCCCGGAGGCATCGGCACCCGCGATCCCCGGCACCGCGACCACGGTGTCCGCGACCACGGTTTCGGCAACCACGAGCCCGCCGCTGGCCACCCAGGACGCGGCCGCCGCGCTCGTGTTCCGCGCCCAGGCCGCGAAGCAACCGGCCGGCGGGGCGCCGATCGTCCTCGCCCCACCCCACGTGTGGCGCACGGACAAGACGGGCGCCGGAGCGCTGCTCGCCGCCGTGAACCTGCTGCTCGACACCGGCCGGGTGCGGGCGCGCCGCCTCGGGGACGTCGTCGCCGCCGGGCCGACGACTCCCGGTGCGGCCCGGCGCCCCGCGGACCCGCTGCAGGCCGGCCGCCGCGACATCCCGCCCACGGTGCTCGAGTCGGTCCGCGAGATGCGTGCGGACGTGCTCGACCTCCGCTCCGCCGCCGTGCCGGAGACGGGGGTCGGCGCCACCGTCGACGCGACCTTCGAGCCCCTGCTGCAGGCCGTCCTGCGGCCGGCGTCGGCGACCTGGCACGGGCGGCCGGACCTCGCGGCCTCGGCGGCCACGGCCGCGGGAACCCGGATCGGGGAGCTGCGCGACTCCGATCCGCGTCCTCGACCCCGCCCAGCCCCTACTCGCTGGGGACCACCGACGCACCGCTGCTGCTGACGATCGCGAACGGGCTCCCGGTGACGATGGAGGTGCGCCTGAGCATCTCCAGCACCACGGGCCTGCGGGTGGCGCCGATCCCGCCGCAGCGGATCCCGCCGCTGGGGCGGCGGCAGGTGCAGGTCAGCGCGGAGGTCGTGCGGTCGGGGCAGTTCTCGGTGGAGGCGACCGTGCACAGCCCGGCGGGCCGGGCGCTCGGCCCGCCGAGCCGCCTGCAGGTGCGCTCCACCGCCTACGGCACGATCACCGTGTGGTTGACGGGATCCGCGGCCGTGCTGCTCGTCGTGCTGGCGGCGCACCGGGTGGTGCGCCGGGTGCGGGGCGAGCCGAGCCCGCGCGACCGGACCGGGCCCTCGGTCGGCCCCCCGACGACCCGACGGACGCCGACACCCGAGACGCCGCGCCCGGAACCGGAGGCGACGGCACCGGCGCTCCTGACGGACCTGCCGACGGCACCGGTCCGCGCGTCGGACCCGGAACCCCCCACGACGCCGGTGCGCACGCCGCCCGACCCGGAGCCTCCGACCCGTCCGGTACCGGCCCGCCGCCCGTGACGCACGCCGACCGGCCCCGCCGCCGGGGACCGTCGCTGGGGCGGGCCAGCAGCCTGATGGCGGTCGCCAGCCTGGTCAGCCGCGTCACCGGGTTCCTGCGCCAGCTCGCCCTGGTGAGCGTGCTGGGCCTGGGCGTGGTGAACGACTCCTACACGGTCGCGAACACGCTGCCCAACATCGTCTACGAGCTGCTCCTCGGTGGCGTGCTGACGAGCGTGATGGTGCCGCTGCTGGTCCGCGCGCAGACCGAGGACGCCGACGGCGGGGAGGCCTACACCCGGCGCCTGCTCACCGTGGCCGGCGCGGTGCTCGCCCTCGCGACCCTCGTGGCGATGGCGACCGCGCCGCTGCTCACCCGCCTCTACCTCGGCGACGGCGCCGGACCGGCGAACCCGCAGCTCGCGACGGCCTTCGCCTGGCTGCTGCTGCCGCAGATCTTCTTCTACGGGGTCGGCGCGCTGCTCGGGGCGATGCTCAACACCCGTGGCGTGTTCGGGCCGTTCGCCTGGGCGCCGGTGCTCAACAACGTCGTCGTCCTCGCCGTGCTCGGGGTCTTCGTCGCCGTACCCGGCCGGATCAGCCTGGACCCCGTGCAGCTGAGCGACCCCAAGCTGCTGGTGCTCGGCATCGGCACGACGCTGGGCATCGTCGCGCAGGCGCTGGTGATGATCCCGGCGGTGCGCCGGACCGGGTTCCGCTACCGGCCGATGTGGGGCTGGGACCGGCGGCTCGCCGAGACCGGTGGGCTGGCCGTGTGGGTGGTCGGATACGTCCTGATCGGGCAGGCCGGCTACATCGTCACGACCCGCGTCGCCGCCGGGGCGGCACCGGGCAGCGTCGCGATCTACTCCACCGCCTGGCTGCTGCTCCAGGTGCCGTACGGCGTCCTCGGCGTCTCGCTGCTCACCGCGCTGATGCCGCGGATGAGCCGGGCCGCGGCCGAAGGCCGCACCGCCGACGTCGTCGCCGATCTCGCGCTCGGCACCCGGCTGTCCGCGGTCGTGCTGCTGCCGGTGAGCGCGCTGCTGACGCTGTTCGGCACCGCGCTCGGCGTGGCCCTGTTCTCCTTCGGCGCGGGATCGGCAGGCGAGGGCTCCACGCGGTTGGGCGCGACGCTGGCTGCGTCCGCGTTCGGCCTGCTGCCGTTCGCGGTGACGATGCTGCAAGCTCGCGTGTTCTACGCGCTGACCGACAGCCGCACGCCGACGCTGCTGCAGCTGGTGATCGTCGTCGTGAAGATCCCGCTGCTCCTCGCGGCGCCGTTCGTCCTTCCTCCGCAGTGGGTCGTGCTCGGGCTGGCGGCGGCGAACGGGTTGTCGTTCGTCGTGGGTTGGGTCCTGGGCCAGATACTGCTGCACCGGCGCCTCGGTCAGCTCGGCACCGGTGTGGTGCTGGGCGTTCTGGTGCGGGTGGCCGTCGCCTCCGTCTTCGGCGCCGTGCTCGCCTTCGGTGCGGTGCTCCTGATCGGCCCGGCGCTGCCCGCAGTCGGCCCGGTGGCGGGATCGTGGATCGAGCTGATGATCGCCACGGTGATCGGCGGACCCGCCATCGTGGTGGCGATGCTCGCCCTGCGGGTACCGGAGGTGGCCGCGTCTGCGGCGCCGCGTGATCGGTAAGATGGCACGCCCCACCGAGCGCGGCGATTCCGGGCGTTGAGCCTGCTGCTGCCGTACGCTCGGCGTCCTGAAGGGGTCGTCGAGGCCTGGGGGGAGGTCGCGGGACGTGACTGGCCAGACCGAGCCCCGGCTGGTCGACCCGGCGCCGTTCGTGCCCACGCAATCCGGTCCCGCCGCCGATGCCGACGGTCAGGCGGAGACCACGACGGCCGCGGGCTCGCTGCTCGCGGGTCGCTACCGCCTGGGTGTCCGGGTCGGTTCGGATGCCGCCGCGGGAGCGGAGTTCTGGCGCGCCGAAGACACCGTGCTGCGCCGGGACGTCGCCGCCACCGTGCTGCGCCGCTTCGGCCCGGGCACGGATCCGGACGACGACGGGGGAGCCGCCCGCGCCCAGGAGATCATCGCGCGGGCCCTGCGGTCCGGCAGCTTCGAGCACCCCGGTTGCGCGCGGCTGCTGGACGTGCTCGCACCCGGCGCTCCGGGCCTGCCCGACGGGGTGCTGGGGGCTGCCGTCGCCGAGTGGGTCCCCGGCCTGAGCCTGGCCGAAGCCGTCGCGGACGGGATGCTCAAACCGCTCGCCGCGGCCAGGGCCCTGCAGCCGCTGGCGGCTGCCGCCGAGGCGGCGCACCGCCACGGCCACGTGCTGGGCTGCGACCATCCGCAGCGGCTCCGGCTCAATCACGACGGTCGCCTGCAGCTCGGCTTCGCCCTGCCACGCCCGGAGCTGACGCCGGCCGACGACGTGCGCGGCCTCGGCGCCGCGCTCTACACGCTGCTCACGGCGCTCTGGCCGCTCTCGCCCTCGGACGCCGCCCGAGCGGGCCTCCGGCCTGCTGAGCGCGGTTCCGACGGGTTGCCGCCGGCGCCGTCCGCGGTCCGTCCCGGGGTGCCGGTGGAGCTGGAGACGCTGGTCGTCGGCACCCTCGGCACGGACTCCGACGCCGGGCGGGTACGCACCGCCGCCGCGGTGCGCAACGTCGTCGACGAGGTCGTGGCGGAGGCGGACCGCGTGGTCCTGTTCCCGCCCGAGCACGACGGGGTGCCGCCGGAGCCCGGCGACGTCTGGCAGCCCCGCAGCGCGGTGCCCAAGCAGACCGACCCGCGGCGGCGGCGGAAGCTGGCCGTCGGGCTGGCCGGGCTCGGGCTCTGCGTGCTCGCCGTCGCCGGCTACATGAGCGTGCAGCTCGGCGAGCTGTTCGGGGATCCGACACCGCGCATCGTCGTCGGCAGCAGCGCCGCGGCGCGAGCGGGGGAGGCGGTGCGGCGGCCCCCGCGCAGGCCGACGGAGCCGGCGGTGCACCGGTGGGCGACGCGGCGGTCAAGGCCGTCGGAGCGGACGTCTACGACGACGCCGGGGACCGGGACAACGCGGGCAAGGTCTCCCGCGTGATCGACGGCAACCCGAGCACGGGCTGGAAGACCTTCAACTACAGACAGCAGTTCCCCGCGCTCAAACCGGGTGTCGGGATCATGACCTCGTTCGCGTCTCCGGTCCAGCTGTCGAGCCTGATCATCGCATCGCCGAGCCCGGGCACCGAGATCGAGATCCGGTCCGCGCCGTCATCGGACGCGACGCTGGCCGACACCGTGCTGCTCACCCGCGCCACGCTCGACGACGGCGACACGACGGTGCCGCTGACCAACAGCCAGCCGGTGCAGTACGTGCTCCTGTGGATCACCCACCTCGGTGGCAGCGGCAGCGACAACAGCACGGAGATCCGCGAGGTCTCCTTCCGCCGGGTCGCCGACTGAGAGGCCAGTTCTTCCGAACGCCCACGGGCGACGGGGTCGTGGACCTACTGTCCGGGCGTGTCCGCCGGTCCGCTCTCCGAGGGGGAGGAGAAGCCCCCGGGGCACCCGCGGGCGCGGGCCGGAGGTCTCGACACCCTCGCCGACGCCGAGCTGCTGGCCGCCCACTGCGCGGGCGACCCGGACGCGTTCGATCAGCTGGCGAGGCGGCACTCGCGCGAGCTCTGGGCGATCGCCCTGCGCACCCTGGGCGACCCGGACGACGCCGCGGACGCCGTGCAGGAGGCGCTCGTGTCGGCCTACCGGCGGGCCGCGACGTTCCGCGGCGACGCAGCGGTGCGGACGTGGCTGCGCCGGATCGTGGTCAACGCCTGTATCGACCGGATCCGGCACGAGCGGGTGCGCCCCACCGAGCCGTGGCCGGAGCGGGACCTGCCGTCGCGCCGTCCCGAGCCGGCGGTGGAGGTCGCCACCCGGATGGCGGTCGGCGAGGCGCTGGCCAGGGTGCCTGTGGAACAGCGGCTCGCCGTGGTGCTCGTCGACGTTCAGGGCTATCCCGTGGCCGAGGCTGCCGCGATCCTGGAGGTGCCGGTGGGCACGGTGAAGAGCCGGTGCGCACGGGGGCGGGCCCGGCTCGCGGTGCTGCTCGGGTATCTGAGGCAGGAGAGCTGATGACCCAGCGGGCATCCGACCCCGACGACCCCGTGACGTCGGCCTCGCCGCGCTCGACGCGGACCTGCCCGACGCTGCCCGGGCGGCCGTCCTCCGCCGTGCCGCACGGTCCGACCCGCGGTCGGCGGAGGTTCTCGACGCCCTGTCGGCGACCCGCGCGGAGCTGACCGCCCTCCCCGAGCCGGAGGTGCCACCCGAGACCGCGGCGCGGTGGGAGGCGGCGTTGGCGGCCGAGCGCGACCGCTCCCGGCCGGCCGGAGATGCCGAGGAGGAGTCGCCGCCGCGGCGGCGCAGGCTCCGGCCGCGGGTGGTGCTCGCCTTGTCCGCTGCTGCCGCCGCCGTCGTCGCGGCGGTCGTGCTGGGCGCGCCCCGTCCCGCACCGCCCGTGCTCACCGTCAGCCGGGTCGACCTCGTCGCCGTCGCGACCTCGGCGGTCGGCGTCGTCGACGTCGGCGATCTCGGCGATCCCGCCCGCCGGGAGGCCTGCCTGCGCGCCGTGCTGCCCGACGCCGCCCGCGAACGGCTGCTCGGTGGCCGCCGCGTGATCCTCGACGGCCGCCCGGGAGTGCTCCTCGTGCTCGCCACGGGTACGCGCGGCCAGTTGCACGTCGTCACCGTCGACCCGGGCTGCGGACCGGCAGGAGGAACCCTGCTCGCCCAGGTCACGGTGGCCTGACCGGGCCGGAGTGAGGTCGCCCGCGGCGGGAATGTCCGCTGATGGGATCGTGTTCCAGGGGCCAGAGAGGCACGCCTTGCCACAAGGCGCTCCTGATCCGACGCGGGGCGGTCGCCTCGCGCGGAGCGCGGGGTGGACGCGTCGTGGCCGGATCGGTTACAGGGGAGGACGACGGTGACCACCGACGAGGTGCGTGAGCTGATCATCATCGGGTCGGGGCCGGCCGGTTACACGGCGGCGGTCTACGCGGCCCGGGCGCAGCTGCGGCCGCTGGTGTTCGAGGGCACGCAGTTCGGCGGTGCCCTGATGACCACCACCGAGGTGGAGAACTACCCCGGTTTCACGGACGGCATCCTGGGCCCGGAGCTCATGGAGCAGATGCGCAACCAGGCGATCCGCTTCGGTGCGGAGCTCCGCTCGGAGGACGTCGAAGAGGTGTCGCTGGCCGGGCCGGTGAAGACGGTGTCGGCGCACGGCGTCACCTACCGGGCCCGAGCCGTGATCCTCGCGATGGGCGCCGCGGCCCGCTACCTGAACGTCCCCGGCGAGCAGAAGCTGCTCGGCCACGGCGTCAGCGCGTGTGCCACCTGTGACGGGTTCTTCTTCCGGGACCAGGACATCGCCGTCGTCGGCGGCGGTGACTCGGCGATGGAGGAGGCCACCTTCCTCACCCGCTTCGCCCGTTCTGTGACGGTCGTGCACCGGCGCGACGACTTCCGCGCTTCCAAGATCATGATCGAGCGCGCGAAGAACGACCCCAAGCTGCACTGGCGGACGAACGCCGTGGTCACCGGGGTGGTCGGCGACGGCTCGGTCTCGGGTTTGCGGCTTCGCGACACGAAGACGGGCGAGGAGTCGACGCTCGACGTCACGGGCCTGTTCGTGGCGATCGGGCACGACCCGCGCAGCGAACTGGTCCGCGGCCAGGTCGGCACGGACGAGGCCGGCTACGTGCTGACGGACGCACCCGGTACCCGCACGAGCATCCCCGGTGTCTTCGCCTGCGGTGACCTCGTCGACCACACCTACCGCCAGGCCGTCACGGCCGCCGGCTCCGGCTGCGCCGCGGCGATCGACGCCGAGCGTTGGCTCGCCGAGGGGCCGGTCGAGCCCGAGCTCGCCGGCGGCGGCTACGGCGTCGCCGCGGACGAGGTCGCGGCCGCAGTCCACTGATCCAGTCCCCCTTGGCCCGAACAGGAGATCTCGCATGTCCAAGAACACCGTTGACGTGAGCGACGCCACCTTCAGCACGGACGTGCTGCAGAGCGACAAGACCGTGCTGGTCGACTTCTGGGCGGAGTGGTGCGGCCCGTGCAAGATGGTCGCGCCCGTCCTCGACGAGATCGCCGGTGAGAACAAGGACACACTTACCGTCGCCAAACTCGACATCGACCGCAACCCGGACGCCATGCGCAAGTACAAGATCATGGCCGTGCCGACCCTGATGGTCTTCCAGAAGGGTGAGGTGGTCAAGGAGATCCGCGGCGCCAAGCCGAAGGCCGCACTGCTTCGCGATCTGGCGGACTACCTGGGCTGATCCGGTCACGGCGCCGCGCTGGGGGACGAGGCCGGGGAGCCCGGAATCACAGCCTCGTCCTCTGGTTCCACCGGGCCGTGGCAGCAGTACGTCCCCGCACCGGATAACGTGGCGATCACGCGGGAGACACGCCCGTGGGCGCCCACTGCCGCCCGGTCGGGTGGTGGCAGGGCACAATGAGCGTCCGTCCTGCGCCGCCCTGCGGCCCGGTCGATCGTCAGAGAAGCAGATCCGAGCGAGGAGTGCATGCAGCCGCTGCGCCGAGGGGACACCGGTCCGGCGGTCGTCGAGATCCGCAGGATGCTCAGCCAGTTCAGGCTGCTGAGCGATGCGACGGACGGGTCTGCGCGACCACTTCGACCCGGTCGTCGAGCACGCCGTGCGCGCCTTCCAGCAGCAGCGCGGGCTGATCACCGACGGCATCGTGGGCCAGGCCACCTATCGCGCGCTGCGTGAGGCCGGTTGGACGCTCGGTGACCGCATGCTCGCGCTGTTGATCTCGACGCCGATGTGCGGGGACGACGTCGTGGCGCTGCAGGAGCAGCTGCTGGAGCTCGGCTACGACACCGGCCGGCCCAGCGGCGTCTTCGACGAGCAGACCGAGCGCGGGCTGCGCGCGTTCCAACGCGACTACTGCGACATCTCGGACGGCGTCTGCGGGCCGGCGACGCTGCGCGCGCTGCGCCAGCTCGGCGCGCTTCGGGTCAAGGGCGGCCGCCCGCACCTGCTGCGCGAGCAGGAGCTGCTGCGCCAGGCCGGCCCCCGGTTGCGCGGGAAGCGGATCGTGATCGACCCCGGTCACGGGGGCCCGGACCGCGGCGTGACGGTGGCCGGCGTCACGGAGGCGGACCTGATGTGGGACCTCGCCCGCCGGCTCGAGGGACGCATGGCCGCGACGGGCATGGAGGCCCTGCTGACCCGCCGCGAGGACGCCTGCCCGGCCGAGGCCGAGCGGGCCACGTTCGCGAACGCCGCGGGCGCGGACATCGTGCTGTCGCTGCACGTCGACGCGAACCACAGCATGCACGCCGAGGGGCTCGCGACCTTCCACTTCGGCAGCGGCTCGGGCATCACGTCGACGGTGGGTGAGGCGCTCGCCGGCTACATCCACCGCGAACTGACCAGCCGGACGGCGATGCTCGACCTCGGCACGCAGGCCCGCACCTGGGAGCTGCTGCGGCTGACACGCATGCCCACGGTCCGCGTGGAGATCGGCTACCTGACGAACATGGGCGACCGGCGCCGGCTGCTCGACCCGGTGTTCCGCGACGTGGTGGCCGAGGGCGTGCTGGTCGGGGTCAAACGGCTGTACCTGCAGGGGCAGGACGACCAGCCGACCGGCACGTTCACGTTCTCGGACGTGCTCGCCCGCGAACTGGCCCGTGAGGAGACCGCCTCGGCGGTTTCCCGTCGCAGCTAGACGGATCACTCCGACCCACTCCCGATCACCCGGCAGCGGCCGTCTGGGCGCGCCCTGAGATCGCCGCTGCGGCCCATCGGAGCCGGGGTCCGTACCGGACGGCGGGCCACGTCCCCGACTCCCGTGGACTGCAGCGGGACGGTGATCGAACCCAGGAGCTGCTCGAGTGCTGCCTCGACGTCTTCCTTCCACGTCATGGCCGACCGCAGCTCCATCCGCAGCCGCGGCCACCGCGGGTGCGGGCGCACGGTCTTGAACCCGACACTGCGCAGGAAGTCGGCCGGGACCATGCAACTGGGCTCGGTGCCGGGCCGGGCGTCGCCGAACACCTCGACGGCCTTGACGCCGCGGCGAGTCAGGTCCTTGGCGACGGCCTGAGCCAGCATCCGGCCGATGCCCTCGCCGGAGAACTCCGGCATCACCTGCATCGTGGTGAGCAGCACGGCGTCCGCGCTGACCGGCCCCGTGGGCATCTCCGCGGCCCGTGGCACCGCCGACGGCGGCGCGTACATCACGTAGCCGGCGGGCGCCCCGCGCATGTACACCACGCGGCCGCACGAGCCCCACTCCAGCAGCACCTCGGAGACCCAGGCCTCCTTCTCCAGCTCCGGCGACCCGAACCGCACGGCCTGCTCGCCCGCCTGCTGCGACAGCTCCCAGAACACGCAGGAACGACACCGCTTCGGCAGGTCGCCGAGGTTGTCCAGCGTGATCGCCGCCATGTGCCAGGACAAGAGCAACCTCCGGCGGAACGGCTCGGGCGCGGTCGTCGGCGGTTCTCCCGCCGACGCACGACGATAGATCGATCCAGCTCGCGGCGACACCCTTTGTGCTGCGACCGGGCCCTCAGCCTCGACGAAGGGCCTGAAGATCAACCGAACTGGCTACACTCGGACGGTCGTCGCGGCGCCGGTCCGCCCGGCGCTCGTCCGGTCAGAGGGCTCCGAATGCCCTCTCAGCCCGCCCACGGAGGATCCTTCATGCCCGTCCCGGAGCCGCTCCGGCCGCCCGACACGTCGATCGAGCCCGGACGGCCGGTCGAGCGGTTCGCGGCACGGGCAGCGGGCATGACGGCATCGGAGATCCGGGCGCTGTTCGCTGTGGCGAGCCGACCCGAGGTCGTCTCACTCGCCGGCGGCATGCCCAACCTCGCTGCGCTGCCGCTCGACACGCTTGCCGGTGACGTGGCCGAGCTCGTCGCCCGGGACGGCCAGGTGGCGCTGCAGTACGGCTCCGCGCAGGGCGTCCCGGCGCTGCGCGAGCAGATCTGCGAGGTGATGGCGCTGGAGGGGATCCGGGCCGACCCGAACGACGTCGTCGTCACCGTCGGCTCGCAGATGGCGTTGGACCTCATCACCCGCATCCTCTGCGACCCCGGCGACGTGGTTCTCGCCGAGGGACCGTCCTACGTGGGCGCGCTGGGCAGCTTCGCGGCGTACCAGGCACGGGTCGTGCACGTCGCCATGGACGCCCACGGCCTCGTCCCCGAGCTGCTGCGCGACGCGTTGCGGACGCTGCGGGCCCAGGGCGTCGTCCCGAAGTTCCTGTACACGATCCCGAACTTCCACAATCCGGCCGGCGTGACGCTGGCGGTCGAGCGGCGGCGCTGAGGTGCTCGACATCTGCGCGGAGTACGGCGTGGCCGTGCTGGAGGACAACCCGTACGGGCTGCTCGGGTTCACCGGGCGGGTGTACCCGGCGCTGCGGTCGATGGATGCGGGCGTGATGTACCTCGGCTCGTTCTCGAAGACGTTCGCGTCGGGCCTTCGGGTCGGCTGGGCGTTGGTACCGCCGGCCGTGCGGGACCGGCTGGTGCTCGCCGCCGAGTCCGCGACGCTGTGCCCGCCGACGTTCAACCAGCTGCTCGTGTCCCGCTACCTCGCCGCGCACGACTGGCGCGGCCAGATCAAGACCTTCACCGAGGTCTATCGCGAGCGTCGCGACGCGATGCTCGCCGCGCTGGAGGCCCACCTGCCCGACGGTTCCACGTGGAACGTGCCGGACGGCGGGTTCTACGTGTGGCTGACCGTGCCCGAGGGGATCGACACGAAGGCGATGCTGCCGCGGGCCGTGACGGCGCGGGTGGCGTACGCCTCGGGAACCGGCTTCTACGCGGACGGGTTCGGCAGCCAGCAGCTGCGGCTCTCGTTCTGCTACCCGACCCCTGAGCGGATCGCCGAGGGGGTGCGGCGGCTGGCCGGGGTGCTGGAGGCCGAGCTGGACGTCGTGCGGACGTTCGGCAGCGCGGCCCGACCGCGGCCCTCGATCCAGGGACCGCAGGCCCCGTCACCGGACACCACCTGAGCCCGGCGAGAATGCGCAGGTGACCGACCCGATCTCCGCGCCCCCGAGCTCGACGACCGAGCAGCACCCGACGACCGATCCCCGCGCAGGGCGCTCCGAGCGGACCGTGGCCGTGCTGGCCGGCGGGCTCTCCCACGAACGCGAGGTGTCGCTGCGTTCCGGGCGCCGCCTGGCTTCGGCACTGCGCGCCGTCGGCGCGTCCGTGCGCGAGTGGGACGCGGACGCCGGCCTGCTCGAACGCCTGCGGACGGACCGCCCCGACGCCGTCGTCATCGCCCTGCACGGGGGCGAAGGGGAGAACGGCTCCATCCAGGCCGTGCTTGAACTCCTCGGCGTTCCGTTCGTGGGCACCCCGGCGACGGCCTGCCGACGAGCCTGGGACAAGCCCACCGCGAAGGCCGAGTTCGCCCGCGCCGGGCTCGACACCCCGGACTGGGTGGCGCTCCCACACGCAACGTTCCGTGAGCTGGGCGCCCGCGCGGTCCTCGACGCGATGGTGGAGCGCCTGGGACTGCCGCTCATGCTCAAGCCGGATCAGGGCGGCTCCGCACTCGGCGCACAGGTCGTCACCGACGCCACAGACCTTCCGGCCGCGATGGTGAGCTGCCTGGCCTACGCCGACACGGTCCTGGCAGAGCGGTTCATCGACGGCACCGAGGTCGCGGTGTCGGTCGTGGAAGACGGGGCCGAGCCGCGGGCGCTCCCGCCCGTCGAGGTCGAGGCGAAGGGGGGCGTCTACGACTACACCGCGCGCTACACGCCGGGAGCGACCACCTTCCACTGCCCGGCCCGGCTCGACGACGCGGTGCTGGCAACGCTGCGGGAGACCGCTCTCGCCGCGCACCGACTACTGGGCCTGCGCGACGTCTCCCGAATGGACGCCGTGGTGGACGCCGCCGGCCGGGTGCAGATCCTTGAGGTCAACGTCTCTCCAGGGCTGACCGACACGTCGCTGCTACCGACGGCGGCGGCCGCCGAGGGCACGGATCTCGGCGTCCTGTTCGCGCGGCTCTTGGATCGGGCGGTGGCCCGAGGCTGAGCGTTTCACGTGGAACATCGCGCACGTTCCACGTGAAACATCCGGGTCTGTCCGGTCCCTCTGAGGGGCGCCACCGTGGAGCGCTGCCGCGGTTCCACGTGAAACCCGGCAGCCCGGGGGCGCCCGATCTGCGGCGCCAGCCGTGGAACACCGGAGCGGTTCCACGTGAAACCTGACAGCCCGCGGGCGTCCGATCTGCAACGGCGACGTGGAACACCGGCGCGGATCCACGTGAACCTGATGGGCTGTGGACATCCGGATCGGCGAGCGCCAGCCGTAGCGCGCCGCCGCAGCTTCTCAGTGACTCAGCGGGTCCTTGCGTCCGACCTGGAGGCGTCGTCCGACCACAGACTGGCCTCCCGGTTCCACGTGAAACATCCAGCTAGGGCCTGTTTGGAAAGCAGGTCAAGCAGCCACTCGGCGAGGGCGGCGATCCGGACGGTGGCCAGGTAGCGCACGGCCAGCTTGTCGAAACGGGTAGCGACCGCGCGGTTGCGCTTAAGCCGGTTGATGCCGCACTCCACGGCGTGACGCTGCTTGCAGGTCTCCGAGCAGAACACGGGTGGCCGCCACCGGCAGAGCCGCGGCGCTTGCGGTGGCCGATCTGGTCGGCGGGCTCAGGGATCGTCGCCGCGATGCCGCGCCGACGTAAGTAGGCGCGGTTGGCCCGCGAGCTGTGGGCCTTGTCGCCCAGCACCCGGTCCGGCCGGCACCGCGGCCGACCGCGAGCAACAACATCTGAAGACCGGCGCCGTTCCACGTGAAACCTGGGGGTCGGATCGACGAGCACCGATCGCCGAGCACGCCCGCACTTCCGTCGTGAGACAAGACAGGCCGGGCGTCCGGATCCGCCGACCGCCGGGACACTGCCTCCGGTTCCACGTGAAACATCCGGGCATCCCGTCTCCGGGCGGTGCAGCGGAACGCCGCTGCAGCCCCAGGGGCGACCTGGTTGGTTTGCGTGTCCGACCCTGCGGGCATCAGCCGCGGAGCACGGCCGCGGTCGGCACATCCTGGTGAGCCTCGGGGTTTCGACGCGCGGGGGGTGGGCCGCCGAGCACCGCCTGCAGGTTCCACGTGAACGTCTGGCACATCCGGCAGGTCCAAGCGTCCGGATCTGCGGCCAGTCGTCCCCGTCGTGCAGCACGCGGGAAAGTAGGTCGAGGTCCGCACCGGCCGGGACCCTCGCGGAGAAGTCGCCGCCGACCGCCGTAGGCCGGGGTCGTCGACGGCCGCACCACGTCGGGCCGGTCGAACTGCCCCACCATGGAGCACTGCCACGGTTCCACGTGAAACACCCCTGGTGACCCCAGCCGTCCGGACCTGCGGGCGCCGACCGTCACCGCAGTGCCGGCGGTCCGACGTGAAGCATCCGATGTGTCCTCGCCACCTGATCCCATGCAGAAAAGCTGGCTCGACCGGCGCGCCTCTCGCGATCCGGTACGCCTGCGAGTCGAGCGCAGAAGACGAGCAGCAGTCGTCGCTCAGGTTGAGCCGCTACGCGCCTCGGTCGCCTGCGAATCCGTCTGCACGACGCCGGCCAGCAGCGGCCCGTAGCCGCGGACTCGCCGACACCCACAGCGAACGCGCGGTCGACGTGCTTCCACGCGCCGTACCGATGGGGCGACAAGGTCCAGAACTACGGGCGCCCGCCGTGGACGGCGGGGGCGGAGCCAAGTCCACGAGTGCGGTGTTCGCGGTTCCACGTGAAACTCCCCGATGGGTTGCGAGCGTCCCGACTTGCGGGCGGGCGCGCACGCCATAGGGCACTGCGTCGCCGCATGCTCGAAGACGAGGACGCTGATTGACTCCGGGGTGTGCCCCGGGGTCTCCATGAATTTGGAACGTGACGTCGCCGAGGGAGATCCGCTCACCGTCGACCAGGTGGCGGACGGGGTGGCACAGCGTCGCGGTCTCCTTCTGAAACCCCGTGGTCGGCCGGCTCAGAACGTTGGACCTGCGGGCGCTGGGCCGTCGCAAGCGCCAGCGGTTCCACGTGAAACATGTGGTTCCCGGGCGTCCAGATCCTCAGGGCCGACCTTCGAGCACGGGCGCGGTTCCACGTGAAACATCCGAGCGAAGCTGGGCGTCCGGACCTGCCGACGGCTGCTGCGCTTCATCCGCCACCAGGACAGAGGGAAGGGGCCGGTGTTCCCCATGGGAACACCGGCCCAGCGACAACGGACGCCAGCTCAGCCGAGCGCGCCGCCCATCAGTGCGGCGATCCGCGCCAGATCGTCCGCATCGCCGAACTCGACGACGATCCGTCCCTTGCGCTGCCCCACCTCAACCCGGACCCGGGTGTCGAAGGTGTGGGACAAGCGCTCCGCCACCTCATGCGTCACGGGATCCGCTGCCGGCTTCCGTCGGGGCGGCCGCGGAGTGGTCGGCTCCTCCCTGCGGGCGAGTAGCACCGATTCCTCGGTTGCCCGCACGGACAGCCCTTCGGCGACGATTCGCGTCGCGAGATCCTCCTGCTGCCCCGGGTCTTCCAATCCGAGGAGCGCGCGGGCGTGTCCGGCCGAGAGCACGCCGGCCGCCACTCGCCGCTGCACGGTCACCGGCAGCTTGAGCAACCGGATGGTGTTCGTGACCACCGGACGACTGCGGCCGAGTCGGTCCGCGAGTTCGGCGTGCGTCACGCCGAACTCGACCAGCAGTTGCTCGTAGGCCGCAGCCTCCTCCAACGGATTGAGCTGGACGCGGTGGATGTTCTCCAGCAGCGCGTCGCGCAGGAGGATGTCGTCGCCGGTCCGCCGGACGATCGCGGGGATCCGGCTCAGCCCGGCGCGCTGCGACGCGCGCCAGCGCCGCTCGCCCATGACGAGTTGGTAGCGCCCGTTGCCCATCTCACGGACCACGACCGGCTGCAGCAGCCCGAACTCACGGATCGAGTGTTCGAGTTCGGCCAGGGCCTCCTCGTCGAAGACGCTGCGCGGCTGCTGCGGGTTCGGCTCGATCGCGGTGACGTCGATCTCGCGGTAGTAGGCCGCGCGGGATGATGTTTCACGTGGAACATCGGCCGGGACCGGGCGGGGTGCAGGCCGTGGGCCGCCGAAGAGGATGGCCGTGGGATCCGGTGTGGGCTGGCGGACCGGCGGGGGCGGGGGCGGCGGGGGAGCCGTCTCCATCGGTGGTGGGCCGGTCGGAATCAGCGCGGCGAGACCCCGCCCGAGCCCGCCTCGCCGCTCGACGACCTTCCGCTCACTCACCGCACTCCCTCGCTGCGCTCGGTCGGCTTCGCCGGGCACTGTGCTGATGGCGCGCTCGCAAGCTCGCGCGCTTCGCGACAGCGCTGTATCGATTGTTCGCTCGCTACGCTCGCTCCCCGCACTCCCTCGCTGCGCTCGGTCGGCGCTTCGCGACAGCGCTGTATCGATTGTTCGCTCGCTACGCTCGCTCACTGGACTCCCTCGCTGCGCTCGGTCGGCAGTTCGCGCCTGCTGTGTCCCATTGCTCGCTGGCTGTGCTGTGTCGAATTGCCCACTTGGTGCGCTCACTCGCCGCACTCCTCGTCTGAACATGCCGGTACCGACGGATGCGCGGGCTCCGCGGTTCCGCTCCTCACGACCGACCGTTCCGAGCACGGCCTGCGCCGGCCTCGGCGATCTCCCGGGCCGCGTCGACGTAGCTCATCGCACCTCGTGAGCCGGGGTCGTAGCCGAGCACGGTCTGGCTGTAGCCCGGAGCCTCGGACACCTTGACGCTGCGTGGGATGACGGTCCGCAGCACGGTGTCGCCGAAATGCTTGCGGACCTCGGAGGTGACCTGGTCCGCGAGCTTGGTGCGGCCGTCGTACATCGTCAGCAGGATCGTCGAGACGTGCAGATCGCGGTTCAGGTGGCTGCGCACGAGGTCGATGTTGCTCAGCAGCTGTCCGAGACCCTCCAGCGCGTAGTACTCGCACTGGATCGGGATCAGCACCTCCTCGGCTGCGACGAGGGCGTTCACCGTCAGCAGGCCGAGCGAGGGCGGGCAGTCGATGAGGACGTAGTCGACGCCCAACTCCTCCAGCGCCGCCGGCGAGAGCGCCTGCTTGAGCCGCTGCTCGCGGGCGACCATCGAGACGAGCTCGATCTCCGCGCCCGCGAGGTCGATGGTGGCCGGCACGCACCACAGGTTGTCCGACGCCGAACTCCGCGTGGCGGTCTCGGAGAGTGGGATCTCGCCGAGCAGCAGCTCATAGACCGATGGCGTGCCCGACCGGTGTTCGACGTCCAGGGCCGTGCTGGCGTTGCCCTGGGGGTCGAGGTCGACGACGAGGACCTGAACCCCGTGCATCGCCAGTGCTGCGGCGAGGTTGACGGTGCTCGTGGTCTTGCCGACGCCGCCCTTCTGGTTGGCGACGGTCAGCACCCGGCGCTGAAGTGGCCGGGGCATCCGGTGCCGGTCGGGGTGCAGCACGCGGGCGGCTCGGGCCGCCTCCTCCGCGATGGGTGTCCACTCTGCGTAGGCCGATGTTTCACGTGAAACACCGGCCCGGGACGCATCGGTGCGGGAGGCCTCGTCCGGTGGGACGTCGCGCGTCCGGCCGTCGGCCATCAGCTTCGTTCCTCTCTGCGGCGCGGCCGGCCGGGTCGTCGTCCGGTGCCGCGCGCTCGTTCCACGACCACCACCGTGCTCGGGGGGTCGACCAGTTCGTTGCCACATCGGACGATCCGTGGCTCGTTCCCGCCGAGCTTGCGCACCGCCACCGCATCACGAGCCAGCTCGGTCTCCGCCGACTGGCCCTTCAGCGCGAGCAGCGTCCCGGCAGGTCTGAGCAGGGGAAGCGCCCACCCGGCGAGGCGCGCGAGCGGGGCGACGGCCCGGGCGGTCACCACGTCGGCCCCCTCCCATCGCGTGCGCACGCCCGACTCCTCGGCCCGCCCTCGCTCGACCGTCACCGGCAGGCCCAGATCCTCCACGACCTCACGCAACCAGTCGACGCGACGCGCGAGCGGTTCGACGAGTACCACCGAGAGATCCGGGCGAGCGAGGGCCAACGGTATCCCGGGCAACCCGGCACCGGATCCGATGTCCACCGTCCGTGCGCCGTCCGGGAGCAACTCCGCGACGACCGCACAGTTGAGGATGTGCCGCTCCCAGATCCGGGGAGCCTCGCGAGGCCCGAGCAGGCCCCGCTCGACCCCCGAACCGACGAGATGTGCCGCATAGCGCTGAGCGAGTGCCAACCGGTCACCGAAGATCGACGCGGCCACCGCCGGTGGTTCCACGTGAAACACCACCGGTTCCGCCGCGTTCCGATGCGCCTCGACGATGTCCGAACCCGGTTCCACGTGAAACAGCACCGGTTCCGGGGCGTCCGGACGCGGTTCCACGTGAAACACGGCATCGGAGGAAAAGGCCTCGGGCCCCGGCGAACCGGGGCCCGAGGTGATGGAGTCGGACACGAGATCAGGCGCTGCGCGAGACGACGACCTGGCGCCGCGGCTCCTCGCCCTCGCTCTCGCTGGCCACGCCCTTGATTCCGGCGACCGCGTCGTGCACGACCTTCCGCTCGAACGGCGTCATGGGCCGCAGGCGAACGGCCTCACCGCTGTCGAGCACTTCCTTCGCCGTACGCGTGCCGAGCTCGGTCAGCTCGTCGCGCCGGGTCCGGCGCCATCCGGCGATGTCGAGCATGAGCCGGCTGCGGTTGCCGAGGGACTGCTGCACGGCGAGCCGCGTCAGCTCCTGCAGGGCCTCCAGCACCGCTCCGCGATCACCCACGAGCTTGTCCAGATCGTCCCCGCCGTCGATGCTCACGATGGCCCTGCCGGCTTCGACGTCCAGGTCGATGTCGCCGTCGTAGTCCAGCACATCCAGCAGGCGCTCCAAGTAGTCGCCCGCCACGTCGCCCTCGCGGACCAGCTGGTCCTCGACCGACGACGTCGACCGCGCGCCGGAGCTGTCCGGTCCGTCCTGTGCAGTCTTGACCACGATCGTCTCCTTTCTCGGGTCGGCGGGTGCGGGGTTCCTCTCGCGCACCCGCCGGGGCGGCCGTCGGATCGTGGCCGCCGGTGGTCGTTGGGCTCAGCGCCGCTTGCGGGAGCGGCGCGCGGGCGGGCGGGCCGGGCCGGTGGCGCCGGGACTGCTCGTCGCCCCGCCCGCGCCGGCACCGTTCGGCCCCGAGCCGTTCGCTCCGGCACCCGTCACCTCGGTGCGCTCCGTCTCGCCCTGGACGGCCGCGCCGTCACCTCCTGCGGTGGAGCCGTCACCGTCCGCGGTCGGAGAGCGTCGGGCGACCGGCTTCGCACCCGGGGTCTTCTCGGAGCGAGCCACGGTCTCGGGGCGGATCGGCTTCTGACCTGGTCGGGGAGCGCGAGCCTGCCGATCCGCGATGACCTGCGCCTTCTTGTCCGCTTCTTCGGCGTCGATCTTCCGGTAGACGACGTACTGCTGGCCGAGCGTCCAGAGGTTGTTGGCCACCCAGTAGAGGAGCACGGCCAGCGGCAGGAACGGCGCCCCGACGACGACACCGATCGGGAAGACGTACAGCATGAGCTTGTTCATGATCGCGGACTGCGGGTTCGCCGCCTGGGCCTCGGTCTGCCGGGCCACCGAGTGCCGCGCCGTGATGTGGGTGAAGATGCCCGCCGCGATCATCAGCGGGATCATCACGATCAGCATGCTCGTGATCGAGGTGCCCAGGGCCTCGAGCTCCTGCTGGCCCATGGTCACCCAGGCACCGAGCTTCGCCCCGAACAGGCTGGCCGCGTTGAACGACTCGACCTCGGAGGGGCCGAAGATGTAGTTCTGGGTCTTGCCCGGCTTGAATTCGCGCAGCACGTGGAACAGGCCGATGAACACCGGAACCTGCACCAGTACCGGCAGGCAACCGCCGAGCGGGTTCACGCCCTGCTGGCTCTGCAGCTTCTGCGTCTCGGCGGCGAGCTTCTGCCGGTCGTTGCCGTACTTCGCCTTGAGCTTCTGCACCTCCGGTGCGAACTCCTGCATCTTGCGCATGGAGCGCACCTGATGCACGAACGGCTTGTAGAGCAGGGCGCGGAGGGTGAACACGAGGAAGACGACGGACAACGCCCACGCGATGCCGCTGGCCTCGCCGAACACGTACCCGAAGGCCTTGTGCCAGAACCACATGATGGCCGACACCGGGTAGTAGATGAAGTTCAGCACGGCGCTTGCTCCTCGTGGTTCTCGGCCGGGCGGGTCCGGGGGGCGGCACGCGACCCGTCCGGAGAATGTCTACGGAGGGCGCGCGCCGGCGGGACCTCGTCCACGCCGCCAGGGTGCCACGGCGCGCAGCGCAGCAGCCGCCACACCGTCAACGCCGTGCCCTTGAACAGGCCGTGAACCTGGAGGGCCTCGACGGCGTAGGCGCTGCAGGTCGGGTGGAAGCGGCACGTCGGCGGCAGGGCCGGAGAGATCCAGCGCTGGTAGCCGCGCACCAGAAGAACGAGCGGCCGCGCCGCCCAGGAAGTGCGGGCACGCCCCTCGTCGATGTCGCTCACGGTTCCGCTCACGAGCCCTCCCTCGCTGACGCTCGTCGTGCGCGTTCGCGACGCTGCTGCGTTGGATGGTGAGCTCGCAAGCTCGCTCACGACCGTCGCCCGGTCCTGCGCAGGACCGCCCGCAGACCGGAGTCGAGGTCGTCGCCCAAGACGGACGACGGTGCGTCCGCAGCCGCCGGCAGCGCCCGAACCACCAGCCGCGAACCCGCGGGCAGGGTCGCCAGGCGCGGGCGTAGGAGGTGGCGCAGCCTGCGGGCGACGCGGTGGCGCACCACCGACCCACCGACGGCGCGGCTCACCACGAGGCCCGCCCGCGGTGGGGCGTCGGCGGGATCCGGGGCGGCAGCGGGCACCAGCAGGTGGACGACCAGTCGAGGGCGGCCGACGCGTCGACCCCGGCGGACGGCCGAGGTGAACTCGTCCCGACGGGTGAGCCGGGAGCCGGCCGGCAGCACCGGCGCGGCCGCGTCAGGCCGATAGCCGCTCGCGGCCCTTGCGGCGGCGACCGGCGAGGATGGCGCGCCCGGCCCGGGTGCGCATCCGCAGCCGGAAGCCGTGCGTGCGTGCCCGGCGGCGGTTGTTCGGCTGGAAGGTGCGCTTGCCCTTGCTCACGGTCGACTCTCCCGGTCGACGGCACGGATCGAGGCCGGCCGCCGGTCTGCTGAATGTGCTCTGGACGGAACGTGCTGGTCCGCGATGGTGCTCGACGGTATGCGCACAGGGCACAAACCGTCGGCGGACACGGTTCCCACCAGGGTACGCAGCGCCGTGAGAGAGGGTCAAACCGCCCCGGTACAGCCGATCGACCCAATCTCCTACCACGCTGAGTGGCGAACGCCACCCTCCCCGTCACTCCACCGCATCTTGCGTCACAGAGGCGGCTTGTGAGCGGGGGTCCATGTCGGCTAGCGTGCCCCCTCACAGTTCGATCCGGGGGGATCCTCAGCCTGCGGTCGCCGTCGGGCCCCGAGACGCGACGGCGCGCGCGTCCGCGTACCGTTTACACACAGGTGTGGACAGGTCTGGGGATGGTTGATGCCCCGACTCCGTCATGGATGCGGCGTCCGCCACGGCAGTACCGCCGGGAACGTCGAAAAGGGGTGCGGACGTGGCCGATCAGCCCGGCGAGTTGGCGTACGTGTGGAACCGCGTGATCGCGGATCTGTCCGGTACCTCGGCGGGCTCCGGTGCCTCCGCGCTGTCGGCGCAGCAGCGCGCATTCCTGCGCCTGACCCGCCCGCTCGGTCTCATCGACGGCACCGCGCTGCTGGCCGCCCCGAGCGAGTTCGCCAAGGATGCGATCGAGCGGATCCTGCGCCGGCCGATCAGTGAGGCGCTTGGCCGCCACCTCGGATTCACCGTCAACCTGGCCGTCGTCGTGGACGTCGACGCCGCCTCGGGCGGCACCGAGGTGCCGGACCCGCCGGGCACGGCCCGGCCGCAGCCCGCTCCGGAGCCGGCGCCGCCGGGGTTCGCCGAGCCGGACGGCGCGATGTTCCCCGCGACTCGCCCCGACGCACCGGCGCCGGTGGACGAGGAGCTGCTCGTTCCGGTGGGCGGCCGACCGGTCGACGGGGCGGAGGACCCGCGCCCGACCGGCAACGGCGCCTGGCCCGCGTACCCGGCACAGCCGTCGTCGCCGCGTGGCGGCGACTCGGTGCCGTCCTCCTCGCAGAGCCGGCTGAACGAGAAGTACATCTTCGACACCTTCGTCATCGGGGCGTCGAACCGCTTCAGCCACGCCGCGGCCGTCGCCGTCGCCGAGGCCCCCGCGCGGGCCTACAACCCGCTGTTCATCTGGGGCGAGTCCGGGCTCGGCAAGACGCATCTCCTCCACGCCGTCGGGCACTACACCCAGAGGCTGTTCCCCGGCATGCGCGTGCGGTACGTCTCCACCGAGGAGTTCACCAACGACTTCATCAACAGCCTGCGCGACGACCGCAAGGTGGCGTTCCAACGCCGCTACCGCGACGTCGACGTCCTGCTGGTGGACGACATCCAGTTCCTGGAGGGCAAGGAAGGCACCCAGGAGGAGTTCTTCCACACCTTCAACACCCTGCACAACTCGAACAAGCAGATCGTCGTGTCGTCGGACCGGCCACCCAAGCGACTGGAGACGCTGGAAGACCGGATGCGCACCCGGTTCGAGTGGGGGCTCACCACCGACATCCAGCCGCCCGAGCTCGAGACGCGGATCGCGATCCTGCGCAAGAAGGCGGCGCAGGACCGGCTCGCCGTGCCCGGCGACGTCCTCGAGTTCATCGCCGAGCGGATCGAGCGCAACATCCGCGAGCTGGAGGGCGCGCTGATCCGCGTCACGGCGTTCGCCTCGCTGAACCGGCAGCCCGTCGACACCCAGCTCGCCGAGATCGTGCTGCGCGACCTCATCCCGGACTCCGCCGCATCGGAGATCACCGCCCCGACGATCATGGCGGTCACCGCGGACTTCTTCGGCGTCTCGATCGAGGAACTGTGCGGGCCGGGGAAGACCAAGGCGCTCGCCCAGGCGCGTCAGATCGCCATGTATCTGTGCCGCGAGCTGACCGACCTGTCCCTGCCCCGGATCGGTCAGACGTTCGGCGGCCGCGACCACACCACGGTGATGCACGCGGACAAGAAGATCCGCAACGAGATCGCCCAGCGCCGCAAGACCTTCGAGCAGGTCCAGGAGCTCACGGCGCGGATCAAGCAGCGCGCCCGGCACTGAGCGCCATCTGCACCGACCCCGCTCCGCCCGCCGCACGCGCGACGTCCGGGTTTCCGGCGCGGTGTCGGCACGACGACGCGACACGATCTTCCCGACCCTCGGACGACACGCAGCCGCTCGTCGTGTCCTCCGCGACGCTCGCCGCTCCGCCGTCCGACCTGGTGATCGTCACTGATCGCGCTCCGGTGACCCTGGGTGCGATCCCGTCGCAACGAGTCAGATCCAACGACTCATCGGGGCCGGAGTCACCACCTCGGTGTCGCCGATCTGTCGCCCAGCGTGGCCGTGCGCGCACACTTCACCCACATCTGGGGATAACTCTGTGGACAATTTCTTCCGGGGCGGTGGATGAACGTGGGCGGATCCGTGGACAACTCGTGGACCGCCCGTGGACAACTCGTGGACCGGGTGGGTTGTCCACGGGAGCACCGCCCCGTCCACGACCCGGTCCCGACCGCCACCCACACGCCGCCACGCCGTGCGAGCTGCCGAGATCGGCTCGATCCACACCATCCACAGCCCCTTGTACTACTGCTGGATATCTCTTCCTCTGAGAACTCCAGAAGAACAACGTCGTGGATGGAGGAAGCAGACCCTCGAGAACCCCTCGACCGGGACTCGGACCTGAGATGACACCCGTCGCCGAGAGGCTCTACGGTGGCCGGACCGGCCCGGACCGTGCCGGGCGCCGAGCGCCCACCGGCAGACCGGTCCGACCAGATCACCGAGCCCGAGCACGTTCGAGCCCGAAGACGTTCGAGCCCGGGCAGGTTCGAGCACAGTCCAGCTGGCAGGAGCACCCATGAAGTTCCGGGTCGAACGCGACGTCCTGGCCGATGCGGCTGCCTGGGTTGCCCGCAGCCTGCCTGCCCGGCCCCCGGTCCCGGTCCTCGGCGGGGTGCTGCTCGAAGCGACATCCGGTTCGTCGGGGGACCGCCTCACCGTCTCGGGCTTCGACTACGAGACCTCCGCCCGCGTCGAGCTGGACGCCACGATCGGCGACCCGGGACGGGTGCTCGTCTCAGGCCGGCTGCTCGCCGACATCACCCGCGCGCTCCCCGCCAAGCCCGTCGACGTCGTGGTGGACGGCGCGCGGGCGACGATCTCCTGCGGCAACAGCCGGTTCAGCCTGCCGACCATGCCGGTCGAGGACTACCCCCAGCTGCCGGCCATGCCGCAGATCGCCGGTGTCGTGCCGGGCGACGTGCTGGCCCAGGCCGTGCAGCAGGTAGCCGTCGCCGCGGGTCGGGACGACACGCTGCCGATGCTCACCGGGATCCGCCTGGAGATCGACGGTCCCCGCCTCACCCTCGCCGCCACCGACCGGTTCCGGCTCGCGGTCCGCGAGCTGGAGTGGGCCCCGGAGGACGTCGGACTGACCACGTCGGTCCTGATCCCCGCCCGCACGCTCGCGGACGTCGCGAAGACTCTCGCTGGTGCGGGCCCGGTGGAGCTGGCACTGTCGGCGGGCGACGGCATGCTCGGGATCACCGGCGGCGGCCGGCGCGCCACCACACGCCTGCTCGACGCCGAGTTCCCCCGGTTCCGCCAGCTCATCCCGACCGAGCACACCAGCGCGGCGGTCCTCGAGTCCGCCGCGCTCGTCGAGGCGATCAAGCGCGTGCAGCTCGTGACGGACCGGGTCGCGCAGGTGCGGATGGAGTTCGGCGACGACGGGCTGCGGCTGTGCGCGGGCGGTGACGAGGTCGGCAGCGCCGAGGAGGAGCTGCCCTGCGAGTTCGACGGCACCCCGCTCGTCATCGCGTTCAACCCCGGCTACCTGCTCGACGCGCTGGGCGTGCTGCACACGTCGCGGGCCCGGCTGACCTTCACCACACCCAACCGACCTGCACTGATGCGCCCCATGCCACCACCTCCCGCCGCCACCGAGGCGGCCGAGGGGGAGGCAGCGTCCGACGCGGGAACGGAAGCGGGTGCGGAGGAACCGCATTCGGGGTATCTGCACCTCCTGATGCCCGTCCGTCTGCCCGGCTGACCGGGAGGTCGGCGGCCAGGCCCGGCTTCTACCCACCCCTGGAGGACGAGCGTGCAACTGGGATTGATCGGTCTGGGCCGCATGGGCGGCAACATGCGCCACCGTGTGCGCGCCGCGGGCCACGAGGTGGTCGGATACGACCCGCGACCGGAGGTCACGGACGTCGAGTCGTTGCAGGCGCTGGCCGAGGCGCTGCAGGCGCCCCGGGTCGTCTGGGTGATGGTGCCGTCCGGCGACCCCACCCGCGAGACCGTCCGCAAGCTCGCGGAGGTGCTCGAACCGGGCGACCTGGTGATCGACGGCGGCAACTCCCGCTACACCGACGACGGGCCGAACGCGGTGTTGCTCGACCAGCGTGGCATCGGTTTCGTCGACTGCGGGGTGTCGGGCGGGATCTGGGGGAAGGAGAACGGCTACGGCCTGATGGCCGGCGGGTCGGACGAGCACGTCGAGCGAGCCATGCCGATCTTCGACGCGTTGCGGCCGGCCGGCCCGCGCGAGGAGGGTTTCGCGCACGCCGGCCCGGTCGGCGCGGGGCACTTCGCGAAGATGGTGCACAACGGCGTCGAGTACGGCCTCATGCAGGCCTACGCCGAGGGCTACGAGCTGATGGCCGCCACCGAGCTGATCACCAACGTGACCGGCGTGATCGAGGCCTGGTCGCGCGGCACGGTCGTCCGCTCGTGGCTGCTGGACCTGCTGGTGCTGGCGCTCAAGGACGACCCGAAGCTGGACAAGCTCAGCGACTACGTCGACGACTCGGGTGAGGGCCGCTGGACGATCGAGGAAGCGATCCGACACGCGGTGCCGCTGCCGGTGATCTCCGCGGCGCTGTTCGCCCGGT
>CAWADQ010000046.1:0-96487 GCA_963780835.1 uncultured Actinomycetota bacterium | reverse complement strand
GAGGTGGATACCGAGAGTCTCGAGCGGTGGCTCGTCCTCTTGCGCTTTAAAGCGCTTGAAACGAGTATGAGAGACTCAAGCCGTCCCCGTCAAGACGCGGAGTGTGATTCCTTTGAGCGCAGGTGAACCCGCCGCCCGGCGCCCGCGGCTCGACGACGTCGCCGCTGCGGCAGGCGTGTCGCCCGCGACGGTCTCGCTCGTGCTTCGCGGGGTGGCCGGACCGAGCGTCACCACGCGCGAGCGCGTCCTCGAGGCAGCGGCGCAGCTGGGCTACCGGCCGGACCGGGCGGCGAGCTCCCTGGCCAGCCGGCGCAGCCGGTTGATCGGCGTCGTCATGGACATCGCCAACCCGTTCCACGCGCAGCTGGTGGAGGACGTGCAGGAGACCGCCGAGCACCAGGGCTACGACGTCGTGCTGAGCGCCGTCACCCGCGGCCGCGACGAGCGACGGGCGATCGAGACGCTGCTGGACTCCCGGTGCGAGGCGCTGGTCCTGCTCGGCCCGCAGGCGCCCGCTGAGCAGCTCGCCGCGCTGGACCGCCAGCTCCCCGTCGTGGCGGTCGGCAGGCCCGTGCCGTCGGCGGAGGTGGACGTCGTCCGGGCCGCCGACGACGAGGGCGTCGCACTGGCCGTGGACCACCTGGCCGGGCTCGGCCACCGGAACATCACCTACGTCGACGGCGGGCGCGGCGTGATGCCGGCACTGCGCCGCCGCGGATACCAGCGGGCCATGCGCGCGCACGGCCTGGGCGACCTCATCCAGGTGATCAGGGGTGGCAACACCGAGGAGTCCGGCGTCACGGCCGCGCACGCCCTGCTCGGCGTCGACCCCCGACCGACCGCGGTGCTCACCTTCAACGACCGCGCGGCGATGGGCCTGCTCGACGCGCTCGTCCGGGCCGGCGTCGACGTCCCGGGCGACATGTCGGTGGTCGGCTACGACGACAGCCCGTTCTCGCGGCTCGCCCACATCGAGCTCACCACGGTCAGCCAGAACATCCCGGAGCTGACCGAGCACGCCGTCGCGGCCGTCATCGAGCGGCTCGACGGCGGCCGGACCGACCACCGGGAGGTCGTCGTCCGCCCGCGGCTGGTGGTGCGGGGAACGACCGCTCCCCCACCCGACCGGCCGGCCTGAGCTCCCGCGCGCCGACCTCTCCCCGAGGACGAGGGCTGTTCGAATTCACACATGCTTGTGCAATTTCTCCCGATCGACTGCAAGGCGCCCGCCGTGATCAGATTCCGAAACCGGTTCCTTCCCGCTCAGTAGGATCGGCCCGACCAGCCGAAATGGGCGACGTAGCATCGCGGCATTCCACGGGCAAGTAATCGATCACGATTCTCACCGAGAGGCTGCTCGTCGGGGTGGGCAACGCCAACGGAGGCATCTGTGGACATGCACAAGCCCGGTAGCGTCACGCTGCCACCACTCACAGCCGGTCCGCACCAGCGGCGGCTCGACCTGGTCACGATCGTCGCGACGCTCGGCGGCCTGCTCTTCGGTTACGACACCGGCGTGATCAACGGCGCCCTGGAGCCGATGAAGGCGGACCTGGGGCTGACCGCGACGGGCGAGGGCCTGGTCACCAGCACCCTGCTGGTCGGAGCCGCGATCGGAGCGCTCGTCTGCGGACGGCTCAACGACGTCCTGGGCCGGAAGAAGACGCTGACCATCCTGGCCGTCGTCTTCTTCGTCGGCACCATCGGCGGTGTGCTGGCCCCGAGCCTCGCGGTCATGATCCCGTCGCGGGTGATCCTCGGTTTCGCGGTCGGCGGCGCCTCGGTCACCGTGCCGGTGTACCTGTCCGAGCTGGCCCCCACCGAGCGCCGAGGCAGCCTCGCCGGTCGCGGCGAGCTGGCGATCGTCATCGGCCAGCTGCTCGCCTTCGCGATCAACGCCATCATCGGCACCGTCTGGGGCGAGCACCCGGGCGTGTGGCGCTACATGCTCGCGGTCGCCGCCATCCCCGCCATCGCCCTGTTCGTCGGCATGATGCAGATGCCGGAGTCCCCGCGCTGGCTCATCTCGAAGGACCGCCACGACGAGGCACTCGCCGTCCTCATGCAGGTCCGGTCCGAGGAGCGGGCCCGTGCCGAGATGGAGGAGGTCGAGTTCCTCGCCGCGGAGGAGAAAGAGGCCCACTTGGGGGGCTGGCACGACCTCTCGGTCCCGTGGATCCGCCGCATCTTCATCGCCGGTATCGGCGTGGCCATCGCGCAGCAGTGCACCGGCATCAACTCGATCATGTACTACGGGACCCAGGTGCTGACCAGGGCCGGTTTCTCGGCGAGCGCGGCGCTGATCGCGAACGTCGCCAACGGCGTGCTCGCCGTCATCGGTTCGACCATCTGCCTGTTCTTCCTGATGGACCGGGTGCCGCGCCGAAAGCTGATCATCGGCGGCTTCATCGCCACCACGACGGCCCACGCGCTCATCGTGCTCTCCGCCTGGCTGCTGCCGGAGGGCCTCCTGAAGGCGTTCGTGATCCTCTTCTTCATGGTGACCTTCGTCTTCTTCATGCAGCTCGCCCTGAACATCCCGGTGTGGGTCATCATCTCGGAGATGTTCCCGCTGCGGCTGCGGGGCCTGGGAATGGGCATCTGTGTGCTGTGCCTGTGGGTGGCCAACGCGATCGTCGCGTTCCTCTTCCCGATCGTCGTCGAGGCCGTCGGGATCGTCGGGGCCTTCCTGGTCTTCGTCGTCCTCGGCCTGATCGCGATCGCCTTCCTCAAGGTCTTCCTTCCCGAGACGAAGGACCGTTCCCTTGAGGAGCTGGAGGAGCGGTTCGCGGCTGGTCAGTTCAAGTAGCCCGACCGTCCAGACCTGAGTCAGCCGGCGCATCCCATGGGTGTGCCGGCTGACTCATGTCTGCGCGACCTTGCTCTGCGCGACGTGAGTTGGGTCGCCCGGTGGCGACGACGTCGCCAACGTGGAGGTGGGCGAGGACCTGAACGAGGTCATCGACCGCCATAAAGTGAGGGTGGGCATCGTCAACCTCACCCAGGCCAAGCCCGTGGGTCTGCCGCAGATCCTCGACACGCTCGTGGCGCCGGCGAACAACGTGCCGCTGCTGGCCGAGCTGAAGGTCCCCATCCCGGGGGCTGGGACGCCGACGCGGAGGTCGGCGACGTCCTGCAGGCGATCGCCTCCTACACGGTCACCGCCGGCGTGAACACCGACTTCTCCACGGCCCCGAGCGTCACCTTCGTGGTGTCCTGAAGCCGACAACGTCGGGGGGTGAACCCTTGTCCGGGAACTGGGACGCGAGCATCCGCCAGGTCCTGGCGGTCGACGGCGGCGTGGTCTTCGCTCCAATCGACGTCGTCACCGTAGGCGAGGGCCTTCGACGTCGTCGCGACCTCGTGCGTCGGAGAGAGCCTCATGGCGGTGGTGGACTGCTGCGACCTGTTCGTCGCAGTCCGCAACCTGAGCCGCTCGGTCGCCGTGACGAACTCGCATCTTCACCAGGACCTGGTTCCGGCGCGCCACGCCCTGCACAAGACGTTGCGCGCGAAGATCTGCGCAGCATCCGCCGCGAACTCCTCGACCGCACCCTGGTCATCAACCAACGGCACGCCGTGCTCGGCGAGTACGAGCATCACGACGAACCGTTCGGCGAAGCAGTTCGCTCGCGGACAGCGCCGCGCTCACGTACCCCGCGAGCGTCGGCTGCGGCGCGTTGTGGCTTTGGGTTGTTGCCGGGCGGCCGGCCTGGCCACGTCGTCGCGGTCGGCATCGGCATCCCGCCGCTCAGCTTCGGCGTGCTCTGCGTTGGCGGACTCGGCCGCCTCCCTCGCCCGGGCCGCGGCCTGCCCGGTCTCGTCGGCCCGGGACTCGGCCTCAGCCGCCTGAGACGCAGCCTCAGCCGCCTGAGCCTCGGCGGCCACCACCGCACCCTCCTGCTCCCGCCGCACCGCGGCCACCCGCTCCGCGGCAGCCCGCTCAGCCTCACCAGCCCGGGACTCCGCGGCCGCCACCTCCTGCACGGCCGCAGCCTTCCCCGCCACCGCCTCAGCCAGCCGCGCATCAGCCTCCGCCACGGCACTACGTGCCTGCCCAGCCTCGGCCTCAGCCTGCTCGACACGAGCCACAAGCCCGGCCCGGGCCTCCTCCGCCACCGCGATCTGAGCTTCGAGCCCGGCCCGCAACTCGTCCTGCTCCCGCGCAGCGTCCCGCCGCACCGCGGCCACCCGCTCCGCGGCAGCCCGCTCAGCCTCACCAACCCGGGACTCCGCGGCCGCCACCTCCTGCACGGCCGCAGCCTTCCCCGCCACCGCCTCAGCCAGCCGCGCATCAGCCTCCGCCACGGCACTACGTGCCTGCCCAGCCTCGGCCTCAGCCTGCTCGACACGAGCCACAAGCCCGGCCCGGGCCTCCTCCGCCACCGCGATCTGAGCTTCGAGCCCGGCCCGCAACTCGTCCTGCTCCCGCGCAGCGTCCCGCCGCACCGCGGCCACCCGCTCCGCGGCAGCCCGCTCAGCCTCACCAACCCGGGACTCCGCGGCCGCCACCTCCTGCACGGCCGCAGCCTTCCCCGCCACCGCCTCAGCCAGCCGCGCATCAGCCTCAAATGCAGCCATGCGCGTTTCCAGCAGCTCAGCCTCAGCCCGCCGACGGCGCCCCCAGAGCGCGAACCCGGCACGGCCCGATTCGTCCGGCCCGGGCGCCCCGCCGCCTTGTTCGGCCAGCATCTGGCGCCGCCGGAACGCGGTCAGTGCTGTATGTGGCTCCCCGGTCACCGGGTCTGGCCGCCCGCAGTAACCCGGCTGCGCCGACCCTTCCTGCTCCGACCGAGGCTCATTCACACAGTCCGGATAGCCGCATCTGAGGGTTATCTGTCCGGTCTTCGCCATTGTGAGGCTCCGTTCAGGTCGAGATCGTCCTGGCAGCCCTGCAGGCAGGCGGCGGGCAAGTATTGCGAAACTTCACCTTGTTGCCCTCGGTACAGGTAGCCACGAGCGGCGAGACGTGGCAGGGCCTCGTGCGCTGGGCCGCTTCATGAATGAGCCCAGCCCGCTTCCATCCCTGCCCCTGGCGACCCTGACGCCCGCTCCAGCTCTGCCCCGTTCCGCCCAGCTTCTTCCTGCCGCCCCTACGCCTTCGATTCGGGCGGCTTGGGCGGCTTGGCCGCGGGCGGGGTTTTCCTGCGGGCAGGGGCCGCCGTCTCGTTCTTCATCGCCTCTTTCTTCACTCGCGCCTTCTTCACTGGCGCCTCCTTCTTTGCTGGCGCCTCCTTCTTTGCTGGCGCCTCCTTCTTTGCTGGCGCCTCCTTCTTTGCTGGCGCCTCCTTCTTTGCTGGCGCCTCCTTTTTTACTGGCGCCTCCTTCTTTGCTGGCGCCTTCGTTGAAGCCGGGGCCTTGGTTGAAGCCCGCGCCTTCCTGGCCGTCGGCGCCTCTGGCGTAGCCCGCGGTGCTGCTGCGGGCAGCGCGGTCAGGTCCACCACGGAGTCGTCGGCGCCGAAGTCGTTGGGCTTGTAGGCGTCGGCGGCCCAGTCGTTCTCCCACCGGTGGCCGTCCAGGAGATACCGGAACCGGTAAGCTCGCCCCGCGGCCAGTTCAACCGTCAGGCTGAACCCTCCCTCGCCGTCGGGGCTCATCACATCGGCGCCGGGCGACCAGTCATTCCAATCCCCGCACACCGCCGCGACCTGGGCGCCCACCTGGGGATCCACCGTGAACGTGATGCTAGCCATCCCTTTCGCTGCCTTGGATTTGATCATCTCTTCCTCCGCTCTGCCTGGCCAGGGCGTGCTACTGCCATGTCTTCAGTGACCGAACGTGGCCACAGGCGGCCAGGATCGCCAGGGGCGGAAGTCCCTAATCGGATCGGCTGCCGTGGGCACCGGCGCAGGGCAGGCTGGCTCGACGTCACCGAGGCGGAGAGCACGGACGCGCGCACAGGCCCGGCGGGCCAGCCGGGGCATCGAGAACATCCCGGCCGGCCGGGCTGCTCCGCCTCGTACCGCCGCCACCAGCCGTCACAGCCGACGTTCAGCGGTGATCGCCGGGCTATCCTCGAACGGACCGAGGCGCAAAGGGGGTGCCGACGTGACGCTGCAGCCTGTGGGGTACGAGGACTCCGACATCGCGCTGGACTCCGGACGGCTCCGGGTGCGGCGGTGGGGTGCCGCCGATGCGCCAGCGGTGGTGTGCGTGCCGGGTCTGTCGGCGAACCTGTGCGGCTTTGACCGCCTCGCCGAACGGCTCGCCGGTGACAGTTTGCAGCTTTTGGCGATCGATTTGCGCGGCCGCGGCCGCAGCGAGGTGACCGGGCCGGGTACCTACGGCTGGCGCAACCACGCCCGTGACGTGCTCGCCGCTGCCGACGCCGCCGGTATATCGTCGTTTGCGGTCATCGGCCAGTCCAGCGGCGCGGCGATCGCCATGACTTGCGCGCAGCTCGCGCCGTCGCGGATCGGGCGGCTGGTCCTGGTCGATCTGGCGGGCAGTCCTGACCGGCGGGCGCTGGGGCCAGTGGTCGCCTCGGTGAGCCGGCTCGGCACGGTGTACCCGTCGGCGCAGGCGGCCATCGAGCAGGTCAAGCAGTTCGGCATCATCCCCGGGTGGGATGACTACTGGGATCGCTACTTCGGGTACGAGCTGTGCGAGGTCAACGGCGGCGTGGCGGCGGCCACCGACCGGGGCGCGGTGCTCGAAGACCTTGGGTACGGCAACGCGATGTACTGGTCAGGCCCGGAGGCTCCGGTCCACGCGCTGTGGGACGCGGTCACCATGCCGGCGCTGGTACTGCGCGCCCAGCAGGAGATAGTGCCGGGGTTCGGGTTCATCTTGCCCGCTGCGGAGGCGGAGCGGTTCGCGGCGGCGGTGCCCTCGGCGCGCGTGGCGGAGATCGACGCGAATCACTACACGATCATCATGCACGACGATTCCATCGCCGCCATCGGCGCGTTCCTGCGCACAAGCTGACGCCCCGATCGACGTCGCCTCGGCGCTTGCGGGCGTTCCGTGCTGGTTCGCGATCTGGAAAGTGACCGGACGGCGGAACCGGTAAGCGCGTTGTGGGCATGCACTCGGCGGCTCCGCCCGCGAGAGCGCGGCAACCGGTGCCCGAGGTCGACGCCGCGCCAGTCCCGCATCGCAGAGAGTCGTGCCGACACGACGAGCCGGTCCTGCCACGCGCATCTGGCCGTACGGCACCGATCCGGCCCAATCGCTCACGCGAGCCTTGCACGCGCTTACGGTCCGACGGCCAGGGGCACTGCACCTCGCGGCAGAACCTGACGGGGTCCGGCGGCGCGGCCGCAATCCCGCTCTCCTCGCTGAGCGAGATCCGCTGGAGGCCGTAGGCCTCGCGCCGCTCCGCCAGTGCCTCGGCCATCTGCGCGGGACTCCCGAACAGCAGGTAGGGACTGCGGTGAAGCGGCCGGTACGGGATGCCGGCCCAGCGCTCGCAGAGCTCCTCCTCCGCCGCGCGGACCTCCGCGGGCGACCCGAAGGCGGCGTACCAGATCTGCGTCGCGACGCCGACGGCATCCCGGGGGCGGCCGGCCGCCTCCGCAGCGTCACGCACCAGCCCGATGCGGCCGGCGAGGTCGTCGACGGTGGTGTGCGCCCGCCGGGCCACGTCCCCTGCCGACGCCTGCGCCATCGTCGCGCCGGCCACGCGGCCGTGCTTCGGGTCTCCGTGCAGGTCGAGCAGGTCCGCGAAGCGCCCGGCCAGCCCCAGGAGCCGGTCCGACCCGCCGCCCACCAGCAGTCGGGGAGGGCGGTCCGGCACGGGCGACATCGGCAGGTCCCGGGCCACGACGTGATCGCCGTCGTAGGCGTCCGTCCAGCTCGCGGACCCGGTCGCGCAGCTGCGCGCGCGTGGCGGTGGCGGCGAACCGCGTGAGGTCGACGAAGACCTGCACGGGGCCGCCGTCCCCCGCTCCCCCGGTCATGCCCCCGAGCGCGTCCCCGAGGGCGTCCCCGGCTGCGTCTCGGAGGCGGCGGGCTTGGCCTGGGCCGGGACCGCGAGCGGGCGGCTCATGTCCTCCGGCCGAGACGCCGCGGGAAGGATCGCCGCGAGGCGGCCGGTCGGGAGGCGGCCCGTGGTGATGTCCTTCTTCGCCCGGCTGTAGGTGATGATCCGGTGGTTGCGGTTCTTGGTGAACACCAGGTTGCGGAACCACTGGTAGATGGTGCCGATCCGGTTTCCCCAGCCGATCAGGTACCAGACGTGGACGAACGCCCACATGACGTAGCCGATCAGGCCGGTGAACCTGTGCCCGAACGCATCTGCGACCGCCGATCGGTAGCTGATGGTCGCCATCGTGCCCTTGTCGAAGTACTTGAAGGGGGCGATGTCCTCCGCCCCCGCCAGCCGCTTCTTGATGACCTCGCCGACGTAGCGGCCCTCCTGCAGCGCCGGCTGCGCCACCCCGGGGAGCTTGTTCAGCGACACCATGTCGCCGAGCGCGAACACCTCGGGATGTCCCGGCAGCGTGCAGTCGGGGTTCACCGGGATGCGGCCTGCCCGGTCCGTCTCCACACCGACCTTGCCGGCCAGCTGCCTGGCCAGCGGGGACGCCGCCACTCCGGCGGCCCAGATCCGGGTGCGGGCCCGGATCGTCTGCTCACCCTCCGGGCTCTTGAAGGTGATCGACTCGTGGTCCATCGCGATCGCGAGCGAGTTGGTGTGGACCTCCACTCCGATGCCCTCCAGCACGCGGCGGGTGTAGGCCTGCAGCTTCTTGTCGAAGGGCGGCAGCACCGAGGGCGCACCCTCGAGCAGGACGATCCGTGCATCCCGGGTGTTGATCGAGCGGTAGTCGCGCGGCAGCACCGTGTGCGCGAGCTCGGCGATCTGCCCCACCAGCTCGACACCGGTCGGACCTGCGCCGATGACCACGAACGTCAGCCACTCGGCGCGCTCGGCCGGGTCCGCGGCCTCCTCGGCCATCTCGAACTTCGAGAGGATGGCGTCGCGGGTGAACCGGGCGTCTTCGATCGTCTTCATGCCCGGGGCGAACTCGGCGAACTCGTTCTTGCCGAAGTAGGAGTGGGTGGCGCCGGCCGCGACGATCAGCGTGTCGTAGGGCAGGTCGACCGGCCGGTCGTCCGGGCCCTTCGCGTGCACGACCTTGGCGTCGAGATCCAGCTCGTGGACGTCGGCCAGCAGCACGCGGACGTTGGGCTGGGTCTTGAGGATGCCGCGCAGCGCCGGCGCGATGAGGCCGGGCGACAGGATGCCGGCGGCCACCTGGTAGAGCAGAGGTTGGAACAGGTGGTGGTTGGTCCGGTCCACCAACGTCACGTCGACGTCGGCGTCGGCCAGCTCCCGGACGGCGCTCAGGCCGCCGAAGCCACCGCCGACCACGACCACGCGGTGCCGCCGTCCGGCAGTGCTCTCCATCGTCATGCCGCACTCCTTCTCGTCGACACCGATCTCGTCGACACCGTCCTACCCCGCCGTGGAACGGCCTGCACGTCGATGGCTCAGGACGGGCTCGCGCCCGGCGCGCCGTCGGCCTCCTTGAGGGAGGCCTGGTACTCGGCCTTCAGCTCCTCACCGGGCGGGTAGTTGCCCCACAGCGGCTCGCCCGCATGGATCTTCGTGCTCACGAACGCCTCGAGCTGCTCCTGCTCCAACCCCTGCTCCGCGACCTCCGCCGCCAGATGCCGCGGGATCACCAGCACCCCGTCCCGGTCCCCGACCAGCACATCACCCGGGTAGACCGCCACCCCGGCACACCCGATCGGCACCTGCAGGTCCGCCACGTGGTGCTGCGCGGCCCGGGTCGTGATCGTCACCTGCGAGGCGTAGGTCGGGAACGGCAACTGCGCCAGCACGTGCCCGTCCCGCAGCCCGCCGTCGGTCACCACCGCCGCCGCCCCGCGCTTCCACGCCCGCGTCATCAACATGTCCCCACCCGACGCGGCGGTCGCGGTGCGGTAGGAGTCGACCACCAGCACCTGCCCCGGCTGCAGCGCCTCGAACGCCTCCCACTGCAACGTGTTGCCGCTGCGATAGGGGTCGAGCCCGTCGACGTCCTCCCGCATCGGGATGAACCGCATCGTGAACGCCTCACCGACGAACCCGTCGACCACCTCGCTGAGCGGCCTCACCCCCAGCAGCTGCGGCTGCCGGAACCCCCGCTTGTACAACTGCGTCGCGATCGTCGACGTGCTCACCTGCCGCAGCTTCTCCAGCACACCCTCGGGCAGCGGCTCCAGCTCAGGAGCGGTCACGCGGTCCTCCTCGTTGCACGCGCCTGCGCGCGTCCTCCGTCGGTGGGTCGGCCCGGCCGTCGGGCTCCCGACCGTCGACTTCGCAGCGTAGAACGCCGGCGGGTATCGCCCCAGCGATTCCCGCTGGGTGAGCAGCGGGGCGCCCGTCCGTCCCGATTCTCCGGGCCACCGATTCCTGTTATTCATGCTACGCCCGAACGATTCGAGCCGGCCACGAGCGCGGGAGCTCGCGCCTCGCGCATGCGCGGAAATGCACATCCGGCGTGCGATCTGCACCACGGCGCACCGCCCGAGAAATGGTGCTGGCGACGGCGTGCCACGTGATGTCGCACCATTGATCGACCCCGCGGGTCGACAGCCGATCCGATCCGTCGAGACCGGACCCGCGGGCAGGTCCACTTGAGAAACGTTCCGGAACCGGTTACACAGTCGTCGCAACACGTGGGAGGCGCGATGACGATCCGGGACGTGGCGGCGCGCGCCGGCGTGTCTCCCGCCACGGTGTCCCGGGTGTTCACCCAGCCCGACGCGGTCGCGCCCGACACCCGACGGCGCGTGCTGGACGCCGCCGAGGAGCTGCGGTACACGCCGCACCCGGTCGCGCGCTCGCTGGCCCGCCGCCGCACCGGCAATCTCGGCATCGTCGTGCCCGACATCGCCAACTCGTTCTCCGCAATGATCATCAAGGCGGTCCAGCAGGAGGCCCGGCGCGCCGAGTACGCACTGTTCGTCGCAGCGTCGGAGGAGGTCGTCGACGACGAGGAACGCGCGGCCCGGGCGCTGGCACCCCAGGTGGACGGCCTGCTGCTGGCCTCTCCCCAGGCGTCGGACGCCTGCCTCCGCGAGCTCGCCGAGCTCGTTCCCGTCGTGGTGACGAACCGGCTGGTCGACGACGTTCCGGCAGTGCTGACCGAGTCCGCGGAGGCGACGGGGCACGCCGTGGAGCACCTGCACGCGCTCGGCCATCGCGACATCGCGTACCTGGCCGGGCCCGACGGCTACTCGAACACCCGCCGGATCGCCGGCCTGCGCGGCGCGTGCGACCGGCTCGGGCTCCGGCCCGTCGTCCTCGGCCCGTTCGCCGCCCGCTTCTCCTCGGGAGTCCGCGCCGCCACCTCGTCCTCCGGCCGACCCGTCGTCGCGTTCACGACGCCTCGCCGCCGGACGTGAGGTCCGCCGTCACACCGGTGGCGCCCACGTCCTCGAGCTCGCGGACCCGGTCGCGCAGCTGCGCGCGCGTGGCGGTGGCGGCGAACCGCGTGAGGTCGACGAAGACCTGCACGGGGCCGCCGTCCCCCGCTCCCCGGTCATGCCCCCGAGCGCGTCCCCGAGGGCGTCCCCGGCTGCGTCTCGGAGGCGGCGGGCTTGGCCTGGGCCGGGACCGCGAGCGGGCGGCTCATGTCCTCCGGTCGAGACGCCGCGGGAAGGATCGCCGCGAGACGGCCGGTCGGCAGGCGGCCCGTGGTGATGTCCTTCTTCGCCCGGCTGTAGGTGATGATCCGGTGGTTGCGGTTCTTGGTGAACACCAGGTTGCGGAACCACTGGTAGATGGTGCCGATCCGGTTTCCCCAGCCGATCAGGTACCAGACGTGGACGAACGCCCACATGACGTAGCCGATCAGGCCGGTGAACCTGTGCCCGAACGCATCTGCGACCGCCGATCGGTAGCTGATGGTCGCCATCGTGCCCTTGTCGAAGTACTTGAAGGGGGCGATGTCCTCCGCCCCCGCCAGCCGCTTCTTGATGACCTCGCCGACGTAGCGGCCCTCCTGCAGCGCCGGCTGCGCCACTCCGGGGAGCTTGTTCAGCGACACCATGTCGCCGAGCGCGAACACCTCGGGATGTCCCGGCAGCGTGCAGTCGGGGTTCACCGGGATGCGGCCTGCCCGGTCCGTCTCCACACCGACCTTGCCGGCCAGCTGCCTGGCCAGCGGGGACGCCGCCACTCCGGCGGCCCAGATCCGGGTGCGGGCCCGGATCGTCTGCTCACCCTCCGGGCTCTTGAAGGTGATCGACTCGTGGTCCATCGCGATCGCGAGCGAGTTGGTGTGGACCTCCACCCCGATGCCCTCCAGCACGCGGCGGGTGTAGGCCTGCAGCTTCTTGTCGAAGGGCGGCAGCACCGAGGGCGCACCCTCGAGCAGGACGATCCGTGCATCCCGGGTGTTGATCGAGCGGTAGTCGCGCGGCAGCACCGTGTGCGCGAGCTCGGCGATCTGCCCCACCAGCTCGACACCGGTCGGACCTGCGCCGATGACCACGAACGTCAGCCACTCGGCGCGCTCGGCCGGGTCCGCGGCCTCCTCGGCCATCTCGAACTTCGAGAGGATTGCGTCGCGGGTGAACCGGGCGTCTTCGATCGTCTTCATGCCCGGGGCGAACTCGGCGAACTCGTTCTTGCCGAAGTAGGAGTGGGTGGCGCCGGCCGCGACGATCAACGTGTCGTAGGGCAGGTCGACCGCCCGGTCGTCCGGGCCCTTCGCGCGCACGACCTTGGCGTCGAGATCCAGCTCGTGGACGTCGGCCAGCAGCACGCGGACGTTCGGCTGGGTCTTGAGGATGCCGCGCAGCGCCGGCGCGATGAGGCCGGGCGACAGGATGCCGGCGGCCACCTGGTAGAGCAGAGGTTGGAACAGGTGGTGGTTGGTCCGGTCCACCAACGTCACGTCGACGTCGGCGTCGGCCAGCTCCCGGACGGCGCTCAGGCCGCCGAAGCCACCGCCGACCACGACCACGCGGTGCCGCTGTCCGGCAGTGCTCTCCATCGTCATGCCGCACTCCTTCTCGTCGACACCGATCTCGTCGACACCGTCCTACCCCGCCGTGGAACGGCCTGCACGTCGATGGCTCAGGACGGGCTCGCGCCCGACGCGCCGTCGGTCTCCTTCAGCGAGGCCTGGTACTCGGCCTTCAGCTCCTCACCGGGCGGGTAGTTGCCCCACAGCGGCTCCCCCGCATGGATCTTGGTGCTCACGAACGCCTCGAGCTTCTCCTGCTCCAACCCCTGCTCCGCGACCTCCGCCGCGAGATGCCGCGGGATCACCAGCACCCCGTCCCGGTCACCGACCAGCACATCACCCGGGTACACCGCCACCCCGGCACACCCGATCGGCACCTGCAGGTCCGCCACGTGGTGCTGCGCGGCCCGGGTCGTGATCGTGACCTGGGAGGCGTAGGTCGGGAACGGCAGCTGCGCCAGCACGTGCCCGTCGCGCAGGCCCGCCGTCGGTGACCACCGCCGCCGCCCCGCGCTTCCACGCCCGCGTCATCAACATGTCCCCACCCGACGCGGCGGTGGCGCTGCGGTAGGAGTCGACCACCAGCACCTGCCCCGGCTGCAGCGCCTCGAACGCCTCCCACTGCAACGTGTTGCCGCTGCGATAGGGGTCCAGCCCGTCGACGTCCTCGCGCATCGGGATGAACCGCATCGTGAACGCCTCACCGACGAACCCGTCGACCACCTCGCTCAACGGCTTGACCCCGAGCAACTGCGGCTGGCGGAACCCCCGCTTGTACAACTGCGTCGCGATCGTCGACGTGCTCACCTCCCGCAACGTGTCGAGCACACCCTCGGGCAGCGGCTCCAGCTCGGGAGCGGTCACACGGTCCTCCTCGTTGCACGCGCCTGCGCGCGCGTCGTCCGTCGGTGGGTCGGCCCGGCCGTCGGGCTCCCGACCGTCGACTTCGCAGCGTAGAACGCCGGCGGGTATCGCCCCAGCGATTCCCGCTGGGTGAGCAGCGGGGCACCCGTCCGTCCAGATTCTTCGGGCCAGCGAATCCTGTTATTCATGCTACGCCCGTAGATTCGAGCCGGCCACGAGCCGGGAGCGGGCTTGCCATGCGCGGAAATGCACGTCCGCGTGCGATCTGCACCACGGCACACCGCCCGGGAAATGGCGCGACGACGGCGTACCGCGTGACGTCGCACCTTGTGATCGACCCCGCGGGTCGACGGCCGATCCGATCCGTCGAGCCCCGCCCGCGGGTCGGCCCACTTGAGAAACGAACCGAAACCGGTTACACAAGCGTCCCGAGCACGGGGAGGCGCGCGATGACGATCCGGGACGTGGCGGCGCGCGCCGGCGTCTCTCCCGCCACGGTCTCCCGGGTGTTCACGCAGCCCGACGCCGTCGCGCCCGACACCCGCCGGCGCGTGCTGGACGCCGCCGAGGAGCTGCGGTACACGCCGAATCCCGTCGCGCGCTCGCTGGCGCGCCGCCGCACCGGCAACCTCGGCATCGTCGTGCCCGACATCGCCAACTCGTTCTCCGCAATGATCATCAAGGCGGTCCAGCTGGAGGCCCGGCGCGCCGAGTACGCACTGTTCGTCGCTGCGTCGGAGGAGCTCGTCGACGACGAGGAACGTGCGTCTCGGGCGCTGGCCCCGCAGGTGGACGGCCTGCTGCTGACGTCTCCCCTGGCGTCCGACGCCTTCCTGCGCGAGCTTGCCGAGCTCGTTCCCGTCGTGGTGACGAACCGGCTGGTCGACGACGTTCCCGCCGTGCTGACCGAGTCCGCGGAGGCGACGGGGCACGCCGTGGAGCACCTGCACGCGCTCGGCCATCGCGACATCGCCTACCTGGCCGGGCCCGACGGCTACTCGAACACCAGCCGGCTCACCGGCCTGAATGCCGTGTGCGACCGGCTCGGGCTGCGGCCCGTCGTCCTCGGTCCGTTCCCCGCCCGGTTCTCCTCGGGAGTCCGGGCCGCCGACCTCGTCCTCGCGGCCGGGGTGACGGCGGTCGTCGCGTTCAACGACGACATCGCCGCCGGGCTGTTGAACCGGTTCGCCGACCGCGGTGTGCGGGTCCCCGACCACGTCAGCGTCGTCGGTCACGACGACACCGCGCTCGCCGAGATGGTCACCCCCCGGCTCACCACCGTCCACATCCCCGCCGGTGCCGCCGGGGTGACCGCCGCCCAGATGCTGATCACGCACCTCCGGGGCGACAACGGCACCCCCCGCCGGAGCGAGCTCGCGTCGGAGCTGATCGTGCGCGGCAGCACCGGACCCGCGCCGGCCCGACCGGCCTGATCCCGACGACGTCGTCCGCCGCGCGCATTAGTGCAAGAACGCACAATCGATGTCGAAATCGGAACATTCGATCGACGATGGCAGCCGATATGGTCTCGACCGGCGCCATCCGCCGCTTCTTCGCCTAGAGTCCCGCCGGGGTCGACGGTGACGGAGGAATGGATGGCCGGTAACTCGAACGAGCCGGGCCGGACGGTCACGAGCAAGCTTGCGGCCATCCTGGTCGCATTCACGAATGGCAGGGACTACACGCTGTCCGAACTCGCGATGCAGACCAACCTCGCGGTCTCCACCGTTCACCGGCTGCTCAGCGACCTCGTGCGCACCTCGCTGATCGAGCGACCCGACGGATGCACCTACCGGCCCGGTCCGACGCTGCGCGGGCTGCCCTACGTGGTCAAGCCGCCGACGCTGCGCGAGCGGGCGCCGTTCGTCGTGGAGGACCTGGCGGCGTCGCTGCACACGACCGCGCGCCTGGGGGTCGTCGACGGCCTCGAGGTGGCCTACGTGGAGAAGAAGCCCGGGCCCGAACCCGGCACCCTGTTCCCGAACCCGGCCAGGCTGCCCCTGCACGCCACGGCCGTCGGCAAGGTGCTGCTCGCCTTCGGGTCACGCTCGCTGGTCCGGGTCCTCGGCGGTGGCGACCTTCCGCGGTACACCGCCAGGACCCTCGTCGGCCCGATCGCTCTCGAGGGTGACCTCCAGAGGACCAGGGCCCACGGCTTCGCCCTCGCGGACAGCGAGCTCCAGCCGGGTTCCGGTGCCGTCGCCGTACCCGTGTTCGACGTCCACGGGAGGTCGATCGCCGCCATCGAGGTGGAGGTGACCCCCGGCCGCGCCGCGGTCGAGCTCGCCGTTCCCGCGTTGCTGATGGCCGCGCGCTGCCTCCGACGGGAGATCACACCCGCGGTGCACCTGCGCCGAGCAGACGAGCGGCACGACCCCACGGATGTGCCGGCCCCGCTCCGGATGCAGGCCTGAGGCGGGTCGGCTGGGCCCGCGCCGTGCTCAGCCCGCGATGTGCAGCGCGACACCCGCACCGTCGAGCGCGGAGGCCACGGAGGCAGGCGGGGATCCGTCGGTCACCACGGCGGTGAGCCGGTCCAGCCTCGTCACCAGCGCCGGTGCGGACCCGGTGAACGCCGCTGCGGGAGCGAGCAGCACCACCTCGTCCGCGATCTCCGTCAGCCCGCGGGCCACCCGTGCCTCGGCCGTCGAGCAGGCGTACGTCCCGCGCACGTCGACCGCGGCGGCGTCGAGGAAGAACGTGCGCGCCCGCAGCCCGGCGATCACGTCCAGCGTCGTCGGACCCACGAGTGCCTGCCGGTTCCCGGTCAGCTCGCCGCCCAGTGCGACGAGCCGGGGGCCTGCGGAGTCGGCGCCGCGCTCGGCGAGCAGCTGCATCACCGGCATGGAGTGGGTGATGACCGATCCGGTGAAGTCGTCGAGCAGCGCCCGGGCGAGCTCGTAGGCCGCGGGTCCGGCGTCGAGGGCGACGGAGTCGTGGCCGTTCACCAGCTCGGCCGCGCGGCGGGCCACCCGCCGGGGCCCGGCCCGGTCCCGGGACATTCCCGACATGCCGAACCGCGGGTCGCCGACGGCAAGGCCGACGCCGCCGTGCACCGTGCGGACCTGGCCCGTCGTCTCGAGCCGCTGCAGGTCGCGGCGCACCGTCATGTGCGAGACGCCGAGCTCGCGGGCCAGGTCGGCGACGGAGAGGACGCCGACCTCGCGCAGGCGGGCCAGCACCCACGCACGGCGCTGCGCCCCGGCCTCGGTGCCGGCCAGGAAATCCGTCACGGCGCCACCTCGCTGACGCTCGGCACCGCCGCGACCGCGGTCGCTGTGTTGAACGGTGACCTCGCAAGCTCGGTCACGCCGCCACCGCCGGCGCCGGTCCGGTGCTCCCCCGCACGATCAGCTCCGCCGGGAGCTCCACCGGCCCGCTCCGGGCCGGCGCCCCGCGGAGGACGTCCACGAGCAGGCCGACGGCGACCTCGCCCGCGTCCGCCATGGGCAGACTGACGGTGGTCAGGCGCGGGGTGATCATCGAGGCGAGCGCGGTGTCGTCGAACCCGACGATGCTCAGCCGGGCCGGCACGGGCACGCCCCGGTCGGTGAGCCGGCTGACGACACCCGCGGCCACGTCGTCGTTGTAGGCGAGCACGCCGGTCGCTCCGTCGGCCAGGACGAGGTCTGCCGCCCGCACCCCGCCCCAGAACGTCGGCCCGAACGGGCCCATGACGATGCCGTCGACGCCGAGCCGGCCGACAGGTCCGGGTGAACGCCGCCGTCCTGATGCGATTCGAGTAGTTGTCGGGGCCTGCGAGGTAGGCGAGCCGCCGGTGCCCGAGGGCGTGCAGGTGCTCGACGGCCGAGACCGCACCGTCCGCGCTGGGCATGAGAACGGTGGGTACCTCGGCCAGCTCACGGTTGATCACCACGAGCGGGACCGCGGCGGCGAGCGCGCGCAGGTCGTCGTCGGGAGTCGTCGGCGACAGCAGCAACAGCCCGTCGACCTGCTTCGCCATGGCGTGCGCCGACCGGAGGTCGTCCACGGTCAGCCCGGTGGACGGTTCGTCGGAGTCGGCGACGAACAGCGCGTAGCCGTCGCGGCGGGCCCGCTGCGACACCGCCTTCGTGACCACCGCGCAGAAGGCGACCGCGATGTCGGGCACCACGAGGCCCAGGTTGCCCGTGTCGCCACGGGCCAGCGACCGGGCGACCGGGTGCGGCGTGTACCGCAGGTCGTCGGCGGCGGTCAGCACGCGCCTGCGCGTCTCGAGGGTGACCGACTCCGGCCGCGAGAACACGCGGGAGACGGTCGCCGCCGACACGCCGGCCCGGGCTGCGACATCGCGAATGGTCATTGCACTCCTCGTCGGGGACCCCTAGAGTATGAAACCGGTTTCAGAAACAGTCAAGGGGGTGCGATGCAGCCCGAGGTTCCGACCGATCCGCGCGGCACGGAGATCGTTCTTCCTTCGGTCGCCGAGGCGGGGAATGATGCGCGCGTGGCCACGTGGCGCTCCCTCGGACGCCGGCTGCGGGGCCGGATCAGGACGACCGCTCTGCGCATGCGGCGGCGGTGGCGCTCGGCGGTCTTCCGCGCCGCGCGTCTCGCGGGTGCCTCGGTCGCGGCCTTCCTGGCCGCCGAGGGGTTCGGCCTGGTCGACCCGCCCCCGCTGGTCGCGGCCCTGACCGCCCTGCTCGTCGTCCAGGCCACGGCGTCGAGCACGCTGTTCAGCGGCGTCGAGCGGGTCCTCAGCGTCGTCGCCGGGGTCGCACTGGCGATGGGTTTCGTCGCGGTCGTCGGCCTCACCTGGTGGAGCCTCGGCATCCTCGTCGCCGCCTCGATCATCGTCGGGCAGCTGCTCCGCCTGGGGCCGAACCTGATCGAGGTCCCGATCAGCGCGATGCTCGTCCTCGGCGTCGGGTACACGGCCGGTGCCGAGGCGACCGGGATGAGCCGGGTCGTCGAGACGCTGATCGGTGCGGCGGTCGGCGTGCTGGTCAACGTGCTGTTCCCGCCCGCCGTCCGCAGCCGCTACGCGGGCCAGGCCGTGCAGCGGCTGGCCGACGAGATCGCGGCGCTGCTGGAGGAGGCCACCGAAGGGCTGACGTCCGTGCCCTCCCCGTCACCCGGACAGGTCCGCGCGACCGACTCCGGCAACTTCTTCCCCACCGGCACCGGCTGGTTCACCATCCCCTCGGTCGACCGGACGTCCGGGGACCACGGGCTCACCGCCGACGCGACCGGCCGGTGGCTGGACGACGCCCGCCGGCTCAACCGGCACGTGCCGCGGGTCGACCGGGCGCTGACCCACGCCGAGGAGAGCAGGCGGATGAACGTCCGCGCGCTGGGCAGCCCGGAGAGCGCGCGGAGCCTGCGCGGCGGCCTGGAGGCCCTCGAGCTGTGCTCGGTGGCCGTGCGCAGCCTGTTCCGCTCGATCGACGACTGGGTCCGCAACGGCATGATCGAGCCGGATGCGGCCTATGCCGCCCGGGCCCGCACCGCGTGGGCCGAACTGCTCGCCGACCTCGCCGTCGTGGTCCGCGCGTTCGGGGCGCTGCTGCGGGCCGAGGCCGAGGGCGGGGCGGCGGCCGAGGAGGCGGCCCTGTCCGACGCGCTGGACCGGCTCCGGCTCGACCGGGTCTCGCACGCCGAATACCTGCTCGCCAACCCGCGCGAACACCCCGACCTGTGGGAGCTCGACGGCGCCCTCGTCGCGCTGGTCGACCGGATGCTCCTCGAGCTGGACACCGCGGCGCACGCCAAGCTCTGGGAGGACCACCGCCGCGATGTCCTCGACCGGCACCGCGCCACCGAGCTGTTCGAGCGGCTGCGGTCGCGGCGGACGGACGAGCCCGCCGCCGGGACGGAGCTCCTGCCCCGGAGGGCGCTCCACCCGAGGAGCGGCCGTCGCGGGGGAAGAAGTCGCCGCGAGGGCAGAAGCCGCCGCCCGAGGACCCGGCGCCGTGACGGCGCCGTCGGACTCCGGCGTCCCCTTCTCGCTCAGCGGGAGGCACCCATCTGAAACCGGTTACCGGGCGACCCGGGTGCGAGTGTCGATCCGATCCGGGTCAACCGAGAGCCTCGAGAAGCCGGGTCCCGCGCCCCGGCGCGCCCGTCGGTTTCTCACGACCCTCTCCGGCACACCCGCCGGTGCGCCGACAGGCCCGCCGGCAGGTGGCACGGCGAACGCCAGGACACGCCCAGAAGCAGGCCGACCCGGGCGGACCGCCCGGGCGGAGGACGACCCGAGGAGGTCAGGCAGGTGGCAACGGTGCGACTGACCGTCGCGCAGGCGGTGGTGCGGTTCCTCGCGAACCAGTACAGCGAACGCGACGGCGTGGAACGGCGGCTGATCACGGGGGCCTTCGGGATCTTCGGCCACGGCAACGTGGCAGGCGTCGGGCAGGCGCTGCTGCAGGCGGCCACCACGGGTGAGGCGGACCTGCCGTACTACCTGGCCCGCAACGAGCAGGGCATGGTGCACGCGGCCACCGGGTACGCCCGCACGCTCAACCGGCTCCAGGCGATGGCCTGCACCGCGTCCATCGGGCCGGGCTCGACGAACATGCTGACCGGCGCCGCCGTGGCGACCACCAACCGCCAGCCGGTGCTGCTGCTGCCCAGCGACATCTTCGCCACGAGGGTCGGCAGCCCGGTGCTGCAGGAGCTCGAGCACCCCACCGGCTACGACATCCAGGCCAGCGACGCCTTCCGGCCGCTGTCGCGGTTCTTCGAGCGGGTGTGGCGCCCGGAGATGCTGCCGGGCGCCCTGCTCGGTGCGATGCGCGTGCTCACCGACCAGGCCGAGACCGGTGCGGTGACGATCGCGCTGCCGCAGGACGTGCAGGCCGAGGCGTTCGACTGGCCCGAGGAGCTGTTCGCCAAGCGGGTCTGGCACATCACCCGTCCGGCGCCCGACCCGGCCGCCGTCGCCCGCGCCGTCGAGGTGCTCCGCTCCGCACGGAAGCCGCTGATCGTCGCCGGCGGCGGTCTGCTCTACAGCGAGGCCACCGAGCAGCTGCGCCGGTTCGCCGACGCCACGGGCATCCCGGTGGCCGACACCCAGGCCGGCAAGGGCTCCATCCTGTGGGAGCACGCGCAGGCCGTCGGCGGGGTCGGCTCCACCGGCTCGCCCGTCGCGAACGCGCTGGCCCGGGACGCGGACGTCGTGCTGGGGATCGGCACCCGCTACAGCGACTTCACGACGGCGAGCAAGACCGCCTTCCAGAACCCGGACGTGCGGTTCGTCAACCTCAACGTCGCCTCGCTGGACGCCTACAAGCTGTCCGCCGTCCCGCTGGTCGCCGACGCCCGGCTCGGGCTGGAGGCGCTGACCGCGGGCCTCGAGGGCCACCGCGTCGACGACGCCTACGTGCGGGGCTACACCGAGCACAAGGACCGGTGGAACGGCGTCGTGGACGAGGCCTTCCACCTCGACCACCAGCCGCTCCCGGCGCAGACCGAGATCCTCGGCGCGCTCAACGAGCTCGTCGGCCCGGACGCCGTCGTCGTCCAGGCGGCCGGGAGCATGCCCGGCGACCTGCAGATGCTCTGGCGCGCGCAGGATCCGAAGCAGTACCACGTCGAGTACGCGTTCTCGTGCATGGGCTACGAGGTGGCCGGTGCGCTGGGCGTCAAGATGGCCGCCCCGGAGCGCGAGGTGTACGCCCTGGTCGGCGACGGCTCGTACCTGATGATGGCCCAGGAGATCGTCACCGCGGTGTCCGAGGGCATCAAGCTGGTGCTGGTGATCGTGCAGAACCACGGGTTCTCCTCGATCGGCTCGCTGTCCGAGAGCCTCGGCTCGCAGCGGTTCGGCACGTACTACCGCTACCGGCGACACGAGTCCGGGCTGCTCGACGGGGACAAGCTGCCCATCGACCTGGCCGCGAACGCCGAGAGCCTCGGGCGCCGAGGTCATCCGGGTGAAGGGCATGGACGAGTTCCGCGACGCCGTGGAGCGGGTCAAGTCGATCCCGCACACCGTCGCGATCCACATCGAGAGCGACCCGCTGGCCCCGGTGCCCTCCAGCGAGAGCTGGTGGGACGTCCCCGTCTCCCAGGTGTCCGACCTCGACAGCACCCAGGCGGCCTACAAGACCTACGAGGGCCACAAGGCCCGCCAGCGTCCCTACCTGACCCCTTCGGAGGGAACCGACCGATGACCGCAGCGAACGGCTCAACCACTCCGCCTTCCTCCCCGAGCCTGGCCAAGCTGAGCCTGGGCACCGCCCCCGACTCGTGGGGCGTCTGGTTCCCCCGCGACGACCACCAGGTCGGCTGGGAGCAGTACCTCGACGAGGTGGCGCTGGCCGGCTACCTCTACACCGAGCTGGGCCCGCAGGGCTTCCTGCCGCAGGACCCGGGGCAGCTGCGCGACGAGCTCGCCAAGCGCAACCTCACCGTCACCGGTGGCACCGTCTTCGCCGGCCTGCACAAGGGCAAGGAAGCCCTCGACAAGGCCAAGGAGGACTTCGGGCGCGAGGCCGCAGCTGCTGCGCGAGGTCGGCGCCGAGTACCTCGTGCACCTGCCGGACCAGTACACCGACATGCACGGCGGCGCGCTGACCGAGTCGGCCGAGATCGACCCCGAGCAGTGGCAGAACCTGATCTCGGGGACGAACGAGCTGGCGCGCTACCTGCTGGAGGAGTACGGCGTCAAGCTGGTGTTCCACCCGCACGCCGACACCCACGTCGACACCCAGGAGCGCGTCGAGACGGTTCCTCTCCGACACCGACCCGGAGCTGGTGAACCTGTGCCTGGACACCGGGCACATCTCCTACTGCGACGGCAACAACATCGAGATCATCGAGCGGTTCCCGGAGCGGATCACCTACGTGCACCTCAAGCAGGTCGAGCCGGAGGTCCGCGAGCGGGTGCGGCGGGAGAAGCTGTCGCTCGCCGAGGCCGTGCCGCTCGGGCGTGATGTGCGAGCCGCCGTTCGGCGAGCCGAGCTTCCCGCCGCTGCTGGAGGCGCTCGCGAAGCTGGACCGCGAGATCTACACCGTCATCGAGCAGGACCTCTACCCCGTCGAGCCGCACATCCCGCTGCCGATCCAGGCCCGCGCGGCCGGCTACATGCGCTCGTGCGGGCTGGGCCCGGTCCGGCGCTGGCCCTACTGACGTCTTCTCCTTGAGCTGAAAGGACTTTCCATGACCCTCAACGTCGGCGTCATCGGCGTGGGCATGATCGGGCAGGACCACATCCGGCGCATCACGCACGTCGTCTCGGGTGCCCGCGTCACCGCGGTGACGGACGTGGACCTCGACCGCGCCAAGAGCATCGCGGCGGGCCTCCCGTCGGCCAAGGCGCTCCAGACCGGGCAGGAGCTGATCGACGACCCCGAGGTGGACGCGATCGTCGTCGCCTCGTGGGGCCCGACCCACGAGGAGTACGTGCTCGCCTCCATCGCGGCGGGCAAGCAGGTGTTCTGCGAGAAGCCGCTGGCCACCACCCGCGAGGCGTGCGAGCGGATCCTCGACGCCGAGGTGAAGAGCGGCAAGCGGCACGTCATGGTCGGCTTCATGCGCCGCTACGACGACGGCTACCGGGCGATGAAGGCCGCGATCGACGGCGGGGAGATCGGCGCGCCGCTGATGTTCCACTCCGGGCACCGCAACCCCTCGGTCCCGCCGCACTACACCAGCGACATGATCATCAACGACACCTGCGTGCACGACGTCGACGTCGCCCGCTTCCTGCTGAACGACGAGATCGTCGCGGCACGGGTGCTCACGGCCCGCAAGAACTCCCTGGCCAGCGACCACCTGACCGACCCGGTGCTGTTCATCTTCGAGATGGCGGGCGGGGCGCTCGTGGACGTCGAGGCCTCGATCAACATCCAGTACGCCTACGACATCCGCGGCGAGGTCGTCGGCGAGAGCGGCACGGTCGAGCTGGCCGAGACCAACACGGTCGTCGTCAAGAAGGGCGGGCAGTACGGCGGCCGGGTGCCCGAGGACTGGCGCGAGCGGTTCATCCGGGCCTACGACACCGAGTTCCAGGAGTGGATCGTCGCGGCGTCGAAGGGCGAGTCGACGGGGCCGTCGTCGTGGGACGGCTACGCCGCCACCGTCGTCTGCGCCGCGGGCCTGGAGGCCATGGAGAGCGGCGAGCGCGTCGAGATCTCGCTGCGCGAGCAGCCCGACCTGTACAAGGTCACCGCCGCGGGCCCGACCGGGACGGACTGACCCATGGTGAAGATCGCGCTCGACACGCACATGTACCACGCCTCGATGTCGGTGGCCGACCAGCTGCGCAAGACCGCCGACCTCGGGTACGAGTACGTCGAGCTCTCCCCGCGGGCCGACTGGTTCTTCTGGCACCGCTACCCGAAGGCCGACGACGCGCTGATCGCCGAGACGAAGAAGGCGATGGCGGAGACCGGCGTGAAGATCCACACGCTGGTCCCGGTGTACAACTGGTCGTCGCCGGACGAGCAGGAACGCCGCGCCCACGTGCGGAACTGGCGGCGGCTGCTGGAGATCGCCGCGGACCTCGAGTGCCCGATCGTCAACTCCGAGCTGTCGGGCGACCCGAACCGGCCGGGCGCCTCCGAGCACGCGTTCTACGCGTCCATGGAGGAGCTGATCCCCGACTTCGAGCGGCACGGGATCGGCCTCAACCTCGAGGCGCACCCGTACGACTTCTCCGAGACGAACGACGACGCCGTGCAGATCATCCGCGGGCTCAACAAGCCGTGGGTGAACTACGTGTTCTGCGCGCCGCACGCCTTCCATCTCTCCGACGGGGCGGGCGACGTGCGGCGGATGATGGAGTACGCGGGATCGAAGTTGGCGCACCTGCACATCGCGGACTGCTGGAACCACCGCGCGAACATCGGCAACCGCTACATCATCAACCCGCCCGGCGTCGACGCCCGGATCCACCAGCACAACGAGATCGGCAACGGCGAGGTGAACTGGGACGAGTTCTTCTCCACCCTGCGGGACGTGAGCTTCGACGGCGTGGCGACCGTCTGCGTGTTCGGCTGGGAGGAGGAGGCGGACGACATCCACCGCCGGATGCTGGAGCGGGTGACCTCCGAGCTGCACGCCGGCTGAGCGGCGCGCCGGCGGCCGTGAGCGAACGCGGCGTTGCGGTAAGTCTGACTGCACCGAACGCCGCTTTCGCTCCGTTGCGGGACGGCCCCGGGTCAGTCGGCCAGGCGGGAGGTCGCGGCCTCCATGGAGTCGACCCAGCGGCGGACCTGCTTCGCCAACGGCGCCTCGGGCTGCGTCGGCGTCTCGACCTCACGGGCCGCGGCGGCGATCTCCACCCGCAGGCGGTCGACCGCGGCGAGCAGCGAGCCGTGCTGCGACCAGGCGGCCTCGTCGACGAGCGGGTCGACGGCGAGCACGCGGGCAAGCCGCGTGCGCCGCTCGTCGAGTGCGGTGAGGTGCTCCTCGACCAGCAGGCGGGCCGCATCGGCGGCCTCGCCGCCGGCGGCGATCGGCGCGACGGCCTTGATCGCGCCCGCCGCGGTGGCGAGCAGGTCCCCCAGGGCCGCCCGCTGCGCCGGCGTGTAGGCCGTGGCCTGCTCGCCTGCGGGCACGAAGTACGTCCGGTCGAGCACCGCGCGGGCCAGGGTGCGCAGGGTGAGGTGGCACCGCTCGAGGGCGGTGAGGGTCGCGCGGAAGCGCGGGTGGGCGTCGCGGCCGCGGCGCCCGCGCGGGTTGAGCCGCGCGGCCTCCTCGGCACGGGCGACGGTCAGCTCTGCCCGGTTCACCTCGTCGGCGACCGCGCGCGCCTGGCCCATCCAGTGGTCGGCCGCGTGCCGCGACCAGGGCTCCAGGATCCCGGCGCCGAACCCGGCGGCGAAGCGGGACATCCGCTCGGCCAGCTCGCCGATCGCCGCGCCCGCGGGCTGCAGGTACAGCGGCGGCGCCACGAGCATGCTCACCGCGACGCCGACCAGTGCCCCGAGGACGGCCTCCTCGACGCGGGCGACCCCGAGCGATCCGGACCCGCCGACCTCCAGCAGCAGCATCGCGCTGATCGGCGCCTCGAACAGGTGCGGGCCGAGCCGCAGCACCTTGCCGACCACGATCGAGCCGGCGACGACGGCGCCCAGGCTCCACCAGGTCAGGCCGACGAAGTGGGCCACCAGCACGGCGACCGCCACCCCGGCGAGCACGCCGCCGACGCGGCCCAGGCCGTGGACCAGGCTCTGGTACAGGGTCAGCTGGACGACGAGCAGCGCCACCAGTGGCGCGACGATCGGGTGCTCGGACAGGTGCAGGACCTCGGCGAGCAGGTAGGCGGCCACCACGGCGAGCGTCACCTTGGCGGTGCGCAGGCCGGGCGTGCGGCCGCGGCGGAACAGGGTCGAGCGCAGGCGGTCGGCGAACGAACCGGCCAGGCGAGACATGAGAGGACCTCCGTGCGTCGGACAGGACTTCGTCGTCCGGCGGGCGGGTATCGGGGCCGTCGCGTGTCGACAGCCCGTATATGACAGTTAACTATTCTGATCACTGAATCGTGTCAGAGATCGGCACTCTGAGAGGCGGCTCACGACCCCGACGACGGCGGGCCGACAGGGTCGTGAACGCCGGGTGAACGGGTGCGGGCCCGCCGGGCGATGCGCCGGCGGGCCCGCACTTCGGGCAGCGGGGCGGTCAGTCCCCGCGCAGCCCGCTCAACAGGCCCAGCATGCTGGCCCGGGCGGGTACGGGCAGCGCGCGGTCCAGGAAGGCCGTCAGCGCCGCGGTGAACGCCGCCGGGTTGTCCTGGTTGCTGGCGTGCCCCGCACCCGGGATCACCACGAGCTCGACCATCGGGTCGCGGACCGCCCACTCCTGGTTGCCCGTGACGATGTCGCCGACCCGGTCGTCGACACCGTTCACCAGCAGGGTCGGGATCGGCAGGCGGTAGTCCGGCTCCGGGTGCAGGCCCTGGTCCAGCAACGAGGTGAGGATCTGCAGGACCTCGAGGGTCGTGCGGTCCTCGTTGGCGTCCAGGACGTACTGGCGCACGTCGTCGCGCGGTGAGGTGACCGCCGCCGCGTGCTGCATGAACCGCTCGCGACCGCCCAGCGCCATCGCCGACAGCGCGGCGATCGTCAGCGGCGCGGCCAGCGGGTGGCGCGATGCGGTGTTGCACGTGGAGTCCGCGACGACCAGCGCATCCACCCGATGTGGGTCGCGGTGCACGATCTCCTGGGCGATGTTGCCGCCGAGGCTCAGGCCCCCGAGGGCGATCGGTGTGCCGGTGTCGACCGCGTCCAGCAGTGCCGCGACGTCGTCGACGGCGTCGTCGAACCGGAACGCACCCTTCAGCGTCGACTCCCCGTGCCCGCGCAGGTCGGGCACGACGACGCGGTACTGCGGCGTCAGCTCGTCGACCTGAGCGTCCCAGGCTCGGTGGTCGAGTGTGGCGCCGTGCAGCAGCAGCACGACGGGGGCCCGCTCGGGCCCGCTCACCCAGTACGCGATCGTTGCGCCCGGACGGATCAGCTCGCGCCGTTCCGTGTCCGTGGACATCGCTCTCCTTCGTCGGGGATCCGCCTCGGACGGCGGACCTCTCACTAGAGTTAACTATCCCAATCGCGCCAGAGGTGCCGCAGAAGGGGTCGATTGAGAGTCTGATCACCGGATGGCGGGGTCACGGATCGCGGCCCGGTGGGCGCCTTTCCCAGGTCAGAGGCCCGTACACAGGACCGGGGCCCGGCACCCAGGTTCTGCCCTGTGTGCCGAGCCCCGAAGGTGTGTGCGACGGCCCGCGCGCGCGTGCGCTACCCGGTCACCACGGACGGCCGTGCAGGACGACGGTCTTCTCCTCCGTCATCTCCGCCACCGCCCGGCGCGGGCCCTCCTTGCCGATCCCGCTGCCCTTGAGGCCGCCGTAGGGCATGAGATCGGCGCGCCACAGCGGCGTCCAGTTGATGTGGACGTTGCCCGCGTCGATCTCGCGGATCGCGCGCACCGCACCCGCGACGTCGCCGGTGAAGATCCCCGCCGACAGGCCGTACGGGGTGCCGTTGGCCTGCGCGATCGCCGACTCCCAGTCGGCCGCGCTGCTCACCGCCACCGCGGGCCCGAACAGCTCCTCCTGGTGCAGCGGCGAGGCCGGGTCGACGTCGGCGACGACCGCGGGCGCGACCACCGCGCCCTCGCGGGAGCCGCCGACGAGCACCCGCGCCCCGGCCGCGGCCGCGTCGTCGATCATGCGCTGCACCCGGACGGCCTCGCCCTCGCTGATCAGGGTGCCCATCGTCGTGTCCTGCGCCGCCGGGTCGCCGGTGCGGATGGCCTTCACCCGCGGGACGAGGGCGTCGAGGAAGTCGCCGGTCACCGCCGGGTGGGTGATCACGCGCTGGACCGAGATGCAGACCTGCCCGGCGTTGGCGTAGCCGCCGGCGGCGACGGCCGTCGCGGCGACCTCCAGGTCCGCGTCCGGCAGGATCACCACCGGCGACGGAGGAGCCCAGCTCCAGCGACAGCTTCTTCACCCCGGCGGTGCGGGAGATCCGCTCGCCCACCGCCGTCGACCCGGTGAACGAGACCTTCCGGACGCGCGGGTCGGCCACCAGCGCGTCGCCGATCTCGCTGCCGTGCCCGGTGACCACCGAGAGCACGAGATCCCGGCAGGCCCGCCTCGAGGAAGCAGTCGGCGAGGGCCAGCGCGGTGAGCGGGGTCAGCTCGGCCGGCTTGAGGACGACGGCGTTGCCCGCGGCGAGCGCGGGCGCGATCTTGTGGATCGCGAGCAGGCCCGGATAGTTGAACGGGGTGATCGCCAGGACGACCCCGCAGGGCTGGCGGACGGTGAAGCCGATCTTGTCGAAGCCGGTGCCGGGGGCGGCGTCCAGCGGCAGCGACTCGCCGTAGAGGTGGGCGCCCTCGAACGCGGACGTGCGGATCACGTCGCCGCAGCGGGAGGCCTCGACGGTCGCCTCGCGGATCGACTTCCCGTTCTCCGCGCTGATCAGTTCGGCGATCGCCGCCGTGCGCTCGTCGGCGAGGTCGGCCGCGCGCAGGAGGATGCGCAGCCGCTCGTGGGCGGGCGTGCGCCGCCACCCCACCGCGCCCTCGACGGCCGCCGCGACGGCTGCGTCGGCGTCGGCGGGCCCGGCGCGCGGGACGGTGCCGACGACGCGGCCGTCCCACGGCGAGGTGATCTCGTCGACGGCGCCGGACGCCGCGGCGCGCCGCTCCCCACCGATGATCATCGTCGCGCTCATGCCGCCCCGGGTTCTGCCATGGCGCATGAAGGTGGCTTTCTGCACCGATCAGTGGATCTCCGGCTCCGGGATCGGCGGGCCCGCCTCGAGGAAGTCGAAGTCGCACCCCTCGTTGGCCTGGGTGATGTGCTCCAGGTACAGCGCGCCGTAGCCGCGGGCGTACTTGGCCGGCGGCTGTTGCCAGTCGGCGCGGCGCTTCTCGAGCTCCTCGTCGGTCACCTTGAGCTCGAGGCGCCGGCCCGGCACGTCCAGCTCGATGAGGTCGCCGGTCTGCACGAGCGCCAGCGGGCCGCCGACGTGGCTCTCCGGCGCGACGTGCAGCACGCAGGCGCCGTAGCTCGTGCCGACATCCGCGCGTCGGAGATGCGCACCATGTCCCGGATCCCCTTCTCGAGGATCTTCTTCGGGATCGGCAGCTGGCCCCACTCGGGCATCCCCGGGGCGCCCTGCGGGCCGGCGCTGCGCAGCACGATCACCGAGTTCTCGTCGATGTCGAGGTCCGGGTCGTCGATCCGGGCGGCCATGTCGTCGTAGTTGTCGAAGACGACGGCCGGCCCCGTGTGCCGGTGCAGCCGCTCCTCGGCCGCCGCCGGCTTGATCACCGCGCCGTCCGGGGCGAGGTTGCCGCGCAGCACCGCGAGGGTGTTGTTCTCGACGATCGGGTCGCGCGTGGTCCGGATGACGTCCTCGTTGAACACCTTCGCCCGGGCGATGTTCTCCCCGAGCGTCTTCCCGTTCACGGTGATCGCGGACGTGTCGAGCAGGTCGCCCAGCTCCTTGAGCAGCGCGGGCAGGCCGCCCGCGTAGAAGAAGTCCTCCATCAGGTACTTGCCGGACGGGCCGGATGTTGGCCAGCAGCGGCGTCACCCGGGCGAGCTCCTCGAAGTCGGCCAGCGACAGCTCGACCCCGATCCGGCGGGCCATGGCGATCAGATGGATGATCGCGTTCGTCGAGCCGCCGAGCGCCAGCACCGTGACGATCGCGTTGCGGAACGCCGCGCGGGTCAGCACGTCCGAGAGCTTGACGTCCTCCCAGACCATCTCGACGATCCGCCGCCCGCTGTGCGCCCCCATCACGGCGTGCCGGGAGTCGGCGGCCGGGATCGACGCCGCGCCCGGCAGCGTGACGCCCAGGGCCTCCGCCGCGCTCGTCATCGTCGACGCCGTGCCCATCGTCATGCAGTGGCCCGGCGAGCGCGCGATGCCGTTCTCGATCTCCTGCCAGTCCTCCTCGGTGATCGCCCCGGCGCGCAGGTCCGCCCAGTACTTCCACGTGTCGGACCCCGAGCCGAGCGTGGTGCCGCCCCAGTGCCCGCGCAGCATCGGACCGGCCGGCACGAAGAGCGACGGCAGGTCCATCGACGAGGCGCCCATCAGCAGCCCGGGCGTGGTCTTGTCGCAGCCGCCCATCAGCACCGCGCCGTCGATCGGGTAGGAGCGCAGCAGCTCCTCGGTCTCCATCGCCAGCAGGTTGCGGTAGAGCATCGTCGTCGGCTTCTGGAACGGCTCCGACAGCGACATCGCCGGCAGCTCCAGCGGGAACCCGCCCGCCGACCACACCCCGCGCTTGACGTCCTCGACGCGCTGCTTGAAGTGCGTGTGGCACGGGTTGATGTCGGACCAGGTGTTGACGATCGCGATGACCGGCTTGCCCCGGTAGTCCGCGGCGTCGAAGCCCATCTGGGCCGTACGGGAACGGTGGCCGAAGGACCGCAGGTCCTTCGCGCCGTACCAGCGGTGGGAGCGGAGCTGTTCGGGTTCTTTACGTGGCACGTCAATCTCGCAATCTGGTCCGGAGGGGACGCTTCAGGTGACCGGCCGCCCGGGGATGAGCTGCTTGCCGTGCTTGGCGTCCCATTCCTCCTGCACCCGGTGGAGCACCCGCATGGCCGGCAGCACCGACCAGCCCGGCACGAACGGCTCGCGCCCGTCGCGCACGGCCTCGACGAACTCCGGTGCGATCAGCTCGGCGTTCTCCTGCTCGGTCGGGATCGGCCGCTCACCGTCGGCTCGTGGTGATCAGCGAGGTCAGCTCGTCGACGTGGTAGTCGTCGCGGTCGGTGACGTGCAGGACGTCGTAGATCCGGTTGTGGGCGTAGTAGGAGCCGTTGCAGAGGATCGTCTGGTCGTCATGGGTCTCGACGACGAGCACCAGCTCCATCGGGATGGCCGGTGCGCGGCTCGACCGCCGGGTAGGCCGCGTAGACGTTGCGGATGCGGTCTTCCACCGTGGCCATGTCGCCGCCCGCGACGGTCCACAGCCCGATGTCGACCAGGTGGGTCGTGTGGTGCCAGAGGATGTTGTCGGTCCAGCTGCGCTGCAGGCCGGTGGCGCCCACGTTCTGCAGGCGGTGGATGAAGAAGCGGCCCTGGACGCTGTGGATCTTCTCCTGACCCTCGGCGACCCGGCGCACCATGTCGTGCCGCTCGGCGCGGTAGCGCATCGGGTGCGAGACACCCAGGAAGAGGCCCTTCTCCCGGGCCGCCGCGACGACCGCCTCCGCCCCCTCCAGGTTCATCGCGATGGGGATCTCGACGAGCGTGTGCTTGCCCGCCGTGATCGACTTCAGCGACATCTCGGCGTGCGTCTCGCTGGGCCCGGCGATGATGACGATGTCGACCTCGGGGTCGGCGAGGGCCTCGTCGAGGTTCGTCGTCCACTTCTTGTAGCCGTACTTCTGGGCGAACGCCTCGGTGGAGCTCTGCGCGCGGCCGGCGGTGGGCGTGGCGTCGTCGGCGGCCGGTTTCGGGGGCCGGCCGACGACGGTGTGCAGCACGGCATCGGGGGTCCGCTGAAGGGCCTCGGAGTGCCAGATGCCCATCATCCCGTGGCCGATCATGCAGACGTTCAGCATGGTTCCTCTCCTGACGGTGACTGCGGGCTAGCCCGCGAAGCGGGCGACGGGTACCCCGGCGACGTCGACCTCCAGCGCGACGATCCCGCCGGAGGCCGGCTTCGCGGCGAGCACGTCGGCGGGCAGGTCGTGGCGCAGGGAGGTCACGAAGATCGTCGTGAGGTCCGGGCCGCCGAAGCAGGGGCAGGTCGGGTTGGACACGGGCAGGGGGATGCTGCGGTCGAGCGACCCGTCGGGCGCCCAGCGGTTGAGCACGCCGGCCGAGATCCCCGAACTCCAGTAGTAGCCCTCGACGTCGGCGGCGGCGCCGTCGGGTCGGCCGATCTCCTCGGTGGGCCGGGCGAGCACCCGGCGGTTCGCGACCGTCCCGGTCGCCGCGTCGTAGTCGTAGGTCCAGACGACCTGGCCCTTGCTGTCGGAGTGGAACATCGTGGCGCCGTCGGCGCTCCAGGCCAGGCCGTTGGAGACGATCAGCCCGTCGACGACCTCGTGCAGGCTCCCGTCCGGGTCGAGGCGGTAGAGCGACGCGATCGGCTCGCGCAGCGTCTTCTCGTCCATGGTTCCGGCGAAGAACCGGCCGTCCGGGGAGACCTTGCCGTCGTTGAACCTCGTGCCGGGGGGCTGGTCGTCGGGACCGACGAGGAAGGTCGTCTCGCCGGTCCCGAAGTCGAACGCGTAGAACCCGTCGACGAGCGCGAGGACGGCCCCGCCCGACTCGCGGAGGGCGAACGATCCGCACTGCTGCGGCAGCGCCCAGGCCCGGTCGGCGCCGGTGGTGGGGTCGAACCGGTGCAGCGCCTTGCCGCGGATGTCGACCCAGTACAGGGCCTGCTCGTCCCCGGCCCAGACCGGGCACTCCCCCAGCTCGGCGCGGGCGTCGAGGACGACGGTCGGCTCGCCGGTCGTAGGGACGGTCACCCGCCGAACGCTAGCGACCGCGATCGACGTGCCGCTGGACGGTTCCGGCCAGCGGTATGGCGACGGACGGCGGGACGGCGACTCGCTCGGCGGCGAAGGTGCCGACTCGCGGCGGCAAACGTGCCGACTCGCGGGGCAAGGCGGCGGCGTTGCCCAGGCTGAGGGTGAGCAGGACGGCGAGCACCTCGGCGAGCTCGCGCTCGTCCGCCGGGAAGCCGGCCCGGGCGCCCGGGTCGAGCTCCAGCACGCCGGCGAGGTCGCCCCCGCCGACCAGCGGGATCGCCAACACCTCGCTCTGCCCGGCCCGGCCGGGGTGGTCGGCGTCGGGGCGTCCGCGACAGCTCGGCGTCGGGGGCGTCCGCGATCGCCGTCACGACCTCCGGGACCCGCACCCGGATGCGGACCGACTGCGCGGTCGGCAGCAGCCGCACCGCGAGGGCCGCGGCGTCGGCCAGGAACTCGGCCACGCCCGCGACCGCGACCCCCGCCAGCGCCGCGTACTCATGGCACAGCACCACCACCGCCGGCGCCGCCACCGACGCGGCCTCCGGTCCGGTCCCGGTCACGTCCGTCCCCCTCCCGGGGTGCCGCATGATCCCCGCGGCACCTGCCATGCCCAGGGGAACGCACGACGGGCCATCCGCGTTCCACTTCGGCGCCGCTTCCCGGCCACCGGAAACCGGTCTGAAGTCAGGCAGACCGTCGGGTGACCAGCCGCCAGATCCAGCTCGACGGCACGTGGCGGCCGTGCAGCACGTACTCCCGGGTCGCGTCGATGAGCAGCGTGGAGTCGAGCAGCCGGCGCGCGGCAGGCTCGCCGACCAGGAGCATCTCGTCGCCGGGGTCCAGCGTGAAGTCGTCGGGGGGCGCCAGGTGCACGTCGCCGTCGCGGGCCACGAGCAGGACGACGGCGTGCAGGTGGTCGTCGCGGTCGTCGGGACTGCGCAGCAGGTCGCCCAGCCGCAGCGGTTCCCGGGCGAGCACGCCCTGCAGCGCGGGCGCCTCGGCTGCGCTGAGCCGGACCTTCCACAGCGACTGCAGGTGCGTGCCGCACAGGTCGGTCAGCCGGCCGATCACGCTGTCGGCCCAGTCGTCGCCCCGGGCGGGCATCTCGCGCAGGAACCGCCAGAGCAGCGGGGTCGACAGCTGCGCGTACACCTCGTGCGCGACCACCTCCGCCGGTACCAGCAGCGTGTCGAGATCGACGGCCGCGAACAGCGGTGCGCTGGTCGGCTTGTTCTGCCGGGCGGCGACGAACATCCGGGGGTTCGCGCGGTGTGCCGCGGCGACCAGCGACAGGTTCGTGGTGTCGTTGTCGGTACCGGCCACGAAACCGGCGGCGCGCTCGACGCCCACCGCGGTGAGGACGTGCGGCTCGTAGCCGAAGCCGACGATCGCGTCGGGGTCGTTCTCGGCCGCCTCGCCGGGTTCGACGATCGTGACGTCGTAGCCCTCGGCGCGCAGGTCGTGGGTCACCTCCCGGCCGAACCGGCCGTAGCCGCACACGATCCAGTGGCCGCCCGACGGCGGCTCGCCGCGCTTCGGCAGGGGGGCGCCCGGCCCGCTCTCCAGCCACGTCAACAGCTGGTAGGACGCCGGTGCGCGCAGGGCGATGCGGAGGTGGTCGCCGAACCGGTCGAACGGGTTGACCACGGTCGGCGAGCCGAAGACCTGCATGCGCGCCGCCATCGCCGGGGAGACGGTGCGCGTGATCACCGGCAGGTCGGGGCGCAGCAGCGCCGCGGTCTGGGTCACCGCGAGGTTCGCCTCGTCGTTGTCGGTGATCGCCAGTACCCCTTCGCAACGGGGGTGGCCGAGGCCCGCGACGGCCAGGTGGCCGGGGTCGCCCGCGTCGCCGACGAGCCCGGGGACGTCGGCGTGATACGAGTCGAGGTAGAGGTCGTCGATGCGGCCGCTGTCGCTGTCGATCACCACGAACCGGCGGCCGAGCGCGTCCAGCGAGCGGGCCAGCAGCTCACCGGTCTGCCCGTAGCCGGCGATCAGCAGGAACGGCTCGCCGAGCCGCCGGACCTTGCGGGTGAAGTGCTGCAGCGCCAGCGCCTGGCGGAAGCTGCGTTCCTGCACCAGGGCCAGCAGCGACCCGATGGCGTAGGCCCAGCCGACCACCGTCAGGTAGATCGAGATGGTCACCCACATCCGCTGGTTGTAGGTGAAGGCGTAGGGGATCTCGCCGAACCCGATGGTCGAGGCGGTGTAGCTCATCACGTAGAAGGCGTCGAAGAAGCCCATCCGCCACGGCCGCCCCGCGGCGTCCTGGCCGGGGATCAGCGTGAGCCCGAGCGTGCCGACGGCGAAGATGACGATCAGGACGATCAGCGGCGCCCGCATCCGGCGCAGGACCAGGAAGATCGTCGCCGACGCCTGCGAGGACGACGCGGTCGGCACCCGCCAGCGGCGCGTCCGCCGCTCGGTCTGCTCCTCGCCGGTGAGCAGCCGGTACCAGAACACCAGCAGCGGATTGCCCATGCCGTCCCCCGTCCCGCGTCGCGCGTCCGATTCTTCAGGGCCGATCAGCGGCGGTGGAACGACACGGTCTCGACGACCAGCAGCACCACCGAGACGATGTTCGCCAGCAGGGCGCCACCGGACAGCGAGACGACGCTCGCGGTCGCCTCGCGCGTGAGCCCGTCGCCCACGTAGCTCGCGTAGCCCCAGACGAGCGCGGCGGAGATCAGCTGGAGATCCGCGACGAGGCTCGTGGCCAGGTGCACGGCGCCGATCTGGGTGCGGTCGCCGAACTTGAGCACGGTGGCGATGAGGTTGACGACCACGGCGGCGTAGAGCTCGTAGCTGTTGTGCAGCTCCGGATCGCCGAGGTCGCCGATGAAGAAGCCGAAGTTCAGCGTGGCGGCGAGCAGCACGAAGAAACCGAAGACGACCTTCTCGAGGTTCATCCGCCCTCCTGCCGCTGGGACCGCGGGCCAACCGTAGTTCCTCCCGGCCCGGGCGGCGCCCCGGACGATCACACCCACGGCCGGACGGCGGGGTCCTCGGCTGGTCACTCCACGCGTTGGTCGCTCCACGCGTCAGCCGGCGCGCGGCGCCAGCAGCGCACCGAGCACGGCCAGGGCCACCAGCGGGGCGAGCAGGACGGCCAGGGCGACGGCCGGCGTCGCGAGGAGGGCGAGCAGCGCGCCGCCGAGACCGACGAGCGTCGCGGTCGTGAGCTGGTCGGCCACCTGCGCCGCCGCGGTGTGCGCCCCGACCTGGTGCACCGCCGAGTGGTGCAGCAGGAGGTAGGACACGGCGGAGTAGCCCACGCCCATGCCCACACCGGCGACCGTCCACGCCGGGACCGCGAGCCACGCCACGCCCCACGACGGCGCGACGACCAGCAGGCCCGCCACCCCGATGGCGAGGGCGGTGAACCCGATGCGCAGCAGGACCGCCCGGGACAGGTCCGGGTGGCGGCCCTGCCACGCCGACGCCCCGGCCCAGCCCAGCGCGGCCGCGACGAGCGGGACGCCCGCGGCCGTCAGCGACCAGCCGTGCGTCGCGGTCAGCATCAGCGGCAGGTAGGAGTTCCCGGCGAAGAACACCCCGGCGATCAGTCCGCGCGCGGCGACGACGGTCGGGACACCGCGGCGGCCCCGGAAGACGCCTGCGGGCAGCAGCCGGCGCAGCGCGGGCACCAGCGCGGCCAGCGCGGCGGCGGCGACCGCCGCGCCCAGCGCCCCGGGGTGTTGACCCGCCCAGCTCACAGCGGTGACGCCGAGCGCCGCACCGGCAGCGGCGACGACGAGGCCGCGGCCGGTCCCCGCAGGCGGGCCGGAGCGGCGCAGCCGGCGCACGCCGGGGACCACCAGGGCGAACGCGACCGCGACGAACGGGACGAGCCCGAGGAACACCCAGTGCCACGAGAACCGCTCCGTGACCAGCGCCGCCACCGGCGGCCCGACGAGCGACGGCACCACCCAGGCCGCCGACATGAGCCCGAACACCGCGGGCCGGGACCGCTCCGGGTAGATCGCCGCGATCGTCACGAAGACCGCGACGAACTGCGTCCCCGCGCTCGCCCCCTGCAGCACCCGCCCGACCAGCAGCTGGGCCAGCGTGCCCGCGGTGCCGGCGACGATCAGCCCGGCGGCGAACAGCAGCGGCGTGACGAGCAGCGCGGGCCGCGGCCCCGCGAGGTCGCACCAGCGCCGCCCAGCACCGTCCCCAGCACGGACGCGGCGAGGAACGCCGAGAACGGCCAGCCGTAGGCCGACACGGCGAGGGACGGTCGAGCCCATGGCCTCAAGGCGGTGACGGCCGAGCACGACCCCGAGGTCGGCGATCACCGCGGGCATGGCGGTCCCGACCGCCCATGGCCTCGAAGGCGGTGACGAGCGTGAGCAGGACGAGGCCGACGGTGGTGGCCCGCCGGCCGGGACCGCAGGTGCAGACCGCACCGGTTCGGTGCCGCCGCGGGTGCTGCGGTGGTGGCCGGCGCGGTCGGTTCCGTCGATTCGGTCCATGCTACGCACCTCGACCGCGGTCAGGGCAACCGGAATGCGCGCGCGGTGGCGGCGGCTGCGGCGGGTGATCGGTGGCGGCCGGCCGGTCCCGGACGGGTGGCCGGATGCCGCGCGCCGGTGGAGGTGCGCCACAGCGTGATCAACTCCACTCAGCCGGGTGGAGTAACGCCGCTGCGGTGGAGCGGCCCTGCGGTGGGCCGCCATCCTCGTCGCGCCCGCTCCTCCCCGGCGGGCTCGACCGCTCCCCGGAACCGCGGAAGGCAGGGCATGGCCGACTCCCCCGCGACCTGCAGGACCATGCGCGGACGGGGGGACGGGACAGCCGCCTGCCTCGGACGTCCCGTGGTCTCGTCCCCCCGGATCCCGGCCCTCGTGCGGGTCGGGCTCACGGTCGGGACCGCGGTCGCGGTGATGCTGATGGGCACCGCACCCGCCATGGCCGCCCCGGACCCCGCCGTCCACGCCACCGACGCCGGTGACCCGGTGGTCGTCCGGCTCGGACCCGGATCCGACCCCGACGCGGCCGCCCGGGACGCGGCGGCCCGCGGCGCCCGGATCCGGTTCGTCTACCACGACGTGTTCCCCGGCTACGCGGCCGTGCTGCCGCCCGGCGGGCTGCGCGGGGTCGAGGGCGGGCCGGACGTCGTCACCGTCGAGCCGGACGTGCCCGTCCGCGCCCGCGACGGGATGCCCGGCACGGACGCGCGGGCGCGCGGCGCCGTGGGGGCTCGACCGCGTCGACCAGCGGGCGCTGCCGCTGTCCGGGACCTACACGCCGCCCGCGGCGGACCGGGCCGGTGCGGGCGTGACCGCCTACGTGATCGACTCCGGCATCGCGGACGGCCACCACGACCTGGGCGGCCGGGTGCGGTCCGGCTTCACCGCGATCGACGACGGGCGCGGCACCCGCGACTGCGCCGGGCACGGCACGCACGTGGCCGGGACGATCGGCGGCACGGCGTACGGGGTGGCGCCGGCCGTCGCGCTGGTCGCGGTGCGCACCCTGGACTGCGAGGGCGGCGGCGAGACCTCCGGGGTGATCGCCGGAATCGACTGGGCCGCGCGCGACCACCGCAGGGGCACCCCGGCCGTCGCGAACCTGAGCCTGAGCGGGCCGGCAGGCGAGAACGTCGACGCCGCGATCCGTGGCCTCATCGACGACGGGGTGACCGTGGCCGTCGCGGCGGGCAACGAGGACGACGACGCCTGCGACTCCTCCCCCGCCCGCGAACCCGCCGCGCTGACCGTCGCCGCGACCGACCGCGACGACCGGCGGGCGTCGTTCTCCAACCGCGGGTCGTGCGTCGACCTCTTCGCACCGGGTGTCGACATCGTCTCCGACTGGTACTCCGGCGACACCGCCACGGAGGAGCTGTCGGGCACCTCGATGGCCGCCCCGCACGTCGCGGGCGCGGCGGCGCTGCTGCTGGGCGCCGATCCCGGGCTGACCCCGGCTCAGGTCGCCGACCGGCTGCTCGGCTCGGCCACGGCGGGCGTGGTGCGCGGGCGCCGCGACACCGCCGACCGGCTGCTCTACGTGGGCCCGCCCGCGGGTACGCCCCGCTCGACGCCCGCCCCGGTCGTCGTCTCGGCCGGCTCCGCCGCGGTGGGCGCCCGGGTCTCGCTCGATGTGCGCGTCGGGACGTCGTCCGCCGGCTGAGCGGCCCGCCGGACCGGCGGCGCGACGAGGGAGCCGGCGAGCCTGGAGTGCCCCAACGCCGTGGCGGTGGCGTCATCCGCGGGCAGGAAGGCCTCGATCGCCAGCTCGTCGACGGTCACGTCGCCGGGCGTGCCGAACAGCGTCGTCGTGGACAGGAAGGCGAGCTCACGGCCGTCGGGTGCAGCGAGCCGGATCGGGACGACCGGCGCGGCGTGCGGGGCCGGGTCGGCCGGGGGCGCGGGGTAGGCGCGCAGCTCGTCGAGCAGCTCCTGCAGCTGCAGGTCGCCGGTCGTGGTGACCTGGTGGCGCAGCCGGGCGAGCAGGTGCGCCCGCCACGACCCCAGCGTCCGGATGCGCGGGGCGAGGCCGTCGGGATGCAGGCAGAGCCGCAGCACGTTGCACGGCGGCTCGAGCAGGGTCGGAGCGCAACCGGCGGTCAGGAGGGCGACGGCGCGGTTGGCGTCGACGAGCTCCCAGTGCCGGTCGACGACCAGCGCCGGGTAGGGCTCGTAGGCGGCGAGGATGCGCGCCACCGCATCGGCGACGGCGGCCATCGGCGGGTCGTCGAGTCGGCGGTGCGGATAGGCGGGCGCGAGCCCGGCGGCCAGCAGCAGGGCGTTGCGGTCGCGCAGCGGGACGTCGAGGTGCTCGCCGAGGCGCAGCAGCATCGCCCGCGACGGCCGGGAGCGTCCCGTCTCGACGAAGCTCAGGTGCCGGGCCGAGACGCCGGCCGCACCGGCGAGGGCGAGCTGGCTCAGGCCGCGGCGCCGCCGCCACTGCCGCAGGAGCTCGCCCACGTCGGTCATGGGGCGACCGTACGACGGGCGGTGCGGCACGGCGATGACGTCGGAGGTAATCGACGTGCTTCCCCCCGCCCCGCAGGCTTCCTGCCGTATCCCTCACGGAAGGACCGCCCGATGACCGCCTTCGCCGTCGCCCACCTGCGCTCCGTCGACCAGAACGCCGAGATCGTCGACTACCTGCGCCGCATCGACGCCACGCTCGACCCGTTCGACGGCCGGTTCGTGGTCCACGGCGTCCTGCCCGAGGTGCTGGAGGGCGAGTGGCCCGGAGTCCTCGTGGTGATCGGGTTTCCCGACCTCGCCGCCGCCCACGCCTGGTACGACTCCCCCGCGTACCGGGAGATCCTCCCGCTGCGCACCCGCAACGCCGACGGGGTCACCCTGCTCGTCGACGGGGTGCCCGACGGCTACCGGGCCGCGGCCCACGCCGAGAAGCTCGCGAGCGCCCACTGACCCGTGAGGGTCGCGTCACCATGGCGGCCTTCTTCTGCGCACGATCAACCGAGCTGATCGTCCGGCGGCCATCCGACCCGGAACGGGCCGGATACCGCCCCCACGATCAGCCAGCCCGGCGCTGAGCTGATCGTGCAGAGCCTTCCGCGGCCTGCAACGGCGCGATAGCACCCTCACGATCAGCTCCGACCCAGCATCGACCGCGACACCGACGCTGATCGTCCGGCGGCTACCCGGCCCCCGACCGGTGCGGTACCGCCCGCACGATCAACAGACCTGATCGTCCGGCGGCTACCCGGCCCCCGGCGCGGGCACAGTCGTGCCCGCACGATCAGGTCGCTCCGAGGTCCAGCGCCCGCGCGAGCGGGACCCCCGGCCGGTACGCCAGGTGCAGGTGGCTCGGGGCGTCGAGGACCGTGAGGTCGGCGCGGCGGCCGGGCGCGACCACGCCGACGTCCGTCGCGGCGCAGCGCCCGCGCCGCACCCGCGGTGGCGGCGTGCAGGGCCTCGTCCGGGGTCAGGCCCATCTCGCGCACGGCCAGCGCGATCATCAGCGGCATCGACGACGACGCGCACGTGCCGGGGTTGCAGTCCGTCGCCAGCGCGAGCGGCACCCCGGCGTCCAGCAGCCGGCGGGCGTCCGGGTAGGGCGAGCGAGTGGAGAACTCGACGCCCGGCAGCAGCGTCGCGACGGTGTCGCCGCCGGCGAGCGCGTCGACGTCGGCGTCGGTCAGGTACGTGCAGTGGTCGACGCTCGCCGCGCCCAGCTCGACGGCCAGCGCGACCCCCGGTCCGGGGCCGAGCTGGTTCCCGTGCACCCGCAGGCCCAGCCCCGCCGCGCGCCCGGCCTCGAGCACCGCGCGGGCCTCGTCGCCGTCGAAGGCGTGCGGGCTCGCGGGCTCGCAGAAGACGTCGATCCAGCGGGCGTGCGGCGCGCAGGCGGCGAGCATCGGACCGATGACCAGGGCGAGGTACTCGGCGCGAGCCGCGCGAGAGGTGCTCGTGACCCGGCCGCACGCGCGCGCCGGGAGTTCGCCACACCCTCGGGGACGACGTGCGCGCCGAGGAAGGTCGTCTCCGCCGTCACCTCGGCGGCCAGGCGCAGCGCGCGCTCCTCGTCGGCGACGGTGAGGCCGTAGCCGCTCTTGATCTCGACGGTCGTGGTGCCCTGGGCGCGCAGCTCGGCGATCCGGCCGGCCAGCAGCGCCCGCAGTGCGACGTCGTCGGCGGCGCGGGTGGCGGCGACGGTCGAGGCGATCCCCCCGCCGTCGTAGCGCTCCCCGCGCATCCGGGCGGCGAACTCGCCCGCCCGGTCGCCGGCGAACACGAGGTGCGTGTGGGAGTCGACGAACCCGGGGACGACCGCTCGGCCGCCGACGTCGATCCGCCGGTCGGCCGCGGGGGCGCGCGCGGCCGGGCCGACCCAGACGATCGTGTCGCCCTCGGCGACGACGGCGGCGTCGCGCACCGTGCCGAGGTCCGGATCCTGGGTGGTGAGCTCGCCGATCCCGGTGACGACGACGCTGCCGCGGCTGCCGGTGACGACCGGCGTGCGTCGATGCCGCGCGCGTCGGCGGACCCCGCGCCGCGCGCTGGCGCCGCTCACGCGTCCTCCCACAGCGGTTCGATGGCCGCCTGCAGCAGCGCGCCGACGTCGCCGAGCACGTGCCGGCCGCCGCTGACGACGACGTCGCCGTCCACCACCACGGTGTCGACGTCGGCGGCGCTCGCGGCGAGCACCACCTGCGCCGGGTCCGCTCCCGCCGTCCGGGGTGTGTCGAGCCGGACGGCGACGAGGTCGGCGCGGGCCCCGACCGCCAGCCGCCCGGCGTCGGGCCAGCCGAGGGCGCTGTGCGCGGTCAGGGCGTCGAGCAGGTCCGCGGGGGTGAAGCGGCCGCGCTCCCCGGACGCGAGGCGCTCGTGCATCTCCAGCCCGCGTGCCTCGGCGAACGGGTCGGTGACGGCGTGCTGGTCGCCGCCCAGCGCGAGCGGGCAGCCGGCGTCGCGCAGTGCCCGGGCCGGCCCGAGGCCGTCGGCGAGGTCGGCCTCGGTGGTCGGGCACAGGCACGCGGTGGTGCCGCTGCCTCCGAGCAGCGCGACGTCGGCGGCGGTGAGATGGGTGGCGTGCACCGCCGTCGTCGCGGGGCCGAGCAGGCCCTCGGCGGCGAGCAGGCCCGGTGGGGGTGAGGCCGTGTGCCGCGAGGCAGGCGGCGTTCTCGGCGGGCTGCTCGGAGAGGTGCACGTGCAGGGGCCGGGCCTCGGCGTCCACCCGTTCGGCGACGGCGGCGCTCGGACCTGCGCCGACGCGCGCCACCCGCACGGAACGCGTGGCGACCGGACCCGCCGCCGCCTCCGCGACGACGTGCAGCGCCGGCCGGGGCACCGCCCGCACGGAGTGCACGGCCACGCCGATCCGCAGCCCCGGCCCGTCGCGCAGCGCGGCGACGCGCTCCGCCCAGGCGTCCACGGAGCCGTCGGAGAACCGCCGCTGGACGCCCTCGACCGGGCGGCCGTCGACGTCCGCGGCGAGGTAGCAGGTGTCGAGCAGGGTCAGCCGGATCCCGGCGTCGGCTGCCGCCTGCGCCAGGGCGTGGCCCATGGCGTTCGGGTCGGCGTAGGGGCGGCCGTCCGGGGCGTGGTGCAGGTAGTGGAACTCGCCGACGGCGGTGACGCCGGCGAGCGCGCGCTCGGCGAAGGCGGCGCGGGCCAGCGCGAGGTACGAGTCGGGGTCGAGCCGGGCGGCGACGGTGTACATCCGGTCGCGCCAGGTCCAGAAGGTCCCGCCCCGGTCGTGCGTCCGCCCGCGCAGCGCGCGGTGGAAGGCGTGCGAGTGCGCGTCGGCGAACCCGGGCAGCACGACGCCGGGCAACCGGGTCGCGTCACCCGGCGCGGTGCCGGGGGTGATCGCGGTGAACCGGCCCTCGTCGACGACGAACGTCACGTCCCGCGCGGCCCCGCCGGGCAGGAGCGCGTGCGCCGCCCAGAACCGCCTCATCGGTCACCCGGGCTCCGGACGCGCGCCCGCCAGCTCGGCCGCCACGGCGGTCAGCGCCTCGACCCCGGCCAGGCAGTCGTCGCGCTCGGCGTGCTCGGCCGGCGAGTGCGAGATCCCCGTCGGGTTGCGGACGAACAGCATCGCCGTCGGCACACCCGCTGCGGCCAGGATCCCCGCGTCGTGCCCGGCGCCCGTCGCCAGCAGCGGAGCGGGGTTCCCGGGCGGGCCGAGCAACGCGGCGAGCCGCTGGGCCAGCCCGGCGTCGAAGGCCGTGCGGTCCGTCCAGGACTCCTCGGTGACCGTGCCGCCGTGCACCTGCACCACACCCGCCACCTCCTCGACGACGGCCCGCACGGCGTCCGCGCGGGGGGCCCGGGCGTCGAGCCAGGCCGTGACCCGCGACGGGATCGCGTTGACCCCGTTCGGCGCGACCACGACCTTTCCACACGTCGCGAGCGCGTCGTGCCAGGTGGCGGACCCGCGGGCGGCGAGGACGGCGGAGGCGAAGGCGACCATCGGGTCGTGCCGGTCGTCCAGCGCGGTGGTGCCCGCGTGGTTGGCCTCGCCCGGCAGCTCGATGCGCCAGCGCCCGTGCGGCCAGATGCCGCTGCCGACGGCCACGGCGCGGTCCAGCCGGTCCAGCCCGCGGCCCTGCTCGACGTGCAGCTCGACGAACGTCCCGACCCGGCGCAGCGTCTCCTCGTCGCGCCCGAGCCGGCCCGGGTCGCGGCCCGCCCGCGTGAGCGCCTCGGCCATGCTCACCCCGTCGGCGTCGGTCAGCCCGCGCGCGCGGTCCGCGGTCAGCGCCCCGGTGAGCAGCCGCGACCCGGCGCAGGCGACGCCGAACCGGGCGCCCTCCTCGTCGCCGAACAGCGCGACGCCGAGCGGGCGGGCCGGGGTGAACCCGCGGTGGCGCAGCGCGTCGACCGCGGCGAGGGCCGAGACCACGCCGAGCGGGCCGTCGAAGGCGCCGCCGTCGGGCACGGAGTCCAGGTGCGAGCCGAGGACGACACCCGGGCCGGCGCCGTCGGCCAGCGCCCGGTCCGGGTCGCCCCACCAGGCCCAGAGGTTGCCCGCCCGGTCGTCGACGACGTCGAGCCCGCGCGCGGCGGCCTCCCCGGTGAACCACTCGCGCAGGTCGGCGTCCTCGCGGGTCCAGGCGAACCGCCGGTAGCCGCCGGTGCCGGGATGCCGCCCGATCCGGCGCGAGGTCGGCCCACATCCGGTCGAAGGCGGCCGCCGCCAGTGGCCGCGGCGTCGTCCATGAAAGCCACGTTCAGGGCGGCAGACGTCCTGAACGTGGCTTTCACGCGCAACAGGAGCGGCCGGGCGGGCGGGGATCGCGGGGGCGCGGGCACGCGTCAGAGCTTCCCGGCCTCGCCCATCGGTACCCGCAGGCCCCCCGCCCGGGCGGCCTCCTGCGCCTCCGGGTAGCCCGCGTCGACGTGCCGCAGCACGCCCATCGCCGGGTCGTTCGCCAGCACCCGCGCGAGCTTCTCCGCGGCCAGCGCCGTGCCGTCCGCCACGCTCACCTGCCCGGCGTGGATCGACCGCCCGATCCCGACCCCGCCCCCGTGGTGGATCGACACCCACGTCGCCCCCGACGCGGTGTTGACCAGCGCGTTGAGCAGCGGCCAGTCGGCGATGGCGTCCGAGCCGTCCGCCATCGCCTCGGTCTCCCGGTACGGCGACGCGACCGACCCGGCGTCGAGGTGGTCGCGCCCGATCACGATCGGGGCCGTCACGGCACCCGACGCGACGAGCTCGTTGAACCGCAGCCCGGCCCGGTCCCGTTCGCCGTGCCCCAGCCAGCAGATCCGCGCCGGCAGCCCCTGGAACGCGACCTTCTCCCGCGCCGCGCGGATCCAGCGCTGCAGCTTGTCGTCGTCCGGGAACAGCTCCAGCACCGCCTCGTCCGTCGCCGCGATGTCCGCCGGGTCCCCGGACAGCGCCGCCCACCGGAACGGTCCCTTCCCGGCGCAGAACAGCGGCCGGATGTAGGCGGGCACGAAGCCGGGGAAGGCGAAGGCGCGGTCGTAGCCGCCCTGGCGGGCCTCGTCGCGGATCGAGTTGCCGTAGTCGAACACCTCGGCACCGCCGTCGAGGAACCCGACCATCGCCTCGACGTGGCGGGCCATCGACTCCCGCGCCCGGTCGGTGAACTCGTCGGGCTTGGTGCGGGCGTAGTCGTCCCAGTCGTCGAGGTCGACGCCGTCGGGCAGGTAGGCCAGCGGGTCGTGCGCCGAGGTCTGGTCGGTGACGACGTCCACCTCGACCCCGCGGCGCAGCAGCTCGGGCAGCACCGCGGCGCAGTTGCCGACGAGCCCGACCGACACGGCCTCGCCCGCCGCCTTCGCCCGCAGGCACCGCTCGACGGCGTCGTCCAGCGAGTCGGCCAGCTCGTCGAGGTACCGCGTCTGCACCCGCCGCCGCAGCCGCCACTCCGCGACGTCCACGACCAGGCACACCCCGCCGTTGAGCGTCACCGCCAGCGGCTGGGCGCCGCCCATGCCGCCGCACCCGCCGGTGACGGTCAGCGTGCCCCGCAGGGTGCCCTCGAACCGCTTGTCCGCGACGGCCGCGAACGTCTCGTAGGTGCCCTGCAGGATCCCCTGGGTGCCGATGTAGATCCACGACCCGGCGGTCATCTGCCCGTACATCGTCAGCCCGAGCCGCTCCAGCCGGCGGAACTCCGGCCAGGTCGCCCAGTCGCCGACGAGGTTCGAGTTGGCGATCAGCACCCGCGGCGCCCACTCGTGCGTCCGCAGCACCCCGACGGGCCGGCCGGACTGGACGAGCAGCGTCTCGTCGCCCTCCAGCGTCGTCAGCGTGCGGACCAGCGCGTCGAACGAGGCCCAGTCCCGCGCCGCACGCCCCGTCCCGCCGTAGACGACGAGGTCGTCGGGCCGCTCGGCGACGTCCGGGTCCAGGTTGTTCTGGAGCATCCGCAGCGGGGCCTCGGTCTGCCACGAGCGTGCGGTCAGCGTGGTGCCCCGGGGCACGACGGCCTCGCCCTACCGCAGCTGCCAGGTTCGCCGGTCTGCAGGCAGGCGCCGGTGCGGCGGCAGGGCTTCACCTGACAGCCGCGTCATGCCAGCGGTCCGATCACCGACTCGGCCGCGGCCAACGCCCGCCCGGACGCGACGACCTCCACCGCGGCGTCGATCTCCGGACCGAGGTGCCGGTCCGGTCCGGGGCCGGGGACGCTCCCGCGCAGCACCTGGCGGACGGCGCCGGTCGCGGGCGCGGGCTCCAGCGGCCGGCGCAGGTCCAGCGAGCGGGCGGCGGTGAGCAGCTCGATCGCGACGACCCGGGTCAGCCCGTCGACCGCGCGCCGCAGCTTGCGGGCCGCCGCCCACCCCATGGACACGTGGTCCTCCTGCATGGCCGACGACGGTATCGAATCGACCGACGCCGGCACCGCCAGCCGCTTGAGCTCGGACACGAGAGCCGCCTGGGTGTACTGGGCGATCATGTAGCCGGAGTCGACGCCGGCGTCGTCGGCGAGGAAGGCCGGCAGGCCGTGACTGCGGGCGACGTCGAGGTGACGGTCCGTGCGCCGCTCGCTGATCCCCGCGAGGTCCGCGACCGCGATTGCGAGGAAGTCGAGCACGTAGGCCACCGGGGCGCCGTGGAAGTTGCCGTTGCTCTCCACCCGCCCGTCCGGCAGCACCACCGGGTTGTCGACGGCGGCGGCGAGCTCACGCTCCGCAACCGATCACGGCGTGCGCGACCGTGTCCCGGACGGCCCCGTGGACCTGCGGCGAGCAGCGCAGCGAGTAGGCGTCCTGGACCCGGGTGCACCCCGGATGGCGGTGGCTGGCGACGATCCCGGAGTCCGCGAGCAGCCCACGCAGGTTCGTCGCACTCGCGGCCTGGCCGGGGTGCGGGCGCAGCGCCTGCAGGTCCGCGGCGAAGACCGCGTCCGTCCCCATCAGCGCCTCCACGCTCATCGCGGCCGTGATGTCCGCGGTGCGCAGCAGCATCTCCAGGTCGTGGCAGGCCAGCACCAGCATCCCGAGCATGCCGTCGGTGCCGTTGATCAGCGCGAGCCCCTCCTTCTCCCGCAGCGTCACCGGCTCGATCCCGGCCGCGGCCAGCGCGTCCGCGGCCGACCGGCGCAGGCCCCCCGCGTCGCGCACCATGCCCTCGCCGGTCAACGCCAGGGCGCAGGCCGCCAGCGGCGCCAGGTCGCCCGAGCAGCCCAGCGAGCCGTACTCCGCGACGACGGGCGTGATCCCGGCCGTGAGCAGCGCGGCGTACCCGCGGGCGGTGCCGAGCCGGACGCCCGTCCGACCGGTCGCCAGGGTCGAGAGCCGCAGCAGCTGCATGGCGCGGACGACCTCCCGCTCGACCTCGGGGCCCGACCCCGCCGCGTGCGAGCGCACCAGGCTGCGCTGCAGCTCGGCCCGCAGCCCGGCCGGGATGTGCCGGTTGGCCAGCGCACCGAACCCGGTGGACACGCCGTAGTGCGGGACCGGATCGTCGGCCAGCGCCTCCACGACGGCCCGGCTGGCCCCGATGGCCTCCTCCGCCTCGGCCGTCAGCTCCACGCCCGCGCCGTGGCGGGCGACGGCGACCACCGACGCCCGGGACACCGGTCCGACCCCCACCGCGACGCGCGCCGCGCCGGGAGCGGCGCCGTCACGCTCCGTCACGCTTGCAGGAACGAGGGTCTCGGTCGTCACATCGTGCATCACCTCATGGGACACCCGTTCGCCTCCCGGCCGCGAGGGCCACCCGGTCAGAACCATGATGAGACAACCATCACCCAGCGCAATCCCTTGCGCGAATGCTCCTGCTGAGCGGACGCGGGGCCGATGGCCGGGTTATCGTGTGATCGCCGACGTCGCCGCGGCCGCCCGACGGCGGTCCGCGGCCGGTCCGGGGAGTCCGCATGCTGTATGCCGCGTACGAAGCCCAGCGCGTCACGCTCGAGGGCGCGCGCGCCGCGTCCCGGGCCGCGTTGGAGTCGCTGGACCTGCTGCCACCCCCGATCGCCGACCTGGATCCCGTCCGGCGGCTGCGCGCCGCGCACCAGGTCTTCATCGACAGCGCCATCACCCACGAACGGCTTCCCTTCGGGATCGACAAGGTCGGTGTCGAGACCCCGGCCGGGGTGCGGGCGGTGGCCGTGCACGAGCAGGTCGTCTCGCGGACGCCGTTCTGCACGCTGCTGCGCTTCGCCAAGGACCTTCCCGAGGGCGCGCCGCCCCAGCCGCGGGTGCTGGTCGTCGCCCCGCTGTCGGGGCACTTCGCCACCCTGCTCACCGACACCGTCCGCACGCTGCTGCCGGACCACGACGTGCACGTCACGGACTGGCACAACGCCCGTGACGTCGGCCTCGAGCACGGCCCCTTCGGGCTGGACGAGGTCGTCGACCACGTCGTCGAGTTCCTGCAGGTGCTCGGGCCCCGCTCGCACGTCATGGCCGTGTGCCAGCCGTGCGTGCCGGTGCTGGCGGCCGTGGCGGTGCTGGCCGAAGACCGCAACGTCGCCCAGCCCGTGAGCATGACGCTCGTGGCCGGCCCGGTGGACGTCGAGGTCAGCCCCACCCCGGTGAACACCCTGGCCCGCTCCGGTCCGCCGGAGTGGTTCCGCGACACGGTCGTCACCACCGTGCCGCCGCCCTACGCCGGCGCAGGACGCCGCGTCTACCCGGGGTTCCTGCAGCTCGCGGGGTTCGTCGCGATGAACCCGAAGCGCCACCTCGACGCGCACCTGAGCCTGTTCGAGGCGCTGGTCGCGGGCGACGAACTGGGCGCCCGCGCCACCCGCGACTTCTACGACGAGTACTTCGCGGTCTCGGACCTGCCTGCCGAGGTGTACCTCGAGACGATCACGCAGATCTTCCAGGGCAACCTGCTGGCCCGCGGGGAGTACACGTGGCGCGGGCGGCGCGGTGCGTCCCGAGCGGATCACCCGGACCGGCCTGCTGACCGTCGAGGGCGAGCGCGACGACATCTGCGGCCCCGGCCAGACCATGGCCGCCCACGAGCTGTGCACCCGCATCCCCGCCGTACCGCCGCCGCCACCACCTGCAGGCCGGGGTCGGGCACTTCGGGGTGTTCAGCGGGCGGCGCTGGGAGGGCCAGGTCTACCCGGTGGTGCGCAGCTTCATCGCGGCGAACAGCTGACGGCGGGGCGGTCATCGAGCCACCGCCCGGAGGGCGGTCTTCGTAGCCACCGCCCGGAGGGCGGTCATTCGTGGATGCCGCCCGCGGCGGCGTGGATGAACGCCGCCTTCACCTGGCTCGCGGTCTGCAGCGCGTCGAGGTAGCCGCCGACCGGCTCGAGGGCCGCGGCGAGCGCCGCGACCTCGGGCTTCTCAGGAGCCCCCGGCCGCCCGCCGAGGGCGACGACGGTGAGCGCGACGGGCCGCTGCCCCTCTCTGTCAGCGTGGCCTTCGCCGCCACCAGCCGCTCCCGGAGCTGCTCGCGGTTCAGCGTGGGCGCGTCGGCCTCGTTGCGCCCGTCGGTGAAGACGACGACGTGGCTCGGGACGTCCGGGCGGGCGGCGTCGCGGGCGGCCTCGTACGCGGCGAGGATCGTGTCGTGCAGGCCCGTCCCGGTCACCTGCGGGACGAGCTGCCCGACCGCGCGCGACACGGCGGCGCGGCCCTCGCCGTCCAGCGTCGTGGCGCGCAGCACCGGCTCGTAGTCCCGCTCGCCGTCGAGGTGGGTGCCGAACCGCCACAGGGTGAGCTGTGAGTCGTCGGGCAGCAGCGAGGCCAGGTCGCCGACGCCGTCGCGCACGATGTCGATCATGGCGCGGTCGGAGCCGGGAGCCCGCGCCCCCATCGAGCCGGACACGTCGACGGCCACCAGCAGGTCCGACCGGCGGTCCGCGGCGTACCAGCTCGCGAGCACGTGGTCGACGTGGTGCGGGCCCAGCACGTCGAACAGCGGCGCCGACGTCGGCCGGGAGCCCGTCGGCGCCGGGCGGCGGGCCACCGCCGGGACGGCGCAGGCCCGCCCGGGCGAGCGGCTCGTCGGCCGCCGGTCCGGTGAGCGCGGCGGACAACCGCCCCAGCGCCGCGGCCCGGGCGGGATCCGCGGCGGCGGCCGCGGTGGGCTGCCAGCTGTAGCGCAGGGCCGCGGTGTGGTCGCGCGGGGCCAGCACCACCGACCCCGCGGCGCGGACCTGCCCGGCCACCGGGAGCAGGCCGTACTCGGGCACGAGCCCGACCTCGCCCGGCGCCTGGGGCAGCGCGGGGGCCGCGTCGGCGACCGTGCGCGTGCGGGGCAGCGCCGTCGCGAGCGCCTCGGCGGAGGCGTCCATCCCGGACTTCACCCACACGGCCTCGGCGACGGCTCCCGCGCCGAGCATGCCGTCGCCCGACCCGCCCGGGTCGCGCACCGCGAGGTGGACGGGATCCGGGCCCTCGCCGGTGACGAGGTCCGCCAGGCTCAGCCAGCCCCCGCCCGCGTCCGTCACCCGCTTCGCCGTGGCGGAGTCGGTCACGAGGTAGAAGGGGCTCTCGGCGAGCACCGTCCCCGCACCGGCGGCGGGCGGCGCGGCGAGCCGGGCCGGTCCGGGATCGCCGGCCCAGCCGGCGTCGTCCGGGATCCACACGTCGGCGGCCGGCTCGGCGAGGCGGCCCGCCGCCGCCCGCCCGTCGGCGACCGCGACGTCCAGCCGCACGCAGTCGGGCCCCTCGGCCAGCGCGGGCGCGACCCCGGTGACCACCGGCGCGAAGGACGCCGCGGTCACGACCCGCAGGACGGTCGGGCACGACTGCGCGACGGCGGCCGGGCCGCGGTCGCGCGCCACCGCGACCCATGCCACGAGCGCCGCGGCGCCGACCACGAGGACCGCCCCGAGCACCGCCGCGGGCGCGAGCGCCGGCCGACGGCGCGGCCGCAGATGTCGCCCCATGCCTGTCCCCTCCCGGCCGATTCTCCGGGCGACGAGGGCTCACACTCTCGGCGCACCGGCGCGCGGTGGCGGGGACGCACTGTAACGACCGGGCGCCCGGAAGCGGGACGCGGGTCAGAACTCGGCTTCGAGCTCGACCAGCTCCTGGGGCTCGAGGGCGGCTCGCTCCGCCCATTCGGCGACGTCCGGCAGCGCGAGCACGGCGTCGCGGTAGGCGGCACACGTGGCGTCCACGGCGATGTCGTAGGTGACGAACCGCGAGCAGATCGGCGCGAACATCGCGTCCGCCATCGTGGGGCGGCGACCGAACAGGAACGGGCCGCCCGACTTGCCGAGGCAGTCGCGCCAGATCGCGGTGATCCGGACGATGTCGGCCTTCGCCCCGGAGAACACGGGGAAACCGGGGTGGCGCGCGGTCATGTTCATCGGCAGCGCCGAGCGCAGGTTCACGAACCCCCCGTGCACCTCGCAGCTGATCGACCGGCAGTGCGCGCGGGCGACCGGCTCGTCCGGCAGCAGGCCCGCATGCGGAAAGCGCTCCTGCAGGTACTCCGCGATCGCGAGGGCGTCCCACACCGTCACCCCCGCGTGCTCGAGCCGCGGCACCAGGAACGAGGGCGACAGGAGCAACAACTCGGCGCGGGTGGCCGGGTCGCCCGCGGGCAGGACCTCCTCGACGAAGTCGAGCCCCGCCATCCGGCACAGGAGCCAGCCGCGCAACGACCACGATCCGTAGTTGCGGCTGTTGATCGTCAGGGTGGCCGGTGCCATGGCGAGTGCCTCCGCGGGCTCGGCGAACAGGTGTCGGCGGCTTGGGGGATTCCAGGTTGTCAGCGGCGCTGCCGGCGCCGGGCGAGTCCGGCGGTACCGAGGGTAGCCCGGTGCGGGCGCCGCGTCAGCCGTCCGACGCCGTTCACCTGCGGAACCGGGTATTCCCCGGCAGTGCGGCGCGACGCGCCGATCCGTCCGGCATGCTGTGCGGGCCCGCGAGCGGCGGCGCTGCGGCACGGCGTGGACGCGGCCCGGGTCGAGGAGGACGGCATGAGCGCGGTCGGCGAGCAGGCGGCGGTCGGGGGCGAGCGGGACGGTGCCGCGCCCGGCCCACTGCGGTGCACCGCATGCGCGGCGTGGCTGCTGCACCACCGCGTGGAGTCCGTCGCCGGGCGGGCGGCCAAGCACGAGCACCACGACGAGCACCCGTGGTGGAAGGTCATGTGCCTGACGGGTGTCGACTACTTCTCCACGCTGAGCTACCTGCCCGGTATCGCGCTGCTCGCCGCAGGCGCGGTGTCCCCGCTGGCCACGCTGCTGATCGTGCTGCTCACGCTGTGCGGGATGCTGCCGATGTACCGCCGGGTGGCGGTGGAGAGCCCCTACGGGCAGGGCTCGGTGGCGATGCTGGAGCGGCTGCTGTCGTTCTGGAAGGGCAAGTTCTTCGTGCTGACGCTGCTCGGCTTCGTCTGCACGTCCTGGATCATCACGATCACGCTGTCCGCCGCCGACGCCACGGCGCACTTCGCCGAGAACCCCTTCGCCCCGAAGGCGATGGCCGATCATCCGGTGCTGGTCACCGTCGGGCTGCTGCTGATCCTCGGCGGGGTGTTCCTGGCCGGGTTCTCCGAGGCCGTCGGCGTCGCGGTGCCGCTGGTGCTCGTGTTCCTGGCGCTGAACCTGGTGGTCGTGGTGGTCGGTGCCGTGAACGCCGTCGGGCACCCGGTGGACGTGGGGCGCTGGGTGGACGCGCTGCTCGACGTCGGCGGCCCCGGGCAGATCGCGCTCGCGGCGGTGCTGGCGTTCCCGCTGCTGGTGCTGGGCCTCTCGGGGTTCGAGACGGGCGTGTCGATGATGCCCCTGATCCACGCCGACGGTGACGACGACGAGACCCGGCTGCGCAACCGCATCGCGAACGCCCGCAAGCTGCTGACCACCGCAGCCGTGATCATGAGCGGCTACCTGGTGGCGACCAGCCTCGTCACCGCGATCTTCGTCCCGCCGGAGGCGGTGCAGCCCGGCGGTCCGGCGAACGGGCGCGCGCTGGCCTACCTCGCGCACCAGTTCCTCGGCGACGCCTTCGGCACCGTCTACGACGTCAGCTCGATCCTCATCCTGTGGTTCGCCGGGGCCTCCGCGATGGCCGGGCTGATCAACATCGTGCCGCGGTACCTGCCGGGCTACGGCATGGCACCGGAGTGGGCGCGCGCGGTGCGCCCGGTGGTGCTCGTCTACACGGGCGTCGCCGTGCTGATCACCGTGCTGTTCAAGGCGAACGTCGACGAGCAGGCCGGCGCCTACGCCACGGGGATCCTCGCGATGATGATCTCGGCGGCGTTCGCGGTGACCGTGTCGGCGCGCCGCCGCGGCAGCACGGGCGGGGTGATCGGGTTCGCGGTGGTCACGCTGATCTTCGTCTACGCGTTCGTCGACAACGTCGTCGAGAAGCCGGACGGGATCGTCATCTCGCTGGCGTTCGTCGCCGGGATCGTGCTCATCTCCTTCGTCTCCCGCCTGGCCCGCGCGACCGAGCTGCGCGCGGACGCCATCCACTTCGACGAGGCCGCCCGCCGGATGGTCGAGGAGTGCTGCGTCGACGGCGACCTCCACATCATCGCCAACAAGATCCAGGCGGGCGACCTGGCGGAGTACCGCGACAAGGACGCCGAGCAGCGGGGGCTCAACCCCATTCCGCGCCACGCGCCGTCGCTGTTCCTGGAGATCAACATCAGCGACCCGTCGGAGTTCTCCGGCGACGTCGACGTGCGCGGGGTGACGGTCGACGACTACCGGATCCTGCGCGCGGACAGCCCCGCGGCGCCCAACGCCCTCGCCGCGATCATGCTGCGGTTGCGCGACGACACGGACATGCGGCCCCACCTGTACTTCCAGTGGTCGGAGGGCAACCCGCTGGCGCACCTCGCGCGGTACGTCCTGTTCGGCCAGGGCGAGACCGCGCCCGTCACGCGCGAGGTGCTGCGCCAGGCCGAACCGGACGTGGGCCGCCGCCCGGTGGTGCACGTCGGCGGGTGACCCCGTCTCGCCCCGCGCGCCCCCACGCCCGCGCCCGCGTCGCTCCCCGACCCCGCGGTCACTCCGGGGCGTTGGCACCACCGATCCGGTACGACGGGGCGACCCCCGCGTACATGAGGTGCACGATCAGCCCGTCGCGGGCGTGGATCAGGTTGTGGCAGTGGTCGGACCAGATCCCCGGGTTGTCGGCCACGAACGCGACGTCGTAGCTCTCACCGTCGCCGACGCCCAGCGAGTCGACCCACCACGGGCTGCCCGACGCCGCCACCCCGTCCCGCGCGAGCACCACCATCCGGTGGCCGTGCAGGTGCATCGGGTGCACCTCGCCGCTGGTGTTGGTGATGTGCATCCGCACGACGTCGCCCTGCGCCACCGTGAACATCGGCATGTCCGGGAACAGGTGCCCGTTCACCGTCCACCACAGCCCGGGACGGCCGTCGACGAAGCCCGGGCGGCGGCCGATGGCGTAGTCGAAGCTGCGGGCCGCGGTCGCCGGGTCGAACCCGAGCGGCGCCGGGGTGCCGTAGTGCAGCAGGTCCACCACGGCCTCCGGTTGCCGGGACGGCGGCGGCGCCGGGGCGCCGGACGGCCCGACGACCAGCGCGGACGCCCCGCCGACCGTCACGCGGACCGCACCGGTCGCCGGCGGAACCACCTCGAGGTCCACCCGCCCACCGGCGGTGACGTCGACCGCCGTGGCGCTGACCGGGGTGGGCTCGTGGACGTCCGTGCCGTCGACGGCCAGCACCCGGAACGGCGCGCCGTCGACCCACGTGCGGATCGGGCCGTTGTCGGTGTTGATCACCCGGATCCGGACGGGGCTGCCGGGTCGCGGCGGGCACCGGCACGTCGCCGGTGCGCCCGGCCACGGTGCGGCGCCCGGCGTAGAGGTGGGTGAGCGCGACGACGTCGGTGGCCTCGTCGACGGCCGTGCCCGGCGGGTCGACGACCAGCGCGCCGAGCAACCCGCGCTCGACCTGCTCGTGGGAGAGCTGGTGGGCGTGGTACCAGTACGTCCCCGCGCGCCCCGGCCGGAAGCGGTAGACGTGGCTGCCGCCCACGGGCACCGCGTCCTGGGTCACGCCGGCCACACCGTCGTCGGCGTTCGGCACGGCGACCCCGTGCCAGTGCAGCGTGGTACCGCCGGCGACGGACTCGTTGACCAGCCGCACCTCCAGCAGCTTTCCCTGCGCGACGTGCAGGGTCGGGCCGGGCGAGGTGCCGTTGAGGGTGTACCCGTCGACCTCCTCGCCCGTGGCCAGGCGGAACCGCTCCTGCCGCGCGACGAGGGTGACGGCGACGTCGGCGGGCCCGTCGACGTCGCCGGTCAGCGAGGCGACGGGCACCCCGCCCGAGGAGTCGCCGTGGTCGTGGCCGCCGGGGACGGGCACCCCGCCGTCGTCGACGTAGCCCATCTCCGTGGCCGTGTACTCCGAGGGGACGAAGCTCGACGCCCACATCCAGCCCAGCGGCCCGAGCACCGCGAGCGCGGCGAGCAGCGGCAGGGCGGTCCGCAGCCGGCGGCCCGGCGAACGGCGCATCAACATCGGGCCGCCTCTGCGTCTGAAGGGAACGTTGTCGGGGAACTCCGTCAGATGGCGGTCGCCTGCCCGACCGAGGCCGGGACGCCGGCGGGACCGACCGGGAGCGCGGCCCGGCGGGCGGCGACCACGGCCATGGCGAACAGCCCGAGCGCGAACACGCCGTGCAGCACACCCAGGACGGGCACGTTGTGGGCGAACATGCCGAGCACCACCTGCAGCGCGACCAGGCCGACGACCGTGCCGGCCAGTGCGACCCCGCGGGGCACCTTGGCGAAGAACGAGACGATCAGCAGCAGCAGCGCCACCACGGGGACGATCATCTGTCCGTTGAGGCCGTGCACCATGAACCCGACCTCCTCGGGGAATGCGGTCACCTCGCTCTCCATCACGGACTTGTCGAGCACCCCGCCCTCCTGGATCCACTTCCCCAGGCCGAAGACGGCGTAGGTGATCGCGGCGGCCTGCAGCAGCACCTCCACGGCGATGATCCATGCCAGTACCCGGTACACCGTGCGCATGTCCCTGCCCCCACTCCTGTGTGCCCTGCACCGCAGGAGGCTAGGGAGCATCCGTGCGATACGTCTCCGGTGAAAACCCCGATCTTTTCCGGGATACTGGCACCACCCCGGATCGGGTGGTGTCAGCACGCCGTACTGCACCCGATCGATCGACGTCCGACGAACGGTGATCAACCGTATGCTCGGCGACACCATCGGTCCGGTGGTCGGGCGCCCCGACAGCCCGGCCACCCGGGAGGAGCCCGCGATGTTCTCGCCCGTGTTCCCGGTCCCCCTGATCCCGCCCCAGCCCGCTCGGCCGGGCCCCGCGGTCCCGCTTCCGCGCGACCCGCCCGGCGCCGACCTCGTGTTCCACACCGGACCTCGACGACTACGACACCCCGCTCGTCGTCGCGATCGAGGACCGGGGCGAGATCTACGTCGTGCTCGCCGAGGGCGAGGTCGACATCGCGACGGCACCCCTGCTGGGCCGCGCACTGGAGGCCGGGTTGGCAGGCGGCCGGCCGACGGTGCTGGTCGACCTGCGCCGCGTCTCGTTCGTCGACTGCACCGGGATCGGGCTGCTGACCCAGGCCCGGAGCCGCGCGCACCAGCAGGGCACGCGGATGCGGATCCTCGCCGGGCGCGCCGTCGCCCGGACGGCCGCGCTGCTCGACCTCACCGCCACGCTCGGCCTGCACGAGCCCGCCTGATCATCCCTGCCCGACGAGCATCTCCCGCGACCCGGAACCGTCCACCGGAGCCGTCCCGGAGGAACCTGCGGTCAGTCGACCTCGGCCGCCCCGGTCCCGAGAAGGTGCCCCAGCTCCTGGAGCCGGCTGCGCAGGTTGCCCTCGGGCTGGTCGGCCGCGGCGGCCAGGGTCATGGTCGAGAGCCGGTGCATCAGGTCGCCGATCACCCCGTCGTCCGGAGCGTCGCTCTCCAGCTCGCCGCGCAGCTCGGCCAGCGCGGCGCCGATCTCCTCCAGCGCCGGCGCGTCGGTGCCGTCGATACGCTCCTGCCAGCGGCGGATCTCGACGAGTGCGCCCGGGATCCCCAGGGCGGCCGGACCGTCCTTCAGGGCGCTGACGGTGAGCTCGAGATCGTGCTCGGCCGGGTCGGGCGGTGCGGGCACGGGCGAGGCCGGGTCGGTCATGGTCACTGTCTACCCGACGCCGCCGGACGACGCCGCTTCCGCCGGGCGCCACGCGCGAGGATCGCCGTCCGCAGCAGTCCGTGCACACCGCGGCACCTCCGTGCACAGGGTGGGAGGTGTGCACGACCGGGTCGGGGTGTGCACCGCGCCTCGGGGCGGGATCAGCCCCGGCCGGTGACCGCCGCCCCCGCCGACCGCGGCAGGCCGATCACCTGGGCGAGCGGCAGCAGGAGCAGCGCCGCCAGCAGCACGAACGCGACCCGGAACGGGCTCGTGGCGTCGTCGGGCAGCCCCGCGACCGCGGTGACCGGCCCGCCCAGGCGCAGCAGCAGGGCCCCCACCGCGACGCCCAGCCCCGCGCCGAGCTCCTGCACCGTGGTCATCAGCGTGTTCGCCGGTGTCATGCGCGCGGGCTCGACGTCGGCGAAGGCGAGGCTGTTGTAGGCCGAGAAGCCGATCGACCGGAAGACCCCGCTGAGCGCCAGCAGCACGATCAGCAGCGGCAGCGGGGTGGTCGGCGTCAGGGCGGCCATCCCCAGCAGGCAGACGAGGCCCGCCGGGATCGACCCGAGCAGGACCGTCCGCAGCCCGAGACGGCGCATGAGCGGCGTCGTCACCGGCTTGATCCCCACGTTCCCGGCGAACAGCGCGATGATCACCAGCCCGGCCTGCGCCGCGTTCCACCCGAACCCGAGCTGGAACATCAGCGGCAGCAGGAACGGGATCGCGACGATCACCATCCGGTACACCGACCCGCCCGCAGCCGTGACCCGGAAGCTCGTGATCCGCAGGATGCGCAGGTCGAGCAGCGGTGCGGACGCGCGCAGCAGGTGGACCACCGCCACGGTGAGCAGCGCGGCCGCCAGCACCGCTCCCCCGGCGACGAACGGCACCTCGATCGCCCCGCCGCCCACGTTCTCGACCGCGACCATCAGCGCCGCGATCCCGGCCGCCACCAGCACGAACCCGCGCCGGTCCAGCCGCGGCGGCGGCCCGTCGGCGCGCAGGTCGGGCACCAGCCGGCGCACGAGCAGCAGCCCCGCGACGCCGAGCGGCACGTTGATCACGAAGATCCAGCGCCACGAGGCGTACTCGCTGAGCACCCCGCCGATCGCGGGCGCGAGCACGGGGGCGAGCAGCGCGGGCCAGGTCAGGTAGGCGATCGCCCGGATCAGGTCGGCCTTCGCCGTGGCGCGCAGCACCGCCAGCCGCCCGACGGGCACCATGAGCGCACCCCCCACACCCTGCAACACCCGGGTCGCGGTGAGCGTCGTCAGGTCCGGGGCCAGCGCGCAGCCGGCCGACGCCAGCGTGAACAGCGCGATCGCGACGGCGAAGACCCGCCGCGCGCCGAACCGGTCGGCGGCCCACCCGCTGATCGGGATGAGCACCGCCACGGTCACCAGGTAGCCCGAGATCGCGACGTTGACGTCGACGGCGCGGATGCCCAGGTCCGCGGCGATCAGCGGGGCGGCGGGGGCGATGACGGTGCCGTCGAGGATCTCCATGAAGAACGCGCCGGCGACGAGCAGCGCCAGCCCGCGCGGCAGCCCTCCGCCCGGCTCCGCCGCCCCGCCCGGGCCCCGCCGCTTCCCGATCACCCGGGCAGTATCGCCGCCGGCACTCACGCAGCGCCGGGTCTTCCCGCGCAGTGCCAACCGCAGCGGACGGGGCCGACCGCACCGGGCGCGGTGCGCGAGAACGGGGCGCGAGGTCGGGCCCGGGTGCGCCGCCGAGAGGCCCAGCATCCCGAGGCTCCGACGTGCGGGCCGCCCGCGCGGTCGTACGGTGTAGGGATGAACGCCCCGGAAACCGACGGCGCGGGCGCGGCGCCCACGCCGCGCACCGCGGGGCATCCGTCGTGAACGACGGCCCGGAGGAGGTCACCTCGCGGGAGGCGCCGCCGGAGTCGGGCGTCGAGCTCGACGGCCGCGACGTCTACTGGTTCGTCGGCGGGCCGCTCGACGGCCGCGTGCACACCCGCGCGCCCGACGACCCGCCCCCGCCGGTCGTGCGCCACACCCACCTGCACGAGGGCCCCAAGATCGTCCACTTCTACGACCTGCACGAGGTCGCCGGCCACGGCGGCGAGTACCGCCTCCGCGACTCCTGACCCTCTGGAGATCGCCGGCACAGGTGCAGAAGCAGCACCGGTGCGGCTTCCGTACCGCCCCGGCGATCATGGCCACGAGTTCGGTCAAACGGCCACGGGCGCCCGCCTGTCCGGCCCATGCTCATGGCCGTGTCCCTCGAAGAGGCTGCTCGAGCGGCAGGCCGGCGTCGTCACCCTCACCCAGGCGGTGGCGTGCGGGCTGTCGGCCGACACCGTCCGGCGACGCACCCGGGACGGGCGATGGACCCGATTGCACCCCTCCGTCTACCTCGTCGGCGGGCACCGGCTCACCGGGGAGGCGCGGTGTGGGCGGCGTCGCTGCACGCCGGGCGGCGGAGGCACCGTGTCCGGGCCCGCTGCCGCGTTCCGGCACGGGATGCTGCCCAGGGCGCCGGAGGTCGTCGACGTGACGCTGCCGGCCGCGCTGCACCGCCGTCCCCGGCCGGGGCTGCGCTGGCACCGCCACGACCTGCTGCCCGTGGACCGGGTGGCCCTCGGCGGGCTCTGGGTGACGGCGCCGCCGCTGACCGCGCTGGAGACGGCACTCGCCCTGCCCGACGGCTCGACGTTCCTCGACCGGGCGCTGCAGCGCCACGTCCGCTTCCCGACCCTGTACCGGGCCTACTGCCGCCACCTGGGCCGCCGGGGCTGGGCGCGGTCACGGAAGCTGATCTGCGCCTCGGCCGACCGGGCCGACTCCGCCGCCGAGCGGCTGCTGGTGCGCATCCTGCGCGACGGCGGCGTGACCGGCTGGGTGTTGGGCCATCCCTTCGGCCCCTGGCGGATCGACCTGGCGTTCCCGGCGAGGAAGGTGGCCGTCGAGGTCGACGCTACGGGCACCCCGCCACGGTGCTCGCCGAGATCCGCGACGCCCTCACCGTGGCGGCATGATCACCGCGCGAGGTGCACGAGCCGCACGGCTGCGGCTTCCGCACCGCCGTCGAGGATCATGGACACCGCATCAGAGGCCCAGCGAGCTCGCGACCGAGCGGACCGCCGCCGCCGACCGGGTCAGCGCGGCCTGCTCGTCGTCGCTGATCGGGGGCGCGAGAATCGAGACGATCCCGCGCCGGTCCACCACCGTCGGCAGCGACAGGCACACGTCGTGCACCCCGTACTGGCCGTCGAGCAGCGACGAGACCGGCAGGATGCGCTTCTCGTCCTTGAGGACCGCCTCGACGATCCGCGCCGTCGAGAGGCCGATGGCGTAGTTCGTGGCGCCCTTGCCGCGGATGATCCGCTCCGCGGCGGTGACGACCTGGTGCGCGATCCCGTCGCGGACCTCCGCGTCCAGCGGGGGCACCCCGGGCACCGACCAGTCCGCCACCGGGATCGGGCCGATCGTCGCCGTGCTCCACAGCGGCAGCTCCGAGTCGCCGTGCTCGCCGACGACGTACGCGTGCACGCTCTGCACCGCCACCCCGGCGTGCCGCGCGAGCAGGATGCGCAGGCGGGAGCTGTCGAGCACGGTGCCCGAGCCGAACACCCGCTCCTTGGGCAGTCCGGAGAACTTCTGCGCGGCGTAGGTGAGCACGTCGACCGGGTTGGTCACCATGAGGACGATCGCGTCCGGCGACTGCTCGACCAGCTGCGGGATCAGCGTGCGGCACATCTCGACGTTGACCCCGGCCAGCTCCAGCCGGGTCTGGCCGGGCTTCTGCTTGGCGCCGGCCGTCACCACGACGATGTCGGACCCCGCCGTCACCGCGATGTCGTCGGAGCCCACGACCCGCGCCATCGGCACGAACTGGATGCCCTGTTCGAGATCGAGCACCTCGGCGGTGGTCTTGTCCGCGTCGAGGTCGAACAGGGCGACCGTGCCGGCGACGCCCCGGATGAGGCAGGCGTAGGCGATCGTGGCGCCGACGCTGCCGGCTCCCACGATCGCGACGCGCCGGGTGCCCCGCGCGCTGCTGTCGGACGTCACAGATACCGGAGTCGGAGGTCACGCCGCACCGTAGACTGCGGCGCGGTCCCGCGGCAGGTGGACCGAGGTCCCGATCGGTCCCCCGTTCACCGGCCGTTCACCGCGCGTGCGGTGGACTGCGGGCCTCACGTCGGTGTGGGGTGGACACGCCCGCGCGGGAACCCGTCGCCGACCCACAGAAGGAGCCGCCCGGATGACCACGACCGCAGGCGCACCCGCAGCGCCGAGCTCGGGCGCCCCGGCCCCCGACGACCTCCGCGGGCTCGACGCCTGGTGGCGCGCCGCGAACTACCTGGCCGTCGGGCAGATCTACCTCATGGACAACCCGCTCCTGCGCGAGCCGCTCGCGTCCGAGCACATCAAGCCCCGGCTGCTCGGGCACTGGGGCACCACCCCGGGCCTGACGCTCCTGTGGGCGCACCTCAACCGCGTCATCGTCCGCGACGACCTCGACGCGCTCTACGTCACCGGCCCCGGGCACGGCGGCCCGGGCGTGGTGGCGACGGCGTACCTGGAGGGCACGTACTCGGAGCGGTACGCGCACGTCACCGACGACGCCGAGGGCATGAAGGCGCTGTTCCGGCAGTTCTCCTTCCCCGGCGGCATCCCCAGCCACGCCGCGCCGGAGACCCCGGGCTCGATCCACGAGGGCGGCGAGCTCGGCTACGCGCTCTCGCACGCCTACGGCGCGGCCTTCGACAACCCGGACCTGCTGGTCGCCTGCGTGATCGGCGACGGCGAGGCCGAGACCGGTCCGCTGTCCGGGTCGTGGCAGGCGAACAAGTTCCTCCACCCGGTCAACGACGGCACCGTGCTGCCGATCCTGCACCTCAACGGCTACAAGATCGCCAACTCGACGGTGATGGCGCGGATCTCCGAGGAGGAGCTGCTCCAGCAGCTGGAGGGGCACGGCCACCGGCCGTACGTCGTCGAGGGCGGGTGGGACGAAGACCCCATGGCCGTCCACGCAGCGGATGGCCGCGACGCTGGACGAGATCGTCGCCGAGATCGCCCGGATCCGGGCCCACGCCAAGGAGCAGTTCGACGCCGAGGGGCGGGTCGACCGGCCACGCTGGCCCGCGCTCGTCCTGCGCACCCCGAAGGGGTGGACGGGCCGCACGAGGTGGACGGCAAGCTCGTCGAGGGCACGTGGCGCGCGCACCAGGTGCCGCTGTCCGAGACCCGCGACAACGCCGCACACCGCGCCCAGCTCGAGCAGTGGCTCCGCTCGTACCGGCCGGAGGAGCTGTTCGACGGCGAGGGCCGGTTGATCCCCGAGCTGCGCGCGCTCAACCCGCACGGCACGAAGCGGATGAGCGCCACCCCCCACGCCAACGGCGGCGAGCTGCTGCGCGACCTGCGGCTGCCCGAGTTCACCGACTACGCGGTGGACGTCCCCGAGCCCGGCACCGGCCCCGTCGGCACCGTCGCCGTGCTGGGGACGTGGCTGCGCGACGTGATCAGGATGAACCCGGACAACTTCCGGATGATGGCCCCGGACGAGACCGCGTCCAACCGCCTCCAGGCCGTGTTCGAGGCGACGGACCGGCAGTTCCTCGGCGACCTGGTGTCGACCGACGAGGGCGTCTCCCAGGTCGGCCGGGTCACCGAGGTGCTCTCCGAGCACCTGTGCCAGGGCTGGCTCGAGGGCTACCTGCTCACCGGCAGGCACGGGTTCTTCAACTGCTACGAGGCGTTCATCCACCTCGTCGACTCGATGTTCAACCAGCACGCCAAGTGGCTCGACGCGTGCCGGCACATCCCGTGGCGGCGTCCGATCGCGTCGCTGACCTACCTGCTCACCAGCCACGTCTGGCGCCAGGACCACAACGGGTTCTCCCACCAGGACCCCGGCTTCATCGACCACGTGCTGAACAAGAAGCCCCAGATCGTGCGCGCCTACCTGCCGCCGGACGCGAACACGCTGCTCTCGACGATGGCCCACTGCCTGCGCACCCGGAACTACGTCAACGTCGTCGTGGCCGGCAAGCAGCCCGGGCCGCAGTGGCTGACGATGGACGAGGCGATCGCGCACTGCACCCGCGGCCTGGGGATCTGGGACTGGGCGAGCAACTGCGGCGACGAGGAGCCCGACGTCGTGCTCGGCTGCGCGGGCGACGTGCCCACGATCGAGGCCCTCGCGGCGGTGAGCCTGCTGCGCCGGCACCTGCCGCAGGTGAAGGTCCGGCTCGTCAACGTCGTCGACATCATGCGGTTGCAGGACGAGCGGGAGCACCCGCACGGCCTGTCGAACCGCGAGTTCGACGGGATCTTCACCAGGGACAAGCCGGTGATCTTCGCCTACCACGGCTACCCGTGGCTCATCCACCGGCTGACCTACCGGCGCACCAACCACTCCAACATCCACGTGCGCGGCTACAAGGAGGAGGGCACCACCACCACGCCGTTCGACATGGTGATGCTCAACGACCTCGACCGCTTCCACCTGGTCATCGACGTGATCGACCGGGTGCCGGGGCTGGCGGTGCCCCACGCCGGCCTGCGCCAGCACATGGTGGACGAGCGCCTGCGCTGCCGGCAGCACACGCGCCAGTACGGGGAGGACGCCCCGGACGTGGCCGACTGGGTCTGGCCCGGATAACGGGCGGATCCCCGGGGTGCGCCCGCACCCCGGGGGTTCCCCCGGTCCCGGTGGACCGGGGGATTCCTGGATCCGACTCCAGGTGGGCCTTCCTACGGTGGTTTCACTGGCTTTCACCAGCCGAAACGCCGTCGGAAGGTTCGCCGTGTCCTGCGCCCGGGTCGCCCCCGCCACCCCCGACCACTCGCCGCACCACCACGTCTGCCGCAGTCCCGCGGAGGTGCCCCTCGCCCGGCTGGTCGACGCCGCCCGGGCCGGCTGTCCCGGGGCCTGGCGCGCCGTCGTCGAGCGGTTCGACGACGGGCTGCACGCGATCGCCCGCGGCTACGGCCTGGATGCCGCCACCGTCGACGACGCGGTCCAGGCGACCTGGCTCTCGGCCGTCACGCACCTGGCCGCGCTCCGCGAGCCGGCGGCGCTGTCCGGCTGGCTGCGCAGCATCCTGCACCGGGAGTGCCTCAAGGCCGCGAACCGGGCGAGCCGGGAGATCCCGGTCGTCGAGCAGCACCTCGGCGACCCTGTGTCGGCCGACCATGTCGCGCTGCGCGGCGCCGCCCCGCGGCCGCCCGAGGACGAGGCGATCCGCCGCGCCGACCTCGCCGCGCTCCGCGAGGCCGTGCGCAGGCGCCTCTCCGAGCGGGAGCAGAGGTTGATGACGCTGCTCAGCGACGAGCGGGAGCACTCCTACACCGACATCGCCCGCGCTCTCGACGTCCCGATCGGCAGCATCGGCCCCACCCGGGCCCGGTGCATCGCGAAGCTGCGCCCGCTGCTGGCCGGGTGAGGCCGCCGGGCGGTCGAGCCCGGGGCCCGACGGGCGCCCAGCGGTACGGCCGAAAGGATCTCTGCCGAGATCTCTCGGCGCGGCTAGAGTTCCGGCATGCCCGCGGTGACCGTTCTCGTCGGACGCGACGCAGAGCGTGATCGCCTCCGGGCGGCCCTCGCCGACGCGGCCGCCGGCGCACCGCGCGCGCTGGCGATCCGCGGCGACCCCGGCGTCGGCAAGACCCGCCTGCTCGACGCGGCGGTCGCCGACCCGGAGGTCACCGGCGTGTTCCGGATCATCCGGGTCGACGGCCACGAGGCCGAGAGCGAGATCCCCTACGCGGCGCTGTCGCTGCTGCTCGGGCCGCTGCTCGACGGCATCACGGCCCTCCCCCGGCCCCAGGCCGCGGCCCTGGAGGGGGCGCTGAACCTCGGCCCCGGGGCGGGCGACCGGCTCGGCGTCGCGGTGGCGACGCTGGGCCTGCTCGCGCACGCCGCCGAGGAGCGGCCCCTGCTGGTCGCCGTCGACGACGCGCACAGCCTGGACCTGCCCACCCTGGAGGCGCTGGTGTTCTCGGTGCGCCGGATGCGGGCCGAGCCGATCGCCGTGCTGCTCACGGCGCGGCCACGCGCCGACACGTCGCCCGCGGTGGAGCGCTGGCTCGGGGCCCTGCCGGAGCTGCCCGTCGGTGGGCTCGACCTGGGCGCGGCCCGGCAGCTGCTCGGGCCGTCGGCCCCGCTGTCCCGCGCCACCTGGGAGGCGACCGCGGGCAACCCGCTGGCCCTGCTCGAGCTACCGGTGGCCGGGGCGTCGCCGCTGCCGGTCGAACCGGTCCGGCTCAGCACCCGGCTCGTGCGCGCCTACGAGCGGCGCCTCTCCGGGCTGCCCGACGCCACCCGCCGGGCCCTGCTGCTGGTCGCCGTCGCCGGCAGCGCGGACGACGCCGTCGCCGAGGCGCTGGCCGAGCAGGGCCTCGACGTCGGCGACCTCGAGCCGGCCGAGGCGGCCGACCTCCTGGGCCGCGACGACCGCGACGACCGGACGGGCGGCACCGGTCCGCACTTCCGCCACCCGCTGATCCGCAGCGCGGTCTACCACGCCGCCGCGCCGGGCCGGAAGCGCGCGGCGCACCGGGCGCTCGCGGCCGTGCACGGCCGGCGCACGGGCCTCGGAGCCGCCGAGCGCCGGGCCTTCCACCTCGCCGCGGCGACCGCCGGGCACGGACGAGGACGTGGCCGCGCAGCTCACCGCCGCGGCCCGCAGCGCGGCCGCCCGCAACAACCACGTCACCGCGCTCGCGCTCCTCGAGCGTGCGGCGCGGCTGAGCCCGTCGGGCCCGGCGCGCATCCGCAGGCTGCTGGAGGCGGCGCTCACCGCGCAGACCGCCGGCAACGTCGCGGCGGCGACCCCGCTGCTCGACCTGGCCCTGGTCGAGACCGACGACCCCGCGCTGATCATGACGGCGTGCCACCTGCAGTGCCGCGTGCAGATGTGGAGCGGCCAGCCGACCGAGGCCCGCGACGAGCTGCTGCACCTGGCCGACCGGACCCGTGCGGCCGACCCGCCCCGGTCCGCGGCGATGCGCAGCCAGGCGGCGCTGCTGAGCCTGACGATCGGCGACCAGCATCTGGGCCTCGCCGCGGCGGCGCAGGCGGCCGCGGACGTGCAGGGGCTGCCGGCGGCGGAGCGGATGCCGGTGACGCTGATCCACGCCCTGGCCCTCGCGCTCGCCAACGACACCGCCGGCGCCCGGGCGCTGCTCACCGCCTGCGAACCCGTGCTGGCGGCGGCGGACCCGCTGACGATCGACCAGCTGCCCGTCGTCGCGGCGAACACCTACGCGTCGATCGAGGAACCGGAGGCGGCCCGGCGGTGGCTCGAGGCCGGGGTGCGCAGCACCCGCGCGGCGGGTGCGGTCGGGCTGCTGCCGTTCCTGTTGACCTGGCTGGCCGCGGCCTGCTGGCGCGACGGCGACTGGACCGCCGCGCTGACCCACGCCCACGCCGCCGTCGAGCTCGCGCAGGAGACCGGCTGGGCCACCGAGGAGCCGCAGGCGCTGGCGATCCTGGCGACGGTCGAGGCCGGGCTCGGCATGGAGGCCGCCTGCCGGGAGCACGCCGGCCGGGCCCTGCGGCTCGGCGCCGACACCGGGATGCGCATCGTCGAGGCCCGCGCCGAGCATGCGCTCGGGCTCCTGGAGCTGGGCGCCGGGCGTCCGGACGTCGCGGTGGGGCACCTCTCCGTGACGGGCGAGTTCGCGCTCGCGCACGGCCTGGGCAGCCCGGTGCTCCTGGAGTGGGCGGGCGACCTCGTCGAGGCACACGTCCGCGCGGGCACCCCGGAGCGGGCGCGGCGGGCGCTGACCGTGCTGGAACGGGAGGCGGCGGCCCCGGGCCGCCCGCTCGCCGACGCCGTCGTCCTGCGGTGCTCCGCGCTGTTGCTGGGCGACGACGAGGCCGCCGGGCCGGCCTTCGCGCAGGCGCTGTGCCGGCACGGCGAGGCGGCGCCGCGACCGTTCGAGGAGGCGCGCACCCGGTTCTGCCTGGGTGAGCACCTGCGGCGGCGCCGCCGGCTCGGCGCGGCCCGCGAGGCGCTGGCCGCGGCGCGGCGGGGCTTCGTCCGCCTCGGCGCGACCGCCTGGGTGGAGCGCGCCGACGCCGAGCTGCGGGTTGCGGGCACGCGTCCGGTCGGCCGTCGGCGTGCGGAGGCCGCGTCGACCACGGGACCTGCCGGTCCGGCGGCGGTCGGGCCCGCCGGCGCCGCGCCGCGGACCGGCGCCCCTGCAGCTCACCCCGCAGGAGCTGCAGGTGGCACTCGTCGTCGCCGGCGGGGCGACCAACGCCGAGGCCGCCGCCCAGCTGTTCCTGTCGCCGAAGACGATCGAGTACCACCTGTCGAACGCCTACCGCAAGCTCGGGATCCGCTCGCGGGCCGAGCTCGTGCGGGCCGTGCTGTCGGCCTCCCCGGCGTCGGCCTGACCTGCGCTCTCAGGCCTCCGACGGCGCGTGGAAGTACTTCGCCAGGTCCGCCGGGGCGATGTGGGCCGAGTCGCGGTCGAAGATGCTGCCGGTCCGCTCGAGGGCGCGGGCGACGAGCCCGGAGCAGACGAACTGACCGTCGATGAAGAAGGTCAGCCTGCTGCCGGTGAGCATCGACAGGGCGATGCTCACCGTCGAGAGCCGGCTGTAGCTCGACCCCCGCTCCAGCGCCCACTCCGCGAAGCGCACCACCTCGTCGCGGTTCTCCTCGGAGGTGTGGATGTGCACCACGACGTAGTCGTCGTCGCGGTACCGGTCGAGGTGCCAGCGGCGCACGCCCGCCCCGACCGCCTCGATCAGCGAGCCGTCGCGGTCCACGATCAGTGCGGCGTGCGTCCACTTCACGTGCCGGCGGTCGGCCCCGTGGATGCGCAGCTTCTGGCCGAGCCGGATCAACCGCGAGTTGACGTGGGTGCCGGCGACGAGGACGAAGTCGCCGCGGTCGAACGACGCGGCGGCCTCGCCGGGCCCGGCCCGTTCCGCATGATGGGGCGCGGGTCTGGCGCGCTCGATGTCGGTGTCGTCGCGGGTGGTGGCGGGTGGTCAGTACGGACATGGCGGTGTCCCCTCGGCGGGAGTCCAGGAGATGACGGGAGCCCGTCCTCTCCTGGAGCCGACCACCCGCGCGTGATACGCCGTGCGTCACTACCCCGCCTCGTCCGCTGCGCGCGATCCTGAGGACAGGTCAGACGTCGAGGGCCGCGGCGACGACGCTGTCGGCGTCGAGGCCGTGGTAGCGGTACACCGACTCGAGGTCGCCGGACTGCCCGAACCGCGTGACGCCCAGGTGCGCCGCCCGCACGCCGTGCACGCCCGCGAGGAACGCGAGCGTGTGCGGGTGCCCGTCGAGCAGCGTCACCAGCGGCGCGGCCCGCCGGGCGGGGAAGGCCGCGTCGATGATCCAGCTCTCGCCGTCACCCCGCCCGCCGCGCGCCTGCACTGCGTCGAAGAGCAGACCGGGGCTGGTCACGCAGACGACGTCGGCGGCGTGCCCGAGGTCCGCGAGCCGGTCCGCGGCGGCCAGCGCCTCGGGGACGGTCGCGCCCATCGCGGCGATCGTGACCGCCGGCCCGGTGCCCGCACGGCGCAGCAGGTAGCCCCCGGCCACGACGTGGCGGCGGCGCCGCTCGCGCGCGGCGGCGTCGGTGGGCACGGCGGCGAGCGCCTGGTCGACCGGCCGGGTGGACAGCCGCAGGTAGGCCGACGTGCCGTCCGGGCGGCCGAGCCGGGCGAGCGACGCCAGCAGCGTCCACTCCACCTCGATCGCGAACGCCGGCTCGTAGGTGGTGCAGCCGGGCTGCTCCAGGCCGACCGACGGCGTCGAGATCGACTGGTGGGCGCCGCCCTCCGGAGCGAGGCTGACCCCGGACGGGGTGCCGACCAGGATCGACTGCCCGCCCGCGTAGATCCCGAACGACCACGGCTCCAGCGCGCGCTCGACGAACGGGTCGTAGAGGACCCCGATCGGCAGCAGCGGTTGCCCCCACCGGCTCCAGGTGGCGCCCAGCTCGCCGAGCAGCCCCACGAGGTTCGTCTCCGCGATGCCCAGCTCGAGGTGCTGGCCGGTGGGGCGCTCGCGCCAGTGCAGGATCGTCTCGGGGTCGTCGGCGAACCAGTCGACCCGCTCGCGGGCGGCCCACACTCCGACCTTGTTGACCCAGCCGCCGAGGTTGGTCGACGAGCTGACGTCCGGCGCGAGCGTGACCACCCGGGCCGCGGCGTCGGGCGCGGACCGGGTGAGGTCGAGCAGCGCGCGGCCGAGGGCGGCCTGGGTGGTGGCGGTGCCGGACGGGGTGCGGCCCAGGTCCGCGGGCACCGCGGGCGGCGCGGCGGCAGGGACCGGGGCGCGGCGCAGGCGGGCGGCGGTCTCCGCACACAGCGCGGCCTCGGGCGAGCCGTCCGGCGAACGGCGCCCACGGGTCGTCGGGGTCGGTCCCGAGCCGCTCGGCGAGCTCCGCGAACTGCACCGTCGTCAGCAGCGACGAGTGGTTCTGGGGATGCCCCTCGGTCGCCAGGCCGTGGCCCTTGACGGTGTAGGCGAAGATCACTGTGGGCCGGGCGTCGTCGATGGCGGTGAAGGCCTCGCCCAGGGCGTCGAGGTCGTGGCCGCCGAGGTTGCGGATCCCGGCGCGCAGGGTCGCGTCGTCGAGGGTGTCGACGAGCGCGCGCAGACCCCCGTCGTCATCGTCTCGAGCGTCCCCGGGCAGGCGCTCCCGGAGCTGGGCGGCCGTGCAGCGCAGCAGGCGCTGGTACTCCGGATTGGACATCTCGTCGATGCGGGCCCGCAGGGCCTCCCCGCCGGGGCGGGCGAACAGCTCCTGCAACAGGTGCCCGTACTTGACCGTCAGCACCTGCCACCCGGCGGCGGCGAACATCCCCTGCAGCCGGGTGGCGCCGAGGATGGGGACGACGCGGTCCAGGCTCTGCCGGTTCAGGTCGACGACCCAGACCACCTCACCCAGCTCGCCGACCATCGGGTCGAGGATCGCCTCCCAGCAGGCGCCCTCGTCCAGCTCGGCGTCGCCCAGCAGGGAGTACTGCCGGCCCGTGCCGACGTCCCCGAACCGGCCCGTGTAGCGGCGGGCCAGGGCGCCCCAGATCGGCGCCGTCGCGCCGATCCCGACCGAGCCGGTGGAGTAGTCGACCGGATCCGGGTCCTTCGCGCGGCTCGGGTAGCTCTGCAGGCCGCCGAACTCGCGCAGGGTGCCCAGGTATTCCGCAGGCAGGTCGCCGAGCAGGAAGTTGATCGCGTGCAGCACGGGTGAGGCGTGTGGCTTGACCGACACCCGGTCCTGCGGGCGGAGGTGCCGGAACCACAGCTCCGTCATGATCGTCGCCATCGAGGCGCTCGACGCCTGGTGGCCACCGACCTTCAGCCCGGACGGGTTGGGGCGGACGCGGTTGGCGTGGTGGACGATCGCGGTGGCGAGCCAGAGCACCCGGCGCTCGACGGCGGCGACGACGGCGTCCTGGTCGGTGGCGGCGGGTGCGGCGGTCATCGACGACTCCTTCCGTTCTGCACACCAATAGCAGCATTCTCGCGACGAATGCACAACCGGTACCGTGCTGACTGAGCAGAACGCTCGGTTGCGGCGCGAGTGAGCGCGGAAGGGTGGGCAGGGTGCACGATCCCGGTGCGGGCGTCGTCGACGCCACGGACGCCCGGCTGTTGCGGGCGCTGGCGGCGAGCCCGCGGGCGACGGTGCTGGCGTTGGCGGAGGCCACCGGGCTCTCGCGCAACACCGTCCAGGCCCGGCTGGCGGGTCTCGAGACGCGCGGGGTGCTGGGCTCGTTCGAGCGGCGGATCGACCCCGCGGCGCTGGGGCACCCGCTTGCCGCCTTCGTCCAGGTGCGGGTGACGCAGCGCCGCCTCGACGCGGTCGCCGCGGCGCTGGCCGCGGTGCCGGAGGTCGTCGAGGTGCTGGGGATGTCCGGGGAGATGGACCTGCTGGTGCAGGTGGTCGCCCGCGACGCCGACGACCTGTACCGCGTGGCCGGCGCCCTCCTGGCGATCGACGGCGTCGAGCGGACGGCCACGTCGCTGGTGATGCGCCGGCTGGTCGACCACCGCCTCGACCCGCTGCTCCGGAAGATCGCTGACGCCCCCTGAACGTATCTGAGCCCGACGGTCGCCACTCTGGCATCGTGGAGGACACGACGGGCGGAGGGCGCGTGGAGGATGACGAGAAGGTCGCCCTGTTCGGGCTCGCGCTCGGGATCGGGCTGGGTCTGTGGGCCACGGTCGGTGACGGCGGCATCGGCATCGGAGTCATTGCCGTTCTGATCATCGTGGCCAGCCTGGTCTGGCTCAGCATGTCGGTGATCTGAATGCCTCGCGTTCGCGCGACGACCTGCCGGCCGCGCACCCGCCGCACCCGTCCGATCGGCTCCCCGTACGGACCGAACGCGGCGTCGGGTGCATCTGACGCACCGAACGCCGCGTTCGCTCACTCCGAGGCCGGCCGGTCAGGCGCTCCAGCCGTCGGTGCCCTGCGCGGCGGCGTCCTTGCGGAGCCTGAACACCCGCCGCACCCGCTGCCCGGACGGCAGGCGGACCTGCGGGAGCCGGGCCGCGATCGGCAGCCCCGTCGGGAGCCGCCGCCCGCCCGCCGCCGCGACCAGCAGGTCGGCCAGGTGCACGGCGCGGATCCGGCTCTTGCGCCGGGCCAGTCCGGTCTGCCACTGCCGCAGGCAGCCCGGGTTGACCGCCACGACGTAGTCGACGCCCGCCGCCTCGACGGCGTCGAGCTTGGGCTCGAGCACCCGGCGGGCATCCTTCGGCCGCAGCAGCGAGTAGGTGCCGGCCGACCCGCAGCAGGAGCCGTCGCCGGCGACGGACACGAAGTCGGCGACCGCCCCGAGCAACGCCCGCGGCTCCGCCGAGACCCCGAGCCCGTTGCGCAGGTGGCAGGAGTCCTGGATCGCGACGCGGGCCCGGCGGCGGCCGCCGTGGCCGTCGTCGACGGTCACCTCGCCGATCGGTTCGTACCCGGCCTTGACCAGGTGCTCGGAGAGCTCGTGCACCCGGTCGCGGCCGAGCACGGTCGCGAGGTGCGCGGCGCAGCCGCCCGCGGTCGTCACGATGACGCCGGGCAGCTCCTCCCCCAGCTTCTCCGCCAGCGCGACGCCGCCCGCGGAGTCGCCGTTGTGGGCGTGCAGCGCACCGCAGCACCCCTGGTTCTCCGGCACGGCGATCTCCGGCAGCAACTTCTGCACGGCCCTGCTCACCCCGGGGAACAGGCCCCGTTCGAAGCAGCCGAGCATCAGCGTCAGCGGGGTCGGGTCGGGCGTCGCGCCGTTGCGACTCGGCGCGGTCCGACTCGCGCCGGCAAACGGTTCGGCGCCGACGCGCTGTCGGCTCGCCTGGCCGAGGTCGACGCCGACTGCCCGTCCGCGGGTACGCGCGGGCCGGCGGACCGCGCCCATCAGCCGGATCAGCGGCTTGCGGTCGACGACCATCATCAGCGCCCGGGCCAGCGGCGGGCGGTGCACGCCGCGCCACTGGTGGTCCCGCCAGGTCTCCAGCAGGTGCCCGTACTGCACCCCCGCCGGACACACCGGCTCGCAGGCCCGGCAGCCCAGGCAGAACGACGCCTCCTTCTGCAGGCGGTCGTCGTCCGGGTCCAGCCGCCCGGTCTCCAGCGCCCGCATCAGCGTGATCCGCCCGCGCGGCGAGGAGCCCTCGTCCTGGGTCAGCGCGTACGTCGGGCAGGCGGGCAGGCAGAACCCGCAGGAGATGCAGCGGTCGAGCAGGTGGGGGTCGAAGATGTTGCCGCCGTGCTCCCCCGCCCCGTGGCCGGCGTGCTCGGCGGTCCCGGCCCCGGGCTTCTTGCGACCGATGGCCGTCATGAGCCCAACTTCCCCGGGTTGAGGATCCCGGCCGGGTCGAACGCGGCCTTGATCCGGCGCAGCAGCGCCATCTGGTCCGCCCCGAGCCGCTCGGTCAGGTACGGCAGCTTCGCCGCGCCCACGCCGTGCTCGCCGGTGATCGTGCCGTCCATCCCGATCGCCGCCGTGAAGATCTCGCCGAAGGCCGCGTGGGCCCGCTTGATCGCCGCGTCGTCGTGCTGGTCGACGACGATCGTCGGGTGCAGGTTGCCGTCGCCCGCGTGCCCGAACGTGGCCACCGGCACGTCGTGTGCGTGCGCGATCGCGTCGATCCGGTCCACCATCTCGGCCAGCCGCGGCCGCGGCACCGTCGCGTCCTCCAGGATCGTCATCGTCCCGAGCCGCGAGAGCGCCGGCAGCGAGCACCGCCGGGCCTCGAGCAGCGCCTGCGCCCGGGCGATGTTCTCGGCCAGCGTCACCTCCATCGCGGCCGTCGTGGTGCAGATGTCACCGATCCGGTCGAGGTTGCGGGCGACGACGTCCTCGGCGCCGTCGTCGCCGAACAGCAGCAGCGCCCCCGCGTCGTCCCGCAGCCCCAGGTGCGCGTACTCCTCGACCGCCCCGATGCACTTGGCGTCGAGGAACTCCAGCGTCGCCGGCACGATCCCGGCACCGATGATCGCGCTCACCGCGCGCCCGGCGTCGGCGAGCGTCGGGAAGTACGCGACGCCGGTGTTGGTCGAGGCCGGCATCGGCAGCAGCGCGACGGTCACCTCCGTCAGCACCCCCAGGGTGCCCTCCGAGCCGGTGAGCAACCGGGTGAGGTCGTAGCCGGCCACGTCCTTCCACAGCCGGCCACCGGTGGTGATGATCTCGCCCGTGGGGAGGACGGCGGTGGCGCCGAGCACGTAGTTGCGGGTGACGCCGTACTTGAGCCCGCGCAGCCCGCCCGCGCAGGTGGCGACGTTGCCCCCGACGGTCGAGACGGTGCGGCTGCCCGGGTCCGGCGCGTACAGCAGGCCCTTGGCGGCCGCGGCGTCGTACAGCGCCGCGGTGGTGACGCCGGTCTCCACGCGGGCGAGCAGCTCCTCCGCGCTGACCTCCAGGATCCTGTCCATCCGGGTCAGCACCATGACGATCCCGCCGCGCTCGGCGACGGTGGCGGCGCACAGGTTCGAGCCGGCGCCGCGCGGCACCACCGGCACCCGCCGGGCGGTGGCCAGCTTCAGGATCGCGGCCACCTCCTCGGCGGTGCGCGGCCACACGACGCCGTCGGGGACGGCCCGGAACGCCGGTGTGGCGTCACGGGCGTAGGGCTCGACGTCGCCGGGGTCGGTGCGGACGTGCTCCGCCCCGACGATCGCCTCGAGCTCGCGGATCACGCTGCGGTCCACGGTCATCGCAGCCCTCGCTGCGCTCGGTCAGCCCAGAGGAGTTCGACCGAGCCCGCGGTCGCTGTGACAATGATTCGCTCGCAAGCTCGCTCATTTGCGGTCCTATCAGTTCGTCCGGGGCCGGTGAAGGCCAGTCTCAGATCGGTACACCGGATCACGGCAGCATCCAGCCGAGGACCGGCGTGGACTGCAGGTACACCAGCACGCACAGCGCCAGCAGCAGCCCGAGGCTCCACAGCACGCATCCGGCGGAACAGGTCCGACTCGCGCCCGACCACGCCGACGGCAGTCGCGGCGATCGTGAGGTTCTGCGGGCTGATCATCTTCCCGACGACGCCACCGGAGGTGTTGGCCGCGACCAGCAGGCTCGGGTCGATGCCGGCCTTCTGCGCTGCGGTCTGCTGCAGGGTGGCGAACAGCGCGTTCGCCGAGGTGTCGGACCCGGTGACGGCCGTGCCCAGCCAGCCGAGGATCGGCGAGAGGAACGCGAAGAACGCGCCGGTGCCCGCGATCCAGGTGCCGATCGTGGTCGTCTGGCCCGACAGGTTCATGACGTAGGCCAGGGCGAGCACGCTCGCCACCGTGAGGAAGGCGAAGCGCAGCTTGACCGCCGTCGCGACGAACTCCCCCGCCGCCTTGGCCGGCGACAGCCGGTAGACCAGCGCCGTGATGATCCCGCAGATCAGCAGGAGCGTGCCGGGCGACGACAACCACTGGAAGTTGTAGACCGTCGACGTCACGGGCTTGCCCGCAGTGCTGAGGACGTGGCCGTCGAGCCCCGGCCACTTGATCTTCCAGTCGGTCGCCGCGAGCGCCTTCGTCAGCGGTGCGACCAGCTTGGCCAGGCAGAACACGGCGATCACCAGCAGGTACGGGAAGAAGGCCAGGAACAGCCGTCCGCCGGAAAGGCGCGTCGACTCGGCCGCCGGGGCCTGCTCGACGGTTCGGGTCGTTCCCCCGCCGGTCCCGCCGCCGAGCGCGGTCTCCTCCCGGTCCCGCGTACCGGTGCTCGCGGCCTCCTCGGCCCGGTGAGCCCGCAGCCGCTCGGCAGCCTCCGCGCCGCCCCGCGGGGTCCACACGCGCAGGGTGACGACGGCGGCGACCAGGCCCAGCAACGACGCGATGATGTCGGTCAGCTCGACCGAGATGAAGTTCGACGCGACGAACTGGGCGATCGCGAACGTCACGCCGACCGACACCGCGACGGGCCACGTCTCGCGCACCCCTCGGGTGCCGTCGACGAGCAGGACGAGCAACAGCGGCACGACGACCGCGAGCAGCGGGGTCTGCCGACCGACGTAGGCGCCGATCTCCTGGTACGGGATCCCCGTCAGCGCGCCGGCCGTGATGATCGGCGTGCCGATCGCACCGAAGGCGACGGGCGCCGTGTTCGCCAGCAGGACCACCACCGCCGCCCGGATCGGCGAGAAGCCCAGCCCCATGAGCATCACGCCGGTGATCGCCACCGGGGCGCCGAACCCGGCGAGGGCCTCCATCAGCCCGCCGAAGCAGAACGCGATGATGATGGCCTGGCAGCGCGGGTCGTCGGAGATGTAGCCGAACGCCGTGTGCAGGTCGTCGAAGCGCCCGCTGACGACCGTGAGCTGGTAGAGCCAGATCGCGGTGAAGACGATCCACATGATCGGGAAGAGGCCGAAGACGGCACCTTCGGTGGCCGACAGCAGGGCGAGGCCCACCGGCATGCCGTAGGCGGCGACCGCGACGACGATCGCGACGGCGACGGCGGCGAGCCCGGCCCAGTGCGCCTTGACGCGCAGCCAGCCGAGCAGGACGAAGATCGTGGCGAGCGGTAGCAGCGCGACGAGCGCGGAGAGGGTCAGACTCCCCAGTGGGGCGAGATCCTGCTGGAACATGTGATGGCTCCGGATCGTGGTCGGCGGTGACAACTCCGTTGGCGAACAATGGTCTTACCAACAGCAGGGGCAGACCGTACGGATGCTCTGCCGTATAGTGGAAGGGTCTAACGCCCTATGTGAGAGCGAGATCACACGGTATGCCCGAAGATGCCTCCGGTCGACCCACGGCGGACACCGCCGGTTGGCGGCCGGTCACCCGCTCGCTCACCTATCAGCTCGTGGTCGAGGCGGTCGAGGCGCAGATCCTGACCGGCGCGCTGAAGGTCGGCGACCACCTCCCGCCGGAGCGCGAGCTGGCCACCCTGCTCGGGGCCAGCCGCCCGGCCGTCCGCGAGGGCATGCGCATGCTGGAGGCCCAGGGCGTGCTGCGGGCCGTCGGGGCCGGACCGGGCTCGGGGACGGTCGTCACCGCGCTGCCCAGCGAGGCGCTGACCCGCCTGCTGCGCCTGCACCTGGCGCTGTCGAGCTTCCGGACGTCGGACGTCGTCGAGGCCCGCGTGATGCTGGAGCGCCGCAGCGCCGAGCTCGCCGCGCAGCACGCCACACCGGTGGAGCTGGACCGGATGCGGGCGGCGCTGGACCGCATGGACGACACCGCGCTGCCCATGGAGGAGTTCAACGAGCTCGACACCGAGTTCCACGTGTGCCTGGCGGACGCGGGCGACAACCAGCTCGTCGCCGACATGACCCGCGCGATCCGCGGTGCCGTGCGCGACGCGCTGCTGGAGGCGTTCCGCGCCCGCGCCGACTGGCCGGGGACGGCGGCCCGGCTGCGCGCCGAGCACCGGGCGATCTACGACGCGGTGGTGGCGGGCGATCCGGCGGAGGCGGCGGACGCCGTCGAGCGGCACATCCGCGGCTTCTGGTCCGGCTGACCGCCCCGGCGCATCGCCCGAAGTGGGCGCCTGTCGCGAGCGAACGCGGCGTTCGGTGCGTCAGACGCTACCCAATGCCGCGTTCGCTCGGACCGGCCGCCGGTCCGCCCGCACCCGGCGTTCACGCGCCCGCCGCCCGCACCACCGCGAGCGTCTGCTCGGCGATCTCCAGCTCCTCGTTCGTCGGCACCACCAGCACCGCCACGCGGCTGCCGTCCGCCGAGATCGTCCGGGTCTCGCGGGAGCCGCGCCGTGTTGCGCGCGTCGTCCACCTCCACGCCGAGCACGCCCAGGCCCGCGCACACCCGCGCGCGGACGTCGGCGTCGTTCTCCCCGATCCCCGCGGTGAACACCATCGCGTCCAGCCGGCCCAGCGCCGCCGCGTAGGCGCCGACCGTGCACCGGATCCGGTAGCAGAACACCTCCAGCGCCTCGGCCGCGTCGGCGTCCCCGGCGTCGGCGCGGGCGTGCACCTCGCGCAGGTCGTTCGAGCCGGCCAGGCCCTTCATCCCGCTCTGCGTGTTGAGCAGCGTGTCGATCGCGTCGAGGTCGAGGCCGCCCTCGCGGTGCAGGTGGGCCACGATGCCCGGGTCCAGGTCGCCGCTGCGCGTGCCCATGACCAGGCCGCCGAGCGGGGTCAGGCCCATCGAGGTGTCGATGCTCCGACCGCCCGCGACCGCCGCCGCGCTGCATCCGTTGCCCAGGTGCAGGGTGACGAGCGCGAGGTCGTCGAGGGGTCGGCGCAGATGCGCGGCGGCCGTGCGGGCGACGTAGCCGTGCGAGGTGCCGTGGAAGCCGTACCGGCGGATCCGCAGCCGGTCGGCCAGGTCGCGGGGCAGCGCGTAGCGCCACGCGTGCGGCGGCATCGCGGCGTGGAACGCGGTGTCGAACACGGCCACCTGCGGGGTGTCCGGGTAGCGGGCGCGGGCGACCTCGATGCCGGCGATGTTCGCGGGGTTGTGCAGCGGCGCGAGCGGCACCAGCTCGCGGATCTCCTCGAGCACGTCGTCGTCGACGACGGTCGGCCCCGAGAAGCGGTCGCCGCCGTGCACCACCCGGTGCCCCACCGCGAACGGCGCCTCGGTCAGGCCGCCGGTGCGCTCGAACGCCGCGAGCACCCGGTCCAGCGCCACGGCATGGTCGGGGATCTTCCCCGACTCGGTCAGCGGCTCGGCGCCGGCGGCGCGGTGAACGAGCCGGCCCTCGTCCTCGCCGATCCGCTCCACCAACCCGGACGCGCACACCCGCTCGCCTGCGCCGTCCGCCAGGTCGAGGAGCTGGTACTTCAGCGACGACGACCCGGCGTTCAGCACGAGGACGGGAATCACGCCGCTCCCCCTTCGCCGGCCGCGGCCAGGTTCTGCGCCTGCACGGCGGTGATCGCCACCGTGTTGACGATGTCGGGCACCAACGCCCCGCGCGACAGGTCGTTCACCGGCTTGTTGAGCCCCTGCAGCACCGGCCCGATCGCGACCGCGCCCGCCGAGCGCTGCACCGCCTTGTAGGTGTTGTTGCCCGTGTTGAGGTCGGGGAAGACGAACACCGTCGCCCGCCCCGCCACCGCGCTGCCCGGCAGCTTCGTGCGCGCGACGTCCGGGTCCACCGCCGCGTCGTACTGGATCGGGCCCTCGATCGGCAGGTCCGGGCGCAGTGCGCGGGCCAGCGCCGTCGCCTCGCGCACCCGGTCGACGTCCTCGCCCGAGCCCGACTCCCCCGTCGAGTACGACAGCATCGCCACGCGCGGCTCGATCCCGAACATCGCCGCGGTGTCCGCCGCCGACACCGCGATGTCGGCCAGCTGTGCGGCGTCGGGGTTGGGCACGACCGCGCAGTCGCCGTAGACGAGCACCCGGTCGGCCAGGCACATGAGGAACACGCTGGAGACCACGCGGCGGCCCGGCGCCGTCCGGATGAACTCGAACGCGGGCCGGATCGTGTGCGCGGTGGTGTGCGCCGCGCCGGAGACCATCCCGTCGGCCAGGCCCTTGTAGATCATCATGGTGCCGAAGTACGACGCGTCGCCCATCTGGTCGAACGCCTGGTCCGCGGTGACGCCCTTGTGCCGGCGCAGCGCGTGGTAGGTCTCGGCGAAGTCCTTGCGGTCCGGCGAGGTCAGCGGGTCCACGATCCGCACCCCCGGCAGGGTCAGCCCGAGCGCCGCGGCGCGGGCCCGGACGTCGCGCTCGGTCCCGAGCACGGTCAGGTCGACCACGCGCCGCGTCAGGAGCTGGTCGGCCGCCGTCAGGATCCGGTCGTCGTTGCCCTCGGGCAGCACGATGTGGCGCCGGTCCGCCCGCGCCCGCTCGATCAGCGCGTGCTCGAACATCAGCGGGGTGGTCCGGGTCGGACGGGCCTGGGTGATCCGCTCCACCAGGGCGGAGGTGTCCACGCCCTCCTTGAACCCGGCGACGGCCGCCGCGATCTTGCGCGGGCTGCGCGCCGTGATGGAGCCGCGGACCGCGGTGACGGCGGACGTGACGGTGTAGGTGTCGTCGCCGGCGGCGATCACCGGGATGCCGACGTGGCCGTAGCCGTCGACGAGCCGGTGCACCGCGGGCGGGATCAGGCCGCCGGTGAGCACGAGCCCGGCGACCGCCGGGTAGGTCCCCGACAGGTGGGCGGCCAGGCTGCCGGCGACGATGTCGGCCCGGTCCCCCGGCGTGATCACCAGGTCGCCGTCCGCGATCCGCTCGAGGAAGTGTTCCAGGCCCATCGCACCGACGACCAGCCGGCCCACCTCGCGGTGCGGCCCGCCGTCCAGCGCCCAGCTCCCGTTCGTGGGCTGCAGGTACTGCGCCCCGAGCGCCCGCGCCACCTCGTCGACGGTCGGCGCGGCCAGGATCGGCGCCTCCGGCAGCGCGGCGGCGACGAGGTCGTCGCCGACGATCCCGGGCATCCCCCGCGCGCACCTCGTCGATCAACACGGGGTCGACGCGGTTGGCCACCACCCCGATCAGCGTGCAGCCGTGGTCACGCAACGTCGTGAGCCCCGACGCGACCGAGTCGAGCACCTGGTCGGCCGTCCGCCTGCGCCCGCGCACCACGAGCAGCACGGGTGCACCGAGATGGTTCGCGGCGTCGACGTTGAAGTCCAGCTCGACGGCGAGCGACCCGGCGGTGAAGTCGCTGCCCTCGACGACCACGACGTCCGGCTCGACGACCTCGGCCGCCGCCGTGGCCGCGGCGTCGGCGACGGCGGTCGCGGTGACCCCCTCGCCGATCACCGGAGCGCGCGGGAAGGCCTCGCCGTCGGCGAGCGCGCGGTAGGCGGTCAGCACGCGCTCGAGCAGCCGGGTGTACCCGGTGCGGTCGGTGACGTCGTGCAGGTCGTCGAGGGTGAGCGCGTACGAGCGGTCGTACTCCTGCGGCAGCCGGAAGCGGTCGAGCATGAGCTCGAGGTCGGCGTCGCGCTCGGCCGCCGAGGCGATCAACGGACGGAAGAACCCCAGGCGCCCGGCTCGGCGGGACAGCATCTCGGTGAGGCCGAGGATGACCGCCGACTTGCCGGTCCCCGGCTCCAGGGCGGTGACGTACACGTTGCGGGCCACGTGATGTTCCTTCCCGTGAAGCCCGGAGAATAGGCACTCCCGGTTCCGCTGCCGTGTCGTTCTACTGTCGTGCCGTGGACGGGCGGGCGACGGCGTGGGTGGTCGCCGGGCCGCCGGGCGCGGGCAAGTCGACCGTCGCGGACCGGCTGCTGGCCCTGCTGTCGCCCGTCCCCGCGCTGCTGGACAAGGACACGATGTACGGCGGGTTCGTCGCCGCGACGCTGGCCGCGGCCGGGCGCCCGCCCGGGGAGCGCGAGGGCCCCTGGTACGACCGGCACGTCAAGGTGCACGAGTACGCGGGGATGGCCGCGACCGCCCGCGAGATCCGGGACCGCGGCTGTCCGGTGCTGCTGTCGGGGCCGTTCACGACCCAGATCCACGAGCCTGCGGCCTGGGCGGCGTTCGGGGCGGCGCTCGGCGGTGAGCCGGTGCGGCTGGTGTGGGTGCGCACCGACGCCCCGACGCTGCGCGACCGGCTGCAGCGGCGCGGATCCCCCCGGGACACCGGCAAGCTCGCGGCGTTCGACGCCTACGTCGCCGCGATGCGGATCGGCACGGCCCCGGCGGCCCCGCACGTCGAGATCGACAACCGGAGCGGCGCCCCCGCCCTCGACGATCAGCTGCGCGCGGCGCTCCGACCTACGCTCCGTCCGTGCTGATCCTGCCCGACGCCCGGCCTGCGGCTCGGGTGACCGGCGAACCGGGTAGCGGGTGGGGCGCCGGCCGCATGCCGTCCAGCAGCAACGCCAGGTAGCGCCGCCACCCGCCGCCCTCGTCCCCGCAGCCGTCCTGATCCACCTTGCGCACGGTCGCCAACACCATCATCACCGCCACGGCGAGGTCGCGCGGCTCCAGCTCGGGGCGGACCAGGCCGGCCGCCCGGGCGCGGGTCAGCACCCGGTCCAGCCGGTGCAGGTAGCGGTCCACGACGTCGACGTCGATCGCCCCGGCGGCGTGGGCGAGCGCGACCACCTCGCTGTGCGCCGCGACGGCCGCCACGCTCGCCTCCAGGGTGGCGGCGAGGTCGCGCCACGGGTCGTCCGTCTCGATCTCGGCGACGGGCTCGATCTCGGCGGTGAGCACGTGCGCGACGACCGCCCGCACCAGCTGGTCCCGGTTACGGAACCGCCGGTACACGGTCGCGACGCCGACCCCGGCGCGCCGGGCCACCTCCTCGAGCGTGACCTCCGCGCCGAGCTCCGAGAACGCCCCCGCAGCGGCCACGACGATGCGCTCCTGATTGCGGACGGCGTCCAGGCGCAGGCCGCGCTCCCCTGCCGTACCTTCAGCCACTGCACCTTCACCGGACGGGCTCGCCACGCGCGAACGGTAGCAGCGCGCCGAGAACATGATCAGGCGTCGACCCGGCGCAGGGCGCCCGACGGGCAGGCCGCCACCGCCCGCGCGGCCGCGTCGGCGTGCTCGGGTGGCACCTCGACCTCCAGGACGACGACGATCCCGTCGTCGCCCTGGTCGAACACCTCCTCGGCGTTCATGACGCACATCCCCGCCCCGATGCAGACGTCCCGGTCCGCCTCGATCTTCATAGCCTGTCCCTCACCAGGTCACGGGCAGTGACCGCAGCCCGTAGATGAAGTGGAACGCGCGGAACCCGACCTCGTCGAACGGCACCGCGAGGGCCAGCCGGGGGAACCGGCGCAGCAGCGCGGGGAAGGCGATGCGCATCTCCATCCGGGCCAGCGGCGCGCCCAGGCAGTGGTGCACCCCGTGGCCGAAGGCGACGTGCCCGGCGGCGTCCCGACTGACGTCCAGGCGGTCGCCGTCGGCGAGGAAGCGCGGGTCGCGGTTGGCGGTGGCCAGGGCGAGGATCACCAGCGAGTCGGCCGGGATCGCGACGCCGCCGACCTCCACGTCCCGGGTCGTGGTCCGCGGGATGCCCGGAGTGCACGATGCCGAGGAAGCGCAGCAGCTCCTCGACGGCCGGCGCGACCGCGGCCGGGTCGTCGCGCACCAGCGCGAGCTGCTCGGGATGCCGCAGCAGGGCCAGGGTCCCGAGCCCGAGCATGTTCGACGTGGTCTCGTGCCCGGCGATGAGCAGCAGCCCGGCGATGCCGATCAGCTCGTCCGTGCTCAGGTCGTGCCCGTGGTCGCGCACGAGCATGCCGAGCATGTCGTCGCCCGGCGCCGCCTGCGCCCTGGCGACGAGGTCCGCCATGTACTCGCGGCTCTCCCGGCCCAGCTCGAGGCGCTCCTCCATCGGCAGCGAGATGTCGAGCAGCTTGCCGGTGCGCTGCTGGAACGACTCCCGGTCGGCGTAGGGCACCCCGAGCAGCTCGCAGATCACCAGCGACGGGATCGGGAGCGCGAAGTCGGCGACGAGGTCCGAGGGCGGCCCGGCCTTCTCCATCGCGTCGAGGTGGTCGTCGACGATCTCGACGATCCGCGGCTCCAGCCGGCGCATCCGGCGGACCGTGAACTCCGGGGTGAGCATCCGGCGCAGGCGGGTGTGCTCGGGCGGGTCCACGCCGAGCAGGTTGCCCGCCCGCATCCGGTCGCGCTCCTCGGCGCTCAGCTTCGGGGCCCCGGGAGCGTCGAAGGCCCGGCGGCTGTCGTTGCTGAACCGGGCGCTGTCGGCGAGCACGGCCTTGACGTCCGCGTGCCGGGCGACGAGGAACGCGGGCATCCCGAAGGCCGTCTCCACCTGCCGGACGCCCTCGTCGTCGCGCAGCGCCGCCATCTCGCGGCACGGGATCGAAACCCTCACGCCGCATGTGCAGCGGCATCTCGGGGGGCATCTCGGGGGCCTCGCGGGTCTCCTCCTGCAGCGTCTCCGTCACCGGCGTACCTCCTTCGCTCGAAGCGACACTCGACGCTACCGGCAAAACGATAGAGCACTATCGATTCGCTGAGCGCTGTCTCAGGTCGGGAACTCGGCCGCTCGTACTGAGCACAACGCCGACTCTCAGTGCCCGAACCTCGTCAGTGCCCGAACGACGCCGGGTCCGTCGCCAGCTCGTCGCCGCGGTCCAGCGCCGACAGCGCGGCCATCTCCTCGTCGGTCAGCGCGAAGTCGAACACCTCGAGGTTCTCCGCCTGCCGCTGGGGGTCGGCGGACTTGGGCACCGGCACCGTGCCCAGCTGCACGTGCCAGCGCAGCACGACCTGCCCCGGCGTCTTCCCGTGCGCGCGGGCGGCCTCGACGACCACCGGCTCGTCGAGCAGCTCGCGGCCGCGCCAGAGCGGCGAGTAGCCCTCGACGACGATCCCGTGCTCGGCGGCGAACTCCCGCCACGGCACCTGGGCGACGTACGGGGTGAGCTGGATCTGGTGGACGTCCGGGATCACTCCCGTCGCGTCGATGACCTCCTGCAGCTGCGCCGGAGTGAAGTTGGAGGTGCCCGCCGCCCGCACCAGGCCCTCGCGCAGCAGGGCGACGATCCCCTCGAACGCCTGCACGTAGCGCCCCTGGTCGGGGTTGGGCCAGTGCACGAGCAGCAGGTCGATGTAGTCGACACCCAGCCGCTCGGCGCTGCGCTCGAACGCCTCCCGCGCACCGTCCACGCTGTGCCAGCGCCGGTTGAACTTCGTGGTGACGAACAGCTCCTCGCGCGGCACGCCCGTCGCCCGAAGGCCGCGGCCGACCCCGCGCTCGTTCTCGTAGTTCTCCGCGGTGTCGACCAGCCGGTACCCGATCTCGATCGCGGTGGCGACGGCCTTCTCGGCGCCGTCGTCGTCGAGCGGCCAGGTGCCCAGCCCCAGGTGCGGGATCCGGGCGCCGTTGACCAGCGGGAGGGTGGGGGCGGGTGTGCTCACGGGACACTCCGGAGGGTCGACGGTGCTGCCATTTGCGACTCTGCCAGAGAAGTCCGCGTCGGCGCCGCCGAGCCGTCGTACTCCACTCAGTGAGAACGCTTTCACTGAGTGAGAGCTATTGCCTTTACCCGCCGGGTCCCTCTCTGTGACCGTGAGCACCTCCGATCAGGGACGACGGAAGGGCCAACGATGGCGGGTAATGCGGTGGAGGCCGGACGTACGGTCACCAGCAAGGTGACGGCGATCCTCATGGCCTTCGCCGACGGCACCGGGTGGTCGCTGTCGGAGCTGGCGCGGCTGACCAACATCCCGCTGACCACCACGCACCGCCTCGTCACCGAGCTCGTCGCGGCCCAGCTGCTGGAACGCTCGCCCGAGGGGTACCGCGTCGGGCCGGCGCTCGGCCGCCTGTGCGTGACCGAGACCGCAGGCGGGCCGACCGTCACCCAGCTCGCGCCCGCCGTCCTCGACGATCTCGCCGCCGTCACCGGCCGCCCTGTCCGCCTGGGCGTGCTCCGCGACCTGCGGGTGGCCTACGTCGAGAAGACCGGCCGCGCCCCCGCCACCTCCTTCGCCGCGGGCGCGCAGCTCCCGTTGCACGCGAGCGCGCTGGGCAAGGTCCTGCTCGCCTTCGCCCCCGCTGCGGTCACCCGCTCGGTCGTGGCCACGGGGCTCCCGCGCTTCACCTCGCGCACCCTGATCCGCGCGGACCAGCTGCTGCACGCGCTGTCGGTCACCCGGCTCACCCGGATCGCGACCTGCGACGGTGAGCTCATCGCCGGGGAGACGACGGTCGCGGCCCCGGTGGCCGGGCCGGGCGGCCGGGTCGTCGCGGCGCTGGAGACCGTGGTTCCCGACCTGGCCGGGGCGGACGCCGTGCGGCAGCTCCTCACCGTCAGCGCCCGGAGCATGTCCCGCGAGCTGGCGGGTCCCGGCCTGGCGACCGCCGCCGTCGCGTCCTGACACGCAGGTAGGTTGAAGGCCGTTCCCGTGGATCAGCGAGCTCGGTCCCCCGGAACGGCCATCCCATGGGATCCGCACCCGTCGACGTCGACGTGATCGTGGTCGGCGCCGGCCTCTCCGGCGTCGGCGCCGTCGCCCACCTGCAGGACCGCTGCCCGGACCTGACCTGGACGATCCTCGAGGCGCGTGCGGCGATCGGCGGCACCTGGGACCTGTTCCGCTATCCCGGGGTCCGGTCCGACTCCGACATGTTCACCCTCGGCTACGCGTTCCGCCCCTGGACGACGACCACCGCGATCGCCGACGGCGCCACGATCCGCGACTACATCGCCGACACCGCGCGCGAGCGCGGGATCGACCGCGCCGTGCGGTTCGGGCACCGGGTGGTGTCGGCCGCGTGGTCCAGCGCGACGGCGCGCTGGACGGTCACGGCCGCGACGCAGGAGAACGGCACCGTCGAGCTCACCTGCCGGTTCCTGTTCTTCTGCTCCGGCTACTACCGCTACGAGCGAGGGTACGAGCCGGCGCTCCCCGGAGCGGAGCGGTTCGCGGGCGAGCTCGTGCACCCGCAACGCTGGCCGGCCGACCTGCAGTGGGCCGGGCGGCGGGTGGTCGTCGTCGGCAGCGGCGCCACCGCGGTGACGCTGGTGCCCGCGCTCGCCGGTGACGCCGCGCACGTGACGATGCTGCAGCGCTCCCCGAGCTACGTGCTCTCCGTGCCGACGCGCGACCCGCTCGCGCGCAAGCTGTTCGGCGGCCCGCTCCCGCTGCGCTGGGCGGCCGCGCTGGTGCGGGCCCGCAACATCGCGCTCGTCACCGCCCTGTACCGGCTCAGCCGCCGCCGCCCGGCCTGGATGCGCCGGAAACTGATCGACGCCGCCCGGGCCCAGCTGCCCCCGGGCTTCGCCGTCGACACGCACTTCTCACCCGCCTACGAGCCCGTGGGACCAGCGGCTGTGCGTCGTGCCGAGCGGCGACCTGTTCCGGGCCGTGCGCGAGGGCCGCGCGTCGGTGGTCACGGACCGGATCGCGACGCTGACCGAGCACGGCGTGGCGCTCGCCTCGGGCGCCGAGCTGCCCGCGGACGTCGTCGTGACCGCGACCGGGCTCTCGCTGCAGATGCTCGGGGGCGCGACGCTGACCGTGGACGGCCGGGAGGTCGACCTCGGGCGGAGCGTGGTCTACCAGGGCGTGCTGCTGTCGGGTGTGCCGAACTTCGCGCTGACCTTCGGCTACACCAACGCCTCCTGGACGCTCAAGGCGGACCTCGCCGCGACGTACGTGTGCCGGCTCCTGCGGTACATGCGCGCGCACGGCCACGCCGTCGTCACTCCCGTCGACCCGCCGACGGACGGGCTCGCCCCGCTGATCGCCCTGCGGTCCGGGTACGTGCAGCGCGGCGGCGGACCGGCTGCCCCGGCGCGGGTCGACGGGGCCGTGGCGGCTGACCAACAGCTACCCGCGGGACCTGCGGGTCCTGCGGTGGGGCCGGATCGCCGACCGCCACCTGCGCTTCTCCCCCGCTCCGACGGTGGGCGCAGAGTGTCAGGAAGGCCACCTTCATGACGCCACAGGACATGAAGGTGGCCTTCCTGGCACAACGCGCGGGGTCGCGTGATGCGCCGGTACGCGTTCGAGGGCGGCACCGCGGTGGTCACCGGCGCCGCGAGCGGGATCGGCGCGGCGCTGGCCGCCGGGCTCGCCGCCCGCGGCAGCAACCTCGTGCTGCTGGACCGCGACGCCGACGGCCTCGCCGCGGTCGCCGCCGCCGCCCGGGCGATGCCGACCGGGGTGCGGGTCGCCGAGCACGTCGCCGACCTCGCGGACCCCGCGGCCGCCGTCGCCGCGGGAGAGGCGATCGCCGCAGCCCATCCGGAGACCACCCTCCTGATCAACAACGCCGGGGTCGCGCTCGCCGGCCGGTTCGACCAGGTGGACGCCGCCCAGTTCGACGCGGTGATCGCGGTGAACTTCCAGGCGGTCGTCACGATGACCCGCGCGCTGCTCCCGGTGCTCACCGCTCATCCCGGCGCGCACCTCGTCGGGCTGTCCAGCATCTTCGGGATCGTCGCGCCGCCGGGCCAGACGGCGTACTGCGCCAGCAAGTTCGCCGTCCGCGGGTTCCTCGAGTCGCTGCGCGGCGAGCTGGCGCCGATGGGGGTCGGGGTGACCTGCGTGCACCCGGGCGGGGTGCGGACGAACATCGCGCGCAACGCGATCGTCGGCACCCGGCTCCCGGCCGCGCAGTGGGAGGCTGGGCCGCGACCGGTTCGACCAGCTGCTGACCCTGGACCCGGCCGCCGCCGCGGAGATCATCCTGCGTGCCGTGCACCGCCGCCGCCCGCGCGTGCTGGTCGGCCGCGATGCGGTGATCATGGACAAGCTGGCCCGGCTGCTGCCCGTCGGCAACGGGCGCCTGCTGTCGGCGGCCACGCGGAGGTCGACCCGCCGCTGACGCCCCGTTGCAGGAAGGCCACCTCATGACGCCACAGGACATGAAGGTGGCCTTCCTGACCGCTGCGGCCCTTCAGCCGGACCGCGCCGGGTCGGCCCGGTCGTCGGTCTCGTCCGCGGCCAGGTCGAGCTTCGGGCCGCCGAGCCCCAGCAGCGTGAGCCCGCCCGCCGCGAGCACCAGCCACAGGCTCACGATCCGGTAGACGAGCACGCTCGCGATCGCCGTCGACCCGACCAGTCCCGTCGCGATCAGCGCCGAGCTCAAAGCCGCCTCGACGACCCCCAGCCCGCCCGGGGTCAGCCCGAGCGAGGCCACCGCCGTGCCCGCCGCCCACGCGAGCAGGAGCCCCTCCCACGGGACGTCGCCGCCGACGGCCAGGATCGCGAACGCCAGGCATGCGGCGTCGGCCAGCCAGTTCAGCGCCGCGAGGAGTGCCGCGATCCACAGCGTCGGCCGGTCCGGCTCCAGCGCCGTGACCTCCTCCAGCTGCTCCTGGACGATCTCCTCGGGGTCGCCCTCCGGCTTGCCGCTGACCTTCTGCACGCCCGCGACCAGCCGCGTGCCCAGCTTCTCGAGCAGCCGCCGCGGTCCCGCGCGGCGCAGCGACAGCAGCAGGACCGCCAGCGGCACGGCGCCGCCGAGCACACCGACGGCAGCGGAGACCACGGCCAGCCCCGAGCCGGACACCACCGCCCCGAGCGCCACCACGGCGACCAGCGCGAACGACGAGAACACCCCGGAGACGGCCAGCGCCCACCCGGCGACGGAGGCCTCCGCGCCGAGGTCGACGAAGCGCCGCATCGCGAACAGGGTGGCGGCGGCCGGGCCGGCCAGCGGCAGCCCGACGGAGATGGCGTTGCCGGCGTAGGTGGTCGCCACGACGCCGGCCAGCGACAGCCGGCTCCCGCCGACGCCGAGCAGGCGGCGCTGCTGGCGCGCCATCGCGCCCATCGACACCGCCTGCGCGACGACGGCCGCGCCGATCCACCACCAGTTGGCGTGCGCGAGCAGGCCGAGCGACTCCACGATCCGTTCGCGCTGCGCCACCACCAGCCACACCATCGCCATGACGACGGCGGCCAGGAGGAACGCCTTCCACCCGAACCGGCGGAACCGCTGGGTCGCCTGGGCAGCACCCTCCTCGGTCATGCCGACAGCCTCCGCATCCCTACCGATACCACCTGAGCGGTCGGCCCAACCGTGGTCCACTGATCATCCGGCCGCAATCCGGCCCGAGAAGCTACCGATACCTCCCGGATGATCAACCCGCTCTCGCGTGAGCTGATCATCCGGCGGCAATCCGGCCCGCCAACGCGTCGATACCACCCGCACGATCAGCCGACCGGCACGCGAGCTGATCGTCCGGCCGCTAGCCCACCGCGGATCACGCCTCTGCCTTCCCCACGATCAATGAGGCTGATCGTCCGGCGAGAACCGCGCCACTCCGGCCAGCCGTCGGAAGGCCGGGGCTCACGACAGCGGGACCACCAGGATCCGGTCGTCGTCGGGCACCGGGTCGCCACGGCCGTCACGGTTGCTCGTCGTCGTCCACAGTGCCGCGCCGTCCGGGGTGGGGGTCACCGCGCGCAGCCGGCCGAACTCGCCCGTGAACAGCGCCTCCGGCGTGCCGAGCGCACCGGGACCGGTCACCGGCACCCGCCACAGGCGCTCCCCGCGCAGGCCGGCCGCGTAGAGGGCGCCGTCGGCGTAGGCGAGCCCGCTCGGCGAGGCCTCGTCGGTCGACCACGTCACCAGCGGGTCGGTGAAGCCGGTGCGCTCCCCGACGCCCTCCACCTCCGGCCATCCGTAGTTCGCGCCCGCGGTGATCCGGTTGATCTCGTCGAACCGGTTCTGCCCGAACTCCGCCGCGTACAGCGTGCCGTCGGGGGCGAAGGCGAGGCCCTGCACGTTGCGGTGCCCGAGGCTGTAGACCGCGGAGCCGAACGGGTTGCCCGGCGCCGGCGCGCCGTCGGGCGTCACCCGCAGGATCTTGCCGCCGAGGTCGGCCCGGTCCTGGGCAGGCGCGCGCCGCCCGGCGTCGCCGGTGCCGATGTAGAGCAGGCCGTCCGGGCCGAACGCCACCGCGCCGCCGTTGTGGATCCCGGCTTTGACGATGCCGGACACCACGACCTGCTGCGCCGCGCCGTCCACCGTGCCGTCCGCCGCGGCCCGCAGCCGCACCACCCGGTTGTCGGACGCCGAGGTGTAGGCGACGAAGACCGCGCGGTCGGCCGCGAAGTTCGGCGACACCGCGACGCCCAGCAGCCCGCCCTCGCCCTGCGCGACGACCCCGGCGACCGTCCCCACCGGGGTGACCGTGCCGTCGGGCGCCACCCGCAGCAGCCGGGCCGACTTCCGCTCGGTCACCAGCGCGGCACCGTCGGGCAGGAACGCGACGCCCCAGGGAACCTCCAACCCGGTGACGAGCACGCGGGGTGCAGCGCCGGCGGACGTGGCGGGCGCGGGTGACGAGGCGGCCGTCGGGAAGGGGGTGGGTGCGGCCGGGGTGCCGCTGCACGCCGCCAGGGCGAGGACCGCGCCCGCCGCGAGACCGCGGGCCACGAAGCGAGCCGGGATGCGCACGTGATCGACGCTATCGGCCGGACACAGCCCGCGCGCACCGCCCGGCGTACCTGTCGCCCCTTGTCGCCCGGAAGCGAACCCGAACGTGCGGACTCGCGTCATCAAAGGCGCCGACTCGCGGCGGCGAACGTGCCGACTCGCGCCAGCAAACGGTGCCGACTCGCGGCGGCTCGCAGGGTCAGGCGCCCAGCGTGTCCTGCCGCCACTGGTGATCGGCGATCTCCAGCAACCGCTGCGCGCGCTGGGCCACCGGCAGGTCGACGAACTCGCCGTCCGGGAGCCGGGTCGCCCCCCGGCCGCCGGCCTCGAACGCCGCGAGCACCTGCCGCGCCCACTCCAGTTCGCGCGCCGACGGCGCGAACGCCTCGTGCAGGATCGGGATCTGCCGCGGGTGGATCGCGGACTTCGCCCCGAAGCCCAGCGACCGGACGAACTCCGCCTCGGCGCGCAACCCCGCGTCGTCGTCGATCAGCGGGTAGACGCTGTCGACGGGCGGGGGCAGCCCCGCGGCCCGGGAGACGACCACCAGGTGCGACCGGACGTAGAGCATCGGCAGGGCGCCGTCGTGGGCGTACAGGTCGCGCAGCAGGTCCAGGCCGCCGATGCTCAGGTGCGCGACGCCCGGCACACACGCGATCTCCTGCGCGGCGAGCACGCCGCGGGCCGTCTCGATCGCCGGCACCAGCGGCAGCCCACCGGCCCGGGCGGCCACCCACAGCACGTCGTCCACCGACTCGCATTTCGGGATCCGGACCGCCGCGGCGTGCGGCGCGACCGCGTCGAGGTCCGCGGCGCACACGTCCGTGCGCGGCGGGTTGACCCGCACCAGTGCGGCGTGCTCCTTGATCGCCGCGGCGACCATCGCCCGCGCGCGGACCTTGGCGTCCTCCGGCACGCCGTCCTCGAGGTCGAGGATCACCGCGTCCGCACCCACGGTGAACACCCGGTGCAGCAGCTTGGCGTTGTGGCCGGGCGCGAAGAGGTAGCTGCGGTTGACCCTGCTGCTGATCACTGTCGTCACACCACCCCGTCCTTCCTCAGCGCCGCGACCTGCTCGGGCGTGTACCCGAGCCGCTCGGTGAGCACGGCGTCCGTGTCCTGCCCCAGCCGCCGCCCGGCGAACCGGATCCCGCCCGGGGTGCGCGAGAGCCGGAACCACACGTTCTGCATGCGCAGCGGCCCGAGGTCCTCGTCGTCCACGGTGGTCACCGCGTCGCGGGCCTGCACCTGCGGATCGGCGAACAGCTGGGCGACGTCGTACACGGGGAACAGCGCCGCGCCCACCTCCTCGAAGGCGGCGACGACGGCGTCGAGGTCGCGGGCGGCGATCCACTGCTGCACCGCGCCGTCGAGCTCGTCGACGCGCGCCACCCGCTCGCGCGCGGAGGAGAACCACGGCTGCTCGACCAGGTCCGGGCGCCCGACCAGGCGCAGCACCCGCGCGGCCACCGACGTCGCCCCGCACGACACCGCCACCCAGGCACCGTCACGGGTCCGGTAGGTGTTGCGGGGGGCGCTGTTGCGCGAGCGGTTGCCCTGCCGCGCGGGCACGACACCGAGCTGGTCGTGCGCGCTGGGCGTCGGGCCCGTGAGGCCCAGTAGCGGCTCGAACAGCGACAGGTCGATCACCTGCCCGCGCCCGTCGCCGTGGTCGCGGGCGTGCAGTGCGGTCATCACCGCGAACGCCCCGGTCACGCCCGCGACACCGTCCGCGAGCCCGAACGGCGGCAGCGTCGGCGGGCCGTCCGGCTGCCCGGTCATGTGCGCGAACCCGGTCATCGCCTCGGCGAGCGAGCCGAACGCGCGCCGCCGCGCGTAGGGCCCGTCCTGGCCGAAGCCCGTGGTGCGCAACAGCACCAGCCGCGGGTTCACCGCGTGCAGCTCGTCCGGGCCCAGGCCCCAGCCCTCGAGCACCCCGGGCCGGAAGTTCTCGGTCATCACGTCGGCGTCGGCGACCAGCTTCAGCATGATCTCGCGGCCCTCGGGCGTGCGGACGTCCAGCGTCATCGCTTCCTTGTTGCGCGCGATCACCTTCCACCACAGACCATGCTGGATCCCGTGCCGGCCCTGCACCGACCACCCGTGGGTGCGCGCCGGGTCCCCGGTCGGCAGCTCGATCTTCAGGACGTCCGCGCCGAAGTCGCCGAGCAGCATCGCCGTGATGGGCCCGGCGTAGACGGTGCTGAAGTCGAGCACCCGGACTCCGCCGAGCGGGCCGTGATCCGATTGCGTGCTGGTCATCGGCGCCGCTGGTCCTCCACGGTTTCGCTCGTCGTCCGGTCGCCGCCCTGGGGGACGGCGCACTCAGTGACCGATCCGGCCACGACGCGTCCACCCCGCACTCCGTGCGGGGCGGCCGCCCCGCGCCGGATCACACCGGTCACCCTACTTCGCGACCCCCGCGAGTGGCACCCTCGTCGGAAAGGTTCGCCCACGACCACACCGACCTCGGAGAGGCTGCCGCCGTGCCCCGCAAGATCCTCCTCGACTGCGACCCCGGGCACGACGACGCCGTCGCGCTGCTGCTCGCCCACGGCAGCCCGGAGATCGAGCTGCTCGCGGTGACCACCGTCGCCGGGAACCAGACCCTCGAGAAGGTCACCCGCAACGCGATCGCGGTCGCCCGCGTCGGCGGCATCGCCGGCGTGCCGTTCGCCGCCGGGTGCGGCCGCCCGCTGCTGCGCACCCTGGGCGTGGCGGGCGACATCCACGGCGAGTCCGGGCTGGACGGGCCGGTGCTGCCCGAGCCCGACCCCGCCCGCGACGTCCCCCTGGACCCGCGGCACGGCGTCGACCTCATCATCGACACCGTCCTGGCGCACCCGCCCGGCTCGGTCACCCTCGTGCCCACCGGACCCCTGACCAACATCGCGCTGGCCGTGCGCAAGGAGCCACGGATCGTCGAGCGGGTCGCCGAGGTCGTGCTCATGGGCGGGGCCTACGCGCGCGGCAACCGCACCCCGGTCAGCGAGTTCAACATCGGCTGCGACCCGGAGGCCGCGCAGATCGTGTTCCGGGAGCCGTGGCCGGTGACGATGGTCGGGCTGGACCTCACCCACCAGGCGCTCGCCACCCCCGCGGTCGTCGCCCGGATCGCGGAGCTCGGGACGGCGCCGGCCCGGTTCGTCGCGGACCTGCTGGAGTTCTTCGCCGGGACCTACCGCACGCTCCAGGGCTTCGCCGCGCCTCCCGTCCACGACCCGTGCGCGGTCGCGTTCGTGATCGACCCGGAAGTGCTGACGACGCGGCGGGCCCCGCTCGACGTCGAGCTGCACGGGGCGTTGACCACCGGGATGACGGTGGCCGACCTGCGCGGACCGGAGCCCGCCGACTGCCACACCCGGGTGGCGGTCACGCTGGACTCCGAGCGGTTCTGGGATCTGGTGACCGACGCGCTCGTCCGGATCGGCGATCCCTGATCCCCGGCTCGGCGCGGTTTGGCATTTCGACACCCGCAGGGCGCCGCAGGCACGGACCGGGTGTGGAAATGTCCTCTATGGTTCCGGCGTGGTCCGCGTGCTCGCCGTCGCCGACGAGGTGTGCGACGCGCTCTGGGGCGCCAAGGTCGCCGCGCTCGCGCCGGACGTCGTGCTCGCGGCCGGCGACCTGCCCTGGGACTATCTCGAGTTCCTCGCCTCGGTGACCGACCGCCCGGTCGTGTTCGTCCCCGGCAACCACGATCCCGCCGTCGCCGCCGCCCGGCAGCACCGGTCCGGGCAGTTCCTGCGTGCGGGGATGCCCTGCGAGCCGCCGCGCCCGGCAGGCTGCCGCAGCGCCGACGGCTCGGTCGTCGACGCCGCCGGGCTGAGGATCGTCGGCCTCGGCGGGTGCGTCCGCTACCGGCCCGGTCCCAACCAGTACAGCCAACGCGAGTTCCACCGGCGCGCCGCCCGCCTCCTGCGTCGGGTCGGGCGGTTGCAGCGGCGGCAGCCCGGGCCGGTCGACGTCCTGCTCACGCACGCACCGCCGCGCGGCCTCGGCGACGAGGACGACCGCCCGCACGTCGGCATCGACGCGCTGCACCCCCTGCTGGAGCGGTTGCATCCGCGCTGGCACCTGCACGGCCACATCCACCCCTACGGCCAGCCGCGGCCCGACCGGCGGGTCGGCGACACGACGATCCGCAACGTGATCCCCTACCGCATGTTCGAGATCCCGGATGTTCGAGATCCCGATGTTCGAGCTCGCGCCCCGAGGAAGGACCACGATGATCCGCGACACCGGCTCCCCCCGGGCCGACGCCGAGGCCGACTTCCTCCGCGCCCGCCGCCTCCAGGTCATCGCGGCGCTGACCGCCCGCCTGCTGCGCAAGGAGAGCGGCGACCGCAAGGCGCTGTCGTTCCAGGAGGTCGTCGACGCGCTGGGGCTCGTCGACGAGGTCTCTCTCGGCGTGCAGGTCATCCCGGTGGCGCAGATCGTCGGCTCGGTGGACCGGGTCCGCGAGTTCGACCCGAAGTTCCGGCCGCGCACCGGGCTGAGCAGGCGGCGGTTCGAGCGGATCGACGAGGCCGTGCGGCGGGGCCAGCCGCTGCCGCCGATCGACGTCTACCAGGTCGGCGACATCTACTTCGTCCGCGACGGGCACCACCGGGTCGCGGTGCACCGCGCGCTCGACCTGCCCGAGATCGAGGCTGATGTGCGCCGGGTGCGGACGGTCGTCGAGCCGGACGACGTCCGGGCCCGGTCCGACCTCGCCGCCCGCGAGCTGCGCAGGCTGTTCCTGCAGCGTGTCCCGGTGGGGCGCCCCGGGCGGGAGCGGCTCGTCCTCAGCGACCCGGAGCAGTACCCGTGGTTCGCGGAGATGGTCGAGGCCTGGGCCGCGCGGCTGATGTTCGCCGAGGGGCGCTGCCTGGAACGTGCCGAGGCCGCGACGGCGCTGGTACGCCGAGGAGTTCGTGCCCGTCGTCGAGATGATCGGGAACGGCGAGCTGCTCGACAAGGACGAGACGGCGGCGGACGCCTACATGCGGGTCGCGGGCGAGCGCTACGCGGTGTTCCACAACCACACGTGGAACACCGAGGTGATCGCGGAGCTCGGCAGGCGGCGGTAGCCCGGAGCGGGCTTTCAGCCCTTGTCGCCCGGCGCCCACTCGCGCAGCCGCGCGGCGATCGGCGACGACGTCGTCCAGCTCACCAGCGGCCACCGCGACGACGAACTCGACGACCTCGTCGTTGTCGGCGTCGACCCGATGGCCGTTGATGCCGAGGAACACCGCCGCGGCCGCCCAGGCCAGCCGCTTGTTGCCGTCGACCAGCGCGTGGTTGCGCGCCAGCGAGTGCAGCAGCGCGGCTGCTTTTGTGTGCAGGTCGGGGTAGGCGTCATCGCCGAAGACGGTGGCCCGCGGACGTCCCAGCGCCGACTCGAGCAGCCCGATGTCGCGGACCATCACCTGGACGCCGGCGGCTGCGTCGGCAACGCGCAGTCATGCTCGTCGAGACTCACGGCAGCTAGCGGGCTGCTGTGCTCAACGGTGACCTCGCAAGCTCGGTCACGAGTCACCGAGGACGCTGCAGCGCCTCGGCGTAGCGGGTCACGACGTACTGCAGCTCCTCGTCGACCAGCTTCGCGTTGCCTCGCCGGGACACGTACTCGACGGAGCGCGGCCCGTGCAACGTCCTGCATGGAGCGGCCCTCGACCTCCGCCTGCGCGCGCAGGGCTTCGGTCTCGGCGTCGGTGAGCCGCAACGTCATCGCCATGCAGGGACGATACCACTGTGATACCGCGCGTCGGGTCGTCCTGACACAGCGAAGGTGGCTCCCGGTGAGTCCGACCCACCGAATTCGCACCGGCGTGCGGTGGTCGCGCCGACGATCGCGGTGGTTACCCGGACAGCAGGACCCGCCACTGGTCGATCGGGAACTGGCGGGTCGTCGGCGCCAGCAGTTGGAGGGAGACGTGGGTTGCGCCGGCCTCGTGATGGGCTCGGACGCGGCTGTTGATGGCGTCCGGGTCGCCATGGGCGACGATGGCGTCGACGAGGCGGTCGCTGCCGTCACCGGTGAAGTCGTCGTCGGCGAAGCCCAGGCGTCTGAGGTTGGCGACGTAGTTGGGCAG
>CAWADQ010000045.1:0-166207 GCA_963780835.1 uncultured Actinomycetota bacterium | reverse complement strand
AGGACCGCTGATGTTCGCCGACCGGATGGAGCTGGTCGCCGCCGTGGCGGCGACCGGGTGGTCGTGCTCGCCGCGACCACCGTCGTGGCTCGCCGCCGGGCCGTCCCCCGGCGCCTCGTGCGGCCCGGCGTGCTGGTCGCGGGTGGGGTCGCGGCCCTGCTGTTCGGCGCGGGCGCGGCGCTCGCCGACCACGTCGCCGACGCGGGGAAGGGCCCCACCGGCTACGACAGCGCCGTGTGGACCTTCGTCGTCGAGCACCGCGCCACGCCGGCACGGTGCTCGCCTCGGCGCTGCGGGTCGGCGGCGGCATCGTCGCGCTCGGCGCCCTGGCCTGTGCCGTGGGCCTGCTGCTGGTGCTGCGCGGGCGACGGCTGGACGCGCTGCTGGTGGCCGGCACGCCGCTGGTGAGCACGCTGCTCGGCGACACGTTGAAGCTCGGGTACGGCCGACCGCGACCGCCTGCGGCCGAACAGCTCATCCCCGAGGCCGGATTCTCGCTGCCGTCGGGGCACACGGTGGACGCCACGGTGGTGCTCGGCGTGCTCGCACTCGTGCTCGTGGCCCGGACGGCAAGCCGTCGGCGGCGCGCCGCGATCGTCGTGGCGGCCACCGTCATGATCACCGCGGCGGGAGCGGGCCGGGTGTACCTCGGCGTGCACTGGGCCACCGACGTCGTCACCGGCTGGCTGCTCGGCGCGGCGTGGGTCGCGCTGTGCGCGGTCGTGCTGCTGCCCGCTGAGAGACTTCCACCCCCAGGCGTGCAGGCACGCGGCCCGTTTCGAATTCTCAGACGACGACGACGGGGCAGGGGGCGAACTCCACCAGCCCGCGGCTCGTCGACCCGAGCATGCCCCCGGTCTCCGGCCCGCGCCAGCGGCCGACCACGACGGCGCGGGCGTCGGCCGCCTGATCCAGCAGCGCCCGCAGGGCGGTGTCACCCACGACCCGCGACTCGATCACCACACCGGGCCGGAGTTCGCGGCATCGGGCCACCCGCGACTCGAGCGCCGCCGCCGCGTCGGCGGCGAGCTCGGAGCCGTGCGACGCGGATCGTCGCACGCTGTGGCCGCCCGCGGTGACGACGATGTCACTCCAGGTGTGCACGGCGAGCACGTGCGCGCCGTGCGCGGCGGCGATCTCCGCGGCCCGCTCCAGGACGGCGTCGGCGGTCGGTCCGTCGCCCACCCCGGCCACGACCGGCCCGGTGCGGGGTGGCGGCAGTCCGGGTGCGGCTCCCCGGACCACCGCCACGGAACAGTCGGCGCGGGCGAGCAGGGCCAGCGCGAGGGTGCCGGCGAGCATCCCGGAGTGGACGCCCTCGCCGTAGCTGCCGACGACGAGGAACCCGTCGGGTGTGGACCGCTCGAGCAGTGCGTCGGCGACCCCGCCCTCGGCGAGAACCGCCTCGACGGGTTCCGCGCCCTGCCGCTCGGCGGACTCGACCAGCTCGCGCAACCAGGCCGGGAGCATGCCGTCGTCGGGCCCCGGGGTGGCCGGGACATGCACCATTAGCAGTGCTCGGCCCGTGTCCGAGGCGATCTCGGCCGACCAGCCGACCGCCTGCCGCGCCGAGTCGGAGGCGTCCACCCCGACCACCACCGCCCGCCTGCGCGAGGTGCTCATCAGCCCTCCCGGCCGCATACGGCGGGCCGCCCTCCGCGGCCCGCATGCCGATCATGCCGCGTCGGCGACGTCCGCCCCAAGGGGTAGGTGGTCGGTCACCCGCGGGACGAACGGCCCGTTCCCGCCCGTCGCCCACGGGAGGACCGTAGGGGTTGCACGGTACGGAGGAAGGGGCGCGATGTCGCACGAGGTGGACCTGGTCGGACCGGCGCTGGGTCTGTCCGTCCCGGACACCGTGGCCGTGCTCGAGACGGCCGCGCTGGCGCCGTCGGTGCACAACGCGCAGCCCTGGTCCTTCCGGACGACCCCGGACGTCGTCGAGCTGTACGCCGACCCCACGCGGCGCATGCCCGTGGCCGATCCCGACGACCAGGAGCTGCGGCTGGGCTGCGGTGCCGCCCTGTTCAACCTCCGGCTCGCGCTGACGGCGCGCGGTGTCCGCCCGGCCGTCGCGCTGTTCCCCGACCCCGCCCGGCGCGACCTCGTCGCCGAGGTCCGGCGCGCGGGGACCGCCCACGCGACACCCGAGCTGACGCGCCTGCTCGACGCCGTGCCCCGCCGCCACACCAACCGCCGCCCGTTCACCGACGCCGCGGTCACCGCCGCAGAGCGTTACGCACTGTGCCGGGCCGCCGCCGAGGAGGGGGCGCTGCTGCACGTCGTGCCGCCCACCCAGCGGGCCGAGGTCGGCAGGCTCTCGGTCGCAGCGCACCGCAGGCAGCTGGCCGATCCGGCGTTCCGCGACGAGCTGCTGCACTGGACCGGAGCAGAGGCCGACCGACCGGACGGCGTGCCCGCCCGCGCCGCCGGGCCGGCACCGGCTCCGCACGACCGCTGGGTGGTGCGCGACTTCACCGGCGGTACCGCGCGGACGCGGGTGCCGGGCCGCGACGCCGAGGACGAGCCGCTGCTCGCCGCGCTGATCCCGCACGTGACCGGCCCGGCGGCGGAGGTCCGCGCGGGCGAGGCGATGCAGCGGGTGCTGCTCACCGCGACCGTGGACGGCCTGGCGGTGTCGTTCCTCTCCCAGCTGGTGGAGGTCCCCGATGTGCGCGAGGAGCTGCGCAGGCTCGTCGGGACGGCGCGCCCGCCGGTGGCCGTGCTCCGGATCGGGCGCGGCTGGCCGACGACGCGCACCCCGCGGCGACCGCTCGCCGACCTGATTCGGCCGTAGATCGGGTCGAATTCGGTCTTCCACCGCGATGTGGCAGGCCGCCTTGAACGGTGCGCGATGTACGGTGTGCCGGTCCCCTGACCACGGTGTCGACAGCACCAGCGGAGGAGTCCCGGTGACCATCTCGGTGTTCCTGCTCGACGACCACGAGATCGTGCGTCGCGGCATCGGACAGCTGCTGGAGACCGTGGACGACATCGAGGTCGTCGGCGAGGCCGGCACCGCCGCGCAGGCGATGGCCCGCATCCCCGCGCTCCGGCCGAACGTCGCGATCCTCGACGTCCGGCTGCCCGACGGCGACGGCATCACGGTGTGCCGCGACATCCGCTCGACGGTCGACCCGCCGCCCGCGTGCCTGATGCTCACCTCGTACTCCGACGACGAGGCGCTCTTCGGCGCGATCATGGCGGGGGCGGCGGGCTACCTGCTCAAGCAGGTCGCCGGCACGGACCTGATCGGCGCCGTGCGCACCGTGGCAGGCGGCGGCTCGCTGCTGGACCCGCGGGCCACCGCGCTCGTGCTCGAACGGCTGCGCCGGGGCGACGAACCCGACGACCCGCGCTACGAGTCGCTGAGCCCGCAGGAGCGCCGGATCCTCGAGCTCGTCGCGGACGGGCTCACGAACCGGCAGATCGGCGCCGAGATGTACCTCGCCGAGAAGACCGTCAAGAACTACGTGTCGTCACTCCTGCACAAGCTCGGGCTGGGCCGGCGCACCGAGGCGGCCGTGTACGCCACCGAGCGGCGCCAGCACGGGCGCCCCGCGAAGAACTAGACGTCGATCCACCGGACCCGCGTCAGCGCGTCGTGCGCAACTCGGTCATCGTGGCACGCATCTCGTGAATGATCACGTCCAGCGCGACGACCGACTGCATGACCCGCTCGCGGGCCTCAGGGTCGCGGATGCGCGGCAGCGCCGACTGCAGGGCCAGGCCCGTCGCGAAGAGCTGCTGGATCACCTGGTCGTGCCGATCATGGGCCAGGCGGGCCCGGGCGGCCGGGTCGTCCGCGGCCCATCCGTCCCCGTGGTGAACGTCCATGCCCCACCCGCCTTCACGCCAACGCTGTCCACTGTCGGGCCGCGGCGGGGCGCCGGGCCACGGTCGTTGGTCCTGCCGTAGGGGTCCACCTGGCAGCCCCTGCACCCTCGGGACGGTGCGGGTCGTCCGCCTCTGTCGCCCCCGGCGGGCGCGCCTCACCGTGGAGCCATGGTGCGGACGACGACGGACACCGAGCGGCGTGTGGTGCGGCCGCCGCAGCCGGGGGTGTTCTCGCCGGGCGAGCTCGACGGCCTGCCCGAGCCGGTGCTGCGGTACCTGAACGCGGCCGTCTCGCCGGGCGCACCGCTGGCGCGCACGGCCCGGATCCGGATGCACGGGACGATCAAGATCGGGCGGTGGCTGCCGTTCCGGGCCCACGAGGTGATCAGCCCGCACACCGGGTTCGTGTGGTCCGCACGCGCCGGTGCGGTGATCACGGGGTCGGACCGCTACGTCGACGGCGTCGGGCTGGCCGACTGGCGGCTCGCCGGGCTGGTCCCGGTGATGCACGCCGAGGGCCGCGACGTCACGCTCAGCGCGGCCGGCCGCAGCGGCGGCGAGGCCGTGTGGGTGCCGACGACGCTGCTGCCCCGGTTCGGGGTGAGCTGGACGGCCGAGTCGGACCGGTGCATCACCGCGCGCTTCGCGGTCGGCGACGCGCCGATCGCGCTCCACCTGCGGCTCGACACCCGTGGCTGCGCCCTGTCCTTCGTCCTCGCCCGGTGGGGTGACCCGAAGGGCACCGGCGAATGGGACTGGCACTCGTTCGGCGGTGAGTTCACCGAGCACCGAACGTTCGGCGGCGTCACCGTGCCCACGGCCGGCCGGATCGGCTGGTTCCCCGACACCGACGGCTTCACCACGGGCGAGTTCTTCCGCTACCGGATCACCGACCTGGATCTCGTGACCCGGCCCGTGTCCTGGGCGTCGACGCCTCAGCGGAGCAAGGCGAAGGTCCATCGGTGGGGGGACTAGTGCCCGACAGGGCGGGGTCGTCGGGCCCCTGTCCGGTCGAAGTGCCGCGGAGCACGCTCGGGCCATGACACTCGTGGAGGGCGAGGGCACTGCGGCCCTCGCCGGAATCCCCCGGACGGGTCCCGCCCCCACCGATCCCGTTCGGCTGGTGATGGCCCGCCGGCTCCTCGGCGTGGCCTCGGAGAGATCGTTGCGCGACGTCGCCCGAGAGCTCTACGAGAGCGAGGTCGGCGTGGTGCTCGTCGACAACCCCGGCGGCGCGACGGGGCTGCTCTCGGAGCGTGACCTCGTCCAGGTCGTCGCCGACGGCGAGGACCTGGACGAGCGGCAGGCCGCGGACATCATGACGGCCGATCTCGTGACCGCGGAACCGGACGACAGCATCGCCACGGTCGGCGCGCTCATGCGGGATGCGGGCGTACGGCACGTTCCGATCGCCGTCGCCGGCACCGTGGTCGGGGTCGTCTCGATCCGCGACATCCTCGCCGTGCTCCTCGCCGGACTGGAGCCCGGCCGGGGATGAGCGCGGCCGGGCTCTCAGGGGCGGGGGGAGTGGGTGCCCTCCTCCCAGCCCGTGCGCAGCGGCGCGCTCGGCTCCGCGGTCGTCATCGTGTCTCGTCTCCCCTCACCTCAGGTGGACCCACGCCGCGGGCGACGGCCTTCCCGCCGCGTCGAGCACCGTGAGCAGGTACCAGCCGGGCGGCGCCAGGTTCGGTGACGCCGGGAGCGTCAGCGCGAGGGTGTCCGCTCCGGTGACGGTCAGCGGCAGGTCGACCAGCCGCTGCTCCAGGTCGCTGGAGTGCGTGGTGGCCACCGGTCGCATCAGCGCGGCGCTCGCGACGGCCGCCGCGTCCGGCACCGTCGCCGTCAGCACCGCCCCGTAGGTCACCTCCTGCTGCGCGGGCACCACCGACGGCCGGGGCCCCGCGAACAGGTAGGGCGGCCAGAAGACCTCGACGCGCATCTCCTCGGTCTTGCGCTGCGGGTTCGACCCCGCCGTCACGACCTTGCCATCCGGCAGGAGCACGGCGACCGAGTGGTAGAGCCGGGGCACCCGGCTGTCGGCCGCCATGCGCCACTCCCCCGCCGCCGGGTGGTAGATCTCGGCGCCGAACGCCGCCTGCGCGGCCGTCTCCTCCATCATCGCGCCGCCGTTGACCAGCACGGTGCGGTCCGGCAGCAGCGTCGCGCACAGGTGCATGCGGCCCATGTGCAGGTCGGCCGTGCGCGATGTAGGTCGGAGCGGCGGCGGTGAGGTCGGCGACAGCGGTCGCGGCCGTCGCTCCCGCCTGGTTGTGCATGTCGTACGGCCCGCCACCGATGATCATCACCTGCTGGGCCTGCGCGGGGGGCAGGAGCACGCTGGCGGACTGGTTGCGGCTGCCGGGGTCGGGCAGGCCGGGGACGTCGGCGGTGGCGTTCGTCGTGAGATTCCAGACCGCGGGCCGTACGCCGTTGTTGTCGCCGTACTGGCCACCGCTGTAGAACACGCGGCCGTCGGCCAGCAGGAACAGGTGCCCGTACATCGGCCAGTTCTGGGACTGCGGCCGGGTCGCCCAGCCTGCCCCGTCGGTGTAGATCTCGGGGACGAGGTTGAGCTGGCTGGTCCCGTCGAGCCCCGAGGTCGCGAGCACCCGCCCGTCGCCCAGCGCCAGCAGCGACGGGTACCAGCGCCCGCCCGCCATCTGGGGCTGCGGCACCCAGGTCCGGGTCGCCGGGTCGAACGCGATCGACTGGGTCAGGCCGAAGAACGGGTCGTACTGCTGCGTGCCCCCGGCCGCCAGCAACCGACCGTCGGGGAGGAACGCGTGCCCGACGCAGAAGAGGTCGACGGGCGTATCGGGTTGCTGCTGCTCCGCGCCGGGATAGCGCCACACCGTCGTGCCGAACTGGTGGGCGTTGTGCCGGTCCGGGTCGTTGCTGGAACCCGCGAAGAACAGCAGGTCGCCCGTGTGCAGCAGGGCGGCGTGCACGGCGAGCGTGCCCGAGCCGTCTTCGAGCAGGCGCCAGACCCCCATCTCCGGTGCCATCTCGAGGTCGGTCATCGCGTCGAGGACCCGGTGGAACGCGGCGTTCTGACCGACCGGCGCGTCGACGGCGACCACGACGAGGTGCGGCTCGCCCGCCGCGCCCAGTGGCGTGATCGCCAGTCCGCAGCCCTGGTTCTCCCAGAAGTCCCAGTCCGGGATCTTCGTCCACGGTCCCCAGCCGTCGCCCGGCCGCCCGCGCTCGTCGAGGTGCCAGCCGACGCTGTAGAACGCCTCGTTCTTCGCCACCGGGTTGTCGACGGCGAGGACCACGAGCTCGGCGTGCCCGTCACCGTCGAGGTCGGCGACGGCGAGCCCGGCGCCCTGGTTCTCCCAGAAGGGCCAGTCCGGCAGGGCCTGCCAGGGGCGCCAGTGGGTCACGGTGCCGTCGGCGTCGAGGGGGCCGCTGCGGTAGTAGGCGGCGTTCGGGCCTTCGGGGGCGTCGACCATGAGCACGACCAGGTCGGGGCGGCCGTCGCCGTCGACGTCCGCGACCGTGATGTCCCCGCCGGCGTTCGCCAAGGGGAACCAGTCCGGGATGAGCTGCCAGTCCGTCCACCCGCCGGTCACCGAACCGGTCGCCGGGTCCAGCGACCAGCCGACCCGGAACCAGCCCAGGTTGGGTCCGTCCGGGGCGTCGAGGAGGAACACGACGAGGTCGAGTGCACCGTTGCCGTTCACGTCGGCGACCGCGACACCGGCACCCTGGTTCTCGTCGGAGAACCAGTCCGGGACGGGTTGCCAGTCGGTCCATCCGCCGGTGAGCGCGCCGGACTCGTCGAGCGCACGGCCGATGCGGTAGAAGGCGGCGTTGCGCCCCGGGGGTGCGTCGACCATGAGGAGCACGACGTCCGGACGCCCGTCGGCGTCGACGTCCGCGACGGCGATCGAGGCGCCGGCGTTCTCCCAGGGGAACCAGTCGGGGACCTGGGTGAAAGGGGTCTGCATCGGCAACCGATCGCTCGAGGGTGGGGGAGGCATCCCACCGCAGAACCCGGCCCGGGGGCAACGCTCCCGGGGTTCAGGCGGCCAGCAGGCGCAGGAGCTGCTGCCGATCGGGGCCGGGCGGCGGGGGCAACGGGTCGTCGCCGAGCTGCGCCATCCGCTGCGCGATCACCGGCCGGGCCAGCACCTCCTGCGGCAGGGCGGTGCACTGGACCGTCTCGATCAGCCCGCGGAAGACGTCGGGATCCGTACGGGCGGCGGCGGCGAACCGGATCACCGTCGGGTCCGGGGCCGGCGGCTCGCGCCCCTCCCTCAACGCGGCCATCTCCGCGACCCGCTGCCGGTCCGCCCGCACCTGGTTCCAGTAGTACGGCGCGACCTCGCGGTCGGTGCGCGCGTGCCACACCTGCGCGAACATCGCGGGATCATCGAGGTGGGCGGCAGCGACCTGCCGCAGCACCTGCGCGTGCGTCATGCCGACACTCAGGCCGCGGCCGGCCGACGGGTTCGTGCACGCCCACGCGTCGCCGACCGCGGCGAGGCCGGTGACCACCGGCCGCCCGTCCACGACGTAGCCGTGGATGCGGTCGAGCGCCCCGGCCATGGGCAGCACGCCGGTGAGCGGCGTGCCGTCGAGCCAGTGGGCCTGCAGCGGGCAGGCGCGCACGACCCGGTCGAAGCCGTCGTCGTCGCGCAGGGCCTTGAGCGGCGCGTCGCCGGTGACGGTGAAGACCGTGACGGACCAGGTGTCGTTGTCGCCGTACAGGGTCAGCACGGAGATGCTGCCGAGGGGCGTGAGCACGGGGCCCATCCGCTGGGGCTGCGCCCGGCCGGTGAAGTAGCGCGTGTAGTAGACGAAACCCTTGTCCTCGGCCTGCGCCTGCGGTGGGCGGCCGCCCAGCCCGGCGATCCAGTCGGCCGCGCGGGTCCGCCGGCCCATCGCGTCGACGACGAGGTCCGCGCGCAGCTCCTCCCCCGTGTCCGTGCGGACGCCGGTCACGTGCGGCACCCCCGGAACCGCGGACGGACCTGTCAGCAGCCCCGAGATCCGGACGCCGCGGCGGACGGTCACGCCGGGCTGCTCCTGCGCCGCGGCCGCGGTCGCCGCCTCGACCACCGGCCGCCTGCCTGTGACGTGCCGCAGCTCCGCGTCGCCCGGCCGGGGGCTGCGGTCCGTGAGCGTCGGCGGCAACGGGTCGAGGTAGTCGACCCATCGGCAGCCCGCCGCCAGCAACCGGTCGGTCAGCCCCGGCAGCTCGGCGTCGCAGACCTGCCGGAACCGCGCGAACGTGTTGTGCGGCTGGTGGAACTGGGCGACCCCGCCACGCTTCCACGACCCCCACGCCTCCGCCGGCGCCGTCGGCACCCCGTCCGGATCGCCCTCCAGGACGGTGACGTCATGCCCGTCGCGGGCGAGCATCATCGCCACCGACAGCCCGATCATGCTTCCCCCGCACACCACCACAGAACTCATCGCACTCCCTCGCTTCGCTCGGTCGGCCCAGGAGAATCCGACTCAGCGCGAAGCGCTGTGACATCGATTCGCTCGCTACGCTCGCTCATGCCACACCTCCCGGCGCTCCCACCGATCCCGGTTGGGAGAAGAGGGGTGTCCGGCCCCCTCGGATACGTCCCGCTCGGAGGCGGCCGCCGCGGGTCACGCCCGAGGCGCGAACACCTGCACGGCGCCGTCGGCCTCACGGGTCGCGAACGTCGGCAGCGGCCGGGGCGCGACCGGCAGCTGGTGGCGGATCAGGTCGCCGGACAGCGCGAAGACGGTGGTGTGGCACGGGCAGTCGAGGTTCCGCGCCGCGTCGAGGGCGAGCCGGCAGCCCTGATGAGTGCACGACCCCGACACGGCGCGCACGACGCCGTCGACCCGGTGCACGAACCCGGCGACGGCGCCGAGGTCGAAGGCGCGGACGGCGCCCTCGGGCAGTTCGGTGGTAGCGGCGACGGTGTGCCAGACCCCGTTGGTCGGAGTGATCGTGCGGGAACCGTCCGGAGCCTGCTCGGGGCCGGTCAGCGCGTGACCGACCGCGGCGCCCACCGCGGCGGAGGCAGCGGCGAGACCCGCGCCCTGCACGAGCAGCCGCCGGCGCCCGAGGGACCGGGGGTGCTGGGAACCCGCGTCCCCCGGCGTGGGCACGGGGGCGAGGGCGGCAGCCCCCGGGGAGGCGTCTGTAGCGGGGTCGACCTCGACAGCGCCGAGCTCGGCCGCCAGCCGGGCGTGCAGCTCGTCGACGAACCCCGCCCGGGGCTCGTCCGCGCCCGGCCGCGCGGCACTCAGCTCGATCGCCACGCGCAGCTCGTCGGCCTCGGAGGGCGTGGCCCGGAACGGCCGGGGCCGCCGCCCGGTGAGCAGGTCGTCGAGGTGGCGGCGCAACCCGCGCCCGGTCACGGTCGCACCTGCGCAGGTCGTACCCGCCTCGTCCGCGAACTCGACGAAGCAGGCTCGGGCGCGGCCCTCACCGGCCCGCCTCCTGCGCGAGCTGCGCCGCCCGGCGCAGCGCCCGGTGCTGCAGGACCTTCGCGTTGGCCGTGCTGACTCCCAGGGCGGCCGCGGCCTCCTGCACCGAGCACGAGTCGAGGAAGCGCAGTTCGAGGATGCGACGGTAGTTGGCCGGCAGGGCGGCCAGGATCGCTCGGGTCCGGCCCGGCGGGGCGGGCGGAGCCTGCTCGGCAGCGGCGGTCGCCGTGTGTTCGTCGTCCAGCGTCGTCACCTCCAGTCCGAGTGTGCGCCGCCAGTGCCGTGCCAGCACGGTGCGGGCCGTCGCCGCCAGGTAGGCCCGGACCTCTCCGACGCTCGCCGAGACCCGCAGGGGCCGCAGCGCCGCCAGGAACACCTCCGCGGTCAGGTCCTCCGCATCCGGCCGGTTCCCGACCTTGGCAAACATCGTCCGGTAGACCCGGTCCACGTTGTCCCGGTACACGGCCTCCCAGTCCGCGTAGGCCTCGCCGGTCGGCATGCGCCACTCTGGCGCACAGGCGGCAGGTGCACCAGCCCGCTCAGACGGAGCGCAGAGGTCGCACGGCACGGTCGTCACCTGCCGGTGCCTCGGCGAGCTCGTCGAGCCGGCTGCGCACGGCGCGAAGCGCGTAGTAGAGCCGCGAGCGGACGGTCCCCGGCGGGACACCGAGCCGGGCGGCGACCCGCTCCGCAGGCGCGTCGCGGTAGTAGGTCTCGACCAGCACCTCACGATGGGCGGGCGACAGGTCGCGCAGTACCACGTCGAGCAGTCCGCGGTCGAGAAGGCACTCGTACCCGCCGTCGACCTCACCCTCGACGGGCACGATGTCGTGCAGGATCTCGCGGTGCGCGCGGGCGGTGCGGCCGGCGTCGATCAGGACGTGCCGGAGCACCCGGCGCAGCCAGGGCCGCAGCGGTCGGCCGTCGTCCACCAGCCGGGGCAGGTGTCGCCAGGCGCGCAGGAAGGTCTCCTGGACGGCGTCCTCGGCGGCCGCGCGGTCGTCGGTGAACCACTGCGCGTACCGCAGCAGGGCGGAGGCGTGGTCGCGGTAGAGCTCGCGCAGTGCGGCTCCGGAGTCGGTGGCGGCGTGCGCGTGGGAAAGAACCGTCGTCATGTCTACTAATACGAGTAGTAGTTACGCCGGCGTTCAGCGGGCAGGGGGATGAGACCGGGGCCCGACGGCCGGCCGCGCGTTCGCGCCCGTGCCCCCCGGTCTCATCCCTCTGAGTCGCCGGCTGAACGCCTCGTCGGGTGCGGCGCGTGGAAGGGGCGGTGGGCGGTCCCGCGGCCCCTCGGCCGCCCACCATCCGACGGCACGGGGCATACGGACCGGAGGCACCCCCATGAAGCGCATCCACATCCTCGCCGGCGTGCTCGCCGCGGCGGCGCTGGCCGGCGGCGGCGCGGCGTACGGCAACGCACTGGCCGGCCCCGCCACGGTGGGCGGCGCCGCGTACGGGGCGCAGGCCACCTCCCGGACGGCCGCGCCCGCGGCCCTGCAGATCAGCGCCGCGGCGCTGGCCCCGGGCACCGCGCTGGTCGACGGCACCGGCCGGGCGTTGTACCTGTTCGAGGCCGACACGGGCACCATGTCGACCTGCACCGGCGCGTGCGCGCAGGTGTGGCCGCCGCTGCTCACCTCGGGCCCGGCCGCCGTGACGACAGGCGCCGCCCAGGCGTCGCTGGTGGGGACGAGCCCGCGGGCCGACGGCACGCGGCAGGTCACCTACGACGGTCACCCGCTCTACTACTTCGCCGGCGACACCGCCCCCGGTGACGTCAGGGGTCAGGGCATCCACAACTTCGGCGGCGGCTGGTACGTGGTCGCCCCGGGCGGAGACGAGATCGACGACGACCCGCCGGCGCCGGCCGCGTCGTCCGGCACGGGCAACGGCTACTGATTACGGCGCCGGTCGCGCGAAGTGAGCGAACGCGGCGTTGGGTACATCTGACGTACCCAACGCCGCGTTCGCTCCATCAGGCACTACGGCAGCAGCGCGACGACGGCGGGCGCCGTCGCCAGCACCAGCGGCGCGACCGTCAGCGCCACGACCGCGGCCCGGGTGAGCGCCGCCCGCTGCCGGGGCAGCCGGTCCGGCGGGCGCAGGATGCGGTGCACCCGGGCCAGCGCCTCCGCCCCTGCGCCGGTTGCCCCGGCACCACGGGGCCGGCCGACGATCGGTGTGGCGCCGCCCGGGACCGCCGCGGTGTGACCACCCGCCGAGGTGACGGCGACCAGTGCGCTGGCCAGCACCCGCGGCTCGTGATGGTCCGTCGCGCGCTCGTCCGCGTCCATCTCCAGGAGCCGCCCCACGCGCACTGGTGCCTCGCGCAGCAGCGGGACGACGGGCATCACCTCGGCCACCAGCGCGGCGGCGAACGCCCAGCGGTGATGCCGGCGCCGCAGGTGTGCGTGCTCGTGGGCGAGCACTGCGCCCAGCTGCGGGCCGGTGAGCAGGTCGACCGCACCGCTCGTGACGACGACCTCCGGCCGGCGACCCGCGACGCTGTAGGCCGCGGGGCCCGGGCAGTCGAGCACCACCGCCGGCACATCCGGGCGCCGGCCACCGGCCAGCCGGACGAGCAGGCGGTGCCGCCGCCGCTCGGTGCGCCGCCGGTGGCCGACCCGGCCGACCGCCCACGCCATCCGGCCGAGGGTGGCGATCGAGAGCACCTGCCCCGCCGTCACGATCCCGGCGCCGGCCGGGGTGCCGTACGCGGCGCGCAGCCGGATCAGGCAGGCGCCGACCAGCCGTCCGACGTCGGCGAACACGGCGCTCGGCGGAAGGATGATCGTCATTCCGGCCAGGACGAGCGCCACGGGCACCGACCAGGCCGCGGCGAGCACCGCCGCCGCCCCCAGCCGCGGTGCGCGCAGCGGCCAGTGCGCGCGGCGGAAGCCGACCGCTCCGGCCAGCCCGACCGCCGTCGCGTAGAGGATCAGCGCGCCGCCGACGGTCACCGGGGCCCGTCCTCCGGCGCCTCCGCCAAGGCGGCGGCGAGGGCGGCGGCGTCCGCGGGGTCGATCTCCGCCACGAAGCGCGCCAACACGCCGGCCCGGTCGTCGCTGACCGCCAACGCCTCGTGCATGAGCCGGGCGGTGTAGGCCTGCCGGGTGAGCACCGGCTCGTAGCGCCAGGCCCGGCCGTCCCGCCTGCGCTCCAGCCAACCCTTGCGGTGCAGGTTGTCCATCACCGTCATCACGGTCGTGTAGGCGGGCGCCCGCTCCGGGCGCATGAGGTCGATCACCTCACGGACGAGCAGCGGACGGTCCGCGCTCCACATCAGGTCCATCACCGTGGCCTCCAGGTCACCGAACGGGCGCGAGCGGTGCGGCAGCGGCATCGGGCACCTCCGGAGGTAGGGACGGTCTGGTTGCTTGCACGGACCGTAGCCCGCGGTGCGTTCAACGCCGTGGCACTCCCGTAGAGGTAGGCGGCGGGGTTACACGACCGCGCCGCCCGTCCCCCGGCGAGAGACGGGCGGTCGCGTCCCGGGTCACCCCGCCCGGTTGACCTGCAGGGCGTCCAGCACCGCCCCGCCGACCTGGCCACCCAGCTGCCGGCCCGCCTCGTGGTCGAGCCGGGTGTGCTGGCCGGCCCAGATCCGGCTCAGCCCCGCCTCGTCCGCCACGGCGGTGAAGCCGGTGAAGGTGCGCGTGACGCCCGGGTCGGCCGCCGACGTCACCGACACCCCCTGCTGCGGTCCGTAGAAGGCCGTCAGGACGGTCGCCGCCGCGGCGCTCAGCGCGCTGTGCGCGCCCGGGTAGGACGGGTCGGCGGCCGTCGGGGTGAGCGGCGTCCAGCCCGCGTCACCGGTCTGGATCGCGGTGACCGGACGCCAGACGTGATCGGTGTACTTCGCGTCGTACATCGCGATCGTCGTGTCCGCCAGCGCCAGGTCCATCGCCGCGAACGCGGCGGTCGTCTCCGCCAGCCCGGTGTGGCGGTCCGTGGCGACCTGCTGGGCGATCTGGTTCCAGGTGGTCCAGATCGGCGCCGAACTCCAGAACTTCCCGGCCACCGTCTGGTCCGGGGTGCGGACGGTGCTGGAGTCGCGGCCGACGGTGCGCACCTCGTCGAGCGCCGCCGCGTACGCAGGGCTGTCGACTGCCGGCGGGGCGGCCGGACGGAACTGCTGCGCGCCGGCGAGCACGAACGGCGTGACCGAACCCCACCCGGTGTACATCGGGGTGGCCTGCTTCGGGGGTGTCGGCCGGTAGTCGCCCGGTGCGGTGCCGGCGACGAAGGCGGGCGGCGGTGCCGCCGAGCCGTCACCCGCGCGCTGCGTGGTGATCTGCTGCGCGGTCGCGACGCCGACCGCGATGCCGTCGCTCTTGGCCTGCCCGTCGGGGATGCCGACCAGCTCGTCGCGCAGCTGCGCGTCCAGGTCGGCACGCTGCCCCGGGTAGAGGGCGGCGAGGACGTCGTGCGCGGCCTGGTCCGCCGCGGCGTCGGGGCGGGCGCCGTCCGCCGCAGGCACGACCGTCCCGTACGGCGCGGCGCCGTGGGTGATCGAGACGACGGCGTCGTACTCGGCGGCCTGCAGCATGGCGAAGCTGCGGGTGGGGTGGACGGTGGCCGGTTGGGCGTCCGGGGTGCCGAGGATCGCGATCAGCCGGCGGTTCCAGTCGATCACCGACTGCCCGGATCCGCGGAGGTCGGCCACGGTCGTCGGCGTCGGTGGATCGGGGGTGGCCAGGGCCGGGACGGCGAGGCCGACGGCCACCGCGGCGGTGGCCAGGGTGACGAGCACGGAGGTTCTGCGCATGGCTGCGGTTCCTGCCGATCGGGTCAGGGGAGGCGCGGGGCCCCCGCGCCGGACGCCGGCGGAACCCGGCGCACGCCCCCTTCCACGGGACGAGACGCCCGCCGCGTTCGACGACGCGGCGGGTGAACGCCGGAGCTGCCTCGACACGTGTTCGTCAGCGTGGAGAGTGGTCTGGAACACGTCGCCCGGCCGCGGGCGTTCCGCAGCGCGGACCCGTACCGCTGGGTCCGCCTCGGCTGCGAGATGGCTCTGCGGGTCGCGATCCTCGCGGCGGCGCTGTGCCCTGCGCTGTCGGCGCTCGGCGGCAGTGTCGTCGCCGCACTCCTCGCGGCGACGGGCCGTCTGGCGCGACGGGCGGAGAAGCCGTGACGCCGAGCGGGTCACCACTCGGCTCCGAACCCGACCTGTGTCCCACTCGCCCATCCCGCTCGCGCAGATCGACGCAGTGAAGGCGGAATCCGCGGCGGGTGCGGCGGGTTGGGCCGGACATGGGAGAGTCCGACCTCCACCTCGCCGTGGCCCTCGACGGCACCGGCTGGCACCCCGCATCGTGGCGCGAACCGGACGCCCGGCCGCGCGAGCTGTTCACCGCCGGCTACTGGGCCGAGCTCGTCGCCGAGGCCGAACGCGGCCTGCTGGACCTGGTGACGATCGAGGACACCCTCGGCCTGCAGTCTCCGGACGACCCCGGGGGGACGAGGCCGGGTGACTCCGCGGGACCGTCCGGTCGGGTGTCAGGCCCCGGCCTCCTCCCCCGTCCAACCAGATCCGCGGCCGGCTCGACGCGGTGCTCGTCGCCGCCCGCGTCGCACCGCTGACCCGGCACATCGGGATCGTGCCGACCCAGGTGGTCACGCACACCGAGCCGTTCCACGCCTCCAAGGCGATCGCCACGCTGGACTACGTGAGCTCCGGCCGCGCGGGCGTGCGGGTGCGGATCTCGCACCGTCCGGACGAGGCCGCGCTGTTCGGGCGGCGCACGGTCCCGCCCGGCCTGCTCGACGACACCGACCCCGCCGCACTGGCCGACCTGTTCGACGAGGCCGCCGACTACGTCGAGGTGCTGCGGCGGCTGTGGGACAGCTGGGAGGACGACGCGGAGATCCGCGACGCGGCCACCGGCCGGTTCGTCGACCGCGAGAAGCTGCACTACATCGACTTCGAGGGCGCGCACTTCTCCGTCCGCGGCCCCTCGATCACCCCGCGGCCGCCGCAGGGGCAGCCGGTCGTCGCCGCGCTCGCGCACCGCGACGTCGCGTTCCGGCTCGTCGGGCGGTCCGCGGACCTCGGGTTCGTCACGCCGCGCGACGCGGCCGACGCCGCGGACATCCTGGCGACGGTCCGCGCCGAGCAGGACGCCGCGGGGCGCGGCCGGCGAGACCGTGCACGTGCTCGGCGACGTCGTGGTGTTCCTCGACGAGTCCGCCGCCGCGGCCGCGGAACGCAAGGAGCGGCTCGACGGGCTGCTCGGGCACGAGTACGTCAGCGACGCGCGGGTGTTCGTCGGGACCCCGGCGCAGCTCGCGGACCTGGCGCTGGAGTGGCGGGCCGCCGGCCTGAGCGGGCTGCGGCTGCGGCCCGGCACCCTCCCCGTCGACCTGGACGCGATCACCCGCGGCCTGGTGCCGGAGCTGCAGCGGCGCGGCGTCTTCCGCACCGGCTACGAGGCCGACACCCTGCGCGGGCTGCTCGGCCTCCCCCGCCCCGCCAACCGCTACGCCCCGGCGTAAGGAGGACATCCCGTGCCGCACAAGCAGATCCACCTGGCCGCGCACTTCCCCGGCGTCAACAACACCACCGTCTGGAGCGACCCGGCGGCCGGCAGCCACATCGAGTTCTCCTCCTTCGTGCACTTCGCGCGGACCGCCGAGCGCGGGAAGTTCGACTTCCTGTTCCTCGCCGAGGGACTGCGGCTGCGCGAGCAGAACGGGCTGATCTACGACCTGGACGTGGTCGGCCGCCCCGACACGTTCACCGTGCTCGCCGCGCTCGCCGCCGTCACCGACCGGATCGGCCTCACCGGGACGATCAACTCGACGTTCAACGAGCCCTACGAGGTGGCGCGCCAGTTCGCGTCGCTGGACCACCTGTCCGCGGGCCGGGCCGGCTGGAACGTCGTGACCTCGTGGGACGCGTTCACCGGCGAGAACTTCCGCCGCGGCGGCTTCCTGCCGCAGGACAAGCGCTACGACCGGGCGCGGGAGTTCCTCGCCGCCACCCGCGTGCTGTTCGACTCCTGGCGGGGCGACGAGGTCGTCGCCGACAAGGACTCGGGCACCTTCCTCGCCGACCCCGACGCGGGCCGGTTCGCCGTGCACTCCGAGCAGTTCGACATCGCGGGCCGGTTCGCCGTGCCCCGCAGCCCGCAGGGCCGTCCGGTGATCCTGCAGGCCGGCGACTCCGAGGAGGGCCGCGAGTTCGCCGCCGCCGACGCGGACGCGATCTTCACCCGGCACGGCACGCTGGAGGCGGGTCGCGCCTTCTACGGCGACGTCAAGCGCCGGCTCGCGAGCTACGGCCGCAGCCCCGACGACCTCAAGATCCTCCCGGCGGCGACGTTCGTGCTCGGCGACACCGACGACGACGCGCAGGAGAAGGCCCACGTCGTCCGCCGCCAGCAGGTCAGCGGCCAGACCGCGATCAAGTTCGCCGAGCAGCTGTGGAACCGCGACCTGTCCGACCGCGACCCGGACGGCCCGCTGCCCACCGAGGACCCGGTCGTCGGCGAGAACACGATCTCCAAGGGCCGGGCCAGCGTGCGGATGTACCGCGACCCCATCGCGATCGCGAACGAGTGGCGCGCGCTCGCCGAGGCGAAGAACCTGTCGCTGCGCGACGTCGTCGTCGAGACGACGGCCCGCCAGTCCTTCATCGGTTCCCCCGCCACGGTCGCCGCGGCGATGGACGAGTTCGTGCAGACCGACGCGAGCGACGGCTTCGTCCTCGTCCCGCACATCACCCCGGGCGGGCTCGACGACTTCGCCGACAAGGTCGTCCCGCTCCTGCAGGAGCGGGGCAGCTTCCGCACCGAGTACACGGGCACGACGCTGCGCGAGCACCTGGGCCTGCGGCCGCTCGACTGACGGTGCGGCCGTAGCGCAACACGGGAACTACACGGCCACCGTGTCGGGTGCGCCGTTGCCGACCTGGTCCGTTCGCGCGCCCAGCCCCAGCCGGGCGCGCAGCGTCGCCGCCCCGTAGGCCGTGCGGAACACGCCGTGGCGCTGCAGCGCGGGCACCACGCCGTCGACGATCGCGAGCAGGTCGCCCGGCAGCGTCGCGGGCCGCAGCCGGGCCCCGTCCAGACCCTCGGTCCACAGGGACACGAGCAGGTCGGCCAGCTCGGTGGGCGAGCAGGCCAGGGCCGCCGTCCCCCGCGCGCCGTCGAGTGCGACCGGGATGTCGGCGACCACCCGCAGCCGCGGGCCGGTCCGGCCGACGGTCGACTCGGCGGCGCGGACCTCGTCGAGCGCCCCCGCGGCGTCTGTGGCGTCGCGCGGCGTGACCAGCACGACGTCGCCGACGCGGGCGGCGACCGCCAGGTCCGCGGCGTTCGCCGGCGGCGACCAGCACGGGCGGTCGACCCTCCGGCGGCCCCGGGCCGGCCGACGGCTCGGGGGCCCCGCCGTCGACGCGCTCCCGCGCGCGGTGCACCGGCCCGTGCGTCCCAGAGCCGGTGCACCGCCGGGACCGCCTCGGCCAGTCCGGTTGCGGGCGCGGCCGCCGGCTGCCATCCGCCGCGGCCGCGCGAGGACTGGTCGAGGCGGGCGAGCGTGGCGGCGACGACCTGCGCCGGCTCGGCGGACAGGACCGGCACGAGCCCGAGGTGCCGGGTCAGCGGGGCGAGGTAGGCGGCGAGCAGCGCGGCGTCGGGGTGCTCACCGTCCTCGGGCCGGGTGTCCCCGATCGTCACGAGGTCGAGCAGGCCCCGCTCGGCCGTCCGGGCGAGCGCCGCCCAGTACGCCGGATGGGACTCCGCGCCGGCGCGCGTGTGCCGGCCGGCACCGTCCAGCGCGACGGCCAGGTGCAGGAGCGTGTCGGAGACGAGCGCCGCTCCGGTCACCGCTCCCCCTTCGTCGGTGGGCTCGGCGAACGTACGTCCTCCCCGATACGGGGCTCAATCCGGCGAGGGAGCGGTACCGGTCACGCTCGGCCCAAAGGAACGACACGCACAGTGACGGTCGACGACCCGCTCCGGCTGCGTGACTGATCACCGGCGTGCTCGGGTATCACCTGGCGGTGGACGGCCGCGTCGCCGCCGCCCGTCCGAGCGAGAAGATATTCTCCGCCCAGAGAATCGGGATCCGGACGGGCCCGATCCGGTACGGAGAGTCGATGTCTGACGAGCACGGCCACGAGCCCAGCGAGGTCACGTACGCGGAGTACTTCCATCCCGCGCGACCGAAGAGCCTGCGCTACCGCACCCGCGTGAAGCAGTCGTTCGAGCGCCACACGGTCAAGACGGACGGGCAGCCGAAGGGCACGAACCCGGCCTACGTGTCGTGGCTGCTGAGCCAGTCGATGCTCGCCGACGCGAACACGATCAGCCGGCAGTTCTCCGGCCAGGGCAGCATGTGGCAGAACCCGTTCGCCAACCCGGACCCGCGGCACGCGGTCGAGTCGGCGTCGGTGTGGTTCACCGCCTACCCGATCTCGCTGATCACCCGCCCCGGCGAGTCGTTCCTCGCCTCGCTGGGCGACGAGGAGCTGTGGAAGGCGTTCGCCACGATCGGCATCAACGCCCTGCACACCGGGCCGGTCAAGCGCGCGGGCGGGCTCGTCGGCTGGCGGCCCACCCCCAGCGTGGACGGGCACTTCGACCGCATCAGCACCGAGATCGACCCGGCCTTCGGCACGGAGGCCGAGTTCCGCGCGATGTGCGGCATGGCGACCTGGTACGGCGGCGCGATCATCGACGACGTCGTGCCCGGCCACACCGGCAAGGGCGCCGACTTCCGGCTCGCCGAGATGAAGCACGCCGACTACCCCGGCATCTACCACATGGTGGAGATCGAGCCGGAAGACTGGAACCTGCTTCCCGAGGTCCCGGCCGGGCAGGACTCGGTGAACCTGGACCTCGCGAGCGAGGAGGCGCTGCAGAAGGCCGGCTACATCGTCGGGCGGCTGCAGCGGGTGATCTTCTACGCCGAGGGCGTCAAGGAGACGAACTGGAGCGCGACGGCGCCGGTCGTCGGCACGGACGGCGTCGAGCGCCGCTGGGTCTACCTGCACTACTTCAAGGAGGGCCAGCCCTCGATCAACTGGCTGGACCCGTCGTTCGCGGGGATGCGGCTGGTGATCGGGGACGTCCTGCACTCGCTCGCCGACCTGGGCTCGTCGGCGCTGCGGCTGGACGCGAACGGCTTCCTCGGGGTCGAGCGCAGCGCGGAGGGCATGCCGGCGTGGTCGGAGGGCCACCCGCTGTCCGAGGCGGCGAACCACCTCATCGCCAGCATGGTCCGCAAGGTGGGCGGGTTCACCTTCCAGGAGCTGAACCTGACGATCGACGACATCCGCGCCACCGGCGAGGCCGGCGCGGACCTGTCGTACGACTTCGTCACCCGGCCCGCCTACCAGCACGCGCTGGCCACCGGCGACACCGAGTTCCTGCGGCTGTGCCTGCGCACCTGCCTCGAGGTCGGCGTCGACCCCGCCTCGCTCGTGCACGCCCTGCAGAACCACGACGAGCTGACCTACGAGCTGCTGCACTGGTCGCAGGGCCACTGCGACGACCTGTTCCCCTACCACGGCGGCGAGATCACCGGCGCCGACCTCGGCGACTCCGTGCGCCAGGACATGTGCCGCCACCTCACCGGCGACGCCGCCCCGTACAACCTCGTCTTCACCACGAACGGCATCGCCTGCACCACCGCCACGGTCATCGCCGCGTCGCTGGGCATCACCGACCTGAGCACGATCGACGAGTCCGACACCGCCCGCATCCGCACCGCGCACCTGCTCCTGGCGATGTACAACGCGCTCCAGCCGGGGGTCTTCGCGCTGTCGGGCTGGGACCTGTGCGGGATGCTGACGCTGCCCCCGGACGAGGTGTCCGAGCTGCTGGAGAGCGGCGACACCCGCTGGATCAACCGGCCCGCGCACGACCTCATGGGCGCGAACCCGCGCGCGACGAAGTCGTCGGCCGGGATGCCGCGCGGCACCAGCCTGTACGGGTCGCTGCCCGAGCAGCTCGACGACGAGACGAGCTTCGCCCGCCAGCTCCAGGCGATCCTCGCGGTCCGGGAGCGCTACGGGGTGGCGGTCAGCCGCCAGATCGACATCCCGGACGTCTCGCACCGGGGCATGCTCGTGATGGTCCAGCAGCTCGCCGACCCCGAGCAGCTCGGGCTGACGGTGCTCAACTTCGCGAACGAGCCCATCGCCGGCACCGTCCGCTCGGAGCACCTCGTCCCGGGCAGCGCGGTGACGGACATGTTCCACGACGACCTCGGTGGCGACGGTGGACGACCTGTCGAGCTTCCACGTCGAGCTCCGGGCGCACGGCGGCATGGCGCTGCTGGTGACTCGCGCTCCGCCGTCGAGGATGCCTGACGCCGTCCTGACCGGCCGGCCCGCTCGTCCTGGACGGCGGGTTGGCCACATCACTCGAGGCGGGCGGGCACCCCCGGGAGCTGATCGTCGGACGGACGCTGGCTCGCCTTGCGATCGACTCGGGTCGGCTAGCTGGGAACCGGTCCGCCCTCGCTGGAGATCTCGGGCGCGCGACGCGACGACGACCCGTGCCCAGCGAGAGGGCGGTCCTCGCGGCCGCGGCCGGCGGCTCGGCGCGACGGCGGCCTGCGCCCCGGCGGCCGGCCGGGACGCACCGGCCACCGGCACCGCCCCCTCGGCCCCGCCGGCAACTGAACCCGCCGGCGCAGCCAGCGTGGGCGCGGGGCTCGAGCCGCCCCCGGCGACGCGGGCCCCGCGGCCCGTCGCGCCCGCCTCGGACATCCCGGTCGGCGGGGGCCGCATCTTCCCCGACCTCCGGGTGGTGGTCACCCAGCCCACCCCCGGCGAGTTCCGCGGGTTCGGCATCGTCTGCACGCACGACGGGTGCGAGCTGAACGCCGTCGCGAACGGCACCATCAACTGCCCGTGCCACGGCAGCCGCTACGCCATCACCGACGGGTCCGTGGTGCAGGGCCCGGCGCGCACCGGGCTGCGGACCTACTCGGTGACGGTCGACGGCGACGAGGTCGTCCTGCTCTGACCCCGCTCGCACACAGGACATCGGGCCGGCACAGAGGTCACGACCTGTGTGCCGGCCCGGCAACCTGTGTGCGGGCGCGGGTCTGCGCCGCACTGTGACGGGCTCCTACCGGAACGGCACCGTGATGCAGGCCAGCCGGGCACCCGCGGAGCCGGCCTGGCCCGGGGCCGTGCCGGTCGTCTCGGCCTCGTGGATCACGATCGACGCCGGGGCGCGGTCGGTGAACGTGAACGGCACCTCCACCCGCGACCCGCCGTCGCCGGCGCCGTCGGTGCGCAGGTCGAGCCAGATCTCGTTCTGCGGGTTGGCGTAGGCCGGGTCCGTGGAGGGCTTGCCCGGCGCCGCCGCCGGGTCGACCTGGTTCTGGAAGTGCGGGCCGGCCACGTCGCCGGTGGGGCCGCAGGGTTTGACGTGCGCGTGCGCGGCGTACCCCCGGCTCGGCAGCAGCCCGTCGACGTCGAGCCGAACCTCGGTCGAACTGCCGCGGGCGTCGACGCCCACCTTGATCGTCGCGCCCTCGGGGGCCAGCGCGGGGTTGTAGGTGAAGGCGGTGGTGGCCCGCTCGGGCGGGGCGAGGACGCCCTCGGTCCCGGTCCCGCCGCTTCCGCCGGTTGCAGGGGAGGCTGCGTGGAGGCCGCCGGCGCCGCTGCGGACGCGGCCGGTGCCGCCTGGCCAGAGCTCGGAGCCGGACCCGCAGCCCGCCGCCAGGAGCGCGGTCGCCGCCAAGAGGAGCAGCCTGCCACCGCGCAGCCTGCGTGAGCCTCGTCCGAACGTCCCCATCGTCGTTCCCCCCAGTCTCGTCCACCCGGGCACCGTCCACCCAGGTCCGTCCATCCGCGTCGTGGCCTACCTCGCCACCGCGTCCGCGACCTCGGCCTCCAGGCGCTCGCACGTCCACACGACGACCTGTGCGGCGTCGCGGACGCGCGCCGTGACCACCGGGTGGGCCGCGATCTGCCGCCACCTGGCCGCCTCCGCCGCCGCCGCGGCGCGCACCTGCCCGGCCGTGGCGTCGGCGCCGAGGCCGAGGCGGGCGCGGGAGTCGTCACCGTCGGCGCCGAGGAGCCGCTCGGCCGCGTACCGCTGCTCCTCGGGGAGGTGCAGGTCGCCGGAGCGCAGCACGTCGAGAAGCTCGAGCTCGCGCAGCTCGTACGCGCCCGCCCGGACCCGTTCCAGCTGGTACTGCAGCCGGTGACCGTCGTCGGTCGGCGGCGGGGCCGCCTGCAGGAGCGCGGCGAGCCCGGCCAGCACGGACCGGCTGCGCAGCGCGTCGGAACGGGACAGGAACCGCGACCCGATCAGCTCCTGCAGCTCCCCCAACCCGCTGTGCCGGACGAGCGCGCCCGCGAGCTCGGCGTGGGTCTCCCCCTCGCCGCCCCGCACCAGCCGCACGGCCCGGCGCGCGCCGAGCGGGCCGAGGCGCTCGAGCAGCGCGGCGGCGATCTCCGGCTCGGCCTCGGTGGCCGACGCCGGTCGCGAGCGTCGCCGGTCGGGTGCCCGCCGCGGCGAGGACGTGGGCCACACGGCCGGCGCGGTCGGGTTCACCCTCGCCCGGCTGCGGCGTGCTCGCCACCCACTGCCGCAGCCAGCGGTGCTCGTCGTCGCCGAGGCGGGCCGCGGCCACCGCCGTCGCCGGCGCGACGGGCACGACGGCGTGACACACGCGGCGCACGGCCGGGTCGTCGCCGAACTCGCGCACCGCCCGCTCCGCCACGGCCCCCGCCTCGTCGGCCACCGCCAGTACCGCGATCGCGCCCCGGTGTCCTGCGGCGTCCAGCAGGTCGAGCAGCGCCAGGTCCGCGGGCCGCCCGTAGTGCAGGAGCAGGACGACGGCGTCCGCCATCGGCGCATCACCGGGCGGGCCGAGCGGGGCCGGATCCGAGGAGTCGGGAACCGGAACGTCGATGATCGTCATCGCCCGCAGGGCGGGCGCGGCCAGGGCGACGACCACGTCGTCCGGCCGGGTCCGGCCGGAGTCCGTCTGGTCGTCACCGAAGGCGTACCGGACCTGCACCCGCCCGCCGTCGTGCGGGCGGGGGACGTCGGGAGTGCCGATCAGCGCCTCCACGAGCATCCGACGGCCGTCGTCGACGGTCGCGAGCACGGCGATCCGCAAGGGCTCGTCGAGCCGGTGGGCCAGCTCGTCGAGACGTCGCTCGGTCGGGCTGCCGCGGTAGGCGGCGCGCGCCGACCGGACCAGCTCCCGCACCTGCCCGGCCAGGCTCGTCGGCTCGTCGACGGCGGCGGGCACTGCGCCGGACGGACACCGCGTGGTCGCGCCCGGCGGGAGTCACGGCCGCGACGGTCGCCGGCTCGACGCGCACCGGCTCGCCCGTCTCGGCATCGACCGTCCCGGCCACGGAGGTCTCGGCGACGGGGGACGCCGCCACGCTGCTCGACAGCAGCCGACCGGGGCCGGGGCTCGGCGACGGCCACCGGCGCGGGCACCAGCGGCGCGGTGCTCCGGCTCTCCGCCGGCAGCGGGACCGTGCCCTCGACGGTCGTCCCCTCCCCCGGCGCCGACCGGACCACCACCCGGCCGCCCACCGCCGACAGCCGCGCCGTCATGTTGCGCATGCCCCGCCCGCCACCGACCTCGGCCGGGTCGACCACGAAACCCGGGCCCTCGTCGCGCACCGTGAACACGAGCGCACCGGACCGCTCGACGAGCCCGACCTCGATCGGCGCGCCCGGGGCGTGCTTGCGCGCGTTGCCGACCGCCTCGGCGCAGCAGAACCAGACGGCCGCCTCCACGTCGGCCGGGAAGCGCCGGGTCGGCGCGAGCCCGCCGTCGTCGAACCCGACCGGCGGGTGAGCGGCACCCAGATCGGCACGCAGCGCCGCGAGGAGCCCCTTCTCGGCCAACACCAGCGACGACACCCCGTCCGCGGTCGCCGCGAGCACCGCCTCGGTGTCGGCGAGCTGACCGGCGAGCTTCGCGAGCCAGGTGCGGGCCTGGTCGAGGTCGCCGGTGGCGACCTGGTGCTCCACCAGGCCGAGCGTCAGCCGCAGCGACACCAGGTGGTGCTGCGCGCCGTCGTGCAGGTCGCGCTCGATGCGCCGGCGCTCCCCGTCCATCTCCGCGACCGTCCGGCGGCGGGACACGGCGATCTCCTCGGCGTGCGCGAGCGCGGCGCGCAGCTGGCGCTCCAGCTCGATCCCCGACCGGCTGGCCTCGAGGACGACGCCGAGGCCGTCCGCGATGTCGGCGAGCAGGTGGGAGCGCTGGGCGTGCAGGCCCGACACCGCCTGCCGGTCGACCGCGAGCACCCCGACCTGCTCGGCGCCGTGCCGGATCGGAACCTCGACCGGGTCGGCGGTGCCGAAGCCGGCGACCCGGTCGGTCCACTCGTAGGTGCGGTCGCGCAGGCCCGGCCGCCGCACCGTGAGCCGGCACAGGCCCGCGCCGAGGCCACGCGCGACGGCCTCGGCGACCCTCGCCAGGTCCGGCGCGGTCGCCGAGGCGCCCGTCGAGGGCAGGGAGGAGCGGGTGAGGGCCGTGATGTCGGCGAGCACCCGATAGGGCGCGGGCCGCGTCCCGTAGAGCAGCCGGTCGACGACCCGCTCGGCGCGGACGTACAGGGGTCCGAGCGCCAGCGCGATCAGCGCCGTCGCCGCGACCGCCGCTCCCGTGGTCCCGAGCACGCCGGCGGCGATCGCGCGCAGCACGACGAACCCGCCGCCCCCGACCGACATCACGAGCAGCACCGCGAGACCGCGGCTGAACCAGCGCTCGGCGGTCCACAGCCGGTCGTGCCGGGTGGCGACCAGGACGACGACCGCGATCGCGGCCGACGCCAGCCGGGAGAACCAGAACAGCAGGGCGATCGGGGCCTCGGGGGCGCCGTGCGCGGTCGGGTCGACCAGCGTGAGGGCCGGCGTCTCACCGAGCACGTCCAGCAGCACCGTGACGATCCCGAGCACCATCGCGACCGCGAACCCGCCGACGAGCGTGCTGAACAGCAGGCGGGCCTGCGTGCGGGCCTCGGGGCCGGGCCCACGGCGGACCCGGCGGGGCAGCACGACCAGCCCCACCGCCGGCACCAGGAAGCCGAAGAACAGCACGCAGCTCGTGGTGTGCGGGAGCAGCGCGGTGCCCAGCCCGACGAGCAGGATCGTGACGGTGCCGACGACCGCCAGCGCGCCGCGGGCGGGCCGGGCACCGGGCAGCCCGTCCCACGACGGGCTGGGGAACAGCAGCAGTGCGAGGATGTACGCGGCGCAGGCGATGCTGTGCAGCACGACCTGGTGCAGCTCGGTCACGACCAGCCCGGTGGCCGTCTCGATCGCCCGGGCGGCTGCGTGGGCCTGCAGGTTGAACGCGCCTGCCGACCCGACGAGCGCGACGGCCAGGAGCCGGATCGGCCAGGTCCGCATGCCCGGCCGGCGCACCCCGGCGCCGAGCAGGACGCCCGCGAGCACCAGGTTCAGCAGGCTGAACCCGTAGTCCAGCACGGCCTGGCTCAGGGGCTCGCTCGCCGGGGCGGCTGCGGCGATCGCCCGGGCCCACGTGCTGCCGGCCGCGTCCGCCGCGGCGACGGACCGCCCGACGGCCGGCCAGTACTGCGCGGCGGCCGCGACCGCACCCAGCAGCAGCCACCCCACCGAGACGGCGGTGCTCACCAGGAACAGCGCGCCCACCGCCACCCGGGCGGCGAGTTCTCCGCCCGCGGCCCGCGCCCCGGCCCCGCGGGCCCCCGGGACGGCGCCCGGTACGGACACGACGCCCGTCACGCGACGGTCCCGGATCCCGCTCCGACCTCCACGAACGGCTCGAGCCGGTCCGGCAGCCACGCCACCACGGTGACGCCCGCCGCGTACTCGGCGACCTCGACGTCGCCGCCCAGCGCCGCGAGGCGCTCGATGTCGCCCGCCAGCTCCGCGCGCAGCGTGGCCGCCGAACCGGGGCCGAGCTCCGGGTCGTCGACGCGCGCCGACAGCCGTTCGTCGCGGTGCTCGAGGTGCACGTGCAGCTCGGTGTTCGCGGGCCGGTCGCCCAGGTGCGCCACCGCCGCTGCCGCGAGGTAGTAGATCCCCGACTCCACCTCCCACGCCAGCCGCTGCGGGACCTCGCCGGTCAGCCGCACCGTCCGGGGCAGGTCCGCGATCACCTCGTCGAGCGCGGCGACCGGGCCCTGGTCGCGCAGCACCGCCGGGTACACGCCACGGGCGATCACCCGGAACCGTTCCAGCAGTTCGTCCAGCGCGACGCGGGCCCGCCCCAGCGCGTCCAGCGCGACGTCCGGCTTCGGGGCCGCGTCCAGGCCGTCCGCGGCGCCGTCCAGCGCGTCGTGCAGCGCACCGAGCCGCTCCGTCGTCGCGTGCGACAGCTCACCGATCAACCGCCGTCGTTCCACCTCCCGGGCCCGGGTCAGCCGCCGCCGCGACTCGCGCAGCTGGGCGGACAGCTCATCGGCCTGGCGCACCCGCTCGTGCAACTCGACGCCCCGCTGCACGCTGCGCAGCAGCAGGCCGGCGCCGTCGGCGACGTCCTGCATGAGCTGCTGGTCGGCAGGCGTGATCGGGGCGTCCGGTTTCTCGATCGCCAGCGCGGCGCGCAGCTCCGTGCCGTCGAGCACGGGCACCACGTGGTCCGTGTCGGGCCGGGCGAGCAGCACCGCGAGGTTGTCCGCGACGGCCGCCGGCAGGCCGTCCGCCGGGAACGAGGCGCTCTCGACCAGCCGGTCGTCGACGACCAGCCACACCACGGCGCGCTGCGCGCCGGTGCCTTCGGCCAGGACCTGCGCGAGCCCGGGCAGCGCTTCCTCGAGCGAGCCCGCACCGACCCGCGCCGTCGTCTGGGCGAGCACCGAGTACGGCGTGGTGAGCCGGTGGTGGGTGAGCCTGCGGACCAGCCGGTCGATCGGCTCGCGAGCGGCGACCATCCCGGTCGCCGCCACGCCCGCCGCGACGAACGGCAGCAGCAGCCGCTGCCCGTCGCCCACCACGGGGTCGAGGACGATCACCAGCAGCAACCACACCAGGCCGGTCCAGCCCGCCACCAGCAGCAGCCGCACCAGCCTCGCGACGAGTGCGCGGTTCACACCGGACCCCCGTCACTCGCCGTCGCGCTGGGAGCGGAGGTAGGTCAGGACGGCGAGGACCCGCCGGTGGTCCTCCGAGACGTCGGCGTGCAGCCCGAGCTTGCCGAAGATGTTCGCGATGTGCTTCTCGACAGCCTTGGGCGTGACGAACAGCTGCCCGGCGATCCCGCCGTTCGACCGGCCCTCGGCCATCAGCTTGAGCACGTCGGTCTCCCGCTCCGACAGCGCCGCCACCAGGTCCTTGCGTTCGGCGCGGGGCCGCTCGACGAGGCGCTTGGCCAGCAACGGTTCGATCACGATCTCGCCGTCCGCGATCCGCGTCAGCGTGTCGGTCAGCACCTCGACGCTGCCCACCTTCTCCTTGAGCCGGTAGCCGATGGCATCGGTGCCGATCTCCAGGATGCGCATGAGGTAGTGCGACTCCGCGTAGTGCGACAGGAACAGCAGCCCCATGTCCGGGTGCGCGGCCCGCAGCCGCTCGGCCGTCACCAGGCCGCCGTCCGGCTCGGGCGGCATGCGGATGTCGAGGATCGCGATGTCCGCGGGCCGTGTGCGCAGCATCGCGACGAGCTCGTCGCCGCCGGAGGCGCACGCGACGATCTCGTGACCCGCTGCCTTGAGCAGCATCAGCAGGCCTTCACGGAACAGGGCGCCGTCCTCGGCGAGCGCTACGCGCATGGGATCCTCACAGTGATCAGGGCATCGCCTGCCGGGGACTCGCCCACCGGCAACGGTGCCGCCGAGCAGGCGGACGCCGTCGTGGACGGTGCCAGCATGGCAGGCGTCGACGCCCGAGACGAGCACGCGGAGCACGTCGCCCTCGCGGCGGATGACGACCTCGACGGGTGTCGCGGTCCCGTCGGGCAGGCACCCGAGCACCGCGAAGTAGACGGCCCCCTCGACGTCCGGGCCGAACCGCTCGTCGGGCGCGTCGATCCGGACCGGCACCGCACACCGCCCGGCGGCCTCGCGCAGCGCGGGGCCCAGCCCGGCCTCGTCGAGCAGCGGCGGGTAGAGCCTGCCCGCGATGTCGCGCAGCTCCTGCAGCACCAGGTGCAGCTCGTCCTGGAGACCCTCGACGGCCAGCCCGGAGATCCTGCGCCTCGTCGGGGTGCAGGTGGGAGAGCAGGCCGAGGCGCAGGGTGAGGGCGGAGACCCGCAGCGCCGCACCGTCGTGCAGACGACGCTCCAGGTCGCGGCGAGCGGCCCACTGGCGCTGGGCCATTCGCCGGAGGCGCGCGACGTCGTCACCGGCCGGGGGGTCGAGCACGGGCGGCGCGGAGTCGAGGGCCATGCCGCGAGTCTGGCGGTGGCATCCGACAGGTCACAGGGGGTCGCCCCCCCGCGGGGGTAGGGTTTCCCCCACCACTCGGTGCGGCCATCCGTATCGAGCGCGTCGGCGCACGTCAATAGGCTGACGCCGGGCCGTGGTATCTCGATCCGGCTCCCGATTCTCGATAGCATCGGGGCTTCCGAAGGGGGCGACGACCGTGTCGGACGGCGTGGGCGCGTACAGCCTGGGGGTGGACCTCGGCACGACCTTCGTCGCGGCCGCGGTCGCCCGCGGACCTCGGGTGGAGATGATCACCCTCGGCGACCGGACAGTGGTCGCACCGGCGGTGGTCTACGCCCGCGACGACGGATCGCTCGTCACGGGCGAGGCCGCGAACCGCCGGGCGGTGAGCAACCCGGACCGGGTCGGCCGGGAGTTCAAGCGCCGCCTCGGCGACCCCACGCCCGTGATGCTCGGCGGCACCCCGCACGCGGTGACGTCGCTGCTCGCCGCGCTCCTCGCGGACACCGTCGCGAAGGTCACCGAGACCGAGGGCGCCCCGCCGGCGAACGTCGTCCTCACCCACCCCGCCAACTGGGGCCCCTACCGGCGCGAGCTGTTCGAGGAGGTCCCGCAGCTCGCGGGCCTCCCGCAGGTACGGATGATCACCGAGCCGGAGGCGGCCGCGGCCCACTACGCGGCGTCCCGCCACCTCGCCGACGGTGACACGGTGGCCGTGTACGACCTCGGCGGCGGCACGTTCGACGCCACCGTGCTGCGCAAGCGCGCCGTCGGCATCGACATCCTCGGCAGCCCCGAGGGCATCGAGCGGCTCGGCGGCGTCGACTTCGACGACGCGATCCTCGCCCACATCAACTTCAGCTCCGGTGGCGCGCTGAGCGAGCTCGACCTGAGCAACCCGCAGACCGGCATCGCCCTGGCCCGGCTGCGGCAGGACTGCATCGCGGCGAAGGAGGCGCTCTCGATCGACACCGAGGCGTCCATCCCGGTGTTCCTGCCGAACCGGCACTTCGACGTCCGCCTCACGCGCGGCGAGTTCGAAGACATGATCCGCGCCCAGATCGAGTCGACGATCGGCGCGCTGACCCGCACGCTGCGTTCCGCGCGCGTCGAGCCCACCGACCTCAGCGCGGTGCTGCTGGTCGGGGGCTCCTCCCGGATCCCGCTCGTCGCACAGATGATCACGGCGGCGCTCAACCGGCCCACGCTGGTCGACGCGCACCCCAAGTACGCCGTCGCGCTCGGCGCGGCCACGGTCGGTGCCGAGCTCGGCGCGCCGGACGCGCGGGTGGACGGCGGCGCCCGGGCGTCGGCCCCGCCCGTGCCCACGGAGGCGCGGGCCGGGTCCGCACCGTCCGCACCGCCTCCCGCGGCCGCACCGCCGCCCCCGGCCGAGCCGGCCGACGCGGCCCCCGTCGGCGCGCTCGCCCCGGCCGCCGCCTTCGGGGCCGGCTGGATCGGTGGCCGCGCGCCCGAGGGCGGGTTCGGGACGTCACCGTTCGGATCCGTCGACACGCCCGTCGCGCCCGAGCCGCCCGCGACCGAGAGCCGTCCCGGCGAGCCGCCGTACCCCGACCTCCCCCCGCCCCCGTACAACGGGGGGGCGCCGGGGAACGGCAACGGCGGATGGTCCCCGCCCGCGTCGGTCACGCCGGCCGCCGGCTTCACCGGCACCGGTGGGCCCCCGCCGCCACCCCCGCCGCGTCGGACCGCGGGCTCGTCGCGGCGTCGCCCGCTGATCGTCGCGGCGCTGGTCGCGGCGCTCGTGCTGCTCGCAGGCGGGATCACCTACGTCCTCCTCCGGCCGCCGTCGGCCACCTCCGGCGTCACCGCCAGCGCGCCCACCCCGGTGCTGCTGCCGCCGCCCGCGCAGAAGCAGCCCGACAAGCAGCTCACGGTCGCCGCGAGCGTGCCCATCCCGGCGATCGCCGGGGAGATCCCGGTCGGCAGCACGCCGGGCTACGTCGCCATCGCGCCGAACGGCACGTTCGCCTACGTCGCGAACCGCGCGGCCGGGGTGGTCACCGTCGTGGACACCGCGATCGACAAGGTGGTCGCGACGATCCCGCTGCCGGACGGCCCGCCGCAGTACCTCGCGTTCGCCCCCGACGGCTCGCGGCTCTACGTCAGCGTGTTCCAGGACTCCGACCCGGTCGATCAACGAGGTGGCCGTCCTCGACACGCGGACCAACACCGTGCTCACCACGATCAAGGTCGGCACCCGGCCCTACGCGCTGGCCGTGAAGCCGGACGGGTCGGAGATCTACGTCCCGAACCACGACTCGGGCACCGTGTCGGTGATCGAGACCAAGGGCGACACGCTGGTCACCGACATCCGGGTCAAGCCGAACCCGCACTGGGTCGACTTCTCCAAGGACGGCACCCGGGCCTACGCGGCGAACCACGACTCGAACCTGGTCAGCGTGATCGACACCGGCACGCGCGCGGTCGTCGCCGAGATCCCGGTGGAGCGGAGCCCGCACAGCGTCGCCGTGCACCCGAACCAGCCGCTGGTCGCGAACGTCAACTACGACAGCAACTCCGTCACCGTGATCGACACGAACACCGAGAAGGTGGTCGCGACGGTTCCGGTCGGCACGCACCCGCAGGACGTCACCTGGGCGCCGGACGGGCGGCACCTGTACGCGACGAACGTCGACAGCGACACCATGACCGTCATCGCCGTCGACGGCTGGAAGGTCACCGCCACCATCCCCACCGGTGAGGCGCCCACCAGCATCGCGGTGCTGCCGGACGGCACCAAGGGCTACGTCAGCAACCTCAACACCGGCACCCTCACGGTGCTGAACCTGGACGGCTGACCGGTCCGGTCGATTCTTCGAGTCCACCCAGCGCGGCGAACCGCCGCCGCTGGCGCCTGCCCAGCGTGGCCGACGCCGCCCCGATCAGCCCGACGCCGGCGACGGCGAGCCCGACCGTCCACCACGGCGACCGGGTCCGCTCCGGGACGCGGACGTCCAGGGCCTCGTGATGGTGCCCCGACGGGGCCGGCGGGACGGTCGGGGTGTCGCTGTACGGCACGACGAGCGCGGGGTGCTGCGGCGCGGGTGCGCCGTAGGGCACGAGGTCGGACCACTCGACGGTCCCGCCGCGGGCGTCGGTCTGGATCACGTGGAAGCGCAGCGGCCCCGCACCGTCGGGCAGCCGGTCCACATCGATCGGGAACACGGCGTAGCCGGTGCCCGCGAGCGTGCCGCCCTCCCAGGTGATCCCCGTCGTGATCTCGGGCACGGGCTCGCCGTCGACGGTCACGGGTGCGGCCGGCGGTGCCGTGGCCACCCGCGCCGTCCAGCCGGTCGGGGCCGTCGGCGCGACGCCCAGCAGCGGCCGGACGGTCGGCAGGAACACCTCGAGGCGGGTCGTGGGGACGGCGGGGTCGTCGTTGGTCACCCGGAACGTGATCGTGACGTCCCGCGCACCCGCCTCCGCTCGCGACGCGGCCACCGTGACGTCGGCGGCCGCCGTGCCGGGGAGCAGCACGAGGGCCGCCGCGACGCTCGTCGCGACGGCCCCCGCCCGGATCGGCCTCATCGCACGATGATGACCCAGAATCCGAACAACACGACCAGCGCCGCAGCGGTCAGGGAGGCCGCGGCGACGGCCGCCCCCACTCCGCGGGAGAGTCGTGGCGCCGCCGCCGCGTCGGCGGCGACGACGCGGGCCGAGAGCCCCCACAGCGCCGTCGCGACCAGCGCGACGACCGCGACGGCCGACCCCAGCGACACGAGGAACACGGCGAGCAGCGAACCCCAGTGGACGGTCATGTCGATCCTCCCTCACGCCGCCGCGGGGGCGGCTGGTTGCCCCACCTGTGGATCAGCGCCTTGCTCCGCAGCGGCGCTGTTCCCCAGGACATGCTCTGGCGTGCGCTGTGCGGGCAGCTCGGTGACAGTGGCTGCGGTGACCGTGGCTGCGGTGACGGCGCTGTGCGCCGCGACAGCGCGTAGATGCCGGCGGAGGCGACGACCAGCACGGCGCCGACCAGCACGGTTCCCACGGTTCCGCGGGCGGCCACCCAGGCCGCGAGCGCGCCCACCGTGGCCGCCGCCGGCAGGGTCAGCAGCCAGACGGCCGCCATCCGGCCCGCCACGCGCCAGCGCACCGGGCCGGCGCGGCGGCCTGCGGCCGATCCGAGGACCGCCCCGGACGCCACCTGGGTGGTGGACAGGGCGAACCCCAGGTGCGCGGCGCTGAGGATCACCGCGGCGCTGGCCGTCTCGGCTGCGAAGCCCTGCGGGCTCTGGATGTCGCTGATCCGCCGGCCCAGCGTGTGGATGATCCGCCAGCCGCCCATGGCCGTTCCCGCGGCGATGGCCAGCCCGGCGGCGACGACCACCCACAGCGGGGGTGCCGAGTGCGCGGGCAGCAGGCCCACGGTGATCAGCGTCAGGGTGATCACGCCCATGGTCTTCTGCGCGTCGTTGGTGCCGTGCGCCAGGGCGATCATCGAGGCCGAGACGATCTGCGCCCGCGCGAACCCGCGCGTGATCGTGCGCCGGTCGCCGCGCGCCGCGATGCGATAGGCGATCCAGGTGGCGCTCAGCGCCACGACGCCGGCGACGACCGGCGAGAGCGCGAGCGGCAGCAGCACCTTGCCCGCCACCGTCGAGAAGTTGATCGCCCCGGTCCCGGCGAACACCCACGTCGCCCCGATCAGGCCGCCGAACAGCGCGTGCGACGAGCTGGACGGGAGGCCCAGGAGCCAGGTCACCAGGTTCCACAGGATCGCCCCGACCAGGCCGCCGAAGATCACCGCGGGGGTGATGCGGGCTTCGTCGACCAGGCCGCTGGAGATGGTCAGCGCGACCTGTACCGACAGGAAGGCGCCGACCAGGTTCAGCACGCCGGCCAGCACCACGGCGACCCGGGGGCGGAGCGCCCCGGTCGCGATCGAGGTGGCCATCGCGTTGGCCGTGTCGTGGAAGCCGTTGGTGAAGTCGAACACGAGCGCGGTCAGGACGACCGCGATCACCAGCGTGGACATGAGTTCCTCTAGTTCTCGATGACGCCGTCGCTGTCCTGGGGCAGCACGAGTTGGGGCGTCTGGGTGAAGTGCCAGCCGTCGGTGGTCCGGGTCAGCGTCCAGACCACGTCGAACCGGTCGTCGGGCCACTCATCGGGTGGCGCCGGTGAGACGGACGGGAAGTCGTCGACGATCTCGGGGATCCCGCCGTGCTGCCACGAGATCAGCGTCGTCCCCGGCTGCGCGAGGACGTCCTTCACGAGCTTCTTCTCGTCGCCCCGGCCGAGGTCGGTGTCCACCGGGAGGCCGAGCGCCGCGCCGAGCGGGGCGACGGTCTCGCGCGTCCGCTGCCCCTCACCGTCGTCGGTGACGCCCGCGGCGTAGATCCTCTCGGGGACGGCGATCCCCGGCCGCGGGTCGCCCCGGGTCGGGTCGAACAGGTCGACCAGGCCGCGGGCGCGCTGCCAGCCGACGGCGGTGAGCGAGCTGTCGTCCTCGTTCCCGTCCTCGTCGAGCCCCGGCGCGGAGCCGTCCGGCTTCTCCGCGTGACGAATGATCATGACGATGTCCTGCGGGGCGGCGGGCGCCGATGCGGGGGCGACCACCGTGACGCCGGTGGTCGCGCCGGGGTCGGCACCGGTCGCCCCGGCACAGCCCGCGAGCGTTGCCGACGCCGCCAGCGCGACGAGAGCGGTGAGCGTGCGAAGCACCTGGGGTTCCTCCCTCTCAGGGGGTGTCGAGAAACCGCGGAGCGATGTTCTCGACACCCCCTCTCAGGCCGCCGCCGCCTGGAGCGGCTCGAAGTAGCGCTTGCAGGGTCTGGTGCCACGGGTTGGACGGCAGCTCGGGGTGCAGCGCGGCGACGGCGACGCAGTACTTGCTCACCGACGCCGGGCGCACGCCCAGCTCGCGCAGGATCCGGTCCGCCGCGCTGCCGCCCTGCCCCCCGGACTTGCTCTCCACCAGCACGTGGGTGCCGGTGTCGCGGACCTCGTGGTTCACATCCAGGCACCGCAGCCCCGAGTCACAGGTCAGCCGCGCCTCACCGGTGCGCGACACGAACGTCGTGCGCCGGTAGGTGGTCACCAGGGTCGGCTGCAGACCCTGCGGCAGGTCCTGGTGGTAGGCCTGGCACAGCGTGGTGCTCAGGTGCGTCAGCGCATCCTCGGTCAGCTCGGCCCGGTACTGCTCCGGGTGCGGCACCCGCTCCTTGACGGTCTCCCCGCGCGCCCCGGTCAGCTTGACCTCGAACATGCACAGCCCGCTGTCGAGGTAGGTGCGGGTCCGGGCCTTGAACCGCAACCGGCGCCGCTGCACGTGCGCCCGGTAGGTCGACAGGTCCGGGGTGTCGAAGTACACCGACTCGTAGCCGAAGGTGCGCTTCCCGTCGATGTCGAGCACCCGCAGCTCACCGGCCAGCTCCGCGATCATCCGGCGGAACACGTCGGCGGGCACGAAGTACTTGCGGTCCACCCGGGTCTGCAGCTCGGCGAGCGCGTTCAGCTCGGCCAGACCGATCGGGTCGACCAGCGCGGCGGCTGCAGCAACGGCCTGCTCCGCCGGCGAGGCAACGGTCTCCTGGGTGCGCGCGGATCGCGCGGACCGGGCGGTGTCCAGATCGATGACGCTCACGACCGCACCCCGTTCACTGTCCGTTGACCTGGCCGTTGACCTGCCCGTTGAGCTGCCCGTTGAGCTGGCCGTTGAGCGCGTGCTGGCCGTCGTGCGCGGCGTGCCCGGCCGGGTTGGGGTGGACGACCGGGGTCCAGACGCGGTAGGTCACCTCGACCTCCATCGTGTCGCGCACGTAGTCGATGTCCTTGACCTGGTGGCGCAGCACCTGCCCACCCAGCCGGTGCTCCAGGTCCGCGACCAGCGCCGCGTCGTCGGCGTGCACCACGTCCAGCGTGACGTCCAGCTGCCGCTCGTCCACCGGCGCCACGACCGGGTGCGTGCCGGCGCGGTAGCGCACGTCGACCAGCATGGTCTGGCGCACGTAGTCGACGTCGTTCACCTCGTGGTGCAGCACCGTGCCGCCCAGGCGCCGCTCCAGGTCGGCGACCAGGGAGGCGTCGTCGGTGTGGACCACGTCCAGGTGGACGTCCATGCGGCGGGTGCGCTCGCGCAGCCCCTTGCTGTCGACGATCGCCATGGCGCCCAGCAGCAACACGTTGATCATCACGACCAGCCGGCGGTCGGGGATGTCCATCCCGTTCACCAGGCCCAGCACCAGGGCGACGAAGTAGTAGGCGACCTCCTGCTGGGTCACCGACGTCGACCGCAACCGGATGATCGACAGGATGGCGAACAGGCCGAAGCCCAGCGCGATGTCCACCCGCACCGTGGTCAGCAGCGAGATCGCCACGAAGATGCCGATGTTGAGCGCGACGTAGGCCAGCAGCAGGTCCGCTCGCCGGTGCCGACGGAAGTACAACACGTAGGCCAGCAGGAAGATCGCTGCGATGTTGACGGCCAGGTCGGTTGCGATTTCGGCGTATGCGGTGAACATCTCGGTGCCTTTCGGGTCATCCACTTCCTGCCGGCAATTCTGCGCAGGATCACGGTGTCGTCCTGTGTCGTCGGCTCCGCCCGACTGTGTAAAAGGACGCCCTCGCCGGGCGGCCCCCCACAATCGGCCGAAGGTCCGCATCACGGACTTCGAAGCCGGCGTGCCCACGGCTTGTCGGCACGCCGAATACCGAGCGGCCGTGCACTGCGAACAGCCTGCGCCGATGGCCGCCGGCAGACGATGGAGCCCTCCCCCACAGCGCCGGAAGCCACCCCCCGAACTCGAGGTGGGGTTGTCCACCCCCCCACACTGGGGAGGCCTCCCGCCCATTCGGGGGTGGGGATATCCCTACCTCGTTCACCGGTGGGGATATCCCTACCCGATATCGGGGGCCCGCCCCGCGCATCAGCGGGAAGACACCATCGATAGCCGCGACCGTCGGTAGGACCCTTCTCTCGCACCGCGACCGCGGTCGCGTCCACCGGCGAGGTGATTCGCCGGCCCGGCCGAAAGGACACATCATGAGCCAGGCACTGCGCAGCGTCCCCTTCACCCACGACGACGAGGGCGGCTGGACGATCCGGCGACTGCAGGTCATCGACGACGCCGCGGGCCGCTGCGCCCGATGCGGGATGCCGGGGGCCGACACCGCGACACGAGGCTGGTTCGGCGAGGAGCTCGTCGCCGCGCACACGCGCTGCGTCGTCGGGCTCGGCCCACCGCCGGCACACCTGCTCGCCGCGGCGTGAGCGCCGCGAGTGAGCGCGGCTCGATCGTCTCCCCTCCAGCGGTCGCGACGGCAACGTCGCGACCGCTGACTGCTGTCCGGGCCCGGTCGGGCCGCCGTTCCTGCGCGGCTACGCCAGAGACGAACACGAGCACGAGGACCAGCAGCGCGACGACGGTGCCCACGATCATGAGGACGATGCCCCCGTCGAGGCGCCGCCGGGCCGGCGCGGGTGCCGGTCGCCGGTGGCACCGGCCAGGGCTGCCCGTGGGCCGACGCCTGCGGGGCGTCCGGCGCTGCCGGCTCGCTCCCGGGCGGCTGGGGGAACGGGGCCTGGGCGAACGGGCCTGCTGCGAGAACGGGGCCCGGGAGAACGGCGGCCTGGGGAGAACGGGGCCTGGGGGAACGGGGGCTGCGCGAACCCGGGCCGGGTGTCGGCGACGTCGCCCGCTCGCGGGGCGGTCCGGGTGTCGCTGTCCTCCGCACCGAACCGCGGCAGGTCGACGACCTGCGTCGGACCGTCGTGTGCGTCGGCCCCCAGGGACGGGGCCGCGTCGACGACCGGTGCGGCCGCCTCCGCGTGGTCGGCACCGTTCGCGCCGAACCAGGGCACGCCGACGGCCGCCGCCGGCGCGCCGACGGGATCCACGCTCCACCCGCTCGGCACCGCCGGCACCGGCACGGCCGCGAGGGCCGCCGCGCCGAGCGCCACCGCGTGCACCGGGTGCACGCCCTCCAGCAGCGGGCGGCCGAACTCCCGCGTCACCGTCTCCATGACCAGCGGGATGCGCGTCGAACCGCCGATGAGCAGCACCGCGTCGACGTCCGCGGCGGTCAGCCCGGCCGACCGCACGGCGCGCGACAGGGCGTCGACCGTCGACTCGACGCTGGGACCGCAGCATCTGGTCGAACGTCGTCCGGTTCAACCGGATCTCGAAGTGGCGGCCGGGGAGGAAGACGGGGACGACGGTCTCCGTGTCCAGCGACAGGTTCTCCTTGGCCAGGACGCAGTCGTGGCGCAGCCGGGCCAGCGCCACGGCCGTGCGGGCGTCGTCCACGTCGAGCCGCGCGAGCGCACCGCCCACGGCATCGTCGACGTAGGACAGGATCGCCTCGTCGACGTCCAGGCCGCCGAACTCGTCGATCCCCTCCGGGGTGCCCAGGATCTCGGGGCCCTCGGGTCGCGTGCGCACGATCGTCGCCTCGAACCCGCCCCCGCCCAGGTCGTACACCGCAAGGACCCCGCCGGCCCTCAGCCGGCCCGGCGCGGCGTGGTACGACGGCCGCCTCGGCATCGGTCACCAGCGTCGGCGCCTCCACCCCGGCGGCGCGCGCGACCTCCTCGAACCGGCCGCGGCGGGCCGGGGCCCAGGTCGTGGGGTGGGCGAGGACGACCCGGTCCGCAGGCTCCCCCTCCCGGTCGGCCGCCCGTGCCACGACGTCGCGCAGCTGTGCGGCGAGCAGGGTGGTCACCGGGTACGACACGTCACCGAGCCGGACCGGCTCCGGATCGCCCAGCCTGCGCCGTACCGAACGGGCGACCAGCGCGGGCTGGCTGACGGCCCGCCGCTCGGCCGCGTCCCCGGTGACGATGCTGCCGTCGGGACGGACGGCGACGACCGCGGGCGCGACCACCGACTGGTCCCCGAGCGGGACCATCGCGACCCCGACCGGCCGGGCGACCGCAGCCGCCACGAACGTCGTACCGAGATCGACTCCAAGGCTGTACGTCATGTCGCCTTCCTCGGGGAGGATGCGCGTCCGTCACGGGCCGCTCGTGATGAGCCTGCCGTGGGTTGCCCCGAGAGGCGAGGGGGAAGACACGTCCGAGGGGGAGGGTGACCCCCCCTCCGGAGGTGGGGTTATCCCGACCCGGTGTCCCACAATGGGCGTTTTCGCCGGTCCAGGGGTTGCGCTCGGCGCGGCCCCCGGCGCCGGCCACCCGGGCGCGGGCTGGCGAGGGCGCCGGGTATCGAGGACGGTGAGGCCGTGGACGTGCGGGTCATCACTGCCGACGGGGTCACGCGGCACTCGTCGGACGAGCTCGAAGCGCTGCTCGACGGGCCGGGGCTGGTGTGGATCGACGTCAAGTACTGGGACGCGGACACCGCCGAACTGCTCGCCAAGCGCCTGCACCTGCACGACCGGGCCGTGCGCGAGTGCGCGGTGCGCAACCCCGTGGCCAAGGTGCACACCTACCCCGACCAGGCCTTCGTCGTGCTGCACGCCCCCGAGCAAGGGCGTGGCGGGCACGTGCACTTCGTCGAGCTCGACCAGGTGATCGGGCCCAACTGGCTGCTCACCGTGCACGGCCCGATGAACGTGGCCGTCGAGCTCGACGCCGCCTACGTCGAGACCTCGACGGTCGCCCGGCGGCTCGCCAGGGGCTCGCTGCGCCCGACCCGGCCCTGCGAGCTGTCGAGCGCGCTGGTCAACGTGCTCGCCGACCGGATGCGCAACTACCTCGTCGCGCTGACCCAGCAGGCGTGGACGCTGGAGCAGCAGGTCACGGGCGGGCACGTGGGCGACACGGAGCAGTTCCTCGAGGAGCTGTTCGGGGTCCGGCACGGCCTGCTCGCCGTGGAGACCATGGCCGCAACGAGCCGCGAGGTGTACGGGCGGATGGCGCACCGGGAGGTCTTCGGCGCGGCCGGCGCGGCCGGGCTCGCCGACCTCGAAGACCAGTTCCGCCGGATCGCCGCCATGGCCGACGGGCAGCGCGGCTACCTGCAGGGCGTGATCGAGTTCTACCAGACGCGCACCAGCACGAAGATGACCATCGCCGCGGAGCGGCTGGCCGTGATCGCCGCCGTGACGCTCCCGAGCGCAGCGCCTTCGGCCCGACCACCAGGACGAGGCGGTCGGCGCGGTGGATCGCGTCGCGGATCTCCTCGACGAAGGTCAGCGCGCGGTTGGGCATGGACGCGCGGTCCCACCACACGTCGAACCCGAGCGCGCGCAGGTGGGCGTGCACGCGGGCGACGAAGGCGTCGTCGTCGCCGCGCGCGTAGGACAGGAACACCGAAGGCACGTCGGGCACCTACCGGGACAGGTCGTCGAGGCTCGCGGACAGGTCGCTCGACGCCTCCCGGCAACCACACACGAGCAGCTCGCGGGCAAGAAGCCGGAGGTCGTCGACGTCGCCCGCGTCGGCGCCCGCGAGTTTCGAACGATCGATGCCCTGACGCACCGCCAGTTCCGCACCTGCATTGTCGTTGACAACGAGCCTCAGACGTGCGAGGTCCCACACGCTGCGTGCCGGGAGGGGAGACCCGTCGAGAGCATCGATCATCCTCCAGGCCGCGGACAGGCACGTCTCCAACCACGCCGTCGGGTCGGGTCGCATACCGACCACCCGCAGCGGCCTGTCGCGCGAGTGCCACCCGGTGCCACCGCCGAAGTCCACCCTCGCGGTGCCCTGGTCCGTCCCGAGCTGGAGGCTGCCCCACGGCCCCCCGAAGGAGTCCGCCGCGAACTGGAGCATCGGTATCGGAACGCCGAAGGCCTGGACCTCGATCCGACGCCAGCCTACGACCCGACCAGTCACCACCAGCTCCGAGCTGCCGTCGGCCGACACGAGCGCGCCCTCAGCGAGCGGGGGCGTCAGCCGGATCCTGCCCGACCAGCGCCGTCCCCCGACCTGGTCGACGTCGACGTCGACGACGGTCGAACACCCGGCGCGAGTGCCGCCGACGGTCGGGCCCGGCGTCGCAGCCGGCCCCCAGCTGCTCGAGGGCGCCGAGCCGGCCTCCGCCGCGGACGGCGCCCGCTGCAACAGGACCACCGCCAGCGCCAGGGCTCCCAGTACGACCAGCGTCAGTGCCCCGACGAAGATCATCCGGCGGTGCGCCGACGGAGGTGGACCGGCCTGAGGGCCGGCAGGCGCTTTTCCCAGCTCGACGACTCCCGTCGGGCCACCCTCGTCGAGAAGGACGGCCGCCGGGCCATCGAGCCGCTCGGTCGCGCGGCGGACACCGTCGACCGAGCTGAGCGCCATCGTCGTGAAGGCCCAGCCCGGCGTGCCCGCGCCCAACTGGGCCGCGCGCTGCCGGAACGCACCCACCGCATCCGGGTCGCGGACCGCCCCGACCCACGAGGTGTCCAGCGGCCGGGCCCGCGTCAGGGCCGTCGGACGGTCGCCGCCGTCGGCGGCGAGCGCGCGGCTCAGCCGATCGACGATCGTCCCATCGGGCTCCTGCCCTGCCAGGACGGCGTCGACGTAGTCGGCCGGGAACTCCGCGTCCAGGCGACCACCGAGCGCAGCCCGGCCCTGCGGGTCCAGCCCGGCGTCGACCAGGCGGGCGAGCACCTCGGGCCCGGCATCATCCACGACGAGGGTGAACCGGATCGGAGTACCGATGACGTCCCTGCGCGCGGAGGGGATCCCGCTGACGACGACCCCCGAACCGACCGGACCGCCGCGGACGAGAACCGCGGGACGCTCGAGCACGACGAGGTCGTCCAGCGGGGCCCACCACTGCCGCCGCGGGCTCTCGCCGAGGAACCGGTAGTCCAACCTCCGGGCGGTTCCCCGGGTCATCAGGTGAGCGCTCATAGTCCGCCGTCACCACTCCAGATCTCGACGCGGGGGTCGTACGGCGCATCGACGAGCTTCTTCGCCGCATCGGTCAGCTGGCTCCGGCGCAGGCTCAGGCGCGCGATCTCCGCTGCGCTGCGTCCGATTCCCTCGTTGACCGTTCGGGCCTCCCCGAAGAGGTGGTACTCGATGGTGCGCCAGAAGCCCTTGGGCTCGGCCTTGCGCGCCACGTACCGGTCGTAGCCGAGCTGCGTCGTCCGCTGGCGCGCCGCCTCCTCCGCCTCCTGGCCGATGAGCACCGCGCGGGCCAGCTCCTGCATCACGGTGCCTGCGGCACGCACGCTGATCTGCGGCGGTCTGCCGCGGAAGCGGTAGCGCGCCGTGAACTCGGGCAGGCCGTGCGCGGACTCGCTGCGCCACTGGGCCTCCATCAGCTCCACGCAGCCGTAGGTGTCGATCGGTGCGTAGACCACCCGCACCGGTGGGCGGTTGCCGGTCTCGGCGGCGATGATCTCCAGCAGGTGCTGGTAGCGCTGTCTGACCTTCTCCCGCAGGCGCGCCTCGTCGTGCCCGCGGCCGCCATTGTCCCCGAAGTACTTCTCGCACTTGAGCGGCGCGAGCACGACCACCGCCGGCTCGCCCTTCCGGTCGTCGTCCAGGGAGCGCCCCTTGGCCCAGGTCCTGCCGACATCCTCGACCTCGAGGAGCGCGAGCTGGTCGACCACCGCCGCCCGCTCCTTGGGGAGGACCGCCTCCATGAGCACCGCGCTGTCGATCGGGACGAGCAGCATGACGCTGTTGCGGACGTGCTCGAGGTACTCGAGCCAGGCAGTCCGGATCTCCTCCTTCTGCTTCCGCACCTCAGGGTCGAGCCAACCCCCGGGCAGGTCGAGAAGCTCGAACGGGATCTCGATCGACTCGTCGCCCTCGGCGTGCAGAGCCACCCGGTACCGGTTCATCTGCTGGGTGCTGCCGAGTGCGGCGGCGTTGAACTCACCCACCTCGATGGCCCGGCGCAGGTCCTTCTGCTGCGCGCGGACCCTGTTCTCGGTCGGCTCGTCCATCGACACCGTCACCGGGGTGCTGGCGAGCAGCTTCGCGGTGTCGCTCAGGATCGCGGTGAGCAGCGTGGTCTTGCCGACCCGGCTGGGACCGGCGAGCGCGACACGGAACGACGGGGTCATGCCGCCACCCCCTGCCCGAGGCCCTGATCGGCCTTCACCGCGGTGACCACCGCCTGCACGAGCCCGACGACGCGCTGAACCTTCGCCGTCGCGGTCGCCGGCCCGGAGCGCTCCTCGGGCCACAGCTCGTCGCGGTAGACGTCGACGAGGCGCCGGAACTCGGCGTCCGACCGCTCGGAACGGATCAGCATGTCCTCGAACTGCTCGCCGTACGCGAGTAGCACCAACGCCATGGTCTGGGTCTCCTCCTGCAGGAGCCGGCCGCCCTCGTAGACCGCTTGCCGGGCGAGCTCGGTGATCTGGACGCAGAGGTCCTCGGCCCCCTCCGCGTTGGCCGCCACCGTGAGCGGCGCGCGTACGTCGCCGGTCAGCGGATCGATGCCTTCCGGTCGCAGGATGTCGAGCAGCCGCCGCATCCGGGGCAGCAACCGCGTGCGGTAGTCCAGCCGCACATCCAGTGCGACCTCCACCGTCTCGGCGAGCTGCCGGCACGGGTCGGGGGCCTCGCGCAGGGCGACCGCGAGGCTCGTCAGCGCCTCCTGCGCGGTCGCACCGACGAGCAGTCCGCGCAGGCGCGGGCTCAGCGCGTCGACGATGCCCTGCCAGAACTCCTCGCGGCGCTGCAGAAGTATGTCGTCGATCCCGCTGAACCGCCGGGCGATCTCGTTGCGGACGCCGTTGAGCGAGTCCGTCGAGAACTTGGCCGACGCCTTGGCCCGGCGCATGGCGAGCGCGGCGCGCTCCACCCAGGAGTCGCGACCCTGCCCGAAACCGTCCATCGCCCATCCGCGGATCTCCTCGCACAGGCCCTCGACACGCCCCAGGAACTCCTCGTCCTCGTAGTTGTCGCCCGTGCGGCTGCGCAGGACGTCCAGCCAGTCCTGCACACCGACGAGGATCTCGTCCTGCACCGCCTCGGCGCGCTTCATCAGGTCCTCGACGGGCGTGGGTCGCGCGACCGACCGCACCGCTGTGAGCAGGCGCTTCGTCCGGGCGAGCAGCTCCTCACGGGCCTGGGTGCAGATCGTCAGGGCGCGGTCCACCACGGCGGCGTCCATCCGCGGCAGAGCGGTGGCGAGATGGGCGAGCGCCCCCTCGAGCACGTCGCGGGCGACGGCCTCGCGGGCGACGGCGTCGGCCTGCCACACCTGGTAGTTACGGCCGTCCACGCCGTCGTTGAGCCGGCGGCGGATGTCGTCGAGCAGGGCGTCGACGTTGACCTGCTCGCATTCGCCTGAGTTTCGCAGTTGCTGGGCTGATCTTGAGGGTTGCGTCGATCGACGACACGTGCGGCCGGGTGCGTGATCACGGCCTGACATGGGGAAGCATCGACGTGTGATCAAACAACCCGGTCGGGTGGTTTCGTCGATGCTTCTATCCGCCACGGTACCGGCCGGCCTGTCGGAGATGCTCGCGCCTGCCGAGCAGTGTTCACCGCACCCACCTTCCTCACCTTTGGGTTGCTGGTCACCCGCGCTTGGCGGCGGTCGAGCCGCGGACGGTGACTGGCATGTGGGCCGCGGCCGGGATGGCCGACGGCGCACTGGTCACGCGCACCGATTCTTCTCCCACGCCCGCTGGACCCCACGCTTGGGTTGGCCTCGGCCCGGCTGGTGGTGGCCGTGTTCACCGCCGACGGCCAGGCGTTGACCGTGGCGGTGGATGACACCCTGTTCCATCGCTACGGGCGCAGCGTGTTCGGCGCGGCGTGGCAGCATGATGGGTCCGCGAAGGGCCGCGACGGGATCGGCCGCGGGAACTGTTTCGTGATCGCCGGGCTGGTCGTGACGGTGCCCTTCACCGACCGCAACGTGTGCCTGCCGCTGCTGTTACGGCTGCACCTGCCCGGCACGAGCGCGTCCAAGCCCGCCCAGGCCCGCGAGCTGGTCGGGCTGCTGGCCGCGGCGTTGTCCGACCGGCGGGTGCATGTGGTCGCCGATGCCGCCTACAGGGCCCGGCCTGGCGGACCTGCCCGCATCGGTCACGTTCACCACCCGGTTGGCGTCCAACGCCGTGCTGTACGCCCCGGCCCCACCACGGACCGGCCGCCGGGGACGGCCGGCGCTCAAGGGGGCCCGGCTGGCACCGCCACCGAGCTGCCGCCACCGCCACCTGGACCCCGCTCGCGTGACCCGCTACCGGCGCCGCGACACCACGCAGTCGCGGTGATCACGTGTTTGTGGTACGGCAGCCTGCGCTACATCCCGGTGCAGGTCGTACTGGTCCGCGACCCCGCCAGCGCCAAGCCCTACGGCATCGCCCTGGTCAGCACCGACCTGTCCGCCACCCCGGCACAGCTGATCGCCCGCTACGCCGCCCGGTGGTCCATCGAGCAAGCGATCAAGGACGGCAAGGACCTGCTCGGGGTCGGCGAAGCCCACAACCGCTCCAGGCCGCCGTGGAGCGCACGGTGCCCTTCGGCATGCTCACCCTGACCATCCTCACCTGCTGGTATCACCAGGCCGGCCAGCCAGAGCTGGACATCAACACCCGCCGCACGATCGCGCCCTGGTACCGGCACAAGCGCAACGTCGCGGTCATCGACATGCTCGCCGCGTTCCGCCGGGCCCGGATAACGGCCATCACCGCAGGCCAGATCCCAGGCCACCTAAACGATCACATCCCCAACAGGCCAGCTACTGCCGCGTAACCGCAAACTTAATTCCCGGTGTTCACGAGAATCGTCATGAAGTCGCGGACCGACGCCGCACCGCAGGCCCGGCCGATCAAGTCCAGGCTCGACTGGTCCTCGGAGGACCACATGGCGTTGGTGTCGGTGGGCCGCTTGACCACGACGACGAAGTCGACGTCGTTCTCCAGTCCCGCGAGGTGGTGCTCCTCCGCCCTCGGCACCATCTCACCGAGTCCGGGCAGGTCGAGCAGGCCCAGTTCGACCACGTCGGAGATCGGAAACGCGGTGGTGATCACCGCGTCGCGGACGGCGAGGTAGCGCCGGTCGGGCACACCCGAGTCCGGCGCAGGGTAGGCGACCCACCTGCGCAGGTCCTCGAGATCGACGTCGCGCACCTCGCCGGTCAGCAGGTGGCGAAACGACGGCAGCGACTCCTGCATCTCCTGGAGGCGAGCCAGCACGGGTCGGAGCCGGTCCACCTGCGCGGAGGGCAGGTCGCGCACCGCACCGGGAAGGTCGAAGCGCGCGAACTCGTCGACCGTGCGCGGCTCGGGAGCGAGGCCGAGGACCTGGAAGTACGGCCCGACGACCTCGGTGCAGAAGGACAGGGCGCTGTGCATCGTCAGCCGCGCGCCGCGCGCGGTGTCAGAGTGGAAGATCCTGCTGCGCACGGCCGTCACCGGCTGCCCGCGCCCGGTGGGGATCTGCTCGTCGTCCAGCCCGGACAAGGACTGCAGCAGCGTGCTCTTGCCGTTGCGGGCCCGGCCGCTGACCCCGATGTTGACCGTGTGCCGACTCACCCGGGCGCGCGTGACAGCGAGTGCTGCGAGCGCTTCCGCGGCGATGCGTTCCAGCTCGACGCCGTCGACGTCGAACACCACCGGAGAGGCACCGTCGTCTCCGGCTTCGCCGGCCTGGGCCAGGGCTGCGGTGAGGTCGGACAGCAGTGCGCGCAAGCCGGCCCACCGCTCGATCTCCTGTTCGATGACGGGCAGTCTCGCGCGTCTGTCGCGCATGACCGCCTCGATCCGTTCACGAACGTCTCCCACGGGAACTCCCCTCAGCGTGATCGCCACGTAATGCGATCGCGCGCAGGACGAATTTATGATCAACGCGGAACGGCCGGAGCCGGATCGTGTGGGGGAGCGCGCCTCTCGCGACCGCCCGCGCGGTGCGCTGGACGATAGAGCACCGGCCGGATGAGGTTCGAGACCCGTTCTGGAAACGAATGCGGTCCGCGATGAGCCGAGCGCGCGGTGCGTCGTTCGTCGCAGCGAGTTACTCGCTCACCGCAGGCCAACCGGCTTCTGTCGAGGGGCGGTCTACGGTACGCGCCGGATGCACCCGATCACGAAATGATCACCGGCGACATTCGCGCACGTCTCCCACGCTCCGCTCCCCAGGAGGCATCGCAATGACAAACTTCGCGACCGCGATTCGTACCGCGGACACCTTGATCGAGGTGGGCCGCTTCCTCTACGAGGCGAGATCCGCATCGCGCAGGTCCGCCGAGAACCACCGAACCGGCGGCGCGGCCCCTCCGGAGAGCCGGCCCGCCGCCGTCTCCGGCCCCGCGACCGGCTCACGGGCCCGACCGTTGGGCTGAGGCACCCGCGGGCCGGGTGCGGGATGATCGCGGTGATCCCGGACCAAGGAGCCACCGCATGCCCCCGCCCTCGGAACCGCTCGCGAAGCTCGGCTTCCTCACCATCGGCTCGTTCGACGGTGCCGATCCCGGTCCGGGGCACGAGACGACGCTCCAGGTGATCGAGCTCGGCGAGCGGCTCGGGTTCGACAGCGCCTGGGTACGCCACCGGCACCTGCAGTACGGCATCTCCTCCCCCGTCGCCGTGCTCGCCGCCGCCACTCAGCGGACCCGGCGCATCGCGCTGGGGACGGCCGTCATCCCGCTCGGGTGGGAGAACCCGCTGCGGCTGGCCGAGGACCTCGCGACCGTCGACATCCTGTCCGGCGGCCGGCTCAACCCGGGCGTGAGTGTCGGGCCGCCGATGCGCTACGAGGACGTCCGCGACGCGCTCTACCCCGATACCGGCGACATCGAGGACTTCAGCTACGAGCGCGTGCTGCGGTTGCTGCGCTTCGTCGGGGGCGAGCAAGCGAGCCCGTTCCGCGGCCGGGTCGGCATCGAGGACTTCTCCGACCGGGTCGAGCCGCACTCCCCCGGCCTGCGCGACCGCATGTGGTACGGCGGGGCCAGCCTCCGGTCGGCGCAGTGGGCGGGGGCGAACGGGCTGAACTACCTGTCGAGCAACGTCGTGCGGGCCGAGGAGTCGGAGGACTTCGCCGAGATCCAGCGGTCGCACCTGGAGACGTTCCGGGCGCACCACCCGGCCGGCCGGGCGGCCCGGGCGTCACAGGGACTCGTCGTGATCCCGACCGACGGCGCGACGCCGGAGCAGCAGGCGAAGTACGCGGCGTACGTCGAGGGCCGCACCCCGCGGACCGCGACGCCGCAGGGGCCCGCGCGGATGATGTTCGCCCGGGACATCATGGGCACGTCCGACCAGATCGCCGAGTCTCTCTACGCGGACCCGGGGTTCCGGCTGGTGCGGGAGGTCGTGTTCGCGCTGCCGTTCAGCTTCGCCCCCGACGACTACGTGCAGATCCTGACCGACATCGCGACGAAGCTGGCCCCGGCGCTGGGCTGGCGGCCAACGGGGTGATCCTGCCGAGTAGGCGGTGGTGCCGCCGAGGAACTCGGTCTTCTCCAGGACCAGGCTCGAGAGGCCCTCGTTCGCGCCGGTCACAGCGGCTGCGAGGCCACCGGCGCCGGTGCCGAGGACGAGGAGGTCGACCTCGTCGTCCCATGTGTCGATCTCAGACATGAGTGCCCTCCCGGGCGAGCAGCGCCTGCACGGCACGCAGGTTGTAGGTGGCGAACTCCACCGCGGACAGGCGGGCCTGAAGCCGGGCGTGCGGCACCTCGACGCTGACCGGCGTCGCGGCCGGCACAGCGGCGAGAAGCTCGGCGAGCGGGAACCCACCCTCGCCAGGCACCTCGCGCTGCACCCGCGCCTCCACCTGCAGCACCGAGCCGTCTGCCGTCATCCCGAGCGGCAGCTCGTCGGGCAGCTCCAGGGCCTCGGGCAGGGCCAGCGGACCGTCGCAGAGCTGGATGCACGGCACGAGATCCGGCTCCAGGGCCCGGACGTCGTCGAGGGACGAGCCCCCGCGCTGCACGTGAAGGGCGTCGACCAGCACCGCAGCGCCGGCGGCCCGGGCGATCACCGCGGCGTCGGCGACACGGCTGACCGGCTGGTAGCTGATCGGTTCCAGGGTCGGGCGGATGCCGAACTCGGCGCCGTCGTCGGTCAGCCCGGCGAGGGTGTCGGTGAGCCGCCCGCGGTCGGGGTCGACGCCGACGACGCTCAAGGTCGACGCGCCGAGCGCGGCGCCGGCCTCCAGCGCGGGGCGCCAATCGTCGGGGCCGGTGTCCGGGCGCAGCGTGAGGAACTCGACGTCCCGCACGATCAGCCCCGTGTCGTCCAGGCGGCGCAGCGTCTCCTTCGACATCGGCGAGCCCGGCTCCATCGGGTACTGGCGCTCGCCGTCGGTGACCGCCTTGACCCGGATGCCGACGAAGTCGTAGCCGGCCGCCGCGGCGACGGTCACGAGCTCCGGCGGCGCGAGCCGCAGCAAAGTGAGGTGGGCGATGCCGATCGGGACTGTCGTGCGGCTCATGCGAAGGTCTCCTTGAGGGACGGCACCCGCTCCGGCCGCCCGGACCGGGCCGAGGCGTAGAGCGCGGTGAGGATGGCCAGGGACTTCGTCGCCTCCGCCAGGTGACACGCTCTGCTCTGGACTTATCGAGGATCGCAGCCGGAACGTGCACTGTCCAACACTGAATCGTGCATTCATTATGTGCCGAGTAGGCACAATCACGAAGGTGTCGGCAGGACCTCCTCGGCCACGGACAGCACCGCCTTCAGCACCGTCGACGGGTTCTCCGCGGACCATGCGATCGCGTGGTTCAGGTGCACCGGCTCGCCGCGCAGCGGCACGTACACCGACCCCGACGGCATGATTCCGGCGACCTCCGCCGAGATCAGCGCGATGCCGACACCGGCCGCCACCAACGTGAGGATCATGAACGGGTCGGTGATCTCCTGCACGATCCGGGGCCGGAACCCGGCGTCCACGCAGGCCCGCAGCCCGGCCTCCTGCAGCCCCGAACCCACCGCCACCGGCGTCGTGATGAACCCGTCGTCCGCCAGGTCGGCGAGGTCGACGGCGGGCTCGCGCGCCAGCCGGTGGTCGACGGGCAGTGCGACACCGAGCGGCTCCCGTGCGATGAGCCGCGTGCGGACCACCGGCGAGGGGTCGAGCGGAAGCGCGACGAACGCGAGATCCAAGCCACCCCGCTCCACCTGCGCGACCCCGTCGCGGGTCATCACGCGGCCGACGAGCTTGAGCGTGACGTCCGGGTAGCGGTGCCGGACCGCGCGGGTCAGCGGCGGCAGCGTGAGGTGGTTCAGGGCACCGGAGAAGCCGATGCTGACCGTCCCGTAGAAGACCCCGGACGCCGCCCGCGTGGCCTGGCGCCCCAGTTCGAGCTCCTCGAACACGCGGTGGGCGTGCGGCAGCAGCGCCTGCCCGGCCGGAGTCAGCGCGACGCTGCGGGTGCTGCGGTCGAACAGCGTGACGCCCAGCTCGCGCTCCAGCTTCCGGATCGTCTGACTGAGCGGCGACTGGGCGAGCCGCAGCCGCGCGGCGGCCCGCCCGAAGTGCAGCTCCTCGGCGACGGCGACGAACGCCTCCAGCCACCTGATCTCCATGCCGACTCCCTCGGGTCTTGCGTGACGCGGCCGCGCATGCTGTCCTAGAAAGGACACAATAAGTCAATCATTGAGTTCGATACACTACATACTCTGTGACGCGCCGCGTCAGAGCCCCCAGGGAGATACACCACCGTGACCAGCCCCGCCCCCATCCCGTCCCTCGACACCGACGTCGTCGTGGTCGGCGCCGGCGCAGGCGGCCTCGCCACCGCCGTCACCGCCGCCCACCACGGCCTGCGGGTCGTCGTCCTCGAGCGGGCCGACGTGTGCGGCGGCGCGACGGCCTGGTCCGGCGGCTGGATGTGGGCCCCGGGCAACCCGCTCGCCCACGCCGACGGGGTGCACGAGGACGTCGAGGAGTTCCGCACCTACCTGCGCGCCGCGCTCGGGACCGACTACGACGCCGCCCGCGTCGACGCCTTCCTCGCCGCGGCGCCGGAGATGGTGCGGTTCTTCCACGAGCAGACCGCGCTGACGTTCGTTCCCGGCGCGAAGATCTGCGACGTCTACGGCGACCTGCCCGGCGCCGGCACCGGGCACCGCTCGGTCGGGCCCGCCCCGGTCGACGGCCGCACGCTCGGCGACGACGTCCTCGGCAGGCTCCGGCGCCAGCTCTACGAGACCTCGTTCCTCGGCATGGGCGTCATGGCGGGGCCGGACCTGGCCGCGTTCCTGTCGGCCTCCCGCGGCAACCCCCGCGGGCTCCTGCACGCCACCCGCCGCGTCGCCCGGCACGTCTACGACCTGGTCACCCGGCGCCGCGGCATGCAGCTGGTCAACGGCACCGCACTGGTCGGCCGGCTGCTGCGCTCGGCGCTCGACCTCGGCGTCGACGTGCGCGTCTCGTCCCCCGTCACCGAGCTGCTGCGCGAGGACGGCCGGGTCACCGGCGTCGTCGCGACGACCCCGGACGGCCCGCTGCGGATCACCGCGGCCCGCGGCGTCGTCCTGGCGGCGGGCGGGTTCCCGCACGACGTCGACCGCCGCCGTGCGCTCTTCCCGCGCACCCCGACGGGCGCCGAGCACTGGTCACTGGCGCCGGAGACCGCCGACGGCGCCGGGACGACGCTGGGCGAGTCGGCCGGCGGCCGGCTGCGCACGGACGTGGCGTCGCCCGCCGCCTGGTGCCCCGTGTCGCTCGTGCCCTACCGGTCGGGCCTGCCCCTCGTTGGCGTCGTACCGGCGTGTTCCCGCACATCATGGACCGCGCCAAGCCCGGGAGCATCGGAGTGCTCTCCACCGGCCGCCGCTTCGTGAACGAGGCCGACGGCTACTACGACTACGTCGCCGCGATGATCGCCGCCGCGCCCGAGGGCGAGCCGGTGCAGGCGTGGCAGATCGCCGACGCGCGGTTCGTCCGCCGCTTCCCGCTCGGGATGGCCAAGCCCCGGCCCGTGCCGCTGCTCCCCTACCTGCGCAGCGGCTACCTGAAGAAGGGCCGGACGCCGGCCGAGCTCGCCCGGGCGTGCGGGATCGACCCGGACGGCCTGACGGCGACCGTCGCGGAGTTCAACCGGCACGCCCGCCGCGGTGAGGACCCCGAGTTCGGTCGCGGCGCGACCCCGTTCAACCGGTACGGCGGCGACCCGTCGGTCGGCCCGAACCCGTCGCTCGCCCCGCTCGAGAAGGGCCCGTACTACGCGGTGCGGATCGTGCCCGGCAGCTTCGGGACGTTCGCCGGGCTCGCGACGGACGCGCGCGCCCGCGTCCTCGACGCCAGCGTGATCTCGACGCGCCGGTCCCCGGCCTGTACGCGGTGGGCAACGACCAGGCGAGCGTGATGGGCGGCCACTACCCGGCGGGCGGGATCAACATCGGCCCGGCGATGACGTTCGGGTACGTCGCCGGACGCGACCTGGCGGGCGTCGACACGGCACCTGCCGCCGCCGACGCCTCGCCCGGGTCCCAGGTCACCGTGAGCCGGGCATGAGTGTCCCGGTGCCCGAAGGCGCCTACCCGGACGTCACCGCGCTGGTCACCGGCGGCGCGAGCGGGATCGGCGCCGCGACCGCCGCCCGGTTGCGCGCCGCCGGGGTCCGGGTCGTCACCGCGGATCTCGCGTCGGGCGCCGACGAGAAGCTCGACGTCACCGACCCCACGGCCGTCGACGCCCTGCGGGACGCGCTCGGGCCCGTCGGGATCCTGGTCAACAGCGCCGGGGTCGTCGGGCCGTCCCGGCCGCTGGTCGACGTCGGCCTCGACGAGTGGCGCGCGACGTTCCGGGTCAACGTGGACGGCACCTTCCTGCTGTGCCGCGCGTTCGCGCCGGGCATGGTGGCGGCGGGCTGGGGCCGGATCGTGAACCTCGCGAGCATCGCCGCCAAGGACGGGAACCCGACGCAGAGCGCGTACTCGGCGTCCAAGGCGGCGGTGGTCGCGCTGACCAAGTCGCTCGGCAAGGAGCTGGCGACGACCGGCGTGCTGGTCAACGCCGTCGCCCCGGCCGCGGTCGAGACCCCGATGAACGCCCGCACCGACCCGGCGATCCTCGCCCGCTCGCAGGCGCTGACGCCGATGGGCCGGTTCGGGCGGGCGGAGGAGGTCGCGGAGCTGGTGGCGTGGTTGTGCTCGCCGGCCGTCAGTTTCTCGACCGGTGCGGTGTACGACATCAGCGGGGGCCGGGCGACGTACTGAGTCCGGGATGCGACGGAGGGCGACTCCGCATGCGACGTCGGCGGGTCGGCTCCGGCGACATCGGATCGGATCAGCCCCGAGTGCGGGCGCACAGGTCCGGACGATCAGTTGAGTTCGTCCGATGCGAACACGGGCAGGACTCGGGGCCGATGCCGCCGGACGATCAACGCGGCCCTGGGTGCGCTGATCATCCGGGCGGTATTGGGCACGATTCGGGGCCGATAGCCCCCGCACGATCAACCCGGCACCCGCCCAGCTGATCGTCCGGGACCAACCAGGCCCGATCCGGCGCCGATTCCCACCGGACGATCAACACGGCCCCGGCTGCGCTGATCATCCGGCGGGATGATCGCCGCATGCGCGCCTCCGGTGATGATCGGACGACAGTGCACGCGCGGTCGGCGGCCGCCAGGGCACGGCCCTCAGGCCCCGCCCGCGACCGGCCATCGGTCGGGCGCCTCCACGACGACCTGATCGCGAGTTGGGCGCGTTGGCCGATGACCGAACTACCGCTGGCACGCGCAGTCGGCGATCAACCGCAGTACGCACGCGCGACCGGCGATCGTGGTCCGGCAGGCCGGCCGGTGGCGGCCTGAGGCGGTCACCCGCTGGGCGCGCGGTGACGGCGCGCGTCCGGGAACAGGCGGTCCTACCAGGGCGTTTTCCACTCAGTAGAAGTGGAGATGCTCATGGCACGACGAGTGACCTGTGTCGAGTGCGGCGATGCGCTGCCGGAGGAGCGGGCCGAGCTCGGTTACGACTACTGCACCAAGGCCGCCTGCCAGGCGGTGCGGCGCCGCGGACTGACCATCACGACGGTCGGGGTCAACAAGAGCGCGGACGCGGTCATCGTCGCGGATCCCGATGACGTCAGGCGCCGCGGCGAGGCCGGGGAGTTCGGGAAGAAGGACACCGCGCTGGGCATGGACTACCGGCGCGGCGTCCCCGCAGGACCGCGCCGGACCGCACCCCGCCCACCGGCGCCGGCCCGCTCGCCGGCCGGCGGCCGATGGACCGCGGAGCAGGAGAAGCTCGTCCGGCTCTACCACGACATGGGCCTGAGCCCGCGGCAGATCGCCGAGCGGGCGCGGCAGAACGCACCGCGGCTGGGCGTCACCGAGCGGCTCGCGGTCCAGATCCTGTCGAGCCCGCCCCGCCGGTAGCGCGACTCGCGGCAACCCGGCTCCGATGTCGCGGTGTGAAACCGCGCAACTCGCCGCACCGCAAACCGCGCAACTCGCGGGGTCAGACGCGGAACCGGTATCCCATCCCGGCCTCGGTGATGAGGTGGCGGGGGCGGGCGGGGTCGGCTTCGAGCTTGTGCCGGAGCTGGCCGAGGTAGACCCGCAGGTAGCTGGTCTCCTTGCGCTCGCTGGGCCCCCAGATGTGGTGCAGGAGCTGGCTGCGGCTGACCAGCTTGCCGTGGTTGCGCGCGAGCAGCTCGAGGATGCTCCACTCGGTGGGCGTGAGGCGGACCTGCTGCCCGTCCCGGCACACCATCTTGGCGGCCAGGTCGATCGTGAGGTCACCGGCCCGCAGCGGCTCCTCGTCCGGGCTCCCGGCAACGGTGGTGGCCCGCCGCACGGCCGCGCGCAGGCGGGCCGTCAGCTCCTCGACGCCGAAGGGCTTGGTGACGTAGTCGTCCGCGCCGCGGTCGAGGGCGTGCACCTTGTCGCTGGAGTCGGTGCGCGCGGAGAGCACGATGATCGGCACTTGCGTGAACGTGCGCAGCTCGGCGATGACGTCCGTGCCGTCGAGATCGGGCAGGCCCAGATCGAGGACGACGACGTCGGGCCGGAGCTCGGCCGCCGCGCGCAGCGCCGTCCGCCCGTCGGCGGCGGTGAGGACGGTGTAACCGCGGGCGGTGAGGTTGATCCGCAGCGCGCGCAGCAGCTGGATGTCGTCGTCGACGATGAGGACGCGCATCACGGCGCGAGCTCGGCGGGTTCGGCGGGTTCGGGGACGATGACCGGTGCAGGGCTGATGGCCGCGGGCAGGCTGACGGTCATCGTCAGCCCGCCACCGGGGGTGTCGTCCGCGGTGAGCGTGCCGCCCATGGCCTCGACGAACCCGCGGGCGACGCTCAGCCCGAGGCCGAGCCCGCGCGGCTCGCGGTCGCCGAGCCGTTGGAACGGGGCGAACAGGCGCTCGAACCCGCCCCGGGGAACGCCCGGGCCCGCGTCGACGACCCGTAGCTCGACGAGGTCGACCTGCGTCCCCCGGCTTCCGTTCACCGGGAGGACGCTGCCGCGCAACGTGACCGGGCTGCCCCGCCCGTGGCGCAGGGCGTTGTCGACCAGGTTGGCGACCACCCGCTCGAGCAGGCCGGGGTCGGCGAGGACCTCCGGGAGGTCGTCGGCGAGGTCGAGCCGGACGCGTTCGGCGCCGTCGAGCCCGCGCAGGGCGAGGAGCGCGACCTCGTCGTAGCCGACGGGCTGCAGCTCCGGCGTGACGGCGCCGGTGGCGATCCGGGACGAGTCGAGCAGGTTGTCGACCACGCCGGTGAGCCGGTCGGCCGACTCCTCGACCGTGGCGGCCAGCTCGCTGCGGTCGGCCTCGGAGAGCCGCAGGTTCGGGTCCCGCAGGCTGCCCGCGGCGGCCTTGATCGAGGCGAGCGGAGTGCGCAGGTCGTGGCCGACGGCCGACAGCAGCGCGCTGCGCAGCTCGGTGGCGTCGGCGCGGCGCTTCGCCTCGGCCGCCTCGGCGCTGATCTGCTGGTGGCGCAGTGCCAGCAGGGCCTGGCCCGCGACGGCCTCGAGCAGCCGGCGGTCGGCCGCCGCCAGGGCGCGGCCCTCACCGATCAGGTGGATGTCGATGTCGACCGCGACGTCGACATCGGCGTCCTCGGGGCGGGTGCACCCCGCCGGTCCCGCGGACGCGGAGACCATCCAGCGGCCCTCCTTGCGCTGCAGGATGGCCACCGACGTGAGGCCGAACGCCTCCCGGATCCGCTCCATCAGCCGGGGCAGCGGTTCGCTGCGGGCGAGCACGGTGCGGGAGAACGAGGAGAGCAGGGTGGCCTCGGTCCGGGCCTGCGCGGCCTGCTGGGCGCGGCGTGCGGCGCGGTCGACGACGAGGGCGACGAGGACCGCCACCAGCACCATGGCCACCAGGGTGATGACGTTCTCCCGTTCGGAGATGGTGAAGGTGTACAGGGGCGGGGTCAGGAAGAAGTTGAGCAGCAGGCCGCTGGCGACGGCGGCGAGCAGGGCCGGGCCGAGCCCGCCGACGAGTGCGGCGATCACGGTGGCGAGGAAGAACAGGACGACGTCGGTCGAGAGCCCGAGGAGACCCCTGCCGAGGATCCCGATCCCGACGGCGGTGAGTGGCAACAGGAGGCTCAGCGCCCACCCGGCGGCCCGGCGGGTGGCCGGGACCGCGCTCAGCCGGCGGGGCAGGCGGATCCCGCGGCCCGCCTCGGGGTGGCTGACCATGTGCACGTCGATGTGCCCGGAGTCCTGTACGACCCGCGCCCCGATGCTCTCCACCAGGACCCGGGCGAGCCGGGACCGCCGGGACGTCCCGATCACGAGCTGGGTCGCGTCGACCCCACGGGCGAACTCCAGCAAAGCGGTCGGGACGTGGTCGCCGACGACGCTGTGGAAGGTCGCGCCGACGTTCTCGGCGAGGCGGCGCAGCCCGGCGACCGCCCCGACCGGAGCACCGGCGAGGCCGTCGCCGCGCAGCACGTGCACGGCGAACAGCTCGGACGACTCGGTCCGTTCGGCGATGCGGGCGGCGCGGCGCAGCACCGTCTCGCTCTCCGGACCGCCGGTGAGGGCGACGACGACCCGCTCCCGGGTCTCCCAGATGTCGGTGATCTGCTGGTCCGTGCGGTACCGCTGCAAGGCGACCTCGACCTGGTCGGCGAGCCAGAGCAGCGCCATCTCCCGCAGCGCGGTGAGGTTGCGCGGCTGGAAGTAGTTGGCCATCGCCGCGTCGACCCGCTCCGGGGCGTACACGTTGCCGTGGGCCATCCGGCGGCGCAGCGCCTCGGGGGTGATGTCGACCAGCTCCACCTGCTGGGCGCGGCGCACCACCTCGTCCGGGACGGTCTCCTGCTGGCGCACCCCGGTGATCCGCTCGATCACGTCGTTGAGCGACTCGAGGTGCTGGATGTTCACCGTGGTCAGCACCGTGATCCCGGCCTCGAGCAGGTCCTCGACGTCCTGCCAGCGCTTGGCGTGCCGCGAGCCCGGGGCGTTCGTGTGGGCGAGCTCGTCGACCAGCACCACCTGCGGAGCGCGGGCGAGGACCGCGTCGACGTCCAGCTCGGTCAGCTCGACGCCGCGGTAGGACACCGTCCGCCGGGGCAGGACCTCGAGGCCCTCGATCATCTTCGCCGTCTTGGCCCGCCTGTGGGTCTCGACCAGCCCGACGACGACGTCGGTCCCCCGCTCGGCGCGGCGGTGGGCCTCGCAGAGCATGGCGTAGGTCTTGCCGACCCCGGGCGCCGCGCCCAGGTAGATCCGCAGCTCGCCGCGCCTGACGCTTGTCATGTGGATCGCCGCTGCAGCGGAGCAAGGCGGGGATCCACATGTGGAATCACTGCCATGGCGTCATCATCCGCCTGACGTGCCCCGCGCCGCGGCGATGGCAAGGTTCAGCCGGGTGACGTCCACGGTCGGCTCGCCGAGGAAGCCCAGCACTCGTCCGTCGGTGTCCGCCGCGACGAGCTCGCGGACCCGGACCTCCGGCAGGCCCGTGACCCGGGCGACCCGGGCGACCTGCAGGTCGGCGTACGCGGGGCTGATGTGCGGGTCGACGCCGGAGCCGGACGCGGTGACCGCGTCGGCCGGCACGGCCTCGGGTGCGACGCCCTCCCGGGCGGCGATCGCGGCCCGGCGCTGGTCGACCTGGCCGAGCAGCTTCTCGGAGAACCCGCCCTGGTTCGAGCCGCCGGAGGTCGACGGGTCACCGGGACCGAGGACGTCCTGCGCGGACGCCGACGGGCGGGTGTGGAAGTACGGGTCCGCGGCCGGGTCGGCCGCTACCGGGTCGATCCCGATGAGCGACGACCCCGAAGGCGGTGCCGTCGGGCGCGGTGACGACCGAGCCCTCGGCGGGGCCGTGCAGGCCCGGCAGCCGGGAGACCCCCCAGACGGCGAGCGGGTAGACCAGGCCGAGGACGACGGTGGCGACGAGCAGCATGCGCAGCGCGGCACCGCCCTGACGGAGCAGCAGGGTGATCATCTCTCAGATTCCCGGGATGAAGCGGACGACGAGGTCGACGAGGAAGATGCCGATGAACGGGACGACGACGCCGCCGAGCCCGTAGATCAGCAGGTTGCGGCGCAGCAGGTTCGCGGCGCTGGTGGGCCGGTAGCGCACGCCGCGCAGGGCGAGCGGGATCAGCGCGACGATGATCAGCGCGTTGAAGATGACCGCGGAGAGGATCGCCGAGCGCGGGGTGGCCAGATGCATGATGTTGAGCGTGGCCAGCGACGGGTAGAGCGCGGCGAACATGGCCGGCAGGATCGCGAAGTACTTGGCCAGGTCGTTGGCCACCGAGAAGGTGGTCAGCGCGCCGCGGGTGATGAGCAGCTGCTTGCCGATCTCGACGATGTCGATGAGCTTGGTCGGGTCGGAGTCGAGGTCGACCATGTTGCCGGCCTCCTTCGCGGCGGCCGTGCCGGTGTTCATCGCGACCCCGACGTCGGCCTGCGCGAGTGCCGGCGCGTCGTTCGTGCCGTCGCCGGTCATGGCGACCAGCCGCCCGCCCTCCTGCTCCTTGCGGATCAGCGCCATCTTGTCCTCGGGCGTGGCCTCGGCGAGGAAGTCGTCGACGCCGGCCTGCGCCGCGATCGCCTTCGCGGTCAGCGGGTTGTCGCCGGTGATCATCACCGTGCGGATGCCCATCGCGCGCATCTCGGCGAACCGCTCGGCCATGCCGGGCTTGACCACGTCGGACAGCTCGACGACGCCGAGCACCCGCGCGCTGCCGTGGGCCCGCTCGGCGACGACCAGCGGCGTCCCGCCCTGCGTTGCCGATCCGGTCGATGGTCGCCGTGACCTCTGTGGGCACACCCCGCGCCAGCCACGAGGCGACCGCGGAGCCGGCACCCTTGCGCACCGCGCGCCCGTCGACGTTCAGGCCGGACATCCGGGTCTGTGCCGTGAACGGGACGAACTCGGCGGTCGCCTCCTCCGGGGTCGCCTCCGGCGGAAGGCCGTGCTCGGCGGCGCACAGCTCGACGATGCTGCGGCCCTCCGGCGTCTGGTCGGCCAGGCTGGACAGCCGGGCGGCCGCGGCCAGCTCCGCCTTCTGCACGCCGGGCGCCGGGATCAGCGCGGTGGCGCGGCGGTTCCCGAAGGTGATCGTGCCGGTCTTGTCCAGCAGCAGGGTGTCGACGTCGCCCGCGGCCTCGACGGCCCGGCCCGACGTGGCGAGCACGTTGCGCTGCACGAGCCGGTCCATGCCGGCGATGCCGATGGCCGAGAGCAGCGCGCCGATCGTCGTCGGGATGAGGCAGACCAGCAGGGCGGTGAGCACCACCAGGGACTGCTGCGCACCCGAGTAGCCCGCCATCGGCTGCAGTGCGACGACGGTGAGCAGGAAGATGATCGTCAGCGCGGCGAGGAGGATCGTCAGCGCGATCTCGTTGGGGGTCTTCTGCCGCTGCGCACCCTCCACCAGCGCGATCATGCGGTCGACGAAGGACTCGCCCGGGGCCGCGGTGATCTTCACGACGATGCGGTCGGACAGGACCGTCGTCCCGCCCGTGACCGAGCTCCGGTCGCCGCCGGACTCCCGGATCACCGGGGCCGACTCGCCCGTGATGGCCGACTCGTCGACGGTGGCGATGCCCTCGACGATGTCGCCGTCGCCGGGGATCACCTGTCCGGCCTCGACGACGACCCGGTCGCCGACCTTCAGGGTGGTGCCGGGCACCTCCTCCTCGCTGCCGTCCTGACGGAGCCGGCGGGCGACGGTGTCGGTGCGGGTCCGGCGCAGGCTCTCGGCCTGTGCCTTGCCGCGGCCCTCGGCGACGGCCTCGGCGAGGTTGGCGAAGATGACGGTGAACCACAGCCAGATCGCGATCAGCCAGGAGAAGATGCTCGGGTCGACCACGGCCAGCGCGGTCACGACCACCGAGCCGACCCAGACGACGAACATGACCGGGTTGCGCAGCTGGGAGCGCGGGTCGAGCTTGCTCAGCGCGTCGGGCAGCGAGCGCCACAGCTGGCGCGCGGAGAACGCGCCGGCACCGATGGTGCGCCCGGTCCGTTCGGCGTGCAGGTGCTGGCGGTCGACGATCGACCGGTCCAGGGTGGGCGTGGTGGTCATGCAAGAGCCTCCGCGATCGGCCCGAGGGCCAGTGCCGGGAAGAAGGTGAGGGCGGCGACGAGGACGACGGTGCCCCAGACGAGGACGCCGAACAGCGCGCCGTGGGTGGGCAGGGTGCCGGCGCTGGGTTCGACGCGCTTCTGCGCGGCGAGCGACCCGGCCAGCGCGAGCACCGCCAGGATCGGCACGAAGCGGCCGAACAGCATCGCCAGGCCGAGGGTGGTCTGGAAGAACGGGCTGGTCACGGTCAACCCGGCGAAGGCGCTGCCGTTGTTGTTGGCCGCCGAGGCGTAGGCGTAGAGCACCTCGGACAGCCCGTGCGCGCCGGTGTTCGCCAGTGCGGCGTCGAGCTCGCCCGGCTGCGCCAGCGCCGCACCGGCGCCGAGCAGCACCAGGGTCGGCATGGCGAGGATCGAGATCGCCGCGGCGGTCACCTCGGTGCGGCCGAGCTTCTTGCCCAGGTACTCGGGCGTCCGCCCGACCATCAGCCCGGCCAGGAACACCGCGATCACCGCCAGCACGAGGATCCCGTACAGCCCGGCGCCGACCCCGCCCGGGCGCGACCTCGCCGAGCAGGATGTTCAGCAGCGGCACCCCGCCGCCCAGCCCGGTGTAGGAGTCGTGCATCGAGTTCACCGCGCCGGTCGACGTGCCGGTGGTCGAGACGGCGAACAGCACCGAGGCCGGGATCCCGAAGCGGACCTCCTTGCCCTCCAGCGCGGCGCCCGCGGCGAGCGTCGCCGGTCCGTTCGGGTGCGTCTCGGCCCACCACGCGACGGCGACCAGGCCGCCCCACAGCACGCCCATCACGGCGAGCAGGACGCGGCCCTGCCGGGTGTCGCGCACCATGACCCCGAACGCGCGGGTCAGGCACACCGGGATCACCAGCAGCAGGAAGATCTCGATCAGGTTGGTGAGCGCGGTCGGGTTCTCGAACGGGTGCGCGGAGTTGGCGTTGAAGATCCCGCCGCCGTTCGTGCCCAGCTCCTTGATCGCCTCCTGCGAGGCGGTGGGTGCCAGCGCGATCGTCGACGAGCTTCCGTCGACACCGGTGACGTCGACGCCCGCGTGCAGGCTCATCGTCACGCCGAGCGCCACGAGCACGATCGCGGCGACGAAGGAGATCGGCAGCAGGACGCGGGTGATCCCGCGGACCAGGTCGACCCAGAAGTTGCCGATCCGGTCGGTCGAGGCGCGGGCGAAACCGCGGACCAGCGCCACCGCGACCGCCATGCCGACCGCCGCGGAGACGAAGTTCTGCACGGTCAGCCCGGCCATCTGCACGAGGTGGCCCATGACGGTCTCCGGCACGTACGACTGCCAGTTCGTGTTGGTCACGAACGAGATCGCGGTGTTGAACGCGATCCCGGAGTCGACCGGGCCCCGGTCGAGGCTCAGCGGCAGGAGCCCCTGCAGGCGCTGCAGCAGGTAGAGCAGCACCACCGAGAGGAACGAGAAGGCCAGCAGCGCGGCCGCGTAGCCGGTCCAGCGCTGCTCGGAGTCCGGGTCGACCCGGACCACCCGGTAGACCGCCCGCTCGACCCGCCAGTGCCGCCCGTCGGAGTACACGGCGGCCAGGTAGTTGCCGAACGGCACGTACACCGCGGCGAGGAGCAGCAGGAGGACGCCGAGCTGAATGAGCCCGGCCATCGTCGGATGACATCAGAACTTCTCCGGCCGGATGAGGGCGACGAACAGGTAGACGATCAGGCCAAGTGCGGCCAGCCCGCCGATCACGTTCTGACAATCACGACCCCTCCTCGCTGGCGCTCGTCGGCGCCGTGATCAGGAACGCTGTGTTGATTGGTGACCTCGCAAGCTCGGTCACAGGCGCTCCAACCCCCGCAGCATCAGCGCCAGCAGCGCGAAGCCGCCGACGATCACCAGCACGTAGGCCACGTCGGCCATCCCAGGGACCTCCTCCGTCACGGCCACTGCGGCCGGGCGGCCATCAGGATGCGACCGCCGTACATCGGCGCGGGGGAATCTTCACGGCTTCCTAACGCTCTGTGTCCCGGATCATCGGCCGGACCCGCGGGGCGCTTTCGGGGCCGTTAGACCCGCGTTAGGAAGGGCGTCGGAACGTCGCCAGGACGCGCGCCGGGGCGCACGATCGGGACATGACCCGCGCACGAACCCTCGCCCTCACCGCCGCGGTGCTGGCCCCCGTCGTCGTGGGCGCGCTGCTGAGCCTGGCGCGGGACCTGATCGCCAACAACAACGCCGCGCTCGTGTTCGTCCTGGTGGTGGTCGCGGTCGCGGCGACCGGGTACCGGGCCGCCGGGCTCCTGGCCGCGCTGGTGAGCGCGGCGTCGTTCGACTTCTTCCTCACCCAGCCCTACCTCACCTTCACGATCAACGATCGGGACGACGTCGAGGCCGCCGTGCTGCTCGCGCTGATCGGCCTCGCCGTCACCGAGATCGCGCTGTGGGGCCGCCGCCAGCAGGCGCGGGCGAGCACGCGGGCGGGCTACCTGGAGGGCGTGGTCGCGGCGGCGCAACTCGCCGCGTCGGGCACCACCTCCCCGTCCGACGTCGTCGAGCTGGTCGGCCGCCAGATCGGCGTCGTCCTCGACCTCGACGCGTGCGCCTTCGACCCCGGGCCGTCCCAGCGCGACCGGCCCCGGCTGGAGGCCGGCGGGGGCATCACCTGGCGGGGCCGGGCCGTCGACGTCGACCGGGAGGGCCTGCCGACCCTCGACGTCATCGAGCTGCCCGTGACCTCCGCGGGCGTCGACCGCGGGCGGTACCTGCTGACGTCGACGAGCAAGGTGCGACGTCCCGACCTGGAACGGCGCCAGGTCGCCGTCACGCTCGCCGACCAGGCTGCGGCGGCCCTCGCCGGAACACGTCCCACCGTCGACGACCCCACGGGACGGCCGCGCCCGTCCTGACGGCGGCCGCCGCACCTCCATCCGCGCGCGGACGGCGTCGACCAGGCCGCAGTCGGTGTACGCCGCGCTCTCCCCGGAGTGACGGGTGTTGCCGAATGGATCATCAGGCCTTTACCGTCGCCTGGTGGCGCGGCAGGGGCGGTCCCACCGGCCGCCGAGCTCCGGAGGAACCGCCATGACCGTGCTCCGTCGCATCGTGCCGGCCGCCGTGGCGTGCGGGCTGGCGCTGACCGCCTGCGCGCCCGCCGGGCCGACTCCCGCCGCCCCGTCGGCGGCGCCCTCGGCGGCCCCGTCCGCGGCCCCGGCGGCCGGCTTCACCGCCGACCAGCTCGCCGCGATCGACGCCGCCGCCACGGCGAGCCTGAAGAACGGCATCACCGGCACGGTGGTGGGCATCGTCGACCCGAAGCGGGGCACGGTCCTGCGGGCCTACGGCACCGCCGACACGGCCGGCGCGCCCGTCACGCCCGACCTGCACTACCGCATCGCCAGCGTCACGAAGACGTTCACCGCCGACGCCGTGCTCCGGCTCGTCGACGAGGGCAAGGTCGCGCTCACCGACCCGATCTCGCGCTACGTCGCCGACATCCCGAACGGCGACGCGATCACGGTGCGCGACCTGCTGGGGATGCGGAGCGGGGCCTACGACTTCGCCGACGACAAGGCGTTCTTCGAGCGCTACTCGGCCGAGCCGACGCTGCCGTGGACCGACGACGACTCGTTGGCGATCATGCGCGCGCACGCCGCGGAGTTCACCCCGCCGAACCAGAAGACGGTCTACAACAACTCCAACTACGTCCTGCTCGGGTACGTGATCACGAAGGCGAGCGGGCAGCCGGCGCCGCAGTACATCACCGGCCTGGTCCGCGAGCTGGGGCTGGCGAACACCTCCTACCCGTCCGGCGACGCGCTTCCGGAGCCGTACCTGCGTGGCTACCTCGCCGACGGGACGACCCCGCCGCCCCCCGGCGGGTACCGCGACGTCACCGCGAGCAACCCGGCGGTCGCCGGCACCGCGGGCGCGATGGTCTCGACCGTCCCGGACATGCTGCGCTACGCGGCCCAGCTCGGCACCGGCGCCGGTCTGGCCCCGGCCACCGCCGGTCAACGCCAGAGCTGGACGCCGCTGACGACCTCCGGCGTCCGGCTGCAGTACGGCCTGGGCGTCACGCAGCTCGGCGACTGGGTCGGCCACGACGGGTCGATCTTCGGCTACAGCAACATGGTGTTCTACCTCCCGAGCGAGCAGGCCGCGGTCGTCGTCGCGAGCAACGCCGCCGACGAGATCGCCGTGCCGTCCCAGGCGCTGTGGGGCGAGATCGTCAAGGCCCTCTACCCGGAGTCGCTGCCGTCCTGGGTTAGCGCGGTGTCCAGCAGCTCACCGTCGGTGATCTCTCGCATCGCCGGCGTGTACGGCCTGGCCGCGCTCGCTCGTTCGAGTCGAATGTCGCGGTAGGGCGACCTAACATCGGCCTCGTGGCCCTGGTCGGACGCCGTTCCTGGTCGGGATCGGCGCGCCGCCCGCGGCCGGTCGGGACCGCCCGCTCCCTGGGCGCCGTCGCGGCTGCCGCCGCCGTCCCCGGCCTCGGGCATGTCGTGCTCGGCCACCGGCGCACCGGCGCCTGGGTGATGGGGACCTTCCTGGTCGGCGCGGCAGCGCTGGCCGCCACCGCCGCCCACCTCGGCCGCGCCGGCCTGCTGCGCAGCCTCGTGTCGCCGGGTGTCCTGCTCGCGGTCGCGGTCCTCTGCGTCCTCGTCATGATCGCCTGGATGGCGGTCATCATGTGGACCTTCGTCGCGACCGACCCCCACGCCCGCAGCACCCGCGACCAGGTGCTCGGCACCGCGGTCTCCATGGCGCTCTGCGCCGGCGTGGCCGTCCCGCTCGGCGCCGCCGCGAACCTGGCCTACACCCAGCGCGCCCTGCTCGACCGGGTGTTCCCGACGGCCCCCGCCCCGGGGCCCGCAGCGGCCGTGCCGACCGGCCCGGTGCTGCCGGCCCGCATGAACGTCCTGCTGCTGGGCAGCGACGCCGGCCCGGACCGCACCGGCGCGCGGACCGACACCATGATCGTCGCCAGCATCGACACCCGGACCGCGGCCACGACGCTGTTCGCGCTCCCCCGCAACATCCAGCACGCGCCGTTCCCGCCGGACTCGCCTGCGGCGGACCGGTTCCCCGACGGGTTCCACAACTCGCGCGCGCCGGCGTCGGGCGACTACCTGCTCAACAACGTCGCGGAGTACGGCCGCGCGCACCCCGCGCTGGCCCCCTCCGGACCGACCACCGATCGCGGCCTGAACCTGCTGATGTCGTCGATCACGACGATGCTCGGGCTCCCGATGACCCACTACGTCGCGGTCGACATGGCCGGGTTGGCCACGCTCATCGACGCGCTGGGCGGGGTGACGGTGGACGTCGGGCCCGACCCGCTGCCGATCGGCGGCGTCACCTACAGCGGCCGTCACATCACCCCCGACGGCTACGTGCCCGCGGGGGTCCAGCACCTCGACGGCGACCAGGCGCTGTGGTTCGCCCGCTCGCGGCGCAACTCCGACGACTACGACCGCATGGGCCGCCAGCGCTGCCTCATCGGCGCGCTCGTCGCGCAGAAGAGCCCGGCCGACGTCGTCGCCCACTTCCAGCAGGTCACGGCCGCAGCTGCGGCGTCGATCAGCACGAACATCCCGCAGTCGCTGCTGCCGGCGCTGCTCGCGCTGGCCGACGAGCACCGGCCGGTGCTGCGCAGCGTCGCCTTCGACCCGGACCTGCCGGACCCCGTCGCCGACCGCGGGCGGTTCGATCCGGCGGACCCGGACGTCGCGTTCATGCGGCGGGTCGTCCGCGCCGCGCTGGCGCCGCCGGTCGTGCCGGCACCGCGGCCGGCGCCCGTCGTCCCGGCATCGCCGTCGACGGCGGCCCGGGGACCGTCCGCGACGGCGAGCCCCGCACCGGTGCCGGCACCGGTCTCCGTGGCGTCGAGCTGCACGGCCCGCTCCTGAGACGGAGCCTGCCCGCGCACCTCCGACCGCGTCAGCCGATCAGCGCGACGCCGGGTGGTGCTCGCAGTGCTCCCCGCGGTACCCCGGCCGGCGCGCGCAGCCCTTGGTGCACACCCAGCCGCTCGGGCCGATCATGGCGCGCTTGCCGCCCTTGCGCGACGGCCAGCGCAGCACCGCCGCGATGCCCAGCGGCACCGCGAGGGCAGCGACGGTCTCCAGCCGAGACGGCGCAGGCCGTCGCCGCGGCGGGTGGGAGTCTCGGTCATCGGGTCACGACCTCCTCGAGCGGCCGCCGAGGTGTCGGCGGCAGGGACTTCCCGGACGGCCAGCCCAGCCGCAGCAGCATCTGCGGGTGGGCGCCGCCGGTGACGTGGTCACGGACGAACGTGCGGGTTCCGCCGACCTCCAGCGCCTGGGTGAGCGGGCTTCCGGCCAGGCCCATGCGGGTGGCCGTCAGCAGTACGGCGCTGGTCACCTCGCCGACGCGCAGCCACGACAGCGGCGTGTCGGTGGCGGTGGACAGCAGCAGCAGCGCGGCGGACTCGGGCTCGCCCGTCGTGGGCGCGGGGGTCGCCTCGCCGGGAAGGCACGCATCGGCATCCGCCCCGGGACCCCGCCGGGCGTGGGGGCACGGTCGGCCGGCACCCCGTCGCGGGCTCCGCGGGCGCGACCGCTCCAGGCGGCCAGCTCGGCGACGTAGGCGGGATCGGCGTCCTGGGTGCGGGCCGCCTCCTCGATCGCCCGGAACAGCTGGTGTCGGGTGCGCGGGTCGGCGATCACCGCGAGTCCGACGCCGAATCGGTCGGCGATCCCGGCCAGCTCCCCGGTCAGCTCCGGCGGCACCGGCCATGCCCGGAACGGGCGGCGGTCGGTGCGGCGGTGGTCGATCGCGGCGACGAGCCCGGCGTCGATGTCGACGTCGACGTGCAGCGCCGGCTCGACCGTCGCGAGGTGGTACGGCCGGGCGGGGTCGGGAATCCGGCGGACCCGGGCGCCCTGTCCGGCGTCGGCCAGTGCCACCAGCAGATGGTGCAGCGCCGCGCCGCAGCTCATGACCTGGTCGCGCCCGTCGGGGTCGGTCCGCGGCAGCCGCCGCGTCGCGTCCGTGTAGAGGTCGACACCGTGCGGCCCGATGCGCCACCGCCACGGCTGGCTGTTGTGCACCGACGGGGCGCGGACCGCGCGCACGAGCGCGTCGTTCAACACCCTCTCGTCGAAACCCCTTGTCGTCATCACCACGTCCGCCCGCTCCCGCTCGTCACCCACGGTTGTCCTCCCCCGCCCCTGCCCACGCGACCGCGTCGTCGAGCGCGTCGTAGGCGAAGTGGCGGACCTCCGGTGCGACCAGGCGACCTGCCACGGCCGGGGCGAGGCTCGGCAGCACACCGTCGACGGCGAGCGCGACCCGACGGACCCGGCGGTGGTGCTCGCGCACGAACTGCAGGTGTCGGCGCAGACCGGTCACGTTCTCCCAGCCCGGCACGGTGCGGGCGTGGAAGACGACGCCCGCCACCGTCTCGTGGGTCTGGAGCCACGGGTCGACGGTCGCGGCGAGCGCATCGAAGTCGGCCCCCCGCAGCGGTGCCGCGGCCTCGACGACCACCGTGCCCGTCCGCTCGTCGAGGCGGACGGAGATGCTCGGGGTCTCGGGCAGCGCGGCGAGCCACGCCGCGGCCTCGGCACGGTCGCGCTCGGCGAAGACGCGCACCGGGTAGGGCATGAGGAAGCGCGCGAGGCGGGTCACCTCCCGGATCCACGTGACGTCGCTGACGACGGCGCACGCGTCGAACAGGTGCAGCGCGCGGGTGCCCAGCCGCAGGTCCTCCCAGAGGGCGCCCGGGGTGAGGCCCGTGTAGTCGGCACCCACCTCGCACAGGATCCGCAGCCGTCGGCCTGAACGCTCCGCCTCGTCGAGCATCGGCACGACGACGCTGTCGTACTCGTCGCGGGTCAGCGTGCCGCGGGCGCGGACGGCGACCACGCCGGCCGGCACATCCGTCAGGATCTCGATCATCGGGGCCTCCTCCAGCGCTGAGCCGGCTCGTCAACCGCCATTGCACGCCGATCACCCGCCCGGCGACACGGCCGGAGGGCCCGCGGTGAGCGGGCATTTCGCCGCAGCCCCGCGGAGTCCCGCCCGGTCGCGACCGGGTCCCCCGCAGACGCGGACCTTCGGCCCTGGAACAGCGCGGACGAACGGACCACCCTGAGCCGTGCCCGGTCCTTCCCGTTGCGGTCCCGGCCTCTCCCGGGCGCCTGCGCCGCCGGCGAGCGGGCTCCTGATCCTTCACGAAAAGGAGACTCGGGTGGACGAGCAACGCGCGGCGGCTCCGGCCGTGGTCGTGGGTGTGGACGGGTCCGACATCGCCTTGGAGGCTGTGCGCTGGGCGACGGCGGAGGCGCACCGCCGCGGCGCGCCGCTGCGGATCGTCCACGTGGCGCCCTCCGCGGACCGCGGGCCCGCGGCCGTGCGGCGGGTCGAGTCGATCGTCGACCTGGCCCGGACGACGGCCGAGCAGACCTCGCACGAGGTGGGGGTCTCCAGCGCCTGGGTCTCCGGGCACGCGGCGCCCGCGCTGGCCGACGCCGCCGTGGACGCCCAGCTCCTGGTGGTCGCCATGGGCGGCGGCGAGCGGTACGAGGACATCCGCCTGCACTCGACGGCGCTGTCCGTGTGCACGTCCGCGAGGTGCCCCGTGGCCGTCGTCCGCGGCGTTGGCGACATCCCCGCCGGCGGGCCGGTGGTGCTCGGGGTCGAGCACGTCGACGACGACGCCGTCGCGGTCAGCGTCGCCTTCGCCGACGCGCAGCGACACGGCACCGGGCTGGTCGTGGTGCACGCCGTGCAGGGCACGGGCCGGCTCCGGGACCACCTGATCGGGTACGACGCGCACTCCCGCCGGGGGGCCGCGGCGCTCACGGCGATCACCGACGAGCTCGCCCCGTGGCGCTCCCGGTACCCGGCGGTCCCGGTCGAGATCCGGGTCGTCGACCTGCCCGCTCCGGGGCATCTGCTGCAGGCCGCCGTCCGGGCCCGCCTGCTCGTGGTGGGTACCCGGGGCCGGAACCTCGCCACGCGCATCGTGCTCGGCTCGACCAGCCACACGGTCCTGCGCAACGCGCCCTGCCCCGTGCTCGTGGTGCGCCGCGACGCTCAGCTGGTCGAGTCGGCACCGTACGGCGTCGAACCGGCGCCCGGGCGGCCCGTGACGCACATCCCGGAGCAGCAGGGCTGGGCACTACATCCGCACGACCGCCGGCAGCGCCTGTGAGCACCACCGTGGCGGCGGGTGTTGTCGGAGCGCAGGTGCGGGAGACTGACGTCGGCGTCGTCGTCCTGATCGGCGACCGCGCCTACAAGCTGAAGAAGCCGGTCACCACGGACCTCGTCGACCTCGGCACCCCGGAACGGCGGCTGGCGGCGTGCCGGCGGGAGGTGGAGCTCAACCGGCGGCTCGCGCCCGACGTCTACCTCGGGATCAGCAGCATCACCGACCCGGTCGACCCCGAGGCGGACCCGGGCGGCGCGCCGGCCGTCGAGCACTTCGTCGTCATGCGCCGCATGCCGGAGGACCGGCGGCTGGCGCACCTCGTCCGCGCCGGCGCGCCGGTGGAGGGTGCGCTGCGCGCGCTGGCCCGGGCCGTCGCGGTGTTCCACGCGGCGGCGCCGCACGACCCGGAGGTGACGGCCGAGGGCAGCCGCGACGCCGTGCTGCGGCGCTGGGCGGCCCTCGTCGCGGAGGTGCGCACGACGCGCGTGCTCGCCCCGGACCTGGTCGCCGCGGTCGAGCGGCTCGCCGGGCGGTTCCTGGCGGGCCGCGCCCCGCTGATCGCCCAGAGGTGCGCGGACGACCGCATCGTCGACGGCCACGGCGACCTCGTCGCGGACGACGTGTTCTGCCTCGACGACGGGCCTCGCGTGCTCGACTGCCTGGAGTTCGACGACCGGCTGCGCTTCGCCGACGGGCTCGACGACGCCGCCTTCCTCGCCATGGACCTCGAGCGGCTCGGGCGGCCCGAGCTGGCGACGGCGTGGCTCGATGCGTACGCCGCGTTCTCCGGCGACCCCGCCCCGGCCGCGCTGCGCCACCACTACGTCGCCCGCCGCGCCTTCGCTCAGGCGAAGGCGGCGTGCCTGCGCACGGCCCAGGGTGACCCCAGCCGCCGTGGCCGACGCGCACGCGCACGCCGACCTGGCGCTGCGCCACCTGCGCTCCGGCGCGGTGCGGCTGGTGCTCGTCGGCGGCCTGCCGGGCACCGGCAAGAGCACCATCGCGGGTGGGCTGGCCGACCGGGTCGGCGCCGCGCTGCTGTGCGGCGACCGCGTCTGCACCGAGCTGGCCGGGCACGACCCGCGCGAGAACCACCACCACGACCACGCGTACGGCGAGGGGTACGCCACCCCGGCGCGCACCGACGCGCTGTACGGGGAGCTGCTGCACCGCGCGGGCGCGCTGCTCGAACGCGGCGAGTCGGTGGTGATCGATGCCGCGTGGATCGACCATCGGCACCGCGAGGCGGCCGCCGTACTGGCCGCGCGCACCCACAGCGAGCTCGTCGTCCTGCGCTGCGCCGCGCCGCACGGCACCGCCCGCCAGCGGTTGGCCACGCACGAGCGCTCGATCTCGCACGCCACCACGACCATCGCGGCCGCGATGGCCGCGGACTCCGAGCCGTGGCCGCAGGCACGCTCGGTCGACACCTCGGGCTCGGTGGCCCGCGGCGTCGAGCAGGCGACGGTGGCCTGGGCGTCGTCCGTGCGCGGCTGACCTGCGCCTCCGCGGGCGGGCCCTCAACCTGCGCCGACGACCGCCACCGGGCAGTGGGCGTGGTGCAGCAGCTGCTGGCTCACCGAGCCGAGGAGAAGGCCCCGCAGCCCGCCGCGGCCGCGAGAGCCGACGACCACGAGCTGTGCGCCGCGCGACTCGTCGACCAGGGCGCGGGCGGGGCGGTCGCGCACGACCAGCTTCCGCACCACGAGGTCCGGATGGCTCGCCCGAAGGCCGGCCAGCCGCTCGGCCAGTACCTCCCGCTCGTCGGACTCGACGGCGTCCCAGTCCACCAGCGGCGCCATCGTCGGATCCACCACCATGTCGTGCCACGCGTGCACCGCCACCAGCGGCACGCCGCGCAGCGCGGCAGCCTCGACGGCGAACGCGACGGCCGCCTCGCTCGCCGGAGACCCGTCGACGCCGACGACCACCGGCTCGCAGCGGGGCGCTGTCGGGTCCACGTCCGCCCCACGCACGACCACGACCGGGCACCCGGCCTGCGTGCACAGCGCGACGGCGACGGACCCGATGAGCAGCCCGGTGAAGCCGCCGAGGCCGCGGTCGCCGAGCACCAGCAGCTCCGCGCGCTCCGACTCCCCCGCCAGCACGGCCACGGGATCGCCCTCGGACCTCGACCTTCTCGACCGGAAGACCCGGCACGACCTCGGTCACGACGGCCTCGGCGGCGGCGAGCTGCCCGCGGACCACGTCACGCAGCACGGCCTGCGGGTCGATCCCCAACCCGGGGTCGCCGACGAGCCCGCCCGCAGGCCAGGTGTGCGCGGCGATGAGGCGGAGCGGCAGGTGGCGTAGCACCGCCTCCGCGGCCGCCCACCGGACGGCCTGCAGCGCGCACTCCGAGCCGTCGACGCCGGCCACGACCGGGTGGCGGACACCGTCGGCGGTCATCGAGGCCTCAGCTCGCCAGCGCGGCGTGCGGCACGACCGTCACCGGGCCCGGGGCGTGCAGGACGCACTGCATGCCGACCGAGCCGAGGACGGCGCTGCGCAGCGCGCCGCGGCCACGGTGTCCGACGACCAGCAGGTCCGCCTCGGCAGCCTGTTCGACCAGCACCGCCGCCGCGGGCCCGGGGACCGCCCACACCTCGACCGGCACGTCGGTCAGTGCGCCGTCCCGGCCGGCGACGACGTCGTCGACCATCTGCCGGCCGACCTTCTCCAGGTCCGCGCCCAGCTCCCCGACCAGGGCGGGGGACATGCCGTAGGACGCCGCCCAGTAGCCGGTCTCCGGGATCGCCCATACGGCCCGGACCGCGGCACCGCGACGCGCGGCCTCGTCCATCGCGAACTCCAGCGCCGCCCGCGAGCCGTCCGACCCGTCGATCCCGACGACGACCTTCTCCCGTGTACTCATCTCTCCGACCCCCGTCACACCACGTCGTGATCCGGTTAGTGCCGGTCCCTGACCGGCAGGTCCACGGTCCCGCTTGCGGGCGTGCGGGCGACAGAGGCCAAGGTCGTCTTCTGCCCGCCACCCGGCACGTTCGCGGCGACGACCGAGGTCAGACCCGGACGATCATGACCGGGCAGTGGGACCGGTGCAGCACCGCATGGCTCACGGAGCCGAGCAGGAGGGCCCCGACCCCGCCCCGGCCGTGCGAGCCGAGGACGAGGAGCTGCGCGGTCACCGACTGCTCGACCAGCGCCCGCGCCGGTGCGTCGCGGACGACCACCCGCCGCACCGGCACGTCGGGGTACTTGCCCGACCACCCGGCGAGCCGCTCGGCGAGCTCCGCGCGCCCCTGCTGCTCGACCACCGCCCAGTCGTGCGAGGCGAGCCCGGGGTCGAGCAGGAGGTCCCGCCAGGCGTACACCGCCACGAGCGGCACCGCCCGGGCCGCCGCCGCCTCGAACGCAGCGGCCAGCGCGGGCTCGCTCAGCGGCGAGCCGTCGACGCCGATGACCACGGGTCCCCCCGGCGGCTCGATGCCCCGGACGACCACCACCGGGCAGGCCCCGTGCGCGGCGAGCGTGACGGCCACCGATCCGAGGAGCAGCCCGACGACCCCGCCCCGGCCCCGGTCGCCGACCACGACGAGCTGTGCCGTGGTGGCCTCGTCGAGCAGTCGCGGCACGGGGAACCCATCGAGCACCTGCTGCTCGACGACGACACCGGGGGCCGCGGTCGCGGCCACCTTCGCCGCCGCCGCGACGTCGGCGCGGGCCGCGCCCACCAGTGCGACGCGCGGGTCGGGCCCGAACGACCGGTCCGTGTACTGGTGCAACGGCGGGACCCAGCCGGCCGCCTGCACCACGCGCACCGGCACGTGCCGCCGCCGCGCCTCCAGCGCCGCCCAGCGCACGGCGCGCTCCGCTGCTTTCGACCCGTCCACTCCGACCACGACCGGTCGATGCGCCTTCTGCACGTCCATCGGACCCTCCTCGGTCCCGCCCTCCCCGGTTCCCCTCCGAGGGTGACGCCGAGGCGCGGCGGACGGCAGCGGCGGACGGCCCCTCTGCCAGGGGCATGCGGCCCCGACATGCCGAAGGCCCGGGTCCGACGTGAGGTCGGGACCCGGGCCGCCGCGATGCGCGATCAGGCGTGGTTCGCCCCGGCGGTGGCCGGTGCCGCGGTCGACGACCAGCCCACCCGCGGCCGCGTGTAGCGCCAGGCCCAGGGGTGCCCGCCGCAGCCGACGCGCGACCAGCCGGCGGCCTCGAGCTGCTCGCACAGCTGCGTGAGCGCCTCGGTCATCTCGGCCGGCCAGGACGCGCGGCGCTCGGCCGTCTCGGCGGCCTGGCGCGGGAAGGTCGCGCTGGCGACCTCGTAGGTCCGCCAACGCGGGTCGACGCTCGTGGCGTGGCCGACGAACCGGCTGGTGGGCGCGGCGTGGTGGGGCAGCCGGGCGACGACCGCCGCGCGCAGGGACGTGGCGTGCACGTCCTCGAGCTGGATGCACAGGGTGTCCTGGCCCTCGACGACCGGCAACCACTGCCCGCTCGCCTCGTCGAACCACTGCTGCCCGTCGGCCGAGTACTTCCCGGGACCCTGCGGCGGACCGACGTGGGAACGGTGAGAGTGCAGGGTGATCATGGCGGGAGTTCCTCTCTTCCTCGAGCGCGACTGCATTCAGCATCGATGACGCCGCGGAGCCGAGGCAGAGCACATGGGCCTCGGCTCCGCGGGCCCAAGGGAACCCGTTGGCCAGCGACCAGTCCGATGGCAGAGTGGCTCACGGGCGGACGGGGAGGGAACAGTCATGGGGGCTGCGGTGGCGTCCGTCCTGCTGCGCCCCACGTTCTTCATGCTCGTCGCGTTCGTCGTGACGTTCCTCGTCACCCGGCTCGTGACCCGCATGATCCGCACGGGGCGCGGCCCGTTCCGCGACAACACCGTCGGCGGGGTGCACATCCACCACGAGGTGTACGGGATCTTCCTCCTGCTCGGTGCGGGCGCCCTGGAGTTCGCCTACCAGCCCGCCCCGCCCGGCCCGCAGATCCTCGCCACGCTGTTCGGCGTCGGCGCGGCGCTCACCCTCGACGAGTTCGCGCTGTGGCTGCACCTCGACGACGTCTACTGGGGCCCCGAGGGGCGGCGGTCGGTCGACGCGGTGCTGGTCGCCGTCATCGTCGGCGGGCTGATGCTGGTGGAGGCCGCTCCGTGGGACGTCGACTCCTCGGACGGCGCGACCGTGGTCGGCGTCACCCTCGGGGTGAACCTGCTTTTCATCGTGATCGCGCTGTTCAAGGGCCGCATCATCCTCGGCATCCTCGGGTTCCTGGTGCCGCTGCTGGCGTTCGTCGCGGCGCTGCGGCTGGCGCGCCCCCGGTCGCCGTGGGCGCGGCGGTACTACGGGGCGGGAACGCGGCGCCGGGCACGGTCCGAACGCCGCTTCCCCGCAGACCGCCACCACCGCTGGGACAAGGTGGTCGACATGTTCGCCGGCAGTCCTGCGCTCCCCGCCCCGGCCCCGGCCCGTCCGGTCACGGTGCCGCCGGTGCAGCCCGCCCCGACGACCGCCGGTGAGCGTTCTTCGACGAGCGACCCGTACGTCTGAACCTTCCGGACGCCGACGTGGCAAGCTTCCGGGCATGGCGGACGGGACCACCGGCGGCAGCTCGGGAGCACGGCGGCTCGTGCTCCTCCGGCACGCGAAGTCCGCCTGGCCCGACGGGGTGCCGGACTCGCAGCGCCCACTCAACAAGCGGGGCCGGCGGGACGCCCGGGCAGCCGGGCAATGGCTACGTGAGCATGTCGACGGCCTCGGGGCCGTGGTCTGCTCGCCCGCCCAACGGACCCGGGAGACGTGGGCGGTCGTGTCCGCCGAACTCGACGGCCCACCGTCGGTGCAGCTCGACGACCGGGTCTACGGCGCACCGCCCGACGACCTGCTGGCCGTCATCCGCGATCTCCCGGACGACGCTGGGACGGCACTGCTGATCGGTCACAACCCCGGCGTCGCCGAGCTGGTGGACCTGCTCAGCGGGGAGGGCCGGGAGATGCGCACGTCATCGATCGCGGTGCTCGCCTGGGACGGCGGCTGGGCCGACGCCGCCGCGGACGTCGCACAGCTGGACGATCACGTCACCCCGCGCGGCTAGGGCTAGGCGATCCCAGCGGGGGATCTTCGCCGCCCGCCGCGGCGCCGATCCACAGCCCATGCGGGGCTCACCGTCCGGTCAGGGCGATCCGAGGTAGCTCCGCAGGCCCGCCATCGCCATGTCGAGCAGGTCGTGCAGGGCGAGGTCGGGACGGTCGAGCCAGTGCGTGTAGGCCGACAGCGTCAGCGCCAGGCTCACCTGCCCGACCGTGCACGGCAGCAGGTCTTCGGGCCGCAGGTCGAGCCGCAGCGCGACGTACTCGGCGATCACACGGCGCCACTCCCCGTACCGCAACACCGAGTGCGCCTGCAGCGTCGGGGTCGTGAGGATCAGCTGCATCCGCTCCCGATGCGAGGGGTGCGCGTCGAGATCGAAGTGGTTGAAGGCCAGCACGGCGGCGTGCACGGCCTCGTGAAGCGGCAGGTCGGCGGGCATCGCGGCGAGCGTCGCGCGGAAGCCGTCGAGGGTCTCGGCGAACCGGCCCCACGGGATGTCGTTCTTGGAGTCGAAGTAGCGCAGCAGCGTCCGGCGGGAGATGCCGACCTCGCCGGCGATGGCATCGAGGGTCGTCCCGTCGAACCCGCGCAGCGCGAACAGCCGGAACGCCGCCCGCTCGATCTCGGCGTGGCTGGTGGCGCGCGGGCGCCCGAGCAGGGAGGCGCCGTGCGGGATGGTCATTACCCGGGAGGTTAGTCGGTCCACCCGTGGTTCTCCGCCTTCCCGCTGCGGCGTCGATCCACAGGACAAGGGAGGCCTTCTTTTCGTCCCTCGGTGCCATTACTGTACGGCGAAGCACATCCCACCCGAGGAGGCGACGATGCCCCGTCCCAGCTGGCTCTCCAACCCGTGGGCCCTGAACCCGTGGTTCGAGACGGTCGCCGTCGCGCAGAGCCGCGCGAAGAAACGGCTGCCCTCGTCGGTCTACGGCGCGCTCTCGCCGGATCCGAGCGCGGCCTGTCCGCCGACGACAACACCGCCGCCTTCGCCGAGCTCGGCTTCGCCCCGCACATCGTCGGCCACAAGCCCGAGCGCGACATGACGACCACCGTGATGGGCCTGCCCGTCTCCCTGCCCGTGGTCATCTCGCCCACCGGCGTGCAGGCCGTGCACCCCCAGGGCGAGGTCGCCGTCGCCCGCGCCGCCGCCGCCCGCGGCACGGTGATCGTGCCTGACCAACTTCGCCAGCAAGTCCGATCGAGGAGGTCGTCGAGGCCAACCCGAACACGCTGTTCCAGATGTACTGGACCGGCGACCGCGACGTCATGGTCCAGCGCATGGACCGCGCCCGCGCCGCCGGCGCGAAGGGCCTGATCGCCACCCTCGACTGGTCGTTCTCCATGGGCCGCGACTGGGGTAGCCCGGAGATCCCGGAGAAGATCGACCTGAAGACGATGATCCGGCTCGCGCCGCAGGTGATCACCAAGCCGCGCTGGATGTGGGAGTTCGGCCGGGTCGGGCACATCCCCGACCTCAACGCCCCCAACCTGGCCCCGCCCGGAGGCAAGGCCCCGACCTTCTTCGACGCCTACTACGAGTGGATGACCACCCCGGCACCCACGTGGGAGGACGTCGAGTGGATGCGCAAGGAATGGGGCGGCCCGTTCATGGTCAAGGGCGTCTGCCGGGTCGACGACGCCAAGCGCGCGGTCGACGCCGGCGTCACCGCCCTCTCGGTGTCCAACCACGGCGGCAACAACCTCGACGGCACGCCGGCCCCGATCCGCATGCTCAAGCCCATCGCCGATGCCGTCGGCGACCAGGTCGAGGTCGTCCTCGACGGCGGCATCCGGCGTGGCTCCGACGTCGTCAAGGCCCTCGCGCTCGGCGCCCGCGCGGTGATCATCGGCCGCGCCTACCTGTGGGGCCTGGCCGTGAACGGCCAGACCGGCGTCGAGAACGTCCTCGACATCCTGCGCGGCGGCATCGACTCGGCCATGCGCGGGCTGGATCTGTCGTCGATCGACGAGCTCACCCCGGACCACCTCGTGATCCCCGACGGCTTCCACCGCACCCTCGGCGCCTGACGGCGGCCCGGTCAGGGCGCCGGGTCGCTCACCTCTCGCGCTGTCGCACCCCGGGCCCGACCCGCGCACTCCGTCCGGCAGGTGCGACAGCACCGGGGCATGTGTGACAGCACCGGGGCATGTGTGACAGCACCGGGGCATGTGTGCAGCACCGGGGCATGTGTGACAGCGCAGGAGGCGTGTGACGGCCGGTCGGGCCTGTCGCACCCTCTTCGCGCGGTCACACCCCGCGCCGGACCCGCGCACCCCGCCCGGCAGGTGCGACAGCACCCCGGCATGCGCGTCAGCGCGGACCGGGTGCGACAGCGCGGACCGGGTGCGACAGCGCGGACCGGGTGCGACAGCGCGGACCGGGTGCGACAGCGCGGACGCCGTGCGACCGCCGGCCCGGCCCGCCACACCCTCTTCGCGCCATCACACCCCGGGCCCGACCCGCGCACCCTGCCCAGCAGGTGCGACAGCACCCCGGCGTGCGCGACAGCGCGGACGGGGTGCGTCAGCGGTGGCCGGGGTGCGTCAGCGCTGACCGGGGTGCGTCAGCGCGACGGCGGGGGGCCGCTCGGGCGCGGGCGGGCCCGACGGCGGGGGGCCGCCCGGAACGCCGGAGGGGCACCGTCGCGGACCGGCTGCCCGCCCGTCGATGCCGTGGTGGTGTCGACCCCGACGGCGAGGCTGACCGTGTACCCGGAGGTGACGTCGCCGGTCACGGTGCCCGTCTGGCTCGCCGCGCCGTCGTCGCCGAACACGTTGTCGTTCACGAGGTTCACGTCCTCCAGGTTCGCCACCGACGCCTCGTAGCCGGGCTGGGCGTAGACCAGCTCGCACGCGTCCTTCGGCAGGGCGACCTGCGACGTGGCGATGGCGTTGGCCGCGTCGGTGATCGACGCCTGGTCAGGGTAGACCTCGAATTGGATGTGCGGCCAGCGCCCGGAGTAGCAGGCCGGGAAAGATGCTGGTGAAGGCGACGCGGCCGGTGGCGTCGGCGATCTGCACGCCGCGCAGGTAGTTCTGGTCCTCGACGCCCTCCGAGTAGAGCGAGTAGCCGCCGTCGCGGTGCAGTGCCAGACGTAGACGGCCACGCCCGCGAACGGCGTCCCGGCCGGGAGATCGGTGATGGTCAGCTCCAGCCGCATGGGAACACCCTCGGCCGTGCCACTGGACGTACCGAAGCTCGACCGGATGTCGCTGCGGACGACGCCACTCTCGGCGAGCACGTCGGGCCCGTTGGAGCCATCGCCCGGATAGGGGCCTGCCGTCTCGTCCGGGATCTCGGTGAGGGCCGCCGCGGTCGCCGTGGCCGCCGCCGATCCCGTGGCCGCCGAGCGGCCTGCCCTCGTAGGTCCGGGTCCCGCGCTCGTTCGCCTGCGTCACTGGAGCCTCCGTGGTGGGGTCACGCCGTCGATCACCACGGTGGGTCCGCGGGCCATCCCCACGCTGTGTGGCCGCTGTGCGCAGGCTGTGCGTCGATCAGACGCTTGCTGCCGCCCGCGCGATCGCGTCCGCGGAGCGGGCGGTGACCTCGGCCCAGTCGCCGGCGCGCAGCAGGGCGGGGTCGACCATCCAGCTGCCGCTGACGGCGGGCACGGCCGGGACGGCGAGGTAGTCGGCCATGTTCTCGGCCTTCACCCCGCCCGACGGCATGAACGCCATGCGCGTGAACGGCGCCGCCAGCGCCCGGATCGCGGCCGGGCCGCCCAGCAGCCCTGCGGGGAAGAACTTGACCTCGTCCAGGCCCAGCGACACCGCGGTCATCAGCTCGCTCGCGGTGGCGACGCCCGGCAGCGCGGGGACGTCGCGGGTCCGGCAGCGTTCGACGACGCGGACCGACAGGCCGGGGCTCACGACGAACCGGGCCCCGGCGTCGACGACCTGGTCGACCTGCTCGGGGACCAGCACCGAACCGGCGCCGACATGCATGCCGGGCAGCCCGGCCAGCCTGCGGATCGCCTCGAGCCCCGCGTCCGTGCGCAGGGTGACCTCCATGACGTCGATCCCCCCGGCGAGCAGCGCCTCGCCGAGCGGCACGGCCTGGTCGGGGTGGTCGAGCACGACCACCGGGACGACGGGGCAACGGGTCAGCAGGGTCGGGACCGCCTGAGCGGGCGCGTGCACGGTCTGGTCGGTCATGGCGCTCCTCGCCTCTCCCTCGTCCGGTCATCGCACCACCTCGTCGCTGCCGCCCAGGTCCGCCAGGTCGGCGCGGGTGGGCAGGCCCTCCCAGTCGCCCGCCACGCCGCACACCGCGCCGCCGCAGGCGTTCGCGGTGCGCAGTGCGTCGGGCACCGTCCCCCCGGCGACGACCTCGCTGAGGTAGCCCGCGACGAACGCGTCGCCCGCGCCGACCGGATCGACCACCGCGACCGGCAGCGCCGGCGCCCGGTGCGCCTCGTCCCCGGACAGCGCCAGCGCGCCGAGTGCCCCGAGCTTGACCACCACGGTGGCCGGGCCGCGCTTCGCCAGCTCCCGCGCCAGCACCTCACCCTCCTCGAAACCGTCCTCGAACGAGGGCGGCGCCGCGGCGCGGCCGAGCACCAGCGCGGCCTCCTCGGGCCCGGCGAACACCAGATCGGCCGACGCCGCCAACCTGCCGAGCACCGGCCCCGCCACGGCGTCCGACCACAGCGTGGCCCGGTGGTTGACGTCGAACGACACCACCGTCCCGGCCGCCCGGGCCACCGCCACCGCCCGTTCGGCCGCGGCCAGCGGGGACGCACCGAGCGCGGCGGTGATCCCGGTCAGGTGCAGCACGTCCGCCGCGGCGATCTCGTCGGCGACCGCGTCGACGTCGTCAGGCGACAGCCGCGAGGCCGCGCTGCCCGCCCGGTAGTAGCGCACCCGCCACGGCCGCCCGCCCCGGTGCTCCTTGACCATCAAGCCGGTCGGTGCCGCCGGGTCGCGGGTGGCGACAACCCGGACCCCCTCGGCGCGGATCTCCCGGGCCAGGAACGTCCCCAGCGCGTCGTCGCCGACCCGGCTCACCCACGCGCAGTCCACCCCGAGCCGGGCCAGCCCGATCGCGACGTTCGACTCGGCGCCACCGATCCCCACCGGCAGCGCCGCCCCGAGCCGGCCGGACGCCGGGGCGTCGAGCAACACCATCGACTCCCCCACCGTGACCACGGCGGTCATCGTGGTCTCCCCAGCCGCAGCATGACCTTGCTGCTCCCACTGGTCCGGTCGGCAGCGACGGCCAGCGCCTCCGCCGCGTCCGCGAGGTCGAACCGGTGGGTGATCAGCGGCGCCACGTCGAGGCCGTCGCGCATCGCCACCAGCGCGTCGCTGATCTCCTCGACGAACCGGTACGCGCCCACCCAGGTGATCTCCCGGGTCACCAGGTCGCCGAGCACCGCCGAGACCGGGGCGCCGGGCAGGTTGCCCACCTGGACGACGGTGCCGCCGCGGGCGGTCGCGCGCAGGACGTTCCCCAACGCCACCGGGGCGCCCGATGCCTCGAACACCAGCTCGGCGTCGTCGGGCAGGGTGTCCCCGTCGGCGAGGTTGCGGACCTCGTCCGCGCCCATGGCCTTGGCGACGGCGAGCGACGAGTCGGAGAGGTCCGCCGCGACGACGCTCGCAGCGCCGCGGTACTTCGCCGCCGCCACCACGAGCGACCCGATCGGGCCCGCCCCGTTGACGACCACGTCGCGACCACGCACGTCGCCTGCCCGGTGCACCGCGTGCAGCGCGACGGCGAGCGGCTCGGCGAGGGCTCCGTGCTCCGTGCTCACGCCCTCGGGCAGCGGGCGGATCTGGTCGGCGCGCACGACCCGCAGCTCGCTGAACCCGCCGTCGGTGTGCGGGTCGAACGCCGCCGAGCCGAAGTAGCGGATCCGCGGGTAGAGGTTGGTCCGGCCGGCGATCCGCTCGGGCAGGCACCCGTCGCCGACCAGCTCCGCCGGGTGGACCGTCACCGGGAGCCCGACCTCGGCCGAGGCGCCCGCGCCGACCGCGGTGATCCGCCCGGCGACCTCGTGCCCCAGCACCAGCGGCTGCCTCAGCACCGCGGTCCCGGAGGTCGCGTGGCGCCAGTACGCCAGGTCCGACCCGCAGATCCCGCCCCACTCCATCGCGACGAGCACCTCACCGGGGCCCGGCACGGGGTCGGGCCGCTCGTCGATGCGCAGGTCGTCGGCCCCGTGGACCACCACTGCCTTCATGATTCCGCCTCCGCTGAGACAAGTACGTCGACTGCGTTGAATGCCGCCTCCGCGGGAACGAGCACGTCGGCGGCGTTGAATGCCGCCTCCGCGGGAACGAGCACGTCGGCGGCCCTCATGCCGCGTCCTCCAGCCGGACCAGGTCGCGACCGCGGGTCTCCGGTGCGAGCGCGGCGGACACGAGGGTGATCAGCGAGTACACGACGAGCATCGCGGCGATCGGCCACCAGCTGCCGGTCACGGCCGTCAGCGTCGCGGCGACCACCGGGCCGATGGCGGTGGCCAGGATGCCGCCGACCTCCTTCGCCAGCGCGAGCTGGGTGAACCGGGTGCGCGAGCCGAACAGCTCCGCCATCGTGACGCTCTCCAGCGAGAACAGGCCCAGGACGCCGATGTTCAGTGCGATGACCATGCCCAGCTCCAGGGCCGGGATGCTGCCGCTGGTGATCACCAGCAGGAGCGGGAAGGCGAGCACGATCGTCAGCGCGCTGAGCACCATGTAGACCGGTCGGCGGCCGAACCGGTCGCCGAGCAGGCCGACCACGGGACCGTGACGAACCCGAGCAGCGAGCCCCAGACGATCGCCTGCGTCGGCACGGACTTGCTCACGGCGAGCGCGGTGGCGATGTAGCCGACCAGGAAGGTCTGCACGAGGCCGGAGTTGCCCGCCTGGCCGAACCGCAGACCCAGGGCCAGGAAGAACGCCTTGCCCTTGCGCTGCTTCAGGCCGGCCTCGAGCACGCTCTCGTGCGTCGCCGCCGCCCTCTCCTCGACCTCGTGGCGGGACAGCGCGACACCGTCGACGACGTCCGGACGCTCCTCGAAGACCGGGCTCTCCTTGAGGTTCATGCGCAGCCAGACCGCGAAGATCAGCAGGACGAAGCTGAGCAGGAACGGCAGGCGCCAACCCCAGCTGAGGAGCTGCTCCTCGGACAGCACGCCGAGCAGGAACGCCCACAGCGCGGACGCGGCGAGCGTGCCCGAGTTCGTGCCGAGCGACACCAGTGAGGCGATCACGCCCCGGCGCTGCGCCGGCGCGTACTCGGCGAGCATCACGGTGGCACCGGCGATCTCGGCACCGGCTCCGAAGCCCTGGACCAGCCGCAGCACCACGAGCAGGATCGGCGCCGCGATGCCGATCATCGCGTAGGTCGGCAGGAAGCCGATGAGCGTCGTCGAGGCGCCCATCAGCGCGATGGTGATGAACAGGACCTTCTTGCGGCCGATCCGGTCACCCATGCGACCGAAGTAGATGGCGCCGGCGAGCCGGGCGACGTAACCGACGCCGTAGGTCGCCATCGCCGCGATGAGCCCGATCGCCGGACTGACGTTGGGGAAGAAGATCTTGTTGAAGACGATGGCGGCGGCCAGCGAGTACAGCTGGAAGTCCATGAACTCCATCGCCGTACCGAGCCACCCCGACACCGCGGCCTTCGTGAGGTCCCGGGTCGTCCTCGTCGCGACGCCTCCGGGCGTTGCGTGCGTGCTCTCCGTCATCGTGTGCTCCGTTGCTCGGTGAACGATTGCAGGGATCCGCCTTGCTGAGGGATGGCTCGGTCACCGGTTCCCGCAGGGCAGGAGGAACCGGGCGAGGTGGGCGCGACGCCCTCAGCAGCGGCCGAGTGCCGCCACGAGAGGGCCGGTCGTCACCAGTCGTGCACGGACCCGTCGAGGCGGCGGGCGACGGGCAGGTAGCGGGGCTCGTACGGGAACCGCTCGGCGGCCTTCTCGTCGTACTCGACACCCAGGCCCGGCACCTCGGCGGTGTCCAGCATCCCGTCCTCCAGGTGGACGTTGGTGCGGAACACCTCCTGCGTCTCGTCGGCGTGGGCCATGTACTCCTGGATGCCGAAGTTGGGGATCGCCAGGTCGAGGTGGACGGCGGCGGCCAGCGTGACCGGCGAGAGGTCGGTCGCGCCGTGCGAGCCGCTGCGGACCTGGTACAGCGCGGCCAGATCGAAGATCCGCTTCAGGTGCGTGATCCCCCCGGCGTGCACGACGGTGGTGCGCACGTAGTCGATGAGCTGCTCGGTGATGAGCTGCTGGACGTCCCAGATCGAGTTCAGCATCTCGCCGGTGGCGATCGGGGTCGTCGTGTGCTGGCGGATGAGCCGGAACGCGTCCTGGTTCTCCGCCGGGGTCGGGTCCTCCATCCAGAACAGCCGGCAGTCCTCCACCTCCTTGCCGAACCGGGCCGCCTCGATCGGCGTGAGCCGGTGGTGCACGTCGTGGAGCAGGTGGAAGTCGAACCCGAACCGCTCACGCACCGCGCGCAGGGAGGAGGGCGCGAAGTTCAGGTACGCCTCGGTGGACCAGGGCTGCTCGTCGGGCAGCGACGAGGCGGCCGGCTCGTAGATCCTGCCCTTGCGCACCCCGTAGCTGCCGCCGATCGTCCGGCACCGCGGCCTGGGCCCGGATCGCCGTGTAGCCGAGCTCGCGGAAACGGGCGACGTCGTCGAGCAGCGACGGGACGTCCGTGCCGCTCGCGTGGCCGTAGACCAGCACGCCGTCCCGGCTGCGCCCGCCGAGGAGCTGGTAGACCGGCAGCCCGGCCACCTTGCCCTTGATGTCCCACAGCGCGGTGTCGACGGCGGCGATCGCGGTCATCGTCACCGGGCCGCGCCGCCAGTACGCGCCGCGGTAGAGGTACTGCCACATGTCCTCGATCCGGGCCGGGTCGCGCCCGATCAGCAGGGGGACGAGGTGGTCGCGCAGGTAGGCGGCCACGGCCAGCTCGCGGCCGTTGAGGGTCGCGTCGCCGAGGCCGGTGACCCCGTCGGACGTGGTGATCCGCAACGTCACGAAGTTGCGTCCCGGCGAGGCGACGAACACCTCGGCCCGCTCGATCGTGCTCACGGATCACACTCCCTCGTACGCCGACCTGGTGTAGCAGTACTGGTATACAAGCATCCGTCGGGCAGGTCGTCAAGAGCTGGTGTGCCAGTGCTTGTGTACTAGTGTGATCGGCATGGCTGCCGCGGGGAGGACACGCACGAACCGCCGGGTCGTCTACGAGACGCTGCGCCGCAAGGTGCTCACGCTCGAGCTGCCGCCCGGCGCCGCACTGTCGGAGAACGAGCTGGCCGCGGCGCTCGGCGTGAGCCGCACGCCCGTGCGCGAGAGCCTCATCCTGCTCGCCGACGAGGGGCTGGTGCAGGTGTTCCCGCAGGTGGGCACGTTCGTCTCGCGCGTCGATCCGGACCGGGTCCGCGACGCGCAGTTCCTCCGCGAGGCCGTCGAGCTCGCGGCGCTCGACGACGTGCCGGCCGAGCCTCGACCCGGACGTCGTGGCCGCAGCTGCGGGCGAACCTGGACCAGCAGCGCGCCCCGGGGATCGGCCTCGAGGAGTTCTTCGACCTGGACGAGGCGTTCCACCACGGCCTGCTCCGGCTCAGCGGGCACGAGCGGGCGTGGTCGACCGTCGTCTCCGCGAAGGGACACCTCGACCGCGCCCGACGGCTCGGGCTGAAGGAGACCTCGCCGGCGTCGTTCGCCGACCAGCACGTCGAGATCTTCCAGGCCGTGACCGACGGCGACCTCTCCCGCGCCCGCGCGCACGATGCGCTCGCACCTGCGGGCGGTGTTCGAGGACGTCGAACGCATCCGGCAGCGCTCACCGGAGCTGTTCGCCGCGGACGACGGCTCGGTGCCGGTGCGGCGCAACGTCGTCGTCTGGGAGTGAGAGCCTCGCTTGCCCACCCACCTGCGTGCACACCACGACGCGGCCGTGCACATGGCGCACGGTGTGCACGAGCGGGCCGGGGTGTGCACGAGCGCGGTGCGCGCTAAACGCTCAGGGCAGCCGGCGGTGCTGTCGCGCAGCACCACGTGCCCCCGCACGCGGACCTGCCGCGCTGGCTCGTCGACGCTGAGCCAGGCCCTCGACGTCGCCGAGCAGCTCCCCGCCGACCGCGTCGGCGTCGTCGTCGACACCTTCCACGTGTGGTGGGACCCGCAACTCGCGGCGCAGGTCCGGCGGGCCGGCCCGCGGATCGCGTCGTACCAGGTGTGCGACTGGATCACCCCGCTCCCGGCCGACACCCTGCTCGCCCGGGGATGACGGGCGACGGCCACGTCGACTTCGCCGCGTCACCCGCCTGGTCGTCGACTCCGGGTACGCGGGCGACGTCGAGGTGGAGATCTTCAACCAGGAGGTCTGGGACGCCGACCCGGTCGAGGTCGCCGAGCGCACGCGCGAAGGCCTTCGAGGCGTACGTCGCCCCCTGGCTCGTTGCGCGCTGATCGACAACGCCCGGCCGGGTCCGCCGCGGCCTCACTTCTTGTCGGCGTCGGGTTCGTCCTTCTCCGCGCCCTCGATGATGTCGCCGCTCGCGATCTTCGTCTCCACGAAGTTGCCCGCCGGTGATCTTGATCGAGTTGTTCTGGATCACGGTGGCCGCGTCCTTACGGAGCTGGGACACGTCGTAGCCGCGCGCCTTGAGGTACGAGGCGCTCTCGTCGAACAGCCGCCTGCTCACGGCGGCGGCGATGGCCGCGGCGTCGGCGGCCTGGTACCAGTGCGACGCCTTGAGCCCGGTGGATGCCCCCTCCCGCAGGCTGCGACCCGCGCCGTAGCGCTCCGGCTTGATCTTGTGCGCGTAGCGGTACCGGCCTCGCGGTCGCAGCGGACGGAGCAGCGACGCGAGCCGGTGCCAGGCGGTGAGCGGCAGGGCGACGAAGTCGGCGGCCGCCGCGCTCCACCAGCCCCAGCCCAGCCGGTTCGCCATGTCCACCTGGTCGAACGACGGGTCGATCGGCGGCAGCACGCAGGGGGTGAGGGTGAGCTGCGACGCCGCCGATGGCGCTTGGCGATGTGCAGGTAGCAGGAGACCACGAGGTTGCGGCTCCACGACTCGGCGCGGAAGCAGCTGTAGTAGCGGGCGCCGTCGACCTTCTGCTGGATGATGTCGACGACCGCGTCCGGGCGGCAGCCGGCGCTCCGGCGGCCGGTCGAGACGGCCGAACACCGTGTCGGCGAACGGGGTCCGGCCGGCCCGGACGAGCCGGATCAGGTGCTCGACCGCGATCACCACCTGGTAGCGGTGGTGCAGGCGGTCGGTGACGTCGCCGGGCGCCGCCGCGGGATGGGCCGGTCCAGCGCCGCGACCAGGTGGCGGTGCAGGTCGGCGACGTCGATCGGCTCGACCCGCTTGCCCGGCCTTCGCCAGCACGTGACGGGCTGGTGGCTGGCAGCTGGAAGCCGGCGCCGACGAAGGGGGTCTCCGTGCGGTGGACGATCGACGTCGACCAGCTCGGCCCCGGCCGGGTCGTACTCGTCGGCGGCGGCGACCCGCTCGAGCTGGTCCGCGAACCGCCGGATCCCCAGGCCGCGCAGCCACCGCTCGACCGCCGAGGTCGCCTCGTGCCGGTCGGCGACGAAGCAGCCAGGCTGGAAGCGGCGGCGCAGGAAGTGCATCCCGACGTAGTGGTCGGCCGTCAGCACCGCCCACAGCAGCACCGCGACAGCGAGGGTCGGCCACCACGCATCGGCCTGTGACGAAGGCCGACGCCAGTGAGCGCCCGCGCCGCGACCAGCAAGGCGACCAGCCGCGACGGCGCCGGGCACACCCGCGGCGCGCGCACGGTGCCGGGCGTCGGCGCCGAATTCGAACCGGACGAGCAGCGCCGCCAGCCCACCCACACCGCGACCCCGACCGGGTCGAGCACCGCGAGCGTCACGAGCAAGACCAGCACGACGAGCGTCGCGCAACCGGCGCCGCGTGTAGGCCGCCACCGCGTCGCCCAGCACCGCGGCCGCGTCCAGCCCGGGCGACGGCGGGACCGCAGCCGACCTCCTCGACCAGGAATGCCCGGATGATCGCCGCGGCGGCGCTGTTCGACTGCGGTGCACCGCCGCGCACAGCGCCCGGGTGGCCTCGTCGGCTTCGCGCGGACGTCCGACGCCGGCCGGTCGCCGGGCTCCTCGCCCGGCGCCGGCAGCACCTCGGACGCTGCTCATGAGCCGAACAGCGAACGCACCAGCTCCGCGATCTTCGTCAGGCTCTCGGCCGCGCCGCCGGCCCCGGTGATCGACCGCGGCCACCGACTTCCAGCCGACCGCGGACAGTCTCCGGATCCGGCTTCGGCTTCGCAAGCTCCTCGTCGATCTCGTCGAGCCGGTCCTCCACCCTGGCGGCCCTTGTCGCCGGCGAGCCCGATCAGCTCGTCGCGGTGGCCGGCGCAGTTCGGCTCGCAGTTCGTCAGTGGCTCGTTCACCGACGAGCGTCGATTGATCGTCTGATTGATGTTCCCGCCGGCGACGTTGGCAATTCTTGAACTCCCCGCCGGTGATCGTGATGATCCGGTTCTCCTCGGACACATCCCGTCCTTCCCCTCCGCCAGCGCTCCATGATGGACGACGCTGCGTGACCGAGGAAGCCCCTGGCGCGTCTTTCGTCATTCGGCGTAGCGTTCCGATTACTCGTGTTGACCGATCCGTCGACACGACGACGACCAGATCTGGAGCAGCGTTGAGTGCACGACCCGTGCTCGGCATCGACCTCGGCACCACCTACTCCTGCGTCGCGCATCTTGACGACACCGGTCGGCCGGTCGGTCGTGCCGAACGGCGAAAGCGAACCGACGAGCCCGTCTGTGGTCTATTTCGAGGAGGCGGGCGAGATCGTCGTCGGCCGCCAGGCCAAGAACGAACTGCGACTGCACCCGAACCGGGTCGTGCAGCACATCAAGCGGCGAATGGGTGAACCCGACTTCACTGTCGAGATCGACGGACGGCCCTACTACCCGCAGCAGATATCGGCGAAGATCCTCGAGTACGTCGTCACCGAGGCACTGACGACCCTCGGCGTGGATCAGGTCGCCGGGGAACCGCTCGCCGACGTCGTCGTGACGGTGCCGGCGTACTTCGGCTCGGCGGAGCGCGAGGCCACGCGCGTCGCCGGCGAACTAGCTGATCTCAACGTCGTCGGCATCATCAACGAGCCCACCGCGGCGGCGATCGCGTACGGGGTGCTGCGGCCGGGTGAGCAGCGGACCGTGCTCGTCTACGACCTCGGCGGCGGCACGTTCGACGCCACGGTCGTCGAGGCGTCGGCCGAACGGATCCGGGCGGTCGCCACGCACGGCAACCGGCACCTCGGCGGCGCCGACTGGGACGCGGTGCTGCGCGACATGATCCTCGAGGCGTACCGCGACCAGGATCCGGAGGCGTCCGACCCGAGCACGGACGAAGACGCGATGGGTGAGCTCGACATCGTCGTCGAGGAGGTCAAGAAGGCGCTCACCCGGATGGGCAAGCGGACGGTGCCGTTCACCGCGCACACCCGCCGGGTTTCGGTGGAGATCACTCGGGAGGCGTTCGAGGAGCAGACCCGGTCGCTGGTCGACCAGACGCTGCACTACACGGACCTCGTTCTCGACGCCGCCCGGGACAAGGGGGTCACGCGGCTCGACGACGTCGTCCTCGTCGGTGGCATGTCCCGGATACCGGCGATCGGGCGGGCGCTGGCCGAACGGCTCGCGACGCGCTTCGGAACCGCACCCGAGCTGCGGCTGGTGGACCCGGACCAGATCGTGGCGAAGGGAGCCGCCCTGTTCGCCGCACATGCCGTGGCCGAGCAGTACGACGACGACCGGACCTCGGCCCCCGCGCCGCTCGTCGCGGGGTCGTCCGCGCTGCCGACGCTGGTCGACATCACCTCGCGCGGGTACGGCGTGCTGACGATGCGCAGCCCCGACACGGACGAGGAGTACGTCCACTGGATCATCGAGCCGCAGGACGAGCTGCCGGCGAACCACACCGAGCAGTTCATGACGCGCCGTCATGGCCAGACCCGCGTCGAGGTCGTCGTGTACGAGTCGGCCACGAACGTGCTCAGCGCCGACCCTGAGGCCAACACCGAGCTGATCCGTGGCGTCCTCACCGGTCTGCCCCCGAACCGTCCACCCGGCCAGCCGGTGAACGTCACCCACCATCTCCGCGAGGACGGCGTCCTGGAGATCCTGGCGACGGGCCCTTCGGGGCAGCGCCTTGAGCTGCAGTACGAGACCCGCGGTGCGGTGCCGCAGGAGGAGCTCACGCGCCCGCTGCCCGCGCTCGCGAAGTACTGACCCCATGGCGGGGTGGCAGCTCGACGCCCGGCGGTTCGCCGAGGAGGTCTTCGTCCCGGTCCGCGACGGTTGGGACGTCGGGCACAACCTGTTCCGGTTCTTCCAGCTGCCGCTCGATGTGTCCGACGACGCGGTGATCGACCAGGCGGTCAAGGGCGTCGACGCCCACCTCAAGCGGCACTCGCTCGCCGGCGTGCACAAGCAGGTGGCTTCGACGCTGCGCCCCGCCTTCCCCGATCACGCCCGGACGATGCGGGAGACGGCCCGGCGCACACAGCACCGCGGCACGGTGCTCGGTGAGCGCCGGGCGCTCGCCGCCCGGGTACGCGACGACATGCGCGGTCTCCCCGCCCTGCGCACCACCGAGCTCGACCACTACGTCGCCCGGTACCGGGCCGTGTTCGTCCGCAGGGAGATCGAGGAGGCGCTCGACGCCGCGCGCATCGCGGTCCGCGATCCGGTTCCGCTCGCGGTCCCGCCGCAGCCGGCCCGCTGGACCGAGACCCGGCTTCCGCTGCGCGCGCTGGGACACACGAGCCTGGCGGGCTACCTCACCGCGCACCGGCTCACCGCGCAGGCGGCGGAGCCGGACGTCCGGCGGGTCCGCGCGGAGCTGGATCGGCTGCGCGGCGCCGAGTCCCTCACCGCCGAGGAGACGGTTCTGGGGATGGTCGAGCGGTTGGTCAGCGCCGGCACCCTGGCCGACGCGCTGCGCCGCGAGCTGATCGACGAGCTCTGCGATGCGGCCGAACGCGGAATCGACGCGCTCGGGCTCGCTCTCGCCCGGCCCGACATCACACAGCGGGCCACGGCGCTCGGCCTGCCCAACCGGGAGGACCTCGCGTACGCGCTGCTGTGCCGGGTCCGTCCCGTCGGCGACACGGACGGCCGGTGGCGTGAGGAGGTCGATCAGGCCCTGGCCGACCGCGAGCTGCGCACGGCCGCCGAGATCCTGGCCACGCGACCTAACCTGCCCGCGGAGCTGGCCGACCTGCGGACGCAGATCGACCAGAAGCTCGGGTGGGTGGACAACGAGCTGGCCGCCGCAGCAGCCGTGGAGGCCGGGGACCCGGAGGCCGCCGCTGTGCGCTACACCGCCGTGCTGCGGGTCGCGCACGAGCCCGCGGCCGAGGCCGGTCTGCGCCGTTGCCGCCCGCCCGCCCCACCGGCCGTGCGGGCCCGGGTGGAGGGCGACCGGGTGGTCGTGACATGGGAGCCGGCACCGATCCGGGCGGGCGAGCCGCGCTACCGGGTCGTGCGGCGCGTCGACGGCGGCCCGGGAGTCGGGCGGACCGAGATCGCGCACACTCCCGAGACCGCGGCCACCGACCCGGACGCTCCTGCGGGCGCGCCCGTGATCTACGAGGTCTCGACCGTGCGGGCGGGTGCCGCGAGCGCACCGGTGGTCACCGAGCCGGTCGTCGTGCTCCGCCCGGTCGTGGACCTCGTCGCCACGTCGGGCGACGGCGAAGTGCACCTGCGCTGGCGGCTGCCGGAGACCGCGGTCGCCGTGTGTGTGCACCGGACCGGCGACGACGGGCGGGTCGGGATCCCCGCGGGCACCACCACCGCACACGACCCCACCGCGCTGTCGGGAAGGCACTACAGCTACACGGTGGAGGCCGCCTACGACCGCGACGGCACGCGCGTCCTCGCCCCGCCGGCCGTGGTGGACGCCCATCCGCAGGCGCCGCCGGACGTCGTCGACGACCTGCGGATGAGCGAGGAGCCCGGTGGGACGGCCGTCGTCTCCTGGACGCCGCCGGCGCACGGCACCGTGCTCCTGCGCGTCACCCACCGCCCACCACCGCAGCCGGGCACCCTGCTGCCCGGGGTGGACGAGATCGGCAGAGCCGTCGAGGTGCGGGGCCGGGAGCCGACGGGCCTGCGGGTCGTGCTGCCCGCCGACGGGCGGCGCCGCTGGGTGGTGCCGCTCACGGTGGCCGGAGAACTCGCCGCGGTCGGCCGCGCGGTCGAGCACGACCGCCGGCTGCCGCCGGTGAGGAACCTGCAGGTCAACCGCCAGGGACGACAGCTGCGGTTGTCGTGGGAGTGGCCGGACCGGACCGGCGCGGCGCGCGTGCTGGTCCGCGAGGGCAGCCCGGTCGACGGGCCCACCGACCCCCGCGCCACGGTCGTCCCGATCTCGCGGGCCGTGTTCGAGCGGAGCGGGTGCCGCGTCGTCGCCCGCCCCGGGGTGCCGCACTGGGTGGCTGTGGGACTCACCGCTCACGACGACGGACAGGAGCTTGTCGGGCCGCTGGTGCAGACCGCGTTCAGCCCACCCGCGTCGTTGCACTACACGGTCCTGTCGGGCCGGCGGGGCCGCCGCACGCTCGTCGTCGTCGGCGAACCACCACTGCCAGGCGTGCAGCTGCGCGCCCGCGTCACGTTCCCTCCGCTGCACCGCGACGAGGGCGACATCCTGGTCACGGTGCACCCCGACACCTCGGATGCCGCCCGGATGAGCGCCGAGTTCGCGCTCTCCCGCGGGCGTCCGCTGCACATGCGCGCCTTCCCGGCCGACCCCGCCGACGACCTCGAGCTCGTCCCGGATGACCCGGAGCAGCTGCGCGTCGACCGCGGGCGGTGGTGGTGAGCCTGCGGTGGATCCCGGCTCGACGGCGGGCCGCGGTGCGCTGTCCCTGGTGCTGGGCAGCCAGCGCACCGTCCGAGCTGCACCAGCGGTGCGCCGCCGGGTGCGGGCAGCAGGCCGAGACGTTCCCGGTGAGCCCGCTGTGCCCGCACGGCCGCGAACCGACCGTGGCCAAGTACTGCCCGCAGCCGGGATGCGGCAAGCGCCTCGAACACGACTACATCACCACGCCGAGCCGCATCATCGCGGTCGTCGGCTCCTCCGAGTCGGGCAAGAGCACGTATGTCGGGGTGCTGATCAACGAGCTGCGCAACCGCGTCGGCGCCGCCTTCAACGGCGCCTCGGTGGACCTGGTCGGCGACGCGTCCCGGACCCGCTACCAAGAGGTCTTCCAGGACTTTCTCTACGGGCAGCACCGCACCCTGCGCCGAACCGACTCGATCCGCGCGCTGCACGCCCTCGAGCCGCTCATCTTCATGCTCCGGTTCCCGCGGCGCGAGAGGCTGTCGGGCCGGGACGCTCTCACCGTGGGCATGACGGTGTTCTACGACACCGCCGGCGAGGACATCCTCGACGCCGACCGGCGGGAACGGCTCGCGCGGTACCTCACCGCGGCAGACGGGATCGTCTTCGTGGTCGACCCGCTGCAGGTCGAGAGCGTGCGCTCGGCCGTCGGCGGCGTGGGCGGCCTGCCCGGGCAGGGGCAGGACCAGGTGGGCATGCTGCAGGGGCTCGCCGAGGTCCTGCGGCACGGCCGCGGCCACGACGGCGCCGGGCGGATTCGCACCCCGCTCGCCGTGGTGGTGGCCAAGACGGACGCGCTGGCCGGGGTCCTGCCCGCCGGCACGGCGCTCGACCGGGCCGGACACCATGACGGCGCCTACGACGACGCCGACGGCCGGCGCATGCACGACGAGGTGCGCGCCGTCCTCAGCACGTGGACCGACGGACCCGCATTGATCAACACCGTGCAGAACGCCTTCGCGGACCACCGGTTCTTCGCGCTCAGCGCACTCGGCTTCCCACCCACCAGCTCCGAAAAGCTGTCCCCGCAGGGCATTCACCCGCTGCGGGTGGAGGACCCGATGCTGTGGCTGCTGGGGCGCTTCGGCCTCGTCCCCGTGCGGAAGGGCCGCCGGTGATCCGACAGCTTTACTACACGTCGTGTCGACACGGTCGCGACGGCATCCAGGGGTTCCAGGTGGCCGCGGCCACACCGGAGATCCCGCAACAGCACGAGAACGAGGGCCTCCGGCTGGCCGCCTACCGGCCGCCGCCGTCGACCCCGGCCGTTCCCACGGCCGCCGAGGTCGCGGCGCTGCCCGTCGCACTGGGGTTCCGCGACCTGGGCGAGGCCGCGGTGCTGTTCCGCAGCCGGTACCTGGGTGAGGACTTCAGCGGCAGGCAGGGCAACTACTTCGCGCACGTGCTGCTGCTCGACCGGCCGGGCCGCGACCTGTCCGGCATGGTCCCGGCCGCGACATGGGACGCCGGCTTCTGGAGACACGGGCCGATCCCCGACGGTGGCGGCACCGTTCTCGGGTCGTTCGACGATCTGCGCGCCGCCGGTGGGCCCGGTCCGATCGCGAGCGGCGACGGCGTCGGACGATGGATCGACACGCATCGGGCCGAGTTCACCGCCCTCCTCGCCGCCGTGCGGGACGGGCTCGCCCGCCGCGTCCGCCGCGTGGTCGTCGTGGCGAGCGGTCCCGCTCCCGACGCCGAGGTGGCCGCAGCGCTCGTGGCCGTCACCAGCTCGCTGCCGACCCGCCTGGCGAGGGCGGTGTCGTTCACGACGTTCTGCGCGACGCCCGACGACGTCGACCTGCTGGTCGTCGGCACCACGCCCGACGTGACGCCCCGGGCGAGCACCCGGGACCGGGCCGTGCTGCGGCTCGGTGCCGTCGCACCTGGGCCGGCTTCGGCCTACGAGGCGCTGGTCGTCGAGCGGTGGCGGGCGGGGTGGCCCGCCGTCGAGGCGCTGCACGGGCTCGCCGTACAGATCCGCCCGCCGCTCACGGCGGACGAGCTCGACGCCTTCGCCGCGTCCGTCCCGCTCCTCGACGGCAACGCGGACCGCGGATCGAACGTGCTTGCCGGCTTGGAGTTCCTCGCCGCCCGTCATCCGCAGGCGCTGACCGCGCCGGTGTGGGCCCGGGTGGAGGCCGCCGTCGCGGCCGGCACTGCCGCCGTGGCCGAAACCGGCCGGTGGTCGGCCGTGCTCCGCAGTACGACCGGCGACCGGCCGGTGGTCGAGTCGGCCTACCTGCGGGCGCTCCTGACCCGCCTGGCGGCCGGCGATGACACGGACGGGCTGTGGGTGCCCCGGGTCGACGCCGCCTCAGGCGACCGAACAGCGGCCTGGGCCGTCGCCACGGTGACCGACGATCCGCTGCCCGGCACGGCGCTGCGCGTGCTGCGCACCCTGGCGCGGCTCGGAATCGAGCCGCCGGATGCCGACCTCGAGCAGATCTGCGATCTCGTGCTGCTCCCCCTCGTGCTCGACCCCGACGGCGACGTCGGGCCGTTCCGGGCACTGCCGGATGCCGCCCGGCTGGCCCGGATCATGGCTGCCCAGCTCGAGGACCGGCTGGACGACGAGCTCGTCGGCACCGTGGCGGAAGGGATGACGGTCGAGGCCGGGCAGTGGCTGGGCGACGCGGCGGGCCCGCACCCCCGGGTAGCCCTCGCCACCGCGCTGCGGCTCGCCGCGGCCGGTCGCCGCGACCCGGCCGACCTCGTCCTCCGGCACAGCGTCGACGCCCAGGCGCTGGACCGGCTCGTCGCCCTCGCCTGGCCCGCTGCCCCGCCCACCATCGCCGAGGGGCTCCGCCTGCTGGCCGGCCTCGACGGGCGGCTCGTCGCCGGCAGCACGCTGCCCGGGCGGCTCGCGGAGCGCCTTGCGATCGACGCGGCCGGGCCCCAGCCGGACACCCGCGTCGACGATCTGGCCCGCGGGCTGGTCGCCGTGGTGCCCGCGGTGCCCGACCAGGTGCGCGCCCAGGCGGACGCGGTGCTGCTCACCGCCTGGTTCCGCAACCGGCCGCTCACCGACCCGGGCGCGCCGGAGCAGATCCGGTCCGCCGCACACGCCGGCCGGCTGGCCCCGTCGTCCCTTGCGCGCCCGCTCGTCCGGACGGTGGTGAACCGGCTGTTCGAGGCCGACGTCATCCTGCACGCGCAGTCGCTCCACACGTTGCTCTCCGCGGACCCGCCCGACCTGTACGACGCCTACCGCGAACGGCTCGTACGGACGATGGAGGCCGCCGAGCCGGACCAGGTCGTCGCCGTGCTGCCCGCGCTCGCGCACCTCTCGGTGCCCTTCACCGTCGCGGCCGACCTCCTCACCCGCCCGTGCGCCGAGGCACTCGCCCGCCGCAGACGCAAGGTTCTCGACGACGTCGAATCCCTGCTCCACACTCCCGGCAGCGTGCCTCCTGGGCTCGACGCTGGGCGCGCCGCCAACTGGACGACGTGGTGGAAGTACTACCGGCAGACCTACGTCACGCCGGCCGAGCCGGGTCTGCGCAACCGGATCCTGCGCTTCGGCCGAGGCGGCTGATGCAGTATCTCGTCGGCGCCATCGCAGCCATCCTCGTCGTCGCAGCGGTGGCGGCGCTCGTCGTCCTGGGGCTCACGCTGCTCATCGCCCTCACCCTGGCGGCGGCCGTCGTGGGCGTCGTGGCAGCCGCCGTGTTCACCGTCGGGTTCGTCGTCGTGGCCGTCTGTCGCACGTGGGTGCGGGTCCTACGCGACGACCGGCACGGGCACCTGCGGGTGGCGCCGCCCGACCCGCTGCCGTCCGGCCGGGATCCGGGCTACCTCAGCTATTACTTCGGGCCGGCGTGGCGTGACTACGCGCTCGCCACCTCCCGTGGAGCGGCCCAGACCCGGGAGCGCACGATCGCGCGCAGCAAGCGGCAGCGGCGGTCGGTGCTCGACATCCTCGTGTTCGTCTGGGAGTCCCCGGACGGTCTCGAGGCAACAACGGGCTGGCTGCTCGCCAAGACCGTGCTCGGCGGCGGACTCGTGGGAGGGCTCCTCGGCCTCCTCATCGGCGGGATCGTGGCCTGCGCGATCGTCGCCGTCACCAGCGCCGTGTTCGCGCTGCTGCTCGGCGCGGTCATCGGCGTACTGATGATGGTCTGCGGGGTGCTGCGGACCTTCGAGCTCGGCCTGCTGCGACTGCGGGGCATCACGGTGGAGTGCCCCAGCTGTCACCGGCGGGTCGGGGTGCCGGTGTACGAGTGCCCCGCCTGCCAGGCGCTGCACCACCGGCTCGTCCCGGGCTCGCTGGGCGTCCTCGTGCGGACCTGCCGCTGCCGGGAGGAGCTGCCGACGTTGCTCGTCGGCGGCCGATCGCGCCTGCGCTCCCACTGCAGCCACGACGACTGCCGCGGTGTGCTGCCCCTGGGCGGCCTGACGGTGCCGACCCGGCACGTCCCCGTCGTGGCCGGGCGGGTCGCCGGCAAGACCGTGCACGTCATGGCGGCCATCGCGGACCTGCGTGCGCACGCGGACGACGCCGCGTTCGCCTTCGGCGACGAGCACACCAAGACCATATTCGAGGAAGTGGAGAGCCGGTTGCGCGACGTCTCGACGGTCCCGGCGACGCTCCCGACCGCGCCCCTGCGGGCGGCCACGTTCTTCCTCGGCACGGGCCCGCAGCGCCGGCTGATGTACGTCTACGACGCCGCCGGCGAGAGCTACCAGAGCAGCGACCGTGTCTCGGGACTGCGGTTCCTCGGCGCGGCGGCGGGGGTCCTGCTCGTCGTCGACCCGTTCGCCCTGCCTGCCGTCCGCCGCCGAATGCTGGCCGACGAGGTCACCCTGCCGAACCATTCGACCGAGCCACCAGGCGACATCGTCGGGCGGTTCACGGCCGGGCTGCGGGAGCACGGTGCCCGGCTCTCCCAGGGACGCGTCACGGTTCCGGTCGCCCTCGTGCTGACCAAGTGCGACGTGTTCGTCGCCGGGGGCCCGGTGCGGCATCCGTACGAGGAGCTGCCGGTCGGCATCGGCGACGCGGCCCTGCGCCGCGCGCGGTCGGCGGCCGTGGTGAGCTGGCTCGACGACGAGGCGGGGGAAGGCGGTCTGGTCCGCCAGCTCGGCACGGACTACACAACCATCGCGCAATTCGCGGTGAGCGCCCTCGACGGGTTCGGCACCGTCGAGCGGGTGAGCGGCCGCACCGGCAGGCCGGTGTGCCATGACCCGCCCTCCGCGCCGCTGCGCTGGCTGCTCGACGCGGGCCGGGGTGCGGGATGAGCCCGCCGCTGCCCCGGTCGGTGCTGCGCGGCAGGCGGGTCGTCGTCGGCCTGCTCGTGGTGTCGGCCCTGACCGGCCTCGTCACGGTCGCCTGGGCCCTGGTCCTGCTGGTCGAGCTCGTGGTTGAGACCCTGCCGTTCATGGAGGCACTGCTGTGACCGATCCCGACCCGGTTGCCGTTCTCGCGGACGCGGTCGCACTGCTGCGCGAGCAGCTCGACCGCGTGCACCGGCGCAACGACGAACTCCTCGCAGACGCCCGGTCGCGCGCCGACGACCCGTTGATCCGCGATCTGCTGCTCGTCGTCGACTCCTGCACGCGCGTCGCCCGGAGCTGGGACGCGAAGACCGCGGCGGGCCCACGGGACGTGGCCGACGCCCTGCGGGCCGTCGCCTCCGAGGTGGAGCTCGTGCTGGCCCGGGTCGGTGTCGAGGCATTCGGCCCGCAGCCCGGTGAGACGTTCGACCGCAGGCAGGCGCGCGTGGCGCGGGTCGAGCAGGTCGACGACCCCGCCGGCTCGGGCCGGGTGACGGCGCTGGTGCGGTCCGGCTACCGCAGCGGCGAGCGGGTGATCCGCTACGCGGACGTGGTCGTCGCGCAGGGGCCCGCCGCCGAGAGGGTCGGCGACGGCTCGGGCAGCTCTTGACAGCGGCCCTTCCTGCCGCCCGCACGGTTGCGTCGTCCAGTTCTCGGCGTGTTCAATGGGTGATCATGTGGACCCGGTCGCGCACACGCACCGGGTTGCTCGTGTCCCGGCGGGTCATCGACGAATGCCGGCGCACCACCACCGGCTGTCCGGGTTCCCCGCTCGTCTGACGCCGATCCCGCCGCCGCCCCGTCCCGGCTGGTCCGACCGGACCGCACCTGCGGCACTTCCGAGACATCGACATCGGCCGTCCCGCGTTCCACGCTGTGCCCAGCACGCCGCCGGACGCCCCGCCCGACCCCACCCGAAGGAGATCCCGTGCGCCGCGCATTCCTCGCCGCCGCCGCAGCCCTGCTCGCCGCGGTCTCGATCGTCGGTTGCGGCGGCAACGCCGCCGACTCCGACACCCTCCGTGTCGGCACCGAAGGCACCTACAGCCCGTTCAGCTACCAGGGCACCGACGGCAAGCTCACCGGGTACGACGTCGAGGTCGCCCAGGCCGTCGGCGCCAAGCTCGGCAAGAAGGTCGAGTTCGTCCAGACCCCCTGGGACGCGATCTTCGCGGGCCTGGAGGCCAAGCGGTTCGACCTGATCGCGAACCAGGTGACGATCAACGACGAGCGGAAGGCCAAGTACGACCTCTCGGAGCCCTACACGGTCTCCGAGGGCGTGATCGTCACCCGCGCGGACGACAGCTCGATCACGAGCCTCGCCGACCTCAAGGGCAAGACGACGGCCCAGTCGGCCACCAGCAACTGGGCCCAGGTCGCCCGGGACGCCGGCGCGAACGTCGAGGCGGTGGAGGGCTTCGTGCAGGCCATCCAGCTGCTCAAGGACAGCCGCGTCGACGCCACCGTCAACGACACCCTCGCCGTCGGCGAGTACCAGCGCACCAACAACGACGCGAGCATCAAGATCGCCGGGACGACCGGCGACACGAGCGAGCAGGCGTTCGCCGCCCGCAAGGACAGCGGGCTGATCGCCGACGTCAACAAGGCGCTGGACCAGCTGCGTGCCGACGGCACGCTGAAGCAGATCTCGGAGAAGTACTTCGGCTCCGACGTCAGCGCTTCGGCGTAAGTGGCAACGGCCTAGCCGGGCGCTCGATGGACGACCAGACCCGGGAGCTGATCCTCCGGAACCTGTGGCCGATGCTGCGGGCCACGGTCACGGCGACCATTCCGCTCACCGCGGTCAGCTTCGTGCTCGGCCTCGTGCTGGCCCTGCTCGTCGCCCTCGCGCGCATCTCCCGGATCACCCCGCTGTCCCTGCTGGCCCGGGGGTACATCTCGGTGATCCGGGGGACGCCGCTGCTGGTGCAGCTGTTCATCGTCTTCTACGCGCTGCCGCAGTTCGGCATCGTCATCGACCCGTTCCCGTCGGCCGTCATCGCGTTCAGCCTGAACGTCGGCCGGCTACGCCGCCGAGGTGATCCGCGGGGCGATCCTGAGCATCCCGCGGGGGCAGTGGGAGGCCGCGGAGACGATCGGCATGAACTACCCGACGACGCTGCGCCGGGTGATCCTGCCGCAGGCCGCCCGCACCGCCGTGCCGCCGCTGTCGAACACGCTCATCTCGCTGGTCAAGGACACGTCGCTGGCCTCGACCATCCTGGTGACCGAGCTGCTGCGGGTGGCCCAGCTGGCGGCCGCGCCGACGTTCGACTTCTTCGCGCTCTACGGCGTCGCGGCCATCTACTACTGGGTGATCTGCGTGATCCTCTCGTTCTTCCAGGGCAGGCTGGAGACCCGGCTGGGAAGGTACGTCCTCCGATGACCGATCTGCTGACCGCCCGGGACGTCCGGAAGGCGTTCGGTGACAACGAGGTGCTGCGAGGCATCTCGTTCGACGTGCCGGCGGGCACGGTCACCGCGGTGATCGGGCCGTCGGGCTCGGGCAAGACGACGGTGCTGCGGACGCTGAACGCGCTGGACCAGGCCGACGCCGGCGTCATCACGATCGGCGACCTGTCGGTCGACTTCGCCGCCCACCCGGACCGCGCCACCCTCGCGCGCTTCCGCGCGCAGAGCGGGATGGTCTTCCAGAGCCACAACCTGTTCCCGCACATGAAGGTGCTGCAGAACGTCCTCGAGGGGCCGGTCGTGGTGCAGCGTCGGCCGAAGGCCGAGGCCCGTGAGGAGGCGCTGGAACTCCTGGCGCAGGTCGGCCTCGCGGAGAAGGCGGACCAGTACCCCTACCAGCTCTCGGGCGGCCAGCAGCAGCGCGTCGGCATCGCCCGCGCGCTGGCGCTGCGGCCCAAGCTCATGCTGTTCGACGAGCCGACCTCCGCCCTGGACCCGGAGCTCGTCGGCGAGGTGCTGCAGGTGATGAAGGACCTGGCCCAGGAGGGCTGGACGATGGTCGTGGTGACCCATGAGATCCGGTTCGCCCAGCAGGTCGCGGACCAGGTGTTGTTCATCGACGGGGGCGTGGTGCTCGAGTCGGGACCGCCGGCGCAGGTGCTGACCGAGCCGACGGAGGCGCGGACGCGGCAGTTCCTGCACCGCATCCTCGACCCGATCTAGGGCACCCGGGGCTGCTTCGTAGGCTTGCCGCATGTCGAAGGTCCTCAGCGAGCTCCCGGTCGGCCAGCGGATCGGGATCGCGTTCTCGGGGGGCCTGGACACCTCCGTCGCGGTCGCCTGGATGCGCGAGCACGGCGCCGTCCCCTACGCCTACACCGCGGACGTCGCGCAGTACGACGAACCGGACCTCAGCGCCGTCCCCGACCGCGGTCTCGCCTACGGGGCCGAGCAGGCGCGAGTGGTCGACTGCCGGGACGCCCTGGTCGAGGAAGGTCTGGCCGCTCTCGCCTGCGGCGCCTTCCACATCCGCTCGGCCGGGCAGGCCTACTTCAACACCACCCCGCTCGGCCGGGCCGTGGTCGGCACGCTGCTGGTCCGCGCGATGCGCGACGACGACGTGTCCATCTGGGGCGACGGGTCGACGTTCAAGGGCAACGACATCGAGCGGTTCTACCGCTACGGCCTGCTCGCCAACCCGAACCTGCGGATCTACAAGCCCTGGCTGGACCGGAAGTTCGTCGCGGAGCTCGGGGGCCGCCACGAGATGTCGGTCTGGCTGGAGGAGCGCGACCTGCCCTACCGCGACTCCGCCGAGAAGGCGTACTCGACCGACGCGAACATCTGGGGCGCCACGCACGAGGCCAAGCGCCTCGAGCTGCTCGACACGTCCATGGAGATCGTCTCCCCGATCATGGGCGTCGCGTTCTGGGATCCGGCGGTCGCGATCGAGACCGAGGACGTCACCGTCGAGTTCGCCCACGGGCGGCCGGTGCGGATCAACGGTCGCGACTTCCCGACCGCGGTCGACCTGGTCCACGAGGCGAACGCCGTCGGCGGCCGGCACGGGCTGGGCATGTCGGACCAGATCGAGAACCGGATCATCGAGGCGAAGAGCCGGGGCATCTACGAGGCTCCGGGGATGGCGTTGCTGCACATCGCCTACGAGCGCCTGCTCAACGCGATCCACAACGAGGACACGGTCGCGATGTACCACGTGGAGGGCCGCCGGCTCGGGCGGCTGCTCTACGAGGGCCGGTGGTTCGACCCGCAGGCGCTCATGCTCCGCGAGAGCCTGCACCGGTGGATCGGCTACCCGGTCACCGGGAGCGTCACCCTGCGGCTGCGCCGCGGCCAGGACTACTCGGTGCTCGACACGCGCGGCCCGCTGCTCAGCTACCACCCCGAGAAGCTGTCGATGGAGCGCAGCCAGGACCCGGCGTTCAGCCCGGACGACCGGATCGGCCAGCTCACGATGCGCAACCTCGACATCGCGGACTCGCGCAGCAAGCTCGAGCTGTACGCCGCGCACGACCAGCTCGCGCCGGTGCGCGCGCTCATCGGCGAGCTGCCCGCGGCAGGCGCCGCCGCGATCGCCGCCGCCGACGGCCCCGAGGCGGTGCGGCCCGACGCGCTCGACCGGGCCGCGATGGAGTCGGGCACCGACTGACGGGTGCCCTCACGCCACCCCGTAGACTATGATTCTGGTCTATGACGACTGTACCCTTGTCCGAAGCGAAGGCTCGCCTGTCCGAGATCGCCGACGAGGTGGGCCGGACGCACGAACGTGTGCACATCACGCGTAACGGCCGGGAGTACGTCGTGCTCATCGCGGCCGAGGATCTCGAGTCCATCGAGGCGACGATGGAGCTGCTCACCGATCAGGCCGCGCAAGAGCGCGTCCGGCGGGCGGAAGACGAGGTGGAGCGCGGTGACGTCCTCGACGAGCACGACATCCGTGACCTGCTGGCACAGCGGCGCCGAGCCGAGTGACCTACCGGGTCCGGGTTGCCCGGTCCGCCGCACGGCAGCTCGCCGAGCAGCTTCCCGAGTCAGTCGCCTCGGCTTGCGTCGAGTTCCTCTATGGGCCGCTCGCCGAGAATCCTCACAGGGTCGGAGCGCCCCTGCGCACACCGTTCGAAGGGCACTGGCGGGCCCGCCGCGGCGAGTACCGGGTCCGCTACAGGATCGACGACGAAGCGGCAGTCGTCACGGTCCTCGACATTTCCCACCGGCGTGACGCCTACCGGTGACGCACGCGCTCGGCGGGGCTGTCCCCCGCCCCGGTTCGGGGCTGCACCGCGAGCGTTGCGGCACGGTCGAACTCGGGCTCGACCGGGCTGTGGCGCCGCCGACGGCCCGGAGACGGTGCGGCCCGACGCGCTCGACCGGGCCGCGATGACGTCGGGCACGGACTGACCGCTCACCTGACTCGTACCATCGTGGTTCATTCTGATACCATTCTGGTATGGCGATGACCATCCGCCTTCCGGCCGAGCTCGACGCCGAGCTGCGAGCTGCCGCGGAGGAAGACCGGCGCAGCGTGCACCAGACGATCGTGCTGGCGATCGAGACGTTCCTCGCCCTCAGGGAGACGGTCGAGGTGAAGGCCGACGCCGATACCCTGCGCGCGCTCGCCGAGGCACGGGAGGCGGTTGCCGCCGGTGACGTCGTGTATGGGACGGACTCGGTGCGCGCGCTGATAGCCCAGCGCCGCGCTTCGTGACGGCCGCTGACGACCTGGGAACCGCACCACCCGCTCGGCGCGCCCTCGCCGAGAAGCTGCCGGTCGATGTCGCGGCAGCCGCGGCCGAATTCATCACCGGGCCGCTCCTCGCCCACCCACGTCGGGTCGGCAAGCCGCTCGGTGCAGGAGCTCGCCGGCATCTACAGCGCTCGCCTCGCTCGCGACTGGCGCGTGCTCTACGAGATCGACGACGCTCGGCAGGTCGTGATCGTGCTCGACATCCGCCCTCGTTCCACGGCCTACCGTCCACGGTGACCGCAAACTGATCGGGAACCGGGGGGCTGGCCCCCGCCCCCGATCGGGGCCGCCCCATCGTGCGGCGGGCCGAACGACCGTTCGATGACGACGTCCGGGACGTGACCGCCGTCCCCTGAGAACGGAGTCGTCATGGCCGAGAAGTCGGATCGCCCCTCTCCCCGCTCCACCGACGACAACCGCGGCTGGTTCCGGCGTGCACTGGCCGCCCTCGCCGCCAGTGGCATCGTGCTCGGCGTCCTGGCCAGCGCCTGCTGACCGGTCAGCGCGCCGTCCGCCACGTCGCGCTGGAAGTGGCCGACCTCGACAGCACCTACGACCAGCTGTTGGAGAGGGGCAGGGCGCGACGTCCGTGCTGCCGCCGGGCCCGGCGCCGGTACCGGGCCGGATGGCCTGGGTGACCGGACCCGAGGGCAACCGGTGTACTGCACCCGGGGCGAGCCGATCATGCCGCCGCTGCCCGACCCACGCCCCCGCCCACCCGAACCCGACAACGATCACTCCGGACGGATGTGGATCGAGGGGCCGATCCTGCGCCTGCCCGACCCACCGTCGCCGAGCGGCGCCCGACCACCACCCGCATCGCCCGACGAGCCCGCGCCCTTCTGACCCGGGCTAGGCCGTGTCCCGTGGATCACGGGCGATGGGCTCCGTGATCCAGATGGTTCCCGGCAAGGCGGAGGTCGTCTCTCGTACCGGGTGTACTCGAGACGACCGACAACGCAGCCGGGGGCCGTCTGGGCGCGGAGACCGCGGTCGATGATCCACGGGACATGGCCTAAACCCGACCGCATCCACGCCCGCTCCGCACAGCTGGCCGACGGGGCCGGCGGACCGATGGGCGACGCGTCTGGCACCCTGCCCCGGTGAGCGAGCTTGCGAGCGAATCATCGACACAGCGCCTGCGCACAGTGTTGAAACCCTCTGGGCCGACCGAGCGCAGCGAGGGAGTGCGATGAGCCCGACCAGCCGTGGCCGCCGTCCGAAGAGGAAGGCCGCCGGACCGCGCAACCGCCGCCGCGACGAGGACGCGCCGCTCGCCGCGATGCTGCGCGAGATCGGTCACGACCTCGCGGAGGCCACGGACGCCCTCGATGCCGAGCTGATCGTCTCCGCGCTCGCGGGGTCGTGGTGGGACCTCGAGCTCGGCGACGCCGACCCGGAGGTCGAGTTCGGCGAGCGGCTCGTCGCGTACGCGGCGGGACGCCGGAACAGCCGCCCGGCCCTGGCACTGCTGCGCGTGATGGCCGAGCTCGGCACTCCGGCGCAGCGGGAGGCCGCCGCCGCGGGCGCCGCCGCTCTCGCCGCGGCCGGTGTGCCCGACCCGGCGTGGGCGGGCGACCTGCGCACGGTGCGCCACACCGGGAGCTGGGCGTACGGCGACGTCTTCGGCGACCAGACGACCGTCCTGCTCGCCTTCGACCGCCCGGGGCGCCCGCACGGCGTGGTGGTGCTGGTCGACCACACCCTCGGCGGCATCGCGAAGGACGCCTTCGTCGTCGACGCCCCGGGCGAGACACTCGGCGACATGCAGGCGATGGCCGATGAGACGGCGTGGGTCCGCGAGCTCGCCGCCGGCGAGGCCGCGGCGCTGCTCGTCCCGGCCTTCGCCGCCACGGACGCCGGCCGGGAGCTCCCCCTCGGTGAGGACTTCCGCGACACCCGCGCGCTCGCCGTCGCCCGGCTGCGGCTGCTGCCGGAACCGCCGGCGGTCCTGCCGCGCCGGCCGGAGGAACCCGAGCCGCTCGCCGAGGCGTTCCTCGGCTCCGACGCCCGGCCGCGCGACCTCGACGCCGACGCCGTCGCCGCCTGCGCGCGGCTCGTGGCGCGGCTGATGGGCGAGATCGACGGGCAGCCGGGGCGGGTGAGCCCCGCGAAGCTCGAGCTCCTGCTGGACGAGCTCCTCCCGGAAGTCCTCGACGAGGACGACCCCGAGTGGGAGGTCCTGCCGGCCGTCCTTCGGGCCTGGGTCGGGTGGGCGGCCGAACGCGCGGGGCTCTCGCCGTCGGCACGCGCGGTGCTCGACGAGGCCGCGGACGCGTTCCTCGAGGGCTTGGCCGCCGGCGTGCCGGAAGAGCTCCTCGAGGCGCTGCTCGACGACGTGCCGGATGACGTCACGCCCGAGGAGATGAGCGAGATCCTGGCCCGGCGCACCTTCGCCGTGGGCGGCCCGTTGATCCTCGACGACGACGGGGAGCTGACGATCGACCCCGCGGACCCGGACCAGCGCGCGCTGGCCATCCGTGGGAGCACCCCGAGTACGCCGAGGCGCTCGCCGACCCCGTCGGGGATGCACTGGTGGACGGGGTCAACCCCCGGCTGCACCTCGCGCTCCACGAGATCGTCGCCAACCAGCTCTGGGACGCCGAGCCCCCTGGTGTCTGGCCGGCCGCGCTGCGCCTGTTCGCTTCCGGCATGGACCGCCACGACGTGCTGCACGCCCTCGGCGAGGTCGCCACCCGTCATGTGCATGCGGCGCTGCAGGAGCGGCGCCCATACGACGCTGCGGCCTACGCCGCCGATCTCGAGGCGCTCGGCCGGGGGGCCGCACGGCGGCACTGACGGGCCGATCCGAGATTTCCCCTGCCACGCTGTCGTATCCCCGCGGCCCCGTTCGTGGAGGGGGTGAGGCGGCCGGAGCGGCCGCCCCGAACCAAGGAGATCGAGATGTCCCAGTACCTGCTGTCCGTGCACCACGACTACGGCACCGAGTTCCCGCCTCTGGAGGAGATGCAGCCGGTCTTCGCGGCCGTCGACCGGTTCAACCAGAAGCTGCAGTCCGAGGGCGCGTGGGTGTTCGCCGGTGGGCTGAGGCCGATCGAGCAGACGACCACCGTCGACAACACCGGTGAGCGCCCGATCGTCACGGACGGGCCGTACGCGGAGTCCAAGGAGTACCTCGGCGGCTTCTGGGTGATCGAGGCCGCCGACCTCGACGCCGCGCTGGCGTGGGCGACGGAGGGCTCGGCGGCCTGCCGGGCAAGGGTCGAGGTGCGGCCGTTCGACAGCGCGAATGACGCCCACGATCGAGCGGATCTTCCGCGAGGAGTTCGGCCGGGTGGTCGCCTCGCTGGCGCGCCGCTTCGGCGACCTCGACGTCGCCGAGGAGGCCGCGGGCGAGGCGCTCCTGGTCGCCCTCGAGCGCTGGCCGGTCGACGGGGTGCCGCCCAACCCGGGTGGCTGGCTGACCACCACCGCGGCCCGGCGCGCCCTCGACCGGATCCGCCGCGAGCAGCAGCGCGACGCCAAGCACCGGGCGGCCCTGATGATCCACGACGACACTCCCCCCGAGCCGACCGGCGCCGTCGACGACGACCGGCTCCGGCTGATCTTCACCTGCTGCCACCCGGCGCTGGCACCCGAGGCCCGGGTGGCGCTCACCCTGCGGCTGCTCGGCGGCCTGACCGTCGCCGAGATCGCCGCGGCGTTCCTCGTCCCCGAGACGACCATGGCCCAGCGCATCACCCGGGCCAAGGCCAAGATCAAGGGCGCGCGCATCCCCTACCGCGTGCCGTCGGCAGACGACCTCGCCGAGCGGCTCGCCGCGGTGCTGACCGTGATCTACCTGGTCTTCAACGAGGGCTACCTCGCCAGTGCGGGCGACGCCCCGGTCCGCGCGGAGCTGACCGACGAGGCGATCCGGCTCGGCCGGGTGCTGCGCGCGCTCCTGCCCGAGGAGCCGGAGGTGGCGGGCCTGCTCGCGCTGATGCTGCTGATCGACGCCCGCCGGCCGAGCCGGGTGGCGGGCGGCGAGCTGGTGCCGCTGCCGGAGCAGGACCGGGCCGGGTGGGACCGCACGCTGATCACCGAGGGCCACGCGCTGGTCCGCGAGTGCCTGGACCGGGCCCGCCGCACGGGTCGCGGGCCCGGGCGCTACCAGCTGCTGGCGGCGGTCAACGCCGTCCACACCGACGCGCCGTCGTGGGCCGACACCGACTGGCGCCAGATCGCGGCGCTCTACGACCAGCTCCTCGGCGTGGATCCCGGGCCGGTGGTCGCGCTCAACCGGGCCGTGGCGGTCGCGGAGCTCGACGGGCCGGCCGTCGGGCTGGCGGCGGTGGACCGGCTGGGGCTGACCGGCTACCACGCCTGGCACGCCACCCGGGCTGATCTCCTGCGCCGGCTGGGTCGGTCGTCCGAGGCGCGCGGGGCCTACGACGCGGCGATCGCGGCGACGGACAACCCGGCGGAACGCGCGTTCCTCAGCCGGCGCCGGGGGCAGCTGTCCGGGTGAGAAGTCATGTCCCGTCAGTGGTGGAAGCTCGCGGGCCCGGTCCGGCCGACCGCCTCGGGATTCGTCACCAACCCCTGTGTGACGGCGCGGAGGTCGTGGAAGAAGAGCTCGGCGAGGTCGTGGGAGAAGCCGTTGCGACACACGACCCGCAGCACGGCGAGGTCGGTGCGGTCGTCGGGAAAGGTGTAGGCGGGCACCTGCCAGCCGTGCTCGCGCAGCCCCCGGGAGACGGCGAACACGTCCCAGCCGGAGACGTCGTCGGCCGTGGTGAACGCGAAGACCGGCAGCTCGTCGCCGCGGCTGATCAACCGGTACTCGGCCATCTCGCCGATCTTGGTGGCCAGGGCGGTGGCGACGTCGCGGCTGGCCTGCTGCACCGCCTGCATGCCGGCGAAGCCGAGCCGCAGGAAGGTGTAGTACTGGGCGACGACCTGGGCACCGGGGCGGGAGAAGTTGAGGGCGAACGTCGGCATCTCGCCACCCAGGTAGTTGACCTTGAAGACCAGCTCCTCGGGCAGGGCGGCGGCGTCGCGCCAGATCGCCCAGCCGACGCCCGGGTAGACCAGGCCGTACTTGTGGCCGGAGGTGTTGATCGACGCGACGCGCGGCAGCCGGAAGTCCCACACGAGGTCCGGGTCGAGGAACGGGGCGATCATTCCGCCCGAGGCGCCGTCCACGTGCATCGGCACGTCCGGGCCGCCACCGGCGGCCAGGGCGTCCAGCGCCGCGGCGATGTCGGCGACCGGCTCGTAGCTGCCGTCGAAGGTCGAGCCGAGGACCGCGACGACGCCGATCGTGTTCTCGTCGCAGCGCTTGACCGCCTCCGCGGCGTCGAGGTGGAACCGCTCGCCCTCCATCGGCACCAGGCGCGGCTCCACCTCCCAGTAGGTGCAGAACTTCTCCCAGCACACCTGCACGTTCGCGCCCATCACGAGGTTGGGCCGCCGCAGCGGATCGTGGCCGGTGCGCTGCTGCCAGCGGCGCTTGAGGGCCATCCCGGCGAGCATGCACGCCTCGCTGGAGCCGGTGGTCGAGCAGCCGGTGGCGACGCCGTGGTCCGGGGCGTGCCACAGGTCGGCGAGGATGGCCACGCAGCGGTTCTCGATCTCGGCCGTCTGCGGGTACTCGTCCTTGTCGATCATGTTCTTGGCGACGGCCTCGCCCATGAGCGTCTGCGCCTGCGGCTCCATCCAGGTGGTGACGAACGTGGCCAGGTTGAGCCGCGCGCTGCCGTCGATCAGCAACTCGTCGTGGATCAGCTGGTAGGCGACGTCGGCCGGAACCGGCCCGGGCGGCAACTCATGCAGCGGTGCGCTGATCCCGCACTCGAAGGCGGGGTTCGCCGAACCCAGGAAGGCGTTGGCCTCACGGGATTCGTGGTGCCGTCGGGGAACCGGCTGGCCGTGCAGCGCCATGCCGGCACTCTGCCACACCGAACCCGGTCCCGACCGGCATCACGCCCGACCGGGTGCCGGACCGCCCTCGGTCGGATCGGCGGCCCGGTCGCCCGGGACCGGACCCCCGCAGCGCCAGCACCGGTCCGGCTGCCCCGGGCTCGGCATCGCCCCGCAGGCCGGGCACAGCTCGTGCAGCCAGCAGACCGCGTCGCCGACCGGCTCGTCGGCGTCGTCCTGCTCGATGGTCATCCCGCCTCCAGCAGCGACCGGACCCGTCGCGCTCGCCTCAGTGTGCGCCGCGCGCGGCGGGAGCGGTCATGATCACCGACGGGCCGGGTACCGTCGCGGATGTGGCCGTGGTCCGGGGTTCACCGACCCGGACGGGTGGAGGCGGACACCGCGATCAGGTGATCATGGCGGGTCCACCGGTGACGATGGGGACGGCCAGGGTAGATCCGTCCCCGTGCCGGCCTCCTGCGTGTCGCGCTGCCCGCTTCCCCTGCGCGGGACGGCCCTGCCACGGACCAGGCCGCCCTGGACCGCACTGCCCGGGAGGGGGGTCGTCGTGTCGCGTCGGCGTCCAGCGGTGACCCGGTTCTCGCCGCGTCACACCCTCGCCCTGGCGCTGGTCGCCGTGCTCGCCGCGGCCGGGGTCGGCACGGCGGTCCTGCTGCCGCGCACCCCGGCTCCGACCGGCACGCCCGCGGCCGGGCCCCCGCTGTCCACGCCGCCCGCGGCACCCGCCGGTTCCCCGGCCCGCCCGCTCGACGACTCCTTCCTCGACGGCGACGACGACCCGGTCCCGACGACCCCGCGCACCGTCGACGTCGCGGACGCCGGCGCGCTCACCGACGCGCTCGGGACGGTCCGCGGCGGCACCACCCTCGTCCTGGCCGACGGCACCTACGACGGCGACTTCACCGTGCGCGGGGTGAGTGCCACGCCCGAGGCACCCGTGGTCGTCCGCGCGGCGAACCCGGGCAAGGCGGTCGTCGGTTCGGGCTCCACGCTCGTGGTCAAGGCCAGCGCGCACGTCGTCGTCGCCGGCCTGACGTTCCGGAGCGGCGCGAGCACCCTGCTCAAGCTGGAGTCGTCGAACAACGTGCGGGTCACGCACACCACCTTCGACCGGGGCGGCGCCGGCGAGGGCTCCAGCAAGTGGCTCTACATCGGTGGCGCGGACAGCCACCACAACCGGATCGACCACAACACCTTCCAGAACAAGACCGACCCCGGCAACTACCTGACCCTCGACGGCTCGAAGACCCAGGTCTCCCAGTACGACCGGATCGACCACAACCGGTTCGCGAGGATCGGGCCGCGCGCGGAGAACGAGAAGGAGGCCGTGCGCCTGGGCTGGAGCGACATCTCCCTGTCCTCGGGCTTCACCCTGTTCGAGGACAACCTGCTGGAGGAGTGCGACGGCGACCCGGAGGTCGTGAGCGTCAAGGCCAGCGACATGACCGTCCGCAACAACACCGTGCGCCGGTCGCAGGGCGTCCTGTCATTGCGGCACGGCAACCGCAACAGCCTCTACGGCAACGTCGTCCTCGGCGAGGGCCGCCCCGGCACCGGCGGCATCCGCCTCTACGGCGCCGACAACCGCGTGTTCAACAACTACGTCGCGGGCACGACCGGCACGGGCTACGACTCGGCCCTGTCGATCGACGGCGGCGACGCGCGACCCGGCGGCGCGCTGAACAAGCACCACCGTGTCGACAACGCCGTCGTCGTGTTCAACACCCTCGTCGACAACGCGACGGGCATCGTGATCGGTGGGAACTACCCCGAGCCGCCGGTCAACCTCGTCGTGGAGAACAACCTGCTGGCCGACTCGGGCGACGTGCGCCAGGTCACGGCGCCCGACGGCGGCTCGCTCGCCAACAACACGGTGGGCACCAAGGCCGCCGTCGGCCTGACCGACATCGGGCAGGCCTGGAAACTGGCGGCGAGCAGCCCCGAGATCGACAAGGCGGTGGGCCAGTTCGACTTCGTGACCACGGACTTCGAGGGCCGGCCGCGCTCCGGTGCGAAAGACGTCGGCGCGGACGAGCACGACGGGTGACGGCCACCGCCGAGTCGTCGGCGGCGGCGCCCAGGAGGCCACCGTGTCGAGCCGGCGAGCGCGGCATGTCCGCGTCGGAAGCGTGACGTCGAGCAGGGCGACGTTCTCGCGGATTCGCGCCGGGTGCGTCGTGTCGGCGATCGACACGCTCTGTTCCGGTTCCACAAGACCGCAATCACCCGATGGTAGTTTGCCGCGGTCGACGGGTGACGATCTTCACAGAGGGGCTGCGGAATGGGTGTTCGCACGACCGTCGTCGCCACCGTCGTGGCGGCCGCCATGTCCTTTCCGATGGCCGGTGTGGCAGCGGCTCAGGATCGCGACTGCAACCAGTTCGCCACACAAGCGCAAGCCCAGGCCGTCTACAACAGCAACCGCGCAGATCCGTACAACCTCGATGCCGACAACGACGGTCAGGCTTGCGAGTGGCTGCCCAACGATCGCTACGAGGACGGCACGGCCCCGGCGACCACCACCCCGACGAGAGGGGTGGAAACCGGTGCCGGGGGCACCGCCGACCTGGTCGCCGCTGCGGAAGACACCGCCGACGACAGACTCCGGACCGCTGCTGCCGCTGGGCATCGTCGGTGGCGCCGTGCTCGCCGCGGGCGGCCTGGTGCTGCTCCGGCGCCGAGCGGTCGCGCAGGAACGACTGACGAGAACACGGGCCGCGAGCGACATCGTGCGTACCCGGCTGACGGTCGTCATTGCCGTGCTGCTCCGCATCGGGCTGCTCGGCGGATGCGGCCGATGGCGGGAGGAGATCAACGGGCCCGTCGCCGAACCGGTCCGCATCCGCGTCCCGGTGATCGGAGTCGATGCGCCGATCGAGCCCCTGACCGTCGACGAGAGCGGGGTCCTGCCCGCTCCGGACACCTTCGACGGAACCGGATGGTGGAGCGGCGGCCCGGAGCCCGGCGAACGCGGCCCCGCAGTGATCGCCGGACACCTCGACTCCTACCGCGGGCCCGCGGTCTTCTACCGACTCCGAGGACCTCAAACGCGGAGACACGATCTTCGTGGACCGGGCCGACGGTACAGAAGCCGTGTTCGCGACCGAGCGGATCGAGCGGCACGACAAGGACGAATTCCCGACCGACGCGGTCTACGGCGACACCCCGGACTCCCAACTACGCCTCATCACCTGCGGAGGCAAGTTCGACAAGCGGCACCGCCGCTACCTCGACAACGTCATCGTGTACGCCACAGGAGTCGGGTGACCCCGTGTACGGGGTCTGGTCGCCGGCCGCTCATGCCGAGCGCGTCGCCGTGGCGGCGGCCAGCTCGGCCTGCAGGCCGCCCGTGCGGTGCAGCTTGTGCCGGCGCAGGCGCGGTCAGCTCGGCACCGGGGTCGGCACCGTCTCCCCGAAGCCGCCGACCTCGACGTCGACGCTCCGGACCTCGGCCGCTGGTGCCGCGTAGAACGCGTAGAACGCGCCTGCCCGGTCGGGTTGGTCACGGTCAGCAGGGCCATCAGGTAGCCCGAGCGGCGCTCCAGACCGGCGACCTCCGCGCGCAGCCCGGCGTCGGCCAGGTCGCGGGTCACCGGCAGCGGCTCCAGCGTCGCCGGCACCTGCTCAACCGACCCGGTGCGGATCTCCACCCGCCGGTTCAGCGCGCGGCCGTCCGGGTCGTCGCTGCCGTCCGGCCTGGTGTTGGGAGCCACCGGCTTGGTCTCCCCGAAGCCGACCGACGTGTAGCTGTAGCCCGATCCCAGCTCGGCCTCCAGGGCGCTGCGCACCGCCGACGCCCGGCGCTCGCGACAGCGCCTGGTTGTCCGCGTCGCTGCCGATGGCGTCGGTGTGCCCCTCGATGGTCACCGTGCCGGTGCCGCCGGACCCGATCTGATCGTCGACCGCGGCGATGGCCTGCTGCGCGGCCGGGGCCAGCTCGGCGCTGCCGAAGGCGAACAGCACGTCGGCGGGCAGCCGGATCACCGTCCTCTTCCCCCGGCGTCCCGGCCCGACGGCGGGGCAGAGCACCACGACTCGCCGTCCTGCTCGCCCGCAGCACCGGGCGTCGACGAGGGTGGCGCCGGCTGCACCGGCACCTGGACCGGCAGCATTCCGTCGATCAGCACGGCCAGCTCGGTGGTCTCCTCCGGCGGGGCGGGGAACACCGCGGTCACCGTGATCGCCCGGCCCGTCGCCGTTGTTCTCGCTGAGCCGCCCGCTCAGGCCCTGCGCGGTCAGCATCTCGTACGTCGTGCCGCGCGGCAGGTCGACCAACATCATGATCCGCTCGATCTGGTCGATGCCCAGCGTGTCCGGCGACATCGGCTGCCCGGTGTCGTTCGGGAACTCGAACTGCAGAGCGAGCTCGGCCGTCCCGACCCGGACCAGGCGCACGTCCCGCGCCTGCACCTGCAGAGCGCTGGACCGCGGCTGCGCGGTGATCCCGGTTCGGGGCGGCGCGGCTGGCGCAGGAGGTGGGCCCAGGGGTCACCGAGGCGGCGCTGCCGGTGCCGGTGTCCGGGCTCGAACACCCGACCAGCGCAACGGCCAGCAGGACGACGGTGAACAGGCTCCGCGCCGCGCGCATGCACGCTTCCCTCCATCGAGGTAGGCGGCAACGTAGCAGGTCAGCCGAGGTGCCCGGTTCGCACGGTCGCGCCTTGGGGGCGGCCCGGTTCGCCCCTTCTCGCGCGGGTCGCTCACGCGGGGAACGCGGTCCACCGCGCCGCCGCCCACATGCTCCCGAGCAGCAGCAGCGCCGCGAGGCCCGCCAGCCACACGCTCACCTCGACGTCGCGGTGCTGGGTCTGCACCGTGCGCGGGAGGTCGGCCAGCACCCGCTGCAGCCGGTCCGCGTCCGCGGCGGCGAAGTACTGGCCGCCGGTGACGTCGGCGACCTGCTGCAGGGTGGCCTCGTCCGCGACGAGGTAGTTCCGGCCGCCCAGGCCCCCGCCGACGTAGCCGCCGCCGCGGCCCTCGAAGCCCCGCCCGCCGAGCTGGGCCGCCGTGCACACCATCGACGTCGGGTTCCGCGTCCCGAAGCCGATCGGGTACACCCGCACGCCGCGCTGGGCGGCGACCTGCGCCGCGTCGACCGGCTCGATGCCCCGGGTGTTGGCGCCGTCGGTGAGCAGCACGACGATCTCCGGTGCGTAGCTGCCTGGCGGGCCGCGGTGGCGCGGGGCCTGGCGCGCCCCGGGATCGGCGGGGGCGACGTCCGGGTTGATCTCGGCGATGGCGTCGACGGACTTGAGGATCGCGGCGCCGATCGTGGTGCCCCGGCCCGTGGTCAGCGTGTCGATCGCCTGGAGCAGCGCGGCGCGGTCCGTCGTCGGCGCCACGGCGACCTGCGCGAATCCGGCGAACAGCACCAGGCCGATGCGCGTGTCGCCGTCCTGCCCCTGGACGAAGTCGCGCACCGCCGTCTGGGCCGCGGTGAGCCGGTTGGGCTCGACGTCCGTCGCGCACATCGACCCCGAGACGTCGAGCGCGAGGATCATGGCCGCCTCCGAGACGGGCACGTCCACGCTCAGCCGGGGCCGGGCCGCGGCCAGCCCGAGCGCGGCGAGGGCGGCGAGCAGCAGCGCGACGGGGACGTGCCGCTTCCATGCGGCGCGCCGCGGGGCCGCCGCCCGGATCAGCGCGACGCTCGAGTACCGCACCGCCCGCCGGCGCTTGCGGCGCAGCTGCCACACGTACGCGCCGGCGAGCAGCGGCACGGCGAGCAGCGCCAGGAGCGCGAGGGGCCAGGTGAAGGTCACAGCACCCGCCCGAACCAGAGCAGGGAGAGCCCGACGCCGGCGAGGACGAGCAGCCCGGCCGCGGCCGCGAGCAGGCCGGTGACCTCGATGTGCTCGGTCTCGACCTTCCACTCCAGGTCGATGGCGTCGGCCACCCCGGCCAGCGCCGCCGTGTCGGCGGCCGCGACGTAGCGGCCGTCGGTGCGCTCGGCGATCGTGCGCAGCGTGTGCTCGTCCAGGGCGGTCGCGAGCTGGAAGCCGTCGACCTCGATCACGGTGCCGCGCGGCGACCCGATCCCGACCGGGTAGACGCGCACGCCCGCGCTGGACGCGAGGTCGGCGACCTCGACCGGGTCCGGCTCGGCCGTGTTCTCGCCGTCGGAGAACAGGACGACGGCCGCGGAGCCGTGGTAGCCGAGGTCCGGGCCCTGCGCCTCGACTCCGTTCGACGTGCCCGGCGCGTTCGACCAGCACCGTCTTCCCGGTGATCGCGCTCAGCGAGGTCTGCAGCCCGCTGCCCAGCGCCGTGCCCCCGCCCGGCTGGAGCCGGTCGATCGCGGCGAGCACGCTCGCCCGGTCCGCGGTCGGCTGCTGGGTGACGAGCCCGCTGGTGCCGAACGCGACGACCCCCACCCGCACGGTGGGCGGTTGGCGCTCGACGACGGCGCGCGCCGCGGCCTTGGCGACGTCCATCCGCGTCGGGGCTGAGGTCGGTGGCGGTCATGCTCGACGACACGTCGAACGCCAGCATCACGGTGCCCTCCCGGCGCGGGAGCGGCACGCCGATCTCGGGCCGGGCGAGCGCGAGCAGGAGCAGCGCGAGGGCGCCGAGCAGCAGTGCGGGCGGCAGCGCGGCCCGCCGACCGGGGGCGGGGCCGGCCAGGCCGAGTGCGGCCAGCTCGGCGCGGCGGGCCGCCCGGGTGCGGAGCAACCGCCGGTACCAGACGACGACGAGCGGGACGGCCGCGAGTGCCACGAGCAGCCAGGGCCACGCGAACGTCACCATCGACCGCCACCCGACCGCGCCCGGCGGCGCAGGTGGGCGAGGCGGAACAGGGCGCGGACGAGGTCGTCGTCGGTGGCGACCGGGTGCAGGTCGAGCCCGGCGGAGCGCAGATCGGCGACGAGGGCCGCCTGCCGCTCGCCGGCCGCGGCCGCCAGCCGCTGCCGGAACTCGGGGTCGTCGGTGTCGACGAAGATCACTTCACCGGTCTCGGCGTCCTCGACGTAGATCATCCCGGCGGCGGGCAGGTCGAACTCGCGCCGGTCCACCACCTGGATCGCCACCACGTCGTGCCGGCGCGCGAGCTGGCCCAGGAGCCCCTGCCAGCCCGGCTCGGACAGGAAGTCCGAGATGATCACGACGAGCGACCGGCGCCGCAGGATCCCGAGCGCGGCGCGCAGCGCGGCGCCGAGGTCCGTCGTCCCCGGTGCCGGGGCGGCGGGCCGCAGCAGCCGCGAGAGGATCCGGAGCACCTGGTTGCGGCCCGACGCGGGCGGGATCGTCGCGCGCACGCCGTGAGTCGAACAGCAGCGCGCCGACCCGGTTCCCGCCGCGCGAGAGCAGCTGCGCCACCGTGGCCGCGACCTCGGTGAGCACGACGTGCTTGTGCCGCTGCACCGGCCCGAAGTCCATCGACGCGGAGAGGTCGAGCAGCAGCCAGGCGGTGACCTCGCGGTCTTCGGTGTACTCGCGCACGTGCGCGACGTCGGTGCGCGCGGTGACGTTCCAGTCGACGTGGCGCAGGTCGTCGCCGAACTGGTACTCGCGCAGGTCCGCGACGTCGACGCCGGTGCCGCGGAACACCGTCCGGTAGTCGCCCTGCAGGCGTCCGTCCAGACGCCGCAGCACCCGCCACTCGAGGCGGCGCAGCACGCGTTCGGGCGTGAGCGCCGCCAGTTCCGTCACGGCCGGCGCGCGGAGGCGCCGCGCCCGGGGTGGTCGGGTCCGGTGTGGTCGAGTTCGGCCTGGTCGAGCTCGGGAAGGGGGATCGCGGCCAGGAGCGGGCCGAGCACGTCGTCGGGCGAGACGTCGTCGGCCAGGGCCTCGTAGGACAGGACGACGCGGTGGCGCAGCACGTCCCGGGCCAGCTCGCGGACGTCCGCGGGCAGCGCGTAGTCCCGGCCGCGCAGGAACGCGAGCGCCTTGGCGCCGAGCACCATGTTGATCGACGCCCGCGGGCTGGCCCCGAATGTCACGTACCGGGCGAGGTCGGGCGAGCCGACCGCGGCCGGGTCGCGGGTCGCGGTGCTCAGCCGCACGGCGTACTCGATGATCTGCGGGTCGACGTACACCGCGTCCGCGCCGCGCTGGTACCCGAGCAGGGTCTCGACGTCGATCACCGGTTCCGGCGGCTCGTGCGCCGTGGTCATCCGCTCGACGACGACGTACTCCTGCGTCGCCGTGGGGTAGCCGACCAGCACCTTGAACATGAACCGGTCGAGCTGGGCCTCCGGCAGGGGGTAGGTGCCCTCCGACTCGATGGGGTTCTGCGTCGCCATCACCAGGAACGGGTCCGGAGCCGGGAACGTCTCGCGCCCGATCGTCACCTGCCGCTCCTGCATGACCTCCAGCAGCGCGCTCTGCACCTTCGCCGGGGCCCGGTTGATCTCGTCCGCGAGCAGGAGGTTCGTGAAGACCGGGCCGAGCAGACCTGGAACTCCCCCGCGCGCTGGTTGTAGATGCGGGTGCCGACGACGTCCGCGGGCACCAGGTCCGAGGTGAACTGGATCCGCTGGAACCCGCCGCCGATCGCCTGCGCGAGGGTCTTGACCGCCATCGTCTTGGCGAGTCCGGGGACGCCCTCGACGAGCAGGTGCCCGCGGGCCAGCAGCGCGACGAGCATGCGCTCCAGCAGGCCGTCCTGGCCCACGATCGTCTTCTTGACCTGGTAGAGCGTGGCCTGCAGCGGCAACCAGGGGTCGGTGTCGTGATCCATCTTCTCTCCCGGTCCCCCGTCGTCGTCCGGTGCTGTTCCTGCTACTGCTGGGGCCCGCCGGCCGCGCCGCCCGCGGTGGCGATCGGGACCGCGAACCCGACCCCGACGAAGAAGTCCTGGTTGGCCGGGTTGGCCAGGGCGGTGACGATGCCGACCACCTGACCCGCCCGGTTGAGCAGCGGTCCGCCGCTGTTGCCGGGGTTGACCGCGGCGTCGAACTGGATCAGGCCACCGAGCGCCGGGCCGCGGGGCGCGGTGATCGTGCGGTCGACGGCCGAGACGACGCCCGCCGTGAGGCTGCGCTGCAGGCCGAGCGGGTTGCCGACGGCGAACACGGCGTCGCCGACCGGGGGCGGCCCGGCGAGCACCGCGGGCACGACGACCTCCGGGAGCCGGTCCACGGCCAGCACCGCGATGTCGTGCTCGGGCCGGCTGTCCGTCACCCGGGCGGCCGCCTGGGTTCCGTCGGCGAACTCGACCTGGATCCGGTCGGCGCCGTCGACGACGTGCAGGGCCGTGAGCACGGACCCGTCCGCGTTGACGACCACCCCGCTGCCCAGGCCGGTCTCGACGGTCCCGCCCCCGGGGCGCTCGACGGTCCCGCCTCCGGGGCGCTCGGTGGTCACGGTGACCAGTGAGGGCGTGATGGTCCGGTACGCGCTGGTGGCCTCGGGCGGGAGGTTGCGCTCGGCCTCCTGGGCCTGCTCGATCCCCCGCTGCACGGCCCGGTCCACGTCCGCGGCCGTCGGCGGGGCGGGCGCTGACGACGAGACCCACCAGAGCCCGGCCGCGAGCGAGACGCCGATCGCCAGCGCCACGATCAGGATCCACCGAGGGCGACGTCGGGGTCGTTCCGGCGGCGCCCCGCCGGGCTCGCCGACCGACGTGGCCCCGACCGGTCGCATGGTTGTCGACGTACGCCGGAACCCCGAAAATCGAGGTGAGTCAGTTCCTGGCTCGGGAGCCGGCCGCGCCGGACCGCCGCAGGCGGCGCACCACGGGGTCGGTCAGCAGCAGGAGCAGCAGCGGCCAGTAGCTCGTGGCCGGGATCGTGATCGAGATGACCAGCGCCAGCAGGAACGTGACGGTGACGGCGGTCGTGATGACGGTGTCCGGCCCGGCATCGGTGTCGCGCAACGTCCGATCGCGACTGATCACCCGGGCGAGGAGTGCGAGCAGCGCCGAGCTCACGGCCATCGTGCCGATGTAGAGCAGCTTCGCGAGGCCGTCGTTGGAGGTGGCGGTGACCAGCGTCGTCGGGAAGGGCAGGAACACGATGGTGAGGCTCCACCAGAACAGCAGCCGGATCACCGCACCGTTCTGCCGCGTGAGGCAACCGAGGATCGCGTGCTGGGCGAGCCAGAGCCGCGCGATGACCGTGAAGCTCAGGAAGAACCCGAACAGGTCGTCCACGTGCTCGCGCAGCAGCTCGGACACCGTGCGGCCGTGGATCTGGCTGCCGGCCTCGGCGAGCGGGAGGACGAGCAGGGTGATGGCGATCGCGACCACCGCGTCGATGAAGGTCAGGAGACGTTCGAGGTCGCGCTCACGTCCGGCCACCGGCGTAACCTACGTCGCCGTGGCGGACGGAGTCGGCGAGCACCATGTCGCGTGCCGACGGGCGCTCGACGGGCCGAACTACAGTGCCGCCGTGTGCTCCACGCCTCCTCCGAGCCGCGGCCGGCGATCGCCGTCGTCGTTCTCGCCGGTGGCTCGGGGCTGCGCGTCGGCCAGGACCGCAACAAGGCCTACCTGCCCCTGGGGAGCCGGACGGCCGTCGGGATCTCGCTGCGGACGATGGCCGCCGCCACGACGCCGGGCCTGCGGCGGTTCGTCCTCGTCGTGCGGTCGGACGACCTCGACCTCGCGCGTCGGACGCTCGACAAGGAGCTCCCGCACCCGCCGGTGCCCGTCGAGCTCGTCGTCGGGGGCGCCACCCGGCACGCCTCGGAGGAGCGGGCCCTGCGCCACCTCGAACCCGCCATCCGGGGCGGGGAGCTCGACCTGGTGCTGATCCACGACGCGGCGCGGCCGATGTGCTCGCCGGAGCTGGTGGCCACGCTCGTGCGCACCGCGGCAGAGCGCGGCGGGGCGGTGCCGGGCCTGGTGGCGGACGACCTGGCGGCGGTCGGCGCGGACGGCACCCTGGTCCCGCTCGTCGGACGGCACGTCCGCATCCAGACGCCTCAGGTCTTCGCGGCGGCCCCGCTGCTGGAGGCCTACCACCAGGCGGCCGAGTCCGGGTTCGAGGGAACCGACACCGCGGCCTGCCTCGAGCGGTTCTCGTCGCTGACCGTGGCCCACGTCGCGGGCGAGGAGCAGAACTTCAAGATCACCTACCCGCACGACCTGGTCATCGCCGACGAGCTCCTCCGCCGCCGGGACACGCTGGGGTGACGCGTTGACCGGTGGCGTGTGGCATGCCACGCTCGCGTCACTCGAGGGAGGCACCCGATGAAGCGGCTCCCGGAGACCGCGAGCGTCAACGCGCAGGTCCTGTCGTCCCTCCGCGCGGCGGTGATCACCGGCGAGCTGGCCCCGGGCAGCCTGTACTCCGTCCAGACCCTGGCCGATCAGCTCGGGGTGTCGCGCACCCCGGTCCGCGAGGCGCTGATCAAGCTCGCCCAGCAGGGGATGGTGCGCTTCGAGCGCAACCGGGGCGTCCGCGTGCTGCTCACGTCCCTGCACGACCTGGAGGAGGTCTTCGCGCTGCGGCTCCTGCTCGAGCCCCCCGCGGTACGGCGCGCGGTGACCCGGCTGGACGCGGCCCACCGCCGTGAGCTGCGGCGGATGTTCACGCAGATGGAGAAGGCCGCGAAGGCCGACGACGAGTTCACGATGTTCGAGCACGACAGACGCTTCCACCGCGCGCTGCTGGAGGCCGCGGGGAACGCGCGGCTCGCGGCGTTCGTCGACGGGCTGCGTGACATGGTGCTGCGGCGCGGTGTCTCGACGGCGCGGGAGTCACGCAGCCTCGACGACATCGTCGGCGAGCACCGCGCGATCCTGGAGCTGGCCGAGGGGGGCGACGCCGACGGCGCTGCGGAGGCGATGCACGCGCACATCCACCACACGGCCGAGCTGCTGATCGCGCAGGAGGCCGGCACGGACGGCGCGCTCGTCGTCGACCTGTCGTGGACCGAAGGCCGGGCGCCCACCCGTTGACGAGTGGCATGCTACATGCCACGGTCATCGTAGTTCTCCTGTGACGCACGTAACCCTCCAGTGCCGAAGGGACCTCGATGGCCACCGCGACGAAGCTGAGCGTCATCCCGTGCGGGGCGATGACGACCGACCTGACCTGGCTCCTGCTCAAACCCGGCCGCTCCATCACGGACCGCAACCACCGCGACTCACCGGCGCCGTGGGTCGACTGCCCCACGCACTGCGTGCTCGTCGAGACGCCCGAGGGCCGGCTGCTGTGGGACACCAGCTGCCCGCGCGATTGGGAGGAGCGCTGGGGGCCGACGGGGCTGCATGACTTCTTCCCCTACGACAAGGTCACCGAGGAGGAGTACCTCGACTCCCGGCTGCAGCAGCTGGGAGTCGGGCTCGACGAGATCGACTACGTCGTCCTGTCGCACCTGCACTTCGACCACGCCGGAAACGTGAAGATGTTCGAGGGCACGAACGCCAAGCTGGTCTGCCACCAGCGCGAAAGGGACTTCGCCTTCAACTTCGAGGGTCTGTTCACCGGCGCGCACCTGAAGACGGACTACGAGGGCCTCGAGTTCGAGACGGTCTCCGGCGACACCGAGATCCTGCCCGGCGTCACGCTGCTGGAGACCCCGGGCCACACGACCGGCTGCATGTCGATGCAGGTCGAGCTGCCCGACAGCGGCACCATGATCTTCACGTCGGACGCGGTCTACATGGGCGACAGCTGGGGCCCGCCGTCCACGCCCGCCGCCATCGTCAACAACCTGGAGCAGTGGTACTCGTCGGTGGAGAAGCTGCGGGGGATCCAGGAGCGCACGAACGCGACGATGGTCTTCGGGCACGACGCCGACCAGATCCACCAGCTCCGCGTGGCGCCCAAGGAGTTCTACACGTGAGCCGAGCCGCAACTGCACGAGGAGACGATCTTCACGTGGGGTGCGCCGCCGCTGAAGTTCGGGGCGGGCGCCGCGGACGAGATCGGGTTCGACCTGTCCGGCTTCGGCGTCCGGCGGGTGCTGGTCGTCACCGACCCCGGGGTGAACGCCCTCGGGGCGCCGTCGCGGATCGCGGATGCGCTGCAAGCCGCTACGACATCGAGGCCGAGGTCTTCGACGGGGTGCACGTCGAGCCGACCGACGACTCGATGAACAAGGCCGTCGAGTACGCCCGCGCGCAGGGCGACTGGGACGGGTTCGTCGCCGTCGGCGGCGGGTCGGCGATCGACACCGCCAAGGCGATCAACCTGCTGACGACCCACCCCGGCGAGCTGATGGACTACATCAACAAGCCGATCGGCAACGCCCAGACTCCCCCGGGCCAGCTCAAGCCGCTGGTCGCCGTGCCGACGACGGCCGGGTACCGGCTCCGAGTCCACCGCGATGTGCGTGCTCGACATCCTGTCGATGAAGGTCAAGACCGGGCATCAGCCACTGGCGGCTGCGCCCGACGCCTGGCCGTCGTCGACCCGCTGCTGACGCTGACGCTGCCGCCCGAGGTCACCGCGTCGGCCGGCATGGACATCGTCTGCCACGCGGTGGAGTCCTACACCGCCCGCTGGTACGCCGACCTTCGACCGCAAGACGCCCGAGGAGCGCGTCACCTACTGCGGCTCGAACCCGGTGTCGGACCTCTGGTGCGAGAAGGCGATGGCGCTGCATCGCGAAGTCGTTCCGCGACGCCGTGCACCGCGGCGCGGACGACGTCGAGGCCCGCGTCGGACATGATGATGGCGGCGACGTTCGCGGGCATGGGCTTCGGCAACTCCGGCGTGCACATCCCGCACGCGAACGCCTACCCGATCGCCGGGATGGTCCGCGGACTACCGGCCGGCGGGCTACCCGCAGGACGAGCCGATGGTGCCGCACGGCCAGTCGGTGTCGCTGACGGCGCCCGAGGCCTTCCGGTTCTCCTTCGACGCGCGCGCCGGAGCGGCACCTGCGGGCGGCGGAGATGCTGGACCCGCGGGCGGACCGGGCGAACGACCAGCGCGAGCAGCTGCCGTCCGTGCTGGTCGCGCTGATGCGTGACATCGGGATCCCGAACGGCATCGGCGGCGTCGGCTACACCGAGGCGGACGTCGCCGGACCTCGTGCCCGGCACGATGAAGCAGCAGCGGCTGCTGGCGACCTGCCCGAAGACGCCGACCGAGGACGACATCGCCGGCATCCTCACGAAGTCCGTCGAGAACTGGTGACCAGCTGAGATGCCGATCTACGTCTACCGGTGCGGGTGCGGGGTGCGCTTCGAGCACCTCGCCGCCATGACCGACTCCGCCGCACCGGGCTGCCCCGTGTGCGGCGGGGACACCAGCAAAGTGCCGGCGGTGTTCTCGCTCGGCGGCCAGGCGAGCCCGGGGCTGTCGAAGAACGAGATGCCGCAGACGTGGCGCGGGGTCTACGACGGCAGCCCCGAGTACGTCGACCGGATGCGCCGAACCTGGGAGCAGCGGCAGAAGCTGGAGGAGCGCCACCCGGAGATCGCCGGCGACCAGCGGCCGATCCTGGCGCACGAGGGCCGCTACGAAAGGCGCCGCTCCGGCTGGGCGACCCGGCGCTCCGAGCGGGTCATGGCCAGGGACACGGACACACGCACGGGCCGCCGTCGGGCGGCGGTGCGGTGGCGCCCGGGACGTGACCGCTCTGCGCGGCACGGCGGGCATCCCGGACCTGCGGGCCGACCTCTTGCGCACGGTCGACGGCGCCGTGCGCTTCGACGATGCCGCGCGCGCCATGTGGTCGGCCGACGCGTCGAACTACCGCCGCGTCCCGATCGGCGTCGTCCGCCCCCGCGACGTCGCGGACGTCGAGGCGGCCGTGTCCGTGTGCCGGGCGTACGACGTGCCGGTGCTCCCGGTCGGCGCGCGGACCTCGATCGCGGGCCAGGCCGTCAACACCGCCGTCGTCCTGGACTTCATGCACCTGAACCGGATCCTCGCGGTCGACCCGGACGCCCGCACCGCCCGCGTCGAGCCCGGCGTGATCTGCGACGCGGTGCGCGACGCCGCCGCACCGTACGGGCTCACGTTCGGCCCGGACCCGTCCACGCACAACCGCTGCACGCTCGGCGGCATGATCGGCAACAACGCGTGCGGATCGCACTCCGTGGCGTGGGGCAAGACCGTCGACAACGTCGTCGGCCTGGACGTGCTCACCTACCGAGGCGAGCGGCTGTCACTGGGAGCGGACGGGAGCGGCGCGATCCCGGATGCGCTGCGCGCCCTGGGCGAACGGGCCGCCGCCGACGTCCGCGCCGGCTTCCCGGATCTCACCCGGCGCGTCTCGGGCTACAACCTGGACCAGCTGCTGCCCGGTCGGGTCGACCTGGCCAAGGCGCTGGTCGGGACCGAGGGCACGTGCGCGGTGCTGACCGGGGCGACGGTCCGGCTGGTCGAGGCGCCTCCCGTGCGGGCGCTCGCCGTGCTCGGCTTCCCCGACGCCTACACCGCGGCGGACCACGTGATGGTCGTCCGCGCCCTGAACCCGCTGACGATCGAGGGGATGGACGCCGGGCTGATCGCCGCGCTGCGCGCGTCGAATCCGGTGGAGACCGCCTCCCGGGCCCTGCCCGAGGGCGGCGGCTGGCTCTACGTCGAGACCGGCGGGGCGACCCGGGCCGAGGCGCACGCCGCCGCGGAGGCGGTCGCGTCCGCGATGCAGCCGTACGCGACCTCCTCGGTGGTGGTGAGTGAGCCGGCTCGGATGACGGCGCTGTGGCGGATCCGGGAGGACGGCGCCGGGATCCTCACGCGCTCGCCCGACGGCGGCGAGGCCTGGCCGGGCTGGGAGGACGCCGCGGTGCCGCCGGAGCGGTTCGGCGCCTACCTGCGGGAGTTCGACACCGTCCTTCACCGGCACGGCCGGCGCGGCGTCTACTACGGGCACTTCGGCGACGGCTGCCTGCACGTGCGGATCGACTTCGACCTCGCGTCGCGGGCCGGTATCGCGAACTTCCGGGCGTTCCTGGAGGACGCGGCGGACCTCGCCGTCGCGCACGGCGGGTCGCTCTCGGGCGAGCACGGCGACGGCGCCGCCCGCGCCGAGCTGCTGCCCCGGATGTACCCGCCGCCGATCATCCGGGCGTTCGAGGAGTTCAAGGGCATCTGGGATCCCGACGGCCGGCTCAACCCGGACCGCGTGGTGCGGCCCGCGAAGCTGGACGACGACCTGCGCGTGTTCGTCGGGCTGCCGACGATCCGCGACACCCCGGAGCTCGCGTTCGCCCACGACCGGGGCAGCTTCGCCCGCGCCACCCGGCGCTGCCTGGGCGTCGGCAAGTGCGTCACCGCGCACGGCGGGGTGATGTGCCCGAGTTTCCGGGCCACCGGGGAGGAGATGCACTCCACGCGCGGCCGCGCCCGGTTGCTGTTCGAGATGGCGAACGGGCAGGTGATCGGGGACGGGTGGCGGTCGGCCGAGGTTGCCGAGGCGCTGGACCTGTGCCTGTCGTGCAAGGGCTGCAAGCGTGACTGCCCGGTCGGCGTGGACATGGCGGCCTACAAGACCGAGTTCCTCGCCCAGCGGTACCGCCGGCGCCTGCGCCCGGCGGCGCACTACTCGATGGGCGCCCTGCCCCGGTGGCTGCACGTGGTGGGCCGGCTGCCGGCGCGGCTGGTCGACGCCCTGAACGCGGCGGCCCGCGGCCCGGTGGGGGCGGTGGCGAAGCGGCTGGGCGGGATCGCCCCGGAGCGGGCGATCCCGCCGGTCGCGAGGCGCCCGTTCACCGGCGCCGCCCCACATGCAGCGAAAGCGGCGTTCGGTGCATCCAGCGCAGCGAAAGCGGCGTTCGGTGCGTCGGAGCGACCGCGCCTGCTGCTCTGGCCCGACACCTTCACCAACCACTTCGACCCCGGCGTCGCCGCCGACGCCGTCGCGGTGCTCGAGGCCCTCGGCTACGCCGTCGAGCTGCCGCCGCGCACCGTCTGTTGCGGGCTCACCTGGACCACCACCGGCCAGGTCGGTGCCGCCCGCCGCGTGCTGCGGCGCAGCCTGCGGGCGATCGAGCCGTGGCTCGCGGCGGGCGTCCCGGTCGTCGGGCTCGAGCCGTCGTGCACCGCCGCCCTGCGCGCCGACGGGCCCGAGTTGCTGCCCGACGAGCCGCTCGCCGCCCGCCTCGCGCAGGGGGTCCGCACCTTCGCCGAGGTGCTCGCCGAGCATGCCGACGCCCTGCGTGCGACCGTCGTCGCCCCCGGGCAACGCGCGCTGGTGCAGGTGCACTGCCACCAGCACGCCGAGCTCGGCACCGAGGCCGACCACGCCGCGATGGCCGCCCTCGGGATCGAGGCCGACGTGCTCGACTCCGGATGCTGCGGCCTCGCCGGCAACTTCGGCTTCGAGCAGGGCCACTACGCGGTGTCGATGGCCTGCGCCGAGCGGGTGCTGCTGCCGGCCGTCCGGGCCGCGGACGCGGACGTCGCGGTGCTGGCTGACGGCTTCTCCTGCCGCACCCAGCTGCGTCAGGCCGGCACCCGCGAGCCCGTGCACCTGGCCCAGCTCGCGGCCCGCGCGCTCGGCGTCCGCCGGGCGAACTAGATTTCGGGGCGCGTGGTGCCGTCAGTGGCGACGGCCTCGGGCTCGTGGCCGTTCTGGCTGGCCGGCGGCGGGATCGGCGGTGCGGCACCGGGTGGGATCGGCGGCGCGGCACCCGGCGGCGGCACCGGCGGCGGACCGGGTGTCGCCCGTTCCAGGAACCGCAGCAGCTCCACCGGGAAGGGCAGCACGAGGGTGGAGTTCTTCTCGGCGGCGACCTCGACGACGGTCTGCAGCAGGCGGAGCTGCAGGGCCGCCGGATGTTCGGCCATGATCTGGGCGGCCTCGGCCAGCGTGCGCGACGCCTGCAGCTCGCCGTCCGCGGTGATGATGCGGGAGCGACGTTCCCGCTCGGCCTCGGCCTGCCGCGACATCGACCGCTTCATCGTCTCGGGCAGCGCGACGTCCTTGATCTCCACGCGGTCGATCTGCACACCCCACGACAGCGCCGGGTTGTCGATCATGATTTCGAGACCCTGGTTGAGCCGTTCCCGGTTGGACAGCAGGTCGTCGAGGTCGCTCTTGCCGATGATGGACCGCAGCGACGCCTGCGCGACCTGGGCGATGGCGGCGTCGTAGCGCTGGACGTCGACGACGACCTTGACGGGGTCGGTGACGCGGTAGTAGACGACCGCGTCCACCTTGACGGTGACGTTGTCCCGGGTGATGCCGTCCTGCGCAGGCACCGGCATCGTGACCACCTGCATGTTGACCTTGTGCAGGCGGTCCGCGATCGGCGCGATGAGGGTGAGCCCGGGCCCGCGCGGGGCCTCGCGAAGCTGGCCGAAGCGCAGCACGACCCCGCGCTGGTACTGGTTGATCACGCGGACGCTGGAGCCCAGCACCAGAACGATCAGGCCCATGATGACGATCAAGGTCCACAGGAGCGTCATGGCGTCCCTCGTCCCGCGCCGGGCGTCCCCGGCTCGACCGTCGTGTGCCGACGGCGGCACCTCATCCTAGGCCGCCACCTGCAGTCCCGCGAGGAATCTGAAGAGCAGGCGCCGCCACGGCACCGTTCACCGCATCACCCCGTCCGCGGCGCTCGGGCGACCAGGCTCGTCGTCTCCGTGCGGACGGCGACTTCCACCCGCACGATCAGCTCCGCGCCCCGAGACCTGATCATCCGGGACCAGCTGGGAGCAACGGAGCAGCCTTTTCGTCCGGACGATCAGCTCGCGGCCGGACGAGCTGATCCGGGCGAACGCACGATCAGCGAGGACCGGGGCGGCCTCTGCCCCCGTGTCCGCGGTATCGCACGACCGTCCGCAGGCGGAGCTCGCCCGCGTCCACATCGACCGACCGCGTGGGCCGCCGCCCTCGTCGTCGAGAGCGCCCTAGCCGCGACGAGCACGGTTGTGCGTTCAGCGGATAGCGGTCGGCATCCAGCGGCTAGCCCGTGTGATCTGCACAACAGAGACTGGACGCCGCCGCGGGCTCGACGAGGTGCCCGCGCACGGGTGCTGATTCGAAGGAGGAGTCGGCGTGACGGGACCGCTCTCCGGCGTCCGGGTCATCGAGCTGGGCCAGGTGATCGCCGGCCCGTTCTGCGGGCAGCTGCTCGGCGACTACGGCGCCGAGGTCATCAAGGTCGAGCCGCCCGGCACCGGGGACGTCCTTCGGCAGTGGGGCCACGCGGACGTGAGCGGTGACTCGCTGTGGTGGAGCGTCGCGGCCCGCAACAAGCGCAGTGTCACCATCGACCTGCGCACCGCCGAGGGCCAGCAGCTCGTCCGCGACCTCGTCGCCCACGCCGACATCCTCGTCGAGAACTTCCGGCCCGGGACGCTGGAACGCTGGGGGCTGGGCTGGGAGGAGCTCGCGGCCGTCCGGCCTCAGCTGATCATGGTGCGGGTCAGCGGCTTCGGGCAGACCGGGCCGTACGCGCGCCGAGCCGGCTACGCCTCGATCGGCGAGGCGATGGGCGGTCTGCGGGCGCTGACCGGCTACCCCGACCTGCCCCCGATCCGGATCGGTATCAGCATCGGCGACTCGCTCACCGGCATGTTCGGGGCCATGGGCGCCCTGGCCGCGCTGGAGGCGCGACGGCGCACCGGGCGCGGTCAGGTCGTCGACGCGAGCATCTTCGAGTCCGTACTGGCGGTGACCGAGTCGCTGGTCGTGGAGTGGTGCGCCCACGGGACCGTGCGCGAGCGCACCGGTCCGACGCTTCCCGGGATCGCCCCGAGCAACGTCTACCCGACCAGCGACGGGCAGGTCCTCATCGCGGCCAACCAGGACTCGGTCTTCCGCAGGCTGACCGACGTGATGGGGATGCCCGAACTGGCGACCGACCCGCGCTTCGTCGATCACCGCGCCCGCGGACGGAACATGGCCGCGATCGACACCATCGTCGCGGGGTGGACCGAACGCTTCGCCTCGGCGGACCTGCTCGACCGGCTGCACGCGGCCGGTGTGCCGGCCGGCGGGGTCTACGAACCGAAGGACATGCTCGACGACCCCCATTTCCAGGCGCGCGGATCGCTGGCGACCGTGCAGGACGAGCGGCACGGGGAGCTGACGATGCAGGCTGTGGTCCCACGTCTGAGCGACACCCCCGGCGGCGTCGCCTGGGCCGGCCCGGCGCTGGGCGCCGACACCGACGCCGTGCTCACCGACTTGTTGGGGCTGCGCGGCGAGCAGGTGGAGAAGCTGCGGGCCGACGGGGTGATCGGGCCGGCCGTCGGGCAGGGAGGGCTGCGGTGACCGTTGACGACACCACGCAGGCCGAGACGGCGCTGGCCGACCAGCAGGTCTACCGGGACGTCATCGGGCGGTTCGCCAGCGGCGTCACGGTGATCACCACGGCCGTCGACGGAGCGCCGGTCGGCACCACCGCGAGCGCGGTCAGCTCCCTGTCGCTGGAACCGCCGATGGTGCTGGTCTGCCTGAACAAGACCAGCGACACGCAGGCGGCGCTGCTCAAGACGGGCGCGTTCTGCGTCAACATCCTCGCCGAGGGCCAGCAGGACCTCGCCTACCAGTTCGCCCGCAAGGGCGACAAGTTCGGCGACACGACCTTCGATGCGGGCATCGACGGCGTGCCGGTGCTGCGCGGCACGTTGGCGCACCTGGAGTGCCGCGTGGCCGAGACCGTGACGGGCGGGACGCACACGGTGTTCCTCGCGCACGTCGCCGTCGCCGCCGGGCACGAGGGGGCGCCGCTGACCTACTTCCGCGGGCGGTTCGGCCGGCTGGAGAGCGTCCGCGAAGAGGAGGCGTACCGGGCGGTCCGCGAGTGGGTGCTGACCCGGCGGTGCGCGCTGGACCAGCCGCTCGAGCTGGCGGACCTGGCGCGGACGCTGCAGCAGGACCCGGGCCACGTCGCGTACGCCCTCGTGCGCCTCGCGGCCGAGGGGGTGGTCACGCGCACCACGGACGGCCGCTACCTGCCGACACCGCTGACGGTCGAGCTGGCCGACGAGTTGTTCGGCGCCCGATGCCTGATCGAGCTGGGGGTCGCCGACGCCTGCGTCGGCGAGATCCCGGAGGACGACCTCGCCGTCCTCGACGACTACGCGACCCGGCTCGGCACGATCGTCGCCCGGGACGACGCGGACCTCGCGGAGTTCCTCGACGCCAGCCACGGCTACCACTGCCACTTCGTCGGGTTGGGCGGCAGCCCCCAGCTGGTCGACACCTACCGCCGGCTCGGGATCTCGACGCTCTGGCGGCGTGCGTTCGCCGAGCAGGACTGGCGCACGCAGTTCGACGTCACCCACCACGCCGCGCTCACCGGGGCGTGCCGGGACGGCGACGTCGACCTGGCCCGCAGGCACATCCGCGACCACACCCAGCAGGTCCGCAGGCTCGTCCGCGACGTGATCGACAAGGCGGGCGGCGCACTCTAAGCACACCAGGGAGCAGGCAACAGTGACGACACCGGACGGGCTCGAGCGGTTCCAGAACTACATTGCGGGGAAGTTCGTCGACGCCTCCGACGGGCGCACGTTCGGCTCGCTGGACCCGTACGCGGGCGCCCCCTGGGCGGCGATCCCCGAGGGCAGTACCGACGACATCGACCACGCCGTCAACGCCGCCCGCGCCGCCCTCGACGGCGAGTGGGGCGCGATGACGGGCTTCCAGCGCGCCGCGCTCATGCACAAGCTCGCCGACCTGATCACCGCGAACGCCGAGCGGCTCGCCCGGGTCGAGGTGCGCGACAACGGCAAGCTCTACCGGGAGATGATCGGCCAGCTGCAGGGGCTGGGTGCCTGGTATCGCTACTTCGCCGGGCACGCCGACAAGATCGAGGGGCGGGTCATCCCGACCGACAAGCCGAACTACTTCGTCTTCACGCGGCGCGAGCCGGTCGGCGTGGTCGGGGCGATCACCCCGTGGAACTCCCCGCTGCTGCTGATGACGTTCAAGCTCGCCCCCGGGCTGGCGGCGGGGTGCACGTTCGTCGTCAAGCCGTCGGAGCACTCCCCCGCGTCGACGCTCGCGTTCGCCCAGGTGCTGCACGAGGCGGGCTTCCCGGACGGTGTGTTCAACGTCGTGGCGGGGTCGAGCCGCGAGCTGGGCGCCGCGCTGGCCTCGCACAAGGGCGTGGACAAGGTCGCGTTCACCGGCTCGACCGCCACCGGGCGGGCGGTCGCGCACGCCGCCGCCGACAACCTCAACCGGGTGACCCTGGAGCTGGGCGGCAAGTCGCCGCAGATCGTCTTCGAGGACGCGGACCTGCCCGCGGCGGCCAACGGCATCATCGCCGGCGTCTTCGCGGCCACCGGCCAGACCTGCATGGCCGGCTCCCGGGTGATCGTCCACGAGAGCGTGCACGACGATCTGGTCCGTCTGGTGGCGGAGCGGGCGAACGCGATCAAGCTCGGCGACCCGAACGACCCCGAGACCGAGATGGGTCCGATCGCGAACCAGCCGCAGTTCGAGAAGGTCGTCGGCTACCTCGAGAAGGCCAAGGCCGAGGGGGCGACGGCGGCGTGCGGTGGCGAGGCGGCGGCCGACCTCGGCGGGTTCTTCGTCAGGCCGACGCTGTTCACCGGGGTGTCCGTCGACGACACCGTGGTGCGTGAGGAGGTCTTCGGCCCGGTCACGGCGGCACTGACGTTCCGCACCGAGGAGGAGGCGCTCAAGCTCGCGAACGACACCCAGTACGGCCTGGCCGGTTCGGTGTGGACCCGCGACGTGCAGCGCGCGCACCGGGTGGCAGCGAAGCTGCGGGCCGGCACCGTGTGGATCAACGCCTACCGGGTGCTCGGGCCGTACGCCCCCTTCGGCGGCTTCGGCAACAGCGGCCTCGGCCGCGAGAACGGTGCCGACGCCCTCAACGAGTACACCGAGGTCAAGTCCGTGTGGGTGGAGCTCACCGGCGCGACTCGCGACCCCTTCAAGCTCGGCTGACCCCGACCCGCCAGAGGAGGCACATCGATGTCGATCGACTTCCACCCGACGGCCCCACGACCGGTCGAGGAGACCGAGCCGCTGCGCGACCGCCGCGAGACCAACCCGATGTTCAACGACAACAAGATGAAGCTGGGGTTGTTCGGCACGAACTGCTCCTACGGCCTCGTCATGTCGCACGCCCCGTCGACCTACGAGGTGAGCTGGGCGCACACCAAGGAGATCGCGCAGCGGGCGGACGCGTTGGGACTCGAGGCGCTCGTGCCGATCGCGCGATGGAAGGGCTTCGGCGGCACCACCAACTTCAACGGCAACTGTTTCGAGACCTACACCTGGGCCGCCGGGCTGGCCGAGGCGACCGAGAACATCGCGATCTTCGCGACGTCACACCTGCCGACGGTGCACCCGATCGTCGCGGCGAAGATGGCCACCACGATCGACCGCATCTCCGGCGGCCGCTTCGGGCTGAACCTGGTGATGGGCTGGGTCACCCCGGAACTGGCGATGTTCGGCGCCGACCAGCGCCAGCAGGAGGACCGCTACGCCTTCGGCCAGGAGTGGATCGACTACGTCGTGGCGCTCTGGGGCGAGAAGGGCAGCTTCGAGCACCACGGCACGTACTTCGACGGGGTCAACCTGGAGTCGTATCCCAAGCCCGTGCAGGCCCCCCGGCCGGTGATGATCAACGCAGGCAACTCGAAGTCGGGCATCGAGTTCTCCGCGCGCAACGTCGACATCAACTTCGCCTCGCTCGACACGCTCGACAACATGAAGAGCTACACGTCCACGATCAAGGACAAGGCCCGCACCGACTACGGGCGGCCGCTCTCCACGATGACCTACGGGCTGGTCGTGGTGCGCGACACCGAGAAGGAGGCCAAGGAGGTCTTCCAGCAGGTCGTGGAGATGGGCGACTACGGCGCGGCGGAGAACGTCATCAACATCGCGCTGTCGGGGTCGGCGGGTTCGTTCGAGCACGCCCGCGAGTTCCAGGAGCGCTTCGTCGCCGGGTGGGGCGGCTACCCACTGGTCGGCACCCCCGAGCAGGTCGTCGAGGGGCTGGGCCGGCTCAACGAGGCCGGTATGGACGGGATGATCATGGGGCTCGTCGACTACAACGAGGAGTTGAAGTACTTCGGTGAGAAGGTCATACCGCTCATGGTGCAGGCCGGGCTGCGCCAGAAGTAGGACGGCCGGCGCGGTGATCCCCCGCTACGGGTCTTCAGGGCGGCGTGATCGTCGGCTGCGGGCGTTCTTGGTCGTCGTCGCGACCTTCCACACCCGCGGACGGCGATCATCGCCCGCGCACCAGCCGTACACACCCTTAGCGGGGGACCATGGCGGGCCCAGGCCCCTGCTCACCGACGCCTCGGGACCGCCCACGTGGGAGAGCCGATGAACGAGGTCACGATCGTCGAGGTCAGCCCCCGTGACGGGCTCCAGAACGAGGGCACGATCCTCTCGACGGACGCCAAGGTCGAGCTGATCACGCGGCTGGTCGACGCCGGTGCCCGCCGGATCGAGGCCGTCTCGTTCGCGCACCCGCGGCTGGTCCCGACCATGGCCGACGCCGAGGCGGTCATGGAGCGGGTCCCTCGGCGCGACGACGTCTCGTACGCCGGGCTGATCCTCAACCGCAAGGGTCTGGACCGGGCCGTCGGCACCGGTGTGGACGAGGTCAACGTCGTGGTGTGCGTCAGCGACACCTTCAGCGGCCGCAACCAGAACGTCACGGCGGACGAGGCGATGACGATGGCGGCGGGCGTCGTCGACGCCGCGCGGGACCGTGGGCTGTTCACCACGATCACCCTCGCGACGGCGTTCGGCTGCCCGTTCGAGGGCGAGGTCGACCCGGCGCGGGTCGCGGAGTTCGCCCGCCGGTGCGCCGACTCGGGCGTGCAGGAGCTGTGCCTGGCCGACACCGTCGGCGTCGGGGCGCCGACCCAGGTCATCGACCTGACGGCCCGGGTGCGCGACCTCGTCGGCGACGCTGCGGAGAACGGGCCGCAGCTGCGGTTCCACTTCCACAACACCCGCAACACGGGCTTCGCCAACGCCTACGCCGCCGTGGCCGAGGGCGTGGACGTGCTGGACGCGAGCGCGGGCGGGATCGGCGGCTGCCCGTTCGCCCCCAAGGCCACGGGCAACATCGCCACCGACGACCTCGTCTACATGCTCGAACGCATGGGCCGCCGCACGGGCATCGACCTCAAGACCCTGATCCCGACCGCCGGGTTCCTCGGCGAGCAGCTCGGCCACGAGGTCCCCGCCCTCCTGCCGCGGGCCGGGCTGTTCCCGTGAGCGAGCTGGCGAGCGATCCCGTGACCCCCGAGAACCTCACCCGCAAGCTGCTGAGCGCGCACCTGCGCTCCGGTGATCTGGTCGCGGGCGACGACGTCACCGTGGCGGTCGACCAGGTCCTCATCGAGGACGCGACCGGGACGATGTGCGCGATGCAGTTCGAGATGCTCGGCACGGACGAGATCGCGGTTCCGCTGGCGGTCATGTACGTCGACCACAACGTCCTGCAGATCGACGACAAGAACATGCAGGACCACCGCTACCTGCGGTCGTTCTCCCAGGCCTACGGCCTGCTGTACTCCCCGCCCGGCCACGGGATCTCGCACTACGTGCACCTGGAGCGCTTCGCCCGGCCGGGCGGCCTGCTGCTGGGCGCGGACTCGCACAGCACGATGGCCGGCGCGGTCGGGATGTTCGCCACGGGAGCGGGCGGCCTGGAGGTCGCAGTCGCGATGGCCGGCTACGGGTTCGACCTGCCCTGCCCGCGGATCGTAGGGGTGGAGCTCACGGGCCGTCTGGGTCCCGGTGTCGAGGCCAAGGACGTGATCCTGGAGTTGCTGCGCCGCCACGGGGTGCGCGGCGGCCGGGGGGCGGTGTTCGAGTTCTTCGGCGAGGGCGTCGCGACGATCCCGACGACGGGCCGGGCCACGATCTGCAACATGGTCGTCGAGACCGGCGCCACCGCGGGGGTCTTCCCGGCGGACGCGGAGACCCGGCGATGGCTCGCGACGCAGGGCCGCGAGGAGGAGTTCACGCCGCTGGCGGCGGACCCCGGCGCGGAGTACGACGAGGTCGAGCGGATCGACCTGTCCACGCTTGCGCCGCTGGTCGCGCTGCCGCCGTCGCCCGGGAACGTCATCCCGGTCGCCGAGGCGGCGGGGACGGCCGTCGTGCAGGTGTGCGTCGGGTCGTCGGTGAACAGCTCCTACGAGGACCTCGCGACGGTCGCGGCCGTGCTGCGCGACCGCAGCGTCGCTCCCGGTGTCGTGCTGACGCTGACGCCCGGCTCGCGACAGATCCTCGACACGATCATCCGGTCCGGCGTGTACGGCGACCTGTTCTCGGCGGGTGCGCGGATGCTGGAACCGGTGTGCGGGCCGTGCGTGGGCATCGGACAGGCGCCGGTCAAGGCGCAGCCGTCGCTGCGGACGTTCAACCGCAACTTCCCCGGCCGTAGCGGCACCGTCGACGACGCCGTGTACCTGTGCTCCCCGTCGACCGCCGCGGCCAGCGCGCTCACCGGAGTCATCACGGACCCGCGGACGGCGCAACGGCCCGCGCTGCGGCCCGGCGCCGCTCCGGACACGACGATCCACGACCACCACCTCGTCGCCCCGCCACCGCGGGAGCAGCGCGGCGCCGTCGTGGTCGAGCGCGGCGAGAACCTCGTCCCTCCCCCGCAGCCGGCGCCGCTGCCCGACGCGATCGACGCCCGGGTGCTGATCGTCGTGCCGGACGACATCTCCACCGGCGACATGGCCCCGGACGGGGCGATCGCGATGTCGGTGTGGTCGAACATCGAGGCCTGCGCGGAGTTCATGTTCCAGCGGCTGGATCCGGAGTTCCCGGCGCGCGCGCGAGAGTGGGGCGGCGGGCTGATCGTCGGCGGGCACAACTACGGGCAGGGCTCCTCCCGCGAGCACGCCGCGCTCGCGCCGGTGCACCTCGGGGTGCCCGCGATCGCAGCCGGCAGCTACGCGCGGATCCACCGGCGCAACCTCATCGCCGTCGGCGTCGTCCCGCTCGCCATCGGCGATGACGACCGCGCCGCGACCGCGATCGGCCAGCGCTGGCGGATCCCGGACCTCGGCCACGCCGTGCGCTCGGGCGCGGACACCGTCACCGCGACGGTCGACGACGGGCGCGAGATCACCCTGGAACTGCCGCTGTCCCCGGGCGAGCGGACCGTGCTCGCCGCGGGCGGCCTGCTCGCCCACGTCCGCGCCGGCGGCCGCCAGCGGGTGACGTCCCCCGGCTCGCTCGAACCCGCTGCCCGCACCTGATCCCCCACCCCGCACTCCGAAGGAGACCGACGTGGCCGAGCACATCTACCGCATCGCCGAGATCGTGGGCACCTCGCCCGACGGCGTGGACGACGCGATCCGCAACGCCGTCACGCGGGCGAACCAGACCCTGCGCAACATGGACTGGTTCGAGATGACCGAGGTCCGCGGCCACCTCGCGGACGGCCAGGTGGCCGACTGGCAGGTCACCGTCAAGATCGGTTTCCGGCTCGAGGACGGGGACTAGCGGCTTGACGCGCCGGTCCCCCATCACCCCGACACACGACCGAGAGGTTCCGATGACGACCGACACCGGTGCGGGCCCCGACACCGCATCCGACAAGCTGGACGCCGAGGCCGCCAAGGCCGACGCGGCCATGGGGCGCCTGCAGGAGGCCCTGCGCCGCCTCGACGACGGCGACCTGCACCGTGCGCACCGCGGCGGCGGCTGGACCGTCGCCCAGGTGATCTCGCACATGAACGTCGCGACGCTGATGTGGCTGGGCGACCTCGAACGCCTCCGCAACGACCCCGACCTGGGGTTCTTCTTCCGCGAGGAGATCGGCCACGATGCGCTGGGGTACCCGCCGCCCACGATCGCCATCGCGCTGCGCCAACTCGACGCCACCCGCAGGACGCTCGCGACCTGCCTGCCCGCGGTCGACCCCGCGATCCAGGACCGCACCGTCGAGATCCCCGACCTGGGCACGATGACGGTCGCCGAGTGGACCCCGCTGATCGCCGGCCATCTCGCCGGGCACGTCGATCAGGCATTCGCGATCATGACCGACCGCGAGTTCCTGCCCGAGGGGATCTGAGGTGCGCGCCGCCGTCCTGACCGGGATCAAGGAGGTCCGGATCGAGGACCGTCCGGAGCCGGAGGCGCGGCCGGGCTGGGTCGTCGTCACGGTCGAGTCGGCGTCGCTGTGCGGCACCGACAGCCACCAGTACGACGGCCGGATCGACACCCCGTTCCCGCGCGTGCCCGGCCACGACTTCGCGGGCCGGGTGGAGAGCGTCGGCGACGGGGTCGACGCGGCCTGGGTCGGTGCGCCCGTGGCGGTCAAGCCGTCGTTGCCGTGCGACGACTGCCCGGAGTGCGCCGCGGGCAAGCCGTTGGACTGCAAGAAGAAGAAGCTCATCGGGCTGTGGTCGGACGGCTGCCTCACGGAGAAGGTGGCCGTGCCGGTGGTCAACCTCGTGCCGCGGCCCGAGGGCGTCGAGGCGTGGCAGGCGTCGCTGCTGGAGCCGCTCGCCGTCGGGCTCAACACCGTCGACCGGCTGCAGATCATGCTCGGCGAGACGGTGCTCGTGCTCGGGCAGGGCCCGATCGGGCTCGCCCTGACCCGGCTGTGCGCGCTGTCCGGGGCCGGGCGGCTGATCGTCACCGACGCCCGGGACGCACCGTTCGAGGTCTCCCGCGCCTACGGGGCGACCGACTGCATCAACGTCGTCCAGACGGACGTCAAGCAGGCCGTCGCCGACCTGACCGAGCGCGGTGCGGGCGCCGACATCGTGATCGAGACCTCCGGGTTCCCGGCCTCGTCGGCGATCGTGCTCGACGTGGTCCGCAAGGAGGGCAAGGTCGCGCACATCGGGTGGGCCAACGACCTGCCCCCGCTGCCGGTCATCCCGATCATGGCGAAGACGCTGACCGTGTTCGGGGTGGGCGGCAACGGCGGCCGCGGCCAGTACGAGCGCAGCCAGGAACTGGTGCGCTCCGGCCGGATCGACCTCGAGCCGATGGTGACCCACCGGTTCGGGCTCGACGACATCGCCGACGCGTTCGAGACGGCGGCGTCGAAGGCGGGCGGCGCGATCAAGGTCGTCGTGACGTCCTTGAGCTGGCGCGGGGCGGCCGACCCGCACGCGAAAGCGGCTTTGGGTGCACTCAACGCACCGAAAGCCGCTTTCGCTGCATCCGGGCAGGACGTTCGCGAGGCCGGCGCGCCAGCTTTGATCTGGCACGGGGCGGCCGCCTCGCACGGAGTGCGGGGTGGATGCGTCGCGCCAGATCGGTTACAGCCCAGATCGGTTACAGCTCAGCCGGAGGCGCGCTTGTACGGGTCGGGCGGGAACCAGCCCCGCTCGACGATCTGCTGCGACCACCCGTCCAGGAACTTGAGCAGACCCGGCAGGTCGTCGCCGATCGCGTCCACCACGGGCTGCAGCAGCCGGTCCGTCGCCTCCTCGATGCCGTCGCGCAGTGCGGCGCCCTCCGCGGTCAGCGTGCCGTCCGCGACCAGACCGCGGGTGGTCAGCACCGCTGTCGCCGCGTCCATCGCCTCCGGCGACCAGCCCCGGCTCGCGGTGTAGGCCTGCGGATCCCACCCGACCCGCAGCTCGGTGAGGAGGTTGGCCTCCAGACCGGTCAGCCCGTGCGCGACGCACGTCGCGAGATGGGAGTCTCCGCGGTGCTCGCGCAGGATCGTGGCCGCGTGCCACAGCCTGCCGAGCGGCTCGTCCGGCCACGGCAGGGCGAGCAGCCCGGCGTGCATCGGCCGGCCCGTGCAGTCCGCCGCGGCCGCGCCGCGGCGCAGCGCCTCGACGGCGACGTCCAGGCCGTCCGGGCTGCCCAGCACCTCGCGCAGCGCGGCCACGGCGCCCGTCTCCTTCGCGGCGCGCACTTCGGCGAGCCTGCAGGCGGCCCGACCGGAGTCGTAGAGGGCAGCGATCAGGCCGGGCTCGAAGACGCCGAAGGCCGAGGCGACGACCGTGCCCTCCGGCTCGCCCAGCACGCTCCCGCGGCCCCAGACGTACCCCTGCAGGAAGTCGAGCCCCTGCGCGGCATAGGCGTCGTAGGCGGGCTCGGACCAGAAGCAGACCGTCGCGATCGGTTCGAGCGCATCGCGCAGAGTGCGTGCCGGAGAACGCCACCCCGACGTTCCCGCCTGCGGGGCGCCGACGTCGCGAGGCTGGAAGAAAGCGCCACGCGCCTCTGCGTAGTCCATGCCGCGAAGTGTGCCCGGCCACGGCGGGCACCGGTTCCGCCACCTGAGTGAACTCACGAGCGAATCGCATGCAATCTCTAGTCAATCCCGCCTAAATATTGGGTCTGCGCAGGCTGACAGGGACGATTGCATGCGATATGGTCACAGTCACCTACCCGAGGAGGCCGCGATGACTGCCGCGAGCATGCACATCCCGGCCGACCACACCCGCGCCGCGCACACGCAGCTGGCCTACGACGCGGTCCGGGAGCGGATCGCCTCGGGGACCGTCGTCCCCGGCGAATGGCTGCGCGAGCACACCGTCGCCACGTCGCTCGGCCTGAGCCGCACCCCGGTGCGCGAGGCGCTGCGGCTGCTCGCGGCCGAGGGTGTGGTCGAGCTCGTGCCGAACCGAGGAGCCCGCGTCGTCGACTGGACGCCGGACGACATCGACGAGGCCTACCGGCTGCGCGCGCTGATCGAGGGGTACGGGGCGGGGCTCGCGGCCCGGCGGGCGGACGCGGCCTGTGTCGCCGAGCTGCGCGCGCTGCAGGACCGCTACGAGGGTGAGCTGGCCTCCGACGGCTCCGTCGCGACGTTGGCGCAGTGCAACGACGACTTCCACGCCGCGGTACTCGCCGCCTCGGGGAGCGCGCGGCTCTCGGCGCTGCTGTCCACGGTCTCGAGCGCCCCGCTCGTCCGGCGCGTACTGCACGGCTATGACAACGACGACCGGCAGCGCAGCGTCGTGGCGCACCGCGACATCGTCACCGCGATCGAGAACGGCGACGACGGCCTGGCCACCTCGGCGATGAGCAGCCACATCCTGGCCGCCCGATACTCGGCTCTGCGCGCGCACCGCTGACCCACCCGCCCCATCCGACGAAGGACACGGTCATGGCCGACCGCCGCCACACGCTCCGGCGCTTCCCCGTGCTGGCGACCACCAGCGTCGAGGAGGCGCACGACGCCGTCGCCGACGTCTACCTCCCGCACGCCCTGCGCGCCGACACGTCACTGCGGATGGAGCTCAACGCGGCCCGGCAGAAGCGGTTCACCCTGGGCTTCCTGGCCTACGGCGCGACGGCCGAGCTGCGCATGCCGGCCACCGAGACGACGTACCACATCAACCTCACCACCAGCGGCCGCACGCTCGCCGAGCGCGGCGACGGGACACGTGCGGTGACCCAGGCCCGGCGCAGTGGCGTCGTGCTGCTCCCCGACCAGCTCAACACGGTGCGCTGGACCCCCGACGCCGAGCAGCTGATCCTCAAGATCCCGCGCACCCGGCTGGAGTCGCACCTCGCCGACCTCGTCGGCCACCCGATCACCGGCCCGATCGACTTCGACTTCGGCTTCAGCACGCAGTCCCCACGCGGTCGCAGCCTGCTGGCGTCCGTCGAGTTCCTGGCCCGCGAGCTGGACCGGGACGGCGGCATCACCGAGACACCGCTGGCACAGGAGCAGCTGGAGGCGTTCGTGATGACGCAGGTCCTCCTCGCGGTGCGCAACTCCTACACCGACGTGCTCGCGGGGTACGTGACGCGCGCCCGTCCCTCCCGCCTGCAGCCGGTGCTGTCCTACATGGAGAACCACGCGGACCGGCCGCTCACCCCCGGCGAGCTCGCTCGCCGGGGATGCATGAGCGTCCGGGCGCTGCACGCCACCTTCCAGAACGAGCTGGGCGTGTCGCCGATGGCCCACCTGCGCCGGATCCGGCTCGACCGCGTCCACGCCGAGCTGCTGCGCAGCACCGGGCCCGTGCGCATCAGCGACGTTGCGGCGCGGTGGGGGTTCTTCCACCCCAGCAGGTTCGCGCGCCAGTACCAGGAGCGGTTCGGCGAGCTGCCCTCCGACACCGCCCGCCGGCACAGCTGCTGACCTGATCATCAGCCCGGCTCGACCACCAGCAGCACGGCGTCCTTCGCGACCGTCGCGCCGGGGCGTGCCCGCAGCTCGCGCACGGTGCCGTCGACCGGCGCGGTGAGCACGTGCTCCATCTTCATCGCCTCGACGGCCACGAGCTTCTGACCCGCCGCCACCTGCTGGCCCTCGACGACCTCCACGACGGTCACGGTGCCCGGCATCGGCGACAGCACCGGCCCGCCGACGCCCGTGGCCTCCTCGGCGGCCGCCTCCAGGGCCTCCTGCTCCCGGATCGCCCAGCTGCGGCCGTCGCGCGACACCCACAGCACCCCGTCGTCGCCGCGGGCGATCGCGTACCGGCGCGTCACACCGTCCTGGGTGTGCAGGTGGTCGGCGGTGGTGCGGGTCCGGACGGGTGGGCCGCCGGCGATGACCAGCTCGGCGTCGGCGGCGCGGCCCCGGGAGCGGACCTCCACCGGCTCGTGTCCGTGGGCGAGCGCCCGGCGGGTGGTCCAGGCCGGCTCCCCGAGGCGCCACCCGCCCGGCACGTCGAACGGGTCGACGATCGGCCCCCGCGGCTCCAGGTCGAGCAGCGCGACGCCGGTGGCGACGCCGACGACGTCGGCGGGAAGGTCGGCCGCGGCCAGCTCCGCGATCCGACGGCCGACCAGGCCGGTGTCGAGGTTCCCGGCCCGCACGTCCGGGTCGGCCAGCAGCGCCCGCAGGAACGCGACGTTCGTGCCGAGCCCGAGCAGGACGGTCCGGCCGAGCGCGGCGTCCAGTCGCTGCAGCGCCTCCGCCCGGTCCGCGCCGTACGCGATGATCTTCGACAGCAGGGGGTCGTAGTCCGAGCCGACCACCGTGCCCTCGGCGATCCCGGAGTCGACCCGGATCCCGGGCAGGCCCCGCGGCTCACGCAGGGCCAGGACGCGACCGCCGGTGGGCAGGAACCCGGTGGCCGGATCTTCGGCGTAGACGCGCACCTCGACGGCGTGCCCGCGCAGCACGACGTCGTCCTGCACGAGCGGCAGCGGTTCCCCCGCGGCCACCCGCAGCTGCAGCTCGACGAGGTCGAGCCCGGTGACCTCCTCGGTGACCGGGTGCTCGACCTGCAGGCGCGTGTTCATCTCCATGAAGAACCAGTCGAGTCCTTCCCCACCCACCCCGGAATCACCCGCGACGATGAACTCGACGGTGCCCGCACCGGTGTAGCCGCAGGCCCGGGCGGCGGCGCAGGCGGCGGCGCCCATCGCCGCACGCTGCCCCGGGGTGAGCAGTGGCGACGGGGCCTCCTCGACGATCTTCTGGTGCCGGCGCTGCAGGGAGCACTCCCGCTCGCCGAGGTGGATCACGTGGCCGTGGGTGTCGGCCAGGACCTGGATCTCGATGTGCCGCGGGGTGGTGACCAGGCGCTCGACGAGCAGGGTGTCGTCGCCGAACGCGCCGCGCGCCTCGCGCCGGGCCGACGCGAGGGCGTCGGCCAGGGCGTCGGGACGGTGGACCTCCCGCATGCCCTTCCCACCGCCGCCCGCCGAGGGTTTGAGCAGCACCGGGTAGCCGATCCGGGCGACGGCCCGCGCCAGCTCCGCGTCCGTGAGCCCGGCGCCGTCCGACCCCGGCACGACCGGGACGCCGGCCGCGGCCACCGTCTGCTTGGCCCGGATCTTGTCGCCCATCGCCTCGATCGCCTCGACCGGCGGGCCGACGAAGGTGATCCCGGCCTTCGCGCAGGCCGCGGCGAACGCGGCGTTCTCGCTCAGGAAGCCGTAGCCGGGGTGGATCGCCTCCGCGCCCGTCGCCCGCGCCGCCGCGACCACCCGGTCGATCGACAGGTAGCTCTGCGCCGCGGGCTGCAGGCCCGAGCCGGACCGCGACGTCCGCCGCGCCCACGTGCGGCGCGTCCACGTCGGCGTCGGAGTACACCGCGACCGATGCGATCCCCAGGGCGCGCAACGTGTGGATCACCCGGAGCGCGATCTCCCCGCGGTTGGCGACGAGCACGGTCCCGAACATGCCCAGTCACATCCGGAACACGCCGAACGCCGGGTCGGCGAGCGGCGCGTTCGCGGCGGTCGACAGGGCCAGGCCCAGCACGGTGCGCGTGTCGGCGGGGTCGATCACTCCGTCGTCCCACAGCCGCGCCGTCGAGTACCAGGGATGACCCTGGGTCTCGTACTGCGCCTGGATCCGCTGCCGGAACTCCTCCTCCGGCTCGGGGTCGTCCGGGCTGCGCACCATCGACAGCACCGTCGCCGCCTGCTCCCCGCCCATCACCGAGATCCGCGCGTTCGGCCACAGGAACAGCAGCCGCGGCGAGTAGGCCCGCCCGCACATCGAGTAGTTCCCCGCCCCGAACGACCCGCCGATCACGACCGTCAGCTTCGGCACCCGGGTCGTCGCCACCGCCGTCACCATCTTCGCGCCGTGCTTGGCGATCCCGCCCGCCTCGTACTCGCGGCCGACCATGAACCCGGTGATGTTCTGCAGGAACACCAGCGGCACGGCCGCGCTGGTCGCACAGCTCGACGAAGTGCGCGCCCTTCAGCGCCGACTCGGAGAACAGGATCCCGTTGTTCGCCACGATGCCCACGGGATGGCCGTGGATCCGCGCGAAGCCGGTGACCAGCGTCGGCCCGTACAGGGGCTTGAACTCGTGGAACCGCGACCCGTCGACGATCCGGGCGATCACCTCGCGCACGTCGTACGGGATCCGGGGGTCGGTGGGCACCACCCCGTACAGCTCGGTCGGGTCCACGACCGGCTCGACGGTCGGAGCCACGTCCCACGGCCGGGCCGCCCGCGGCCCGAGGGTCCCGACGATCGACCGGACGATGCGCAGCGCGTGCGCGTCGTCGTCGGCCAGGTGGTCCGTGACCCCGGAGACGCGCGCGTGCAGGTCTCCCCCGCCCAGCTCCTCGGCGGTCACGACCTCGCCCGTGGCCGCCTTCACCAGCGGCGGCCCGCCGAGGAAGATCGTCCCCTGGTTGCGGACGATCACCGCCTCGTCGCTCATCGCCGGGACGTAGGCCCCGCCCGCCGTGCACGACCCCAGCACCGCGGCGATCTGCGGGATGCCGGCCGCGGACATCTGCGCCTGGTTGTAGAAGATCCGCCCGAAGTGCTCGCGGTCCGGGAACACCTCGTCCTGCATCGGCAGGTACGCGCCACCGGAGTCGACGAGGTAGACGCACGGCAGCCGGTTCTGGAGCGCCACCTCCTGCGCCCGCAGGTGCTTCTTCACCGTCAACGGGTAGTAGGTGCCGCCCTTCACCGTGGCGTCGTTGGCGACGATCACGCACTCGCGCCCGGCGACCCGGCCGATCCCGGTGATGATCCCCGCGGCCGGCGCCTCGCCCCCGTAGAGCCCGTGCGCCGCCAGCGGGGACAGCTCGAGGAACGGCGACGACGGGTCGACCAGCGCGTCGACCCGCTCCCGCGGCAGCAGCTTCCCCCGCTCGACGTGCCGCGCCCGCGCCCGCTGCAGACCGCCGAGCCGGGCCGTGGCCAGCTGCGCGTTCAGGTCGGCGACCAGTGCCCGGTGCGCCTCCGCGTTGCGCACGAACCCGGCGTCGTGCGGGTCGACGGCGCTGTGCAGTTGCGGCGCGTCACTGGTCGCGGTTTCGGCCACGATCGCTCCGCGACCAGCGCCCGGTGTGCCTGCGCGTTGCGCACGAACCCGACGGCGTGCGGGTCGACGGCGCTGTGCAACTGCGGCGCGTCGCTGGTCGCGGTTTCGGCCACGATCGTCCTCTCCGAGCTCGACCGGCCCGCTCTCCCCGAGGTCCACGGCGACACGGCAGCCCGCAGTCTAGAGCGGCTGTCGCACTTCTGATCGGCCGTCACACAGGCGGTGTGGCCGCCGCACGTGTTGTACGGGGTGTGGCGGTCGCGAGCGCTGTGCGACAGCGATGTGGATCAGCGGATCGTCGGCCTCCGGACGTGCCCGGATCAGCCAGGTGTTCGCCTACGATCTCGGAATGCGCCTGCTGGAGCGCGAGCATCCCCTCGACCTGCTGGAGGAGCGGGCCCGCCGCGCCGCCGCCGGCCACGGCTCCGTCGTCCTCGTCGCCGGCGAGGCGGGCATCGGCAAGACGGTCCTGCTGCGCGCCTTCGTCGAGCGGGCCCGGGCGCAACCGCTGCTGGGGCATGTGCGACTCGCTGAGCACGCCCCGCCCGCTCGGCCCGCTGCGCGACGTCGCGGACGAGCTGGGGCCGTCGGTGCCCGCACTGCTGCGCGGCACCGCGGCAGCCCAGCACGAGATCTTCGCGGCGGTGCTCGACGCCCTGCGTTCCCGCCCGCGCGTGTTCGTGGTGGAGGACCTGCACTGGGCCGACGAGGCGACGCTCGACCTCGTGCGGTTCCTCGCGCGCGGATCGCGGGGCTGCCCCTGCTGCTGGTGCTGTCCTATCGCGACGCGGTGGGGCCGACCATCCCCTGAGCCCGGTCCTCGGCGACCTGGTCGCCTCGCCGGGCGCGTCCGCTGCAGCTGACCCCGCTGAGCCGGTCGGCCATCGCCGCGCTCGTCGACGGGCACGGGCTCGACCGGCCGACGTCCACCGCCGGACCGCGGCAACCCGTTCTTCCTCAGCCAGATCCTCGCCAGCCGGACGCCCCGATGCCCGCGAGCGTCCGGGACGCCGTGCTCGCCCGCACCGCCGGGCTGGCCCCGGTGCGCCACTGCCTCGAGTTGCTCTCCTGCACACCCGAACCGGTCGGTCCCGAACTGCTGGACGCGCTCGGCGTGTCGACGGCGACCGTCGGTCTGCTGGCCGCCACCGGCCTGATCGACCGGCACGGCCGGGCCGTCGCGTTCCGCCACGAGATCGCGCGGTCCGCGATCCTCGGGGCGGCCGTGCCCGGTTCCGAGCGCGGCGCTGCACGCGGCGATGATCGAGGCGCTGGAGACGGTCGACGCGGACCCGAGCGTGCTCGCCCACCACGCGGCGGCAGCGGGCGACGTGCCGCGGGTGCTGCGGTACGCGCCCGCCGCGGCGGCCGAGGCGTCCCGCTCCGGGGCGCACCGGGAGGCCGTCGCGTTCTTCGAGGCAGCGCTGCGCCACGTGGGCGACGACGCGGCCACCCGCGCCACCCTGCTCGAGGCCATGTCCCTCGACCTGTACCTCACCGATCGGCTCCGGGACGCGATCGCGGCGCGGGAGCGGGCGCTGGACCTGCGCCGGGACCTCGACGAGGTCGTCGCGGTCGGCGCCGGGCACACCGCGCTCGCCGGCTTCGCCTGGTACGCGGCCGACCGCGCCCTCGCCGAGCGGCACGCCCGGGCCGCCATCGAGATCCTCGGTGCCACCGACGACCGGCGGGCGCTGGGCTTCGCTTTCGCGGGCCGGTCGAGGTTCGTCACCACCTGGCCCAGCGCGACGACCGAGATCACGGCGTTCACGGCGCCGAGGGCGGCCGCGATCCGCTTGCGTCCGCGCGTCGCCAACGCGACCCGGACCTGCCGCACGGCCACCTCGAGGACGACCATCAGGGCGATCAGTACGGGTTGGACAGTCGTGGTCCACATGGTCTGCTCCTCGTCGATCGGCCAGGCGGCGGGGGGCCAGTCCGCCTTGCGGGCGGTGAGCAGCAGGTACTCCCAGTCCATGACCGTCGAGGAGATGCCGCGGTCGTAGCGGGTGGCGAGAGCGGCGAGGTCGCGGTCGAGGGCGGCGGCCTCGTCGGGGTCGTCGCCGATGTGGCGGTACACCGCGATCGTCGGCCCGTAGATGGTCTTCCAGTGGTCCCGCCACGACTCGGGCGTCGGGAACAGGTCCGTGGTCAGCGTCTGCCGATGGACGACGACGTCGGTGACCCGCTCTCCGAGCAGGGCGCGGACGTGGTCCTCGTCGCCCCACAGCGGTGGGGGCTGCGCCCCGGGCGGGGGCGGCGGGGCGTACGGCTTCATCGTCCGGAACATCTCCCCGACGAAGCCGGTGGGAGTCCAGTTGAGCAGGCCGATCCGGCCGCCGGGGCGGCACACGCGGACCAGCTCGTCCGCGGCCTTCTGGTGGTGCGGGGTGAACATACCCGACGCAGGACAGCACGACGTCGAAGCTGCCGTCGTCGTAGGGCAGTGCCTCGGCGTCGCCCTCCTCCCACGTGATCTGCACGCCGTGGCGGGCCGCGAACTCCCGCCCTGCCGCGAAAAGCTCGGGCGTCAGGTCGGACGCCACGACGTCGGCGCCCGTCTGCGCAGCCGGCACGGCGGCGTTCCCGGTGCCCGCGGCGATGTCGGCGGCATCGGTCAGTGGGCGTGGGAGGTGCCGCGCAGGCGGGCGGCGAGCTGGTACGCGCTGTCCCGACGACCCCACGCGACCACGGCGGCCACGACACCGACGGTCGCCGGGATCGCGACGAGAGCCCCTCCGCCGATCATCCAGGTGAGCGTCACCGCGCCGATCATCAGCGCGACGAAGCACGTCGCGGCGAGCCCGGTCAGCGCGGGCACGAACATCGCGATCGCACCGGCGAGCTCCAACGCTCCGATGATGTACATGCCGGGAGCGCCCAGGCCCATCGCCTCGAAGCCGGCGACGTTCTGCGCCTCGGCGGTGAGCTTGCCGAACGCCGAGAAGGCGTAGACGGCGGCGAGGAGCACCTGCAGCGTCCACAGGCCGATGCCGGCGGCGCGGGAGGTGGTGCGGATGGTGGCGGGGGTGGCGGTGGTCGTGGTCATCGGAGGGCTCCGTCCGTGCCGGGGATGCAGTTGTCGAGTAGACGGCCGGCGCCGGCGGAACTCATCGGTGCGGTCGTGCTTCGCGTCCCGCCCGGAATCGGCGCCACGCCCTCTCCGCGCTCACCACCGGAATCACGACGGCACCGGCCAGGGCGGCGAGGAGCCAGTCCGTCGCGGTCAGGTCGGCGGTGCGGAACAGCGCCTGCATGACGGGCAGGTGCACGAAGCCCACCTGGAGCACCAGCAGCACGCCTATCCCACCGAACACGTACGGGTTCGACGTCCAGCCGATGCGGCGCAGCGGCGCGGTCAGCGTCCGGCACTCGAGCAGGTAGAAGATCTGGAAGAAGGCCACCGACGTGACGGCGAGGGTCTGCGCCCGCGCCAGTTCCGGTGATCCGCCCACGGCCCCGGCTGGGATGACGAACAGGAACAGCACCACGGCGACCGCCGCCATCAGCGCGCCGACATAGATCGTGCGGGCGACGACGAGCCCCGACAGCAGCCGCTCGGCCGGGTCGCGCGGGGGCCGGCGCATCAGGTCGGGTTCGTGCGCCTCGAAGGCCAGCGGCAGGGCCAGCGACACCGTCGCGACGAGGTTGATCCACAGGATCTGCACCGGCTCGATCGGCAGGATCGGCCGGCCGTCGACGACGGGGAACGCCAGCACGGCCACCAGCACGATCAGCGCCTCGCCGACGTTCGTGGGCAGCGCGAAGGCCAGCGCCTTGACCAGGTTGTCGTAGACCCGGCGGCCCTCCTCGATCGCGGCGCGGATGGTCGCGAAGTTGTCGTCGCCGAGCACGATGTCGGCGGCCTCCTTGGCCGCCGCGGTGCCGGCCCGCCCCATCGCGACGCCGACGTCGGCCTGCCGCAGCGCCGGCGCGTCGTTGACCCCGTCACCGGTCATCGCGGTGACCGCGCCGCCGGCCTGCAGCGCGCGCACCAGCCGCAGCTTGTGCTCGGGCGCGACGCGGGCGAACACATCTGTCACCAGCACGCGGGCGCGGAGCTCCCCGTCCGAGCTGGCGGCGATCTCGGAGCCGGTCATCGGCGGCGCCTGCCCGACGATGCCGAGCTCGCGGCCGATGGCCGCCGCGGTGACGGCATGGTCACCGGTGATCATCTTGACGGCGACGCCGGCCTGGTGGCAGGACGCGACGGCCTCGACCACCTCCTCGCGCGGCGGGTCGATCAGACCGACCAGCCCGAGGAGTTCGATGTCGTGGTCGAGCGGGGCGTCGACGGCACGGCCGGTCCGCCCGGCGACCGCGAGCACGCGCAGCCCGGCGGCGGCGTACCGGTCGAGGACGGCGTGCGCGGCCACGGCCACGGGAGGATCGACGTGGCCGAGCAGGACCTCCGGGGCGCCCTTCAGGTACGTCGGACCGGTCGCCCCGTCGACCGACACCGGCGCGCTCGCCATGTACTGGCGGGCCGAGTCGAAGGGCAGCACCGCGCCGGGCGGGTGGCGGTCGAACAGGTCGGCGAGGTCGATCCCGGCTCGCTCGGCCGCGACCAGCAGTGCCCCGTCGGTCGGGTCGCCCAGCACGGCGCGGCCGTTCCCGTCGTTGTCGAGGTGCGCCTCGTTGGCGAGCGCGCCGGCGGTCAGCAGCCGGCGAAGCGCGCCGCCACCGCCGTCACCGGCCCGGACGACCATGCGGCCCGCCGCGGCATAACCGACGCCCTCGAAGTCCGCCTCGTCACCGCGAGGGGTCCAGGCGCGGCGCAGCACCATCTCGTTGCGGGTCAGCGTGCCGGTCTTGTCCGTGCACACCACGGACGTGGAGCCCAACGTCTCCACCGCGGGCAGCTCGCGCACGACCGCGTGCCGCCGGGCCATCCGCTGCACGCCGACGGCGAGCGCGATCGTGACGATCGCGGGCAGCCCCTCCGGGATCGCGGCCACCGCCACCGTGATGGCGGCCATGGCGGCGTCGGCGAGCGGATAGCCGCGCAGCAGTGCCACGCCGAGCAGCACCACCGCGACCGCCCCGATGACCTTGGTGAGCGTCGACCCGAGCAGAGCGATGCTCCGGGTCAGCGGGGTCTGGGTCGGCTCGACGGTGCCGAGCAGGCCGGAGATGCGGCCGAGCTCGGTGCGGTCGCCGGTCGCCACCACGACGGCCTCGGCCGTCCCGGCGGTCACGAGGGTGCCACCGTGCAACAGCGACCGGCGCTCGGCGAGTTCCGCGGCAGCGTCGACCGGGTCCGCGGCCTTGTCCACCGGCACGGATTCCCCGGTCAGGGCCGCCTCGTCCGCGCGCAGCCCGCGTGCCTGCAGGATCCGCAGGTCCGCGACGACGCGCGCCCCGGCCTCGAGGGACACGACGTCCCCGGGCACGAGGGCATCCGCGCCGGCCTGCGTCCACCGCCCGTCGCGCCGCACCCTCGCCGGCTCGGACACGAGCTGGGCCAGGGCCTGGATCGCCTTGCCGGCCCGATACTCCTGGGCGAACCCGATGAGTGCGTTGAGCACCACGACCGCGAGCACGACCGTCCCGTCCGGGACGTCACCCAACGCGAACGCGACCGCCGCCGAGGCGAGCAGCGCGTAGATCAGCGGGCTCGTGCACTGGCGAAGCAGAATCTGCCACACCGACGGGCCGCGCTGTCGCGTGAGCGCGTTCGGGCCGTGCTCGGCCAGCCGCTGCTGCGCCTCGACGACGGTCAACCCGTCGGGACGGCTCTCCAGCCGGGCAAGAACCTCGTCGGCCGGAGTGGCGTGCCATGCCACACCGGCAGGCACGCGCACCGCCCGGCCGGCGCTCGGTCCGTTCCGCCCGGCCATGCCCGGTCGACGATCAACCGTGCCCGTCGCTGCGCGCCCCGCTCACTGCGCGGCCGCTCCGACGTTCGGACGGACGATGGCGACGGGGCAGTCGGCGCGGTGCAGCACGGCGTGGCCGACCGACCCCAGGACGAGCCCGGCCACGCCCCCGCGACCGTGCGAGCCGACGACGACCAGCTGGGCGTGCGCCGACTGCTCGACCAGCACCCGCGCCGGCTGGTCCCGCACGACGAGGCGCTGCACCTCGACGTCCGGATACTTCTCCTGCCACCCCGCCAGGCGCTCGGCGAGCTCCGCCTGCTCCTCCTGCTCGACCGCATCCCAGTCCAGCGACGGCAGCGTCACCGGGTCGATGAACAGTTCGCGCCACGCGTGTACGGCGAGCAGCGGCGCACGGCGCAGCGCAGCAGCATCGAACGCGAACGCCAGCGCCGCCTCGCTCACCGGCGAGCCGTCGACGCCGACGACCACCGGTCCACCGGTTGCGTCCGACCGACCGCGCACGATCACCACCGGGCAGCCCGCGTGCGCCGCCAGACCTGCCGCCACGGAACCGACCAGCAGGCCGGCGACGCCGCCCCGGCCACGGTCACCGATCGCCACGAGCTGGGCCGCGCGCGACTCGTCCGCCAGGCGCGGGACGGGGAATCCGTCGAGCACCTCACGCTCCGGCTCCGGGCCCGGCGCGGCGTCGGCGGCAGCCTTCGCGGCGTCCGCGAGATCGGCCCGCGCCTGCCGCAGCAGTACCTCCCGAAGGTCCGGCCCCGTCCGGGGATCTCCGTACTGGTGGGGTGCGGTCACCCAGCCGACGGCGGCGACGAGGCGCAGCGGCGCCCGCCGCCGGCCCGCCTCTCGAGCCGCCCACCGAACGGCCTGCAGCGACGGCTCCGAGCCGTCGACACCCGCCACGACCGCTGGCCCAACCCGGTGGTCGTCCATTCCGGTCCTCCTTCGTGTCCCGCTAGGAGCGTGGCGCCCGACCATCGGTCGGACAGCAGCACGTCGGTCAACGATTCCGACCGCTCCACTCGGGTTCGATGCGGTCCCACTCGCGAGCCCAGTCGGCGGCGTTGCGGTGGTCGAGCCACCGTCGCAGACCCAGCCAGGCCGACCCGAGGACCAGGCATCCGAGGATCGCGATCCCGACACCGGCCGAGACGCCCACCACGACCGCATCGAAGAGGGTCAGCGGCGCCGCGACCACCCGGCCTTCGCGGTTCACCCACGCCCGCACGGTCTCCCCGGCGGGGGGGCTCCCGACCACCGTCACGTCGATGTCGTGCTCGGCCCCCGCTGCGTCGACGTAGTGCGCCGACCGCATTGTCAACGAGCCCGGAGCCCCGTTCGGCACCGGGTCCTCCACGAGCACCGCGGCCACCGGAGTCCGGTCATGTGCAGCCGTGCGGGCCTCATCAACGGCGCCGCCGTAGACGCCCACGCCACCGAGTACGGCTCCGAGCAGCACGAACAACGCGGCGGCGGTCAGGACCCACGCAACGGCGTCCTCGACGCGATCCGTGACCCGGCGAGGGAGCCGGCCCGCCCGCGACGGCTGACGTTCCTGGGACGGCTGCACCACACTCACCTCGATCGGTCCGGCATGGACTGCGTCAGGACAACTGTCGACCGCCCGGGGCTCGGACGACACCGACCGACGACCCGCATCCGCAGTGCCATTCGTCTGGACCGCGCCCGTCCTACCGCCGTGCCGATCGGGGCACTCACCGCAGCCGCTTCCGGTCTCCACACCTACGCCCGACGGCGAAATAGGCGGTCGGGCCGATGATGTTGACGAATGCCGCGGCGGTCCACCACCGCTTCGACCCCCACAGCTCGTCGGCGGACCGCCGGTGCAGGTCCCACAGCGTCGCCGCCTGCAGGACGAGTTGGACGGCTGCGCCGGTGAGGATCACCCGCTGTTGGTTCCGGGTGAGCTCGCCCCACTTCTTCTTCCGCCGGTCGAACACGACGTCTCCCTCCGATCTCCTGCCGGGCAGGTCGATCCCCTCAGGCCGGCACGGACGTGCTGTCCGCGGACCGGCGCGGAACGGCGAGCGCGACCAGGAGCGCACCCGCGAGCAGGGTGACCACCGCGCCGACACCCAGCCCGGTCCAGAGGCCGCGCAGGACCGGTGCGGTCACACCGGCGGTCAGCTCGGCGGCGACCGGACGGCTCGCGTCCGCGTTCATCACGACGACCGTCCAGCGTCCCTCGGCGGCGGTCCAGGTCACCTGCTGTGTACCGGGCCCCGAGGTGGACACGGCCCAGAACGCCTGCTGCGCGGGCGGTGTGGCGGGCGCGCCGCCGGGCGTCTCCTGGGTCATCCCGCCCCCGGTCCTGCCCTGCGGACCCGTCAGCCGGCTGCGCTCGACGCCGGCGAGGTAGGCCTCGACGTCCGCGGCAGGCCCGATCCCGACGAACACAGCGGAGTCGCCCGAGCCGGTCGCCGACACCCGGGTGTCGCCGAGAGTGGTGCCGAGGTCCGGGCCGCTGGGACCCGTCTGCAGGTCCACCGGATCGAGCACGACGGCGTAGCCGGGGCTGCTCACGGACATCGGGCCGATGGTGACGAAGCCGTCGGCGTCACGGCCGCCGCGGTCGGCCGCCATGAGGACCCCGCTGCCGATCGCGGCGCCGATCGCGGTCACGACGAGGAGCGAGCCGACGACGACCGCGGACACCCGGCCGACGGTCCACCCCGTTCCCGACGGGTGGGTGCCGGACGCCGGTGGTGGGGCTACCGGTTCCAGCGGGCCACCGGCCGAGTCGGCCTCGTCGGTCACGGGCTGGTCGGTCAGCGGCAGGTCGGCGGGGTCCGCGCCGCCCATGTCGAGCCGGAACGGCGGGTAGGCGTCGGTCATCAGCGCCGCGTAAGCAGCCACTCGCAGCACCCAGCGGTGCAGCCCGAGCAGGAGATCGAAGACCCCGCGCGGGTACCGCCCGGTGAACAGCAGCGCAACGCCGGCGATCAGCGCGAGCAGGCCGATCAGGCCGCCGTTCCCGGCCGACCAGCCCCCGTCCGACGCCGCCGTGTCCGCCGCCTGGTAGGCAGCGTAGCTGCCGCCGCCGAGGAAGAACCCGAGGACCAGGTAGTGCGGCAGGGCGAGCAGCCACCACTTGACCAGCACCAGGCCGCGCGACAGGTGCTCGGGGTACGCCACGTCGAGAGTGGCCGGGTAGTCGGGGGCCTCGCCGAGGGTGAACGGCGGGTAGCGGTCGGTCCCGAGGGCGCCGTAGGTGTAGTACGCGACCCGCCAGGTCCATCGGAGCACGCCGAGGTTGAAGGTCGAAGATCCCGTACGGGTACCGGCCCGTGATCAGGATCGCGAAGAACGCGACGACGCTGAGCACACCGAACGCCACCCACAGCAGCGCGAGCACGACGACTGCGGAAGCACGAGCAGCCACTTGACCAGCCACAGCCAGCGGCTCAACGGTGTGTCGAGCCGCGCGCGGAGCCGGACCGGGCCGGCGACGACGGACGTCATGGAGGCCTCCTCTCACGACCTGCCACCACGATCACACCGTCGACCGCCGGTCAGGCAGAGCCGGAAGGCCCCGGCGCGGTGCCGACGAGCCCATTTCGGCTCCCGCCCGGCCGGAGGCCACGGTGTGCGCCCTGTGCCCGCGGCGGAGGCGCCTCTGCCACGACCCGGATGATCGCTCGGGCCGGTCCAATGCCGGTCCACCGACGGGCGTCAGCGGGCCGCGTGCTCCGGTCCCGACACGGAGCCGGTCAGGTCTCGCTGCTGGGGCCGAGCGATGAGTACCGGGCACGGCACCGACTCGACGAGGCCGTGGTCGGTGGACCCGAGCACGACATCGATGCCGGGTCCGGCACGATGCCGCCCGAGCACCAGCAATCGTGCGTCGCGCGCCTGCTCGGCCAGCACCCTGTAGGCCGACCCGTCGACCACGCGCTCGGTGATCGACACCGCGGGGTAGCAGATCCGCACGGCCGCTAGCTGCGCCTCCGCCCGCGCGGCGACGGTGTCGGCGGTCGCGCGCACGGCGAGCAGAGAGGCGCCGATCGACGCTGCCAACTGCACGGCGAGGTCGAGCGCGGCGCCGTCGGCTTCCGATCCGTCGACACCGACGACGATCGGACCGCTGCGCGGCGGCGGCACCTGGGGCCCACTGCCACGGATGACGGCGACGGGACACGGCGCACGGTCGATCAGCGTGACGGCCAGGGACCCGGTAAGCATCCCGGTCCAGGCCCTGTCGCCGTAACTACCGACGACGAGCATGCTGGCTCCGACCGCGCGACCGAGCAAGGTGTCGACGATGCCACCCGGAACGCCCACTTCCGTTCACCGTCCCGGCCCTGCACAGCAAGCCGCGAAAGATCTCATGAGTGCCGCCGTCGCGTGGTGCCGGCAGATGGCCCGAGATCGACATCCACGGGAGAGGTGCTGACCGGCGGAGCGATCGAACTGCTCACGAAGCTCTCCGCCGAAGCATCGATGCTTGTACTTGGAGCCTCCGGGCAGACGGCCAGCCCTCAGGTGCTGCTCGGATCCAGCGCGTCGGAACTCACCCGACGCGTGACGGTCCCGATCGCGCTGATCCGCGACGTCGCGGACGACTCCCCGGCGAAGGCGGTCGTCATCGGCGTCGACGGCTCGACCGCCGGCAAACGTGGGCATCGCCTCCAACGTCGACGACGAGCAGGCCCGTGAGGATGGTTCGGCGCTGCTCGCAAGACAGCTGGCCGAGATCCGGCAGCTGCACCCGCAGGTGCGGTTCGACGAGGTACTGACCCTCGACCGACCGGCCAGAGCGCTCCTGGCCCACGCAGCCGGTGCGGCCCTGCTCGTCGTCGGCCGGCACGGGCGGGCGGGGACCCTGGACACGCCACTCGGGTCGGTGTGCCACGCAGTCCTGCACTACGCGCCCTGCCCCGTCCTGATCATCAATTGAGGTCCACGGGCTCTCCGCCGACATGGACCGCGCTGCGGCCGGTGGCCCGAGCGGCCGTCGCGCGGGCTACACCGCGAAGGGGTAGGTCTCCGGGACCTCGCCCGCCGCCCAGCTCGTACCACGGTCACTGATCTCGTCATGAGGATCGTCGGCACGAGCACCGTGTCGGGCAGCCCGAGCTCGTCGACGCCGTAGACGCTGGCGAGCGCGATCACCATCTGGACGCCGTCGTTGTAGATCAGGAAGGCGGCGAGGAAGAGCATCGTGTGCGGGTAGCCGCGCAGCTCCCGCAGGGTCGCCGCGAGCCTGCGGAACCCGGCCGTCAGCAACGACCTCTCGGCCACCGCGTCCGGCGCCGGCGGGCGGTCGCGCGTCCGCAGCGGCACCAGCGTGAACACGGTCCACCAGATGCCCGCGGTGACGATCTCGTGCACCGGAACCGGCGGCCGCTCGCCGAATACGTCGGTGACTGTGCTGTGCAGTACGTCTACCGCGTCCTGCTTGGGGTTCCAGTCGGCGGGCCATTCGCCACCGGCCCCGGCGAAAGCGGGGGATCATCGAGGCCATGACGGCGTCGATTCCAGCACCGGTGGTCTGGGCCAGGAATAGCCCCCGGCGCAGGGCCTGTTGGACGGCTCGGATCCGTCCACGCCGACCACGACACGTTCACGTTCATGGGGAGATGTCATCGGTCGCGAGGAGCGCCAGCGGAGGGGTGAGCGTGTCGGGAAAAACAGCGTGAGGACCGCGGGCACCGTCGTCAGCGCACCGGCCGGCCCCGCGGACGTCGAGCAGCCTGCTGCAACAGCGCGGTGACCTCGCCGTCGGAGGTCGGCCGGAAGTCGATGTAGTAATGGCCCACGGCAGAGAACCAGCGCGGCGTCTCCAAGCAGACGAGCTCGTCGACCTCCTCGCGCAGCGCGCGCGCAGTGTCGGGCGCACAGACGGGCGCCGCCAGCACCACCCGCGTGGCGCCGTGCGCACGCGCCACCTGACAGGCCGCTCGCGCGGTCGATCCCGTGGCGATCCCGTCGTCGACAACGACGGCCGTCCGGCCGTCCAGCGCCAGCCGGGGCCGGTCCCCCCGGAACTGCAGCGCCCGCTGCTCGACCTCCGCGCGCTCCCGCCTCTCCGCCTCGCCGAACTCAGCCTCACTGACGTGCGCTTGGCGCACGACACGCTCGTTCACGACCAGCGCACTGCCCTCGCCGACCGCGCCCATCGCGAGCTCCGGATGAGACGGCACGCCCAGCTTGCGAGCCACGATCACGTCCAGCGGCGCATCGAGCACCCGGGCCACCTCCGCCGCGGCCGGCACCCCGCCCCGCGGCAACCCGAGCACCACCACGTTCTCGCCCCGCAGGTGGCGCAACCGGACCGCCAGCCGCCGCCCTGCGTCCATCCGATCCCTGAACGGCACGGCAACCCCCTCGAACGTCCCCGCACGTCAGTCTCCCCAGCACCGTGCCCTGCGACGACCTTCTGGCCCGGGATCAATCTCTCCCGCCGTGACCGCGGTGCCGGCCGGGGTGGTCGACCCGCAGACGCGTCCTGGGGTGCTCGGCGTGCGCAAACGCGGCCACCAGGCCGATACCGGCCGCCAGCACCGCCGCTCCGCTCAGCACGAGTGCCGCTCCTGTCCAGCCGCTCGCGTGCAGCAGGGGTGCAGCCGCAAGGATGATCGCGCCCAGCGGCAGGAGGATGAAGCCCACCACGACCGTGACCCGCCACAGAGTCGAGGGGCCGACCGCCGGCACCCGCCCGGGGTGCGCCGGGCCGGATGGAGTCGTCTCGGCACGGTCCGTGGACACGTTGGCAGCCATTTCCCCACCGGTCCTTCCCATCTCGTCACGAGAAGCCTCCTGCGGTGCACACGACGCCGGATAGGGCGATCGGTCCTCGACCTTCACGGCGAGCGGCCCGCACCCGCCGGGTCCAGCTTCGGTCGTCCCGGAGTCGGAGCGGTCGCCGGGGTTTCCGGGTCCTCCGCGCCTGCCGCTCGCCGCCGCCGAGGGCAAGGCTGGCAAGGCGGGCGACAGCCGGAAGGAGACGCTCGTGAGCGAGCATGCCGAAGCAACAGTCCGACCCTGGGCCGCGGCCCGGCTGCTGCGCGACGCAGCTGACGTGCTGCGCCGGGCGGCCCAGCGGGGACCGTGGCGGTGGGGCGACCCCGACGTCGGCGACCAGCCGGACAGCGGCCCGGTGCCCCGCCACGAACTCTGGCCCGCTCCGCCCGACCGATGGCCGAACCCGCTCGACGAGCCGGGGCCGCTGCACCACCGCGACCCGTTCGGCCCCTCCCCCAGCGAGTCGCCGCCCTCGCACCCGGGTGTCCGCGGTCCCGGCTCGCACCTGCTCGATCCGGAGGTTGCCGACCCGCTCGCCGCGCTGCTCGATGTGCTCGCCGGGCACATCGAACGCGACGACGAGGCGGTCGACCCGCAGACCCGCCTCACCGCCGTGAGCCTCGCCCGCTCCCTGATCCGCACCTACCCCGCCCCAAATGCTCTGACGGAGGAGGGCCCCGCATAACTGCTCCTAGCCCGAGTTTCCAATGTTGGGATTCGCGGGCTGGTGGCCCTGACCTGCGGCTCGTCCGGCGTGCCGAGTGGAGCGGCACCCCGAAAAGGTGTATTACCCATAATTGTGTCCTCGATCATCAAGAAGCGCCGCGGAGGGAGGACGTACCTGTACGCGGCGACGTCGGCCCGGGTCGGTGGCCAGCCACGGATCGTGGAGCAGGTGTACCTGGGCGCCGAGGATGAGGTGATCGCCCGGCTGACCGCGGTCAACAGCGATGATCCGAGCGTGCCCGAGACCGAGCACCGCCGCTTCGGCGACGTCGCGGCGGCATAGGGGATGCTCGGCCGGCTGGACGCGATCACAGTGATCGACTCGGTGATCGACTCGGTGATCGATTCGGTGATCGATTCGGTGATCGATTCGGTGATCGATTCGGTGATCGATTCCGGGGTGGAGGACCCCTCGTCCCGCGGTGGGGGATCAGCGGTGGCGTGTCGGTGGGCACCTACCTCGGGTTGGCGGCGTTGAACCGGGTCTGCGATCCCCGCTCGAAGCGGGCGTTCGCCGACTGGTGGAGCACGACCGCGCTGGGTCGGATCACCCGGATCCGGGTCGGGGCGTTGGATCACCGCCGGTTCTGGGATGCGATGGACGCGGTCACCGTGGAACAGCTCGAGGAGATCGAGGCGGCGCTGTGCCGGCGGATGATCGAGGTGTTCGGGCTGGACACCCACGCGTTGCTCCTGGACATGACCAACTTCGCGACGTTCATCGACTCGGGCAACCAGCGGGCGCCGATCGCGCAGCGCGGGAAGGCCAAGCAGAAACGCTACGACCTGCGCATCGTCGGCCTCGGGCTGGTCGCCACCCGCGACGGCGGTATCCCGCTGCTCTCCCGCGCCTAGACGATCTATTCCTAAGATCAGTGGTCGTAGGCGGTCAGGGACCGGGTGGTGGTCGCGCCGGTGATGCGGTTGTGCCAGATGGCGGCGGCCAGGGCAAGTAGACGCTGGGCGATGCGGGCATAGACGCCGGCGGGGGTGCGCCCGCCGTGTCCTTCCAGCGACAGCTGTCCCTTCGCGGTGTCGTAGACGGACTCGATGAGCTGGCGGATGCCGGCGAGGTTGCCGTGACGGCGGGTCTCATCGCGTCGGTCGGGGCGGACGAAGCGCACGTTCAACTCGGCGGCCTGGGCCTCGAAGCCGTGTCCGGAGAAGCCCTTGTCGCCGATGAGCACCACCACCGGGGGCAGCAGGTGGTGGTCGCGGGCGTGGCCGAGTAGTTCGAGGGCGACCTCGCGTTCGCCGAGTTTGGGATCGGCCAGACACCACGTCACCGGCATGCCGTGGGCGGTGGTGACCAGATACAGCTTCAGACCCCAGTACCAGCGGGAGTGGCTGGCGCAGTAGCCGTAGTTGGCCCAGCCAGCCAGGTCGGAGCGTTGTCGGGTGGGCCGGGAGGTGCCGCAGGGCACCGGCGTCGCGTCGATGAACCGGAACGCGTCAGAGTCGACCGAGACCTGCGCGGCCAGCGCGTGCAGGGCCTTGTCCAGCAGCGGCCCGGCAGCGTTGATCCGCTTGCAGTGGCCGGGCTGCTTGGGCAGGTAGGGGAACATCCCACCCAGGCGGCAGTAGCAGAAACGCGGCCAGCGTGCCTGCGAGGGGCAATCCAGCATCACCTGCGCTACGGCCAGGCAGACCAGCTCCGCGTCGGTGAGCCGCTTGGGCCGTCCTGGCCGACGACGTTCGGGCGGCAGAATCTGGTCATCGACGAACACGTACAGTGCGGTCAGGAGGGTGTCGAGGTCAGCAGGCACGAGCGGCCATCGACACCCTCCAACCCTTTTCGATCAAGCAGACACGCCGAAGGGTTCGGAATAGATCGTCTAGGGCTCGGGTAAAAATTAGTCCTGTTTATTCGGGCGTGTCGCTGCCGGGTCGGACGCCGCCTTGATCACATAGTTCCAGTTGCCGTGGAACTCGTGTCGTTGCACATGCCGAGCCTCGAAAGCCTTCATCTCCTTGTCGGAGATCTTGATGCCCCGCTGGTAGGTGTTGGTGTCCAGCATCGCCTGGACCGTCAGTCCAGTCCTGGTGGTGGTCGCCGCGATCGTCTCGACGACCACCTCGTGGGTTTCCAAGGGCCGGCCACGCCAGTTCATGGTGATCGCGGAGAACATCCGATGTTCTATTTTGTTCCATTTCGATGTGCCCGGCGGCAGGTGCACCACGGTGATCTCCAGCCCAGTCTCGGTGGCCAACTGGGCCAACTGGGTCTTCCACAGCCGTAACCGGGCACCGTTGGACCCGCCACCATCCGCGGTGATCAGCAGCCTGGTCGCCTCCGGGTAGGCAATAACCCCGATCTTGGCCCACCAGCGGCGGATCGACTCCACCGCGAACTCACCGGTGTCAGCGTCGGTCCCGACGTTCACCCACCCCGCGTTCGCCGCCACGTCGTACACCCCGTACGGCACCGCCTTGCCCAACTCCCCGATGAAGTCGTAGGTGTTGGTCTTCTCCGGCTCGCCCTTGCGTTGGTACTCGGCGCCGCCGTTGGCGTACCGGCCCACGTTCTCCTTTTTCTTGCTCGATGACTTCCTGGAGCTGTCCGTGGTGACGGTCGACCCGCTGCTCCTCAACCGCCGCCCCGGCGCGCACGGCCACGCGGACGCCCGGATCGAGGGCGCAGAGACCGAGGCTGACCCGCTGCTCGCGAGCGCGCGGCTGCGCCCGTCGGCCGGGGTCTCGCACAGCCGCAGCCAGGTCTGCCGGGCCGTCTGCGGGTCCAGGCCGAGCACGCGCTCGGCCTTGCGCGATCTCGTCCGGTGGGATGCCGATCCGGACCGTCACGGCGTCAAGTCGGTGGTGCGGCTCGGTGGCGCCCACGACTGCTCCCTCCGCGGTCGCTCTCGACAGTAAAGACACGACGCCGCGGCGACCGCATCCGGGAGGTCCCTGACCTACCCTCGGTGCGGGACCGGCGGGAATCCCGTTGTGTCCGGTATCAGGGGGGCCGCCGTCGCCACTCCTCTGCAGGAGCAGCACCCTTGGGGGTGGTCGGACATGCAGTCCTGGCCCATGGCTCCGGGGCCGTCGGACCCGTTCGTCGGACGGTCGGCCGAGTGCAGGTTGCTGGACGGCGTGGTCGCCGCCGCAGCCGACGGCGGGTTCGCCTGCAAGCTGCTCGGTGCCCCGGGCATCGGGAGGTCGGCGCTGCTTGACCGGGTCGCCCTGGCCAGCCCGCACCTGGTGCGGCGGGTGCGTGGCTGCGAGGCCGAGTCCGCCGTGCCGTTCGCGACGGCGATGGACCGGGCTGGTTCTGCGTAGATGCCTCTCCGCTGCTCATCTGCTTGCAGGTCGCGGAGGACAAAGACCCGGAGTCACTCCTCGCTCTCCGTGCCGTCGGCGTCGCTCGGGCCGTCGCGACGCTGATCGAGCGCATGCTCAATCAACGCCGCGGTCGTGGCCACACCGCGTAGCGGGTGACCGACGCCGACAGGACTCCGCTCATCCCCCGACCGGATCGTCGCGACGCCTCCCGGACCGCTCGGCCCGCAGTCGGGCCTCCGCGCGCTGAGCCTCGGCCCGGGTACCGCGCTCGCGGCGCAGCCACTCCGGCTGCTCCTCCTTCAACGCCACGATCTGGGCGGTGGTCAGCGGCTCGGTGATCTCGGCACGGGCCAGCCCAGAGATCGACACTCCCAGTCGGTCCGCGACGACCTGGCGCGGATGCGGGCCGTTGCGTCGCAGCTCGCGCAACCACTCGGGCGGATCGGCCTGCAGGGCGTCGAGCTCGTCGCGCGAGACCACCCCGGCCCGGAACTCCTCGGGCGTCGCGTCGAGGTGCACGCCGAGCTTCTTCGCCGCCGTCGCGGGCTTCATCGTCTGGGTCGACCTCTGCCGCGTCATCCGCCCAGGATATCGGGGCCGGACCAGCCGATAGCCTGGGCCGGTGACCGAGCCGAGCGACACCGCAGTCTTCCGGCTCGGCTACGTCCCCGGCGTCACACCGGGCAAGTGGGCGCGGATCTGGGCCGAGCGCCGTCCCGACGTCCCCCTGGAGCTGGTCACGGCGACCACGGACGAGGCGGTGGAGCTGATCCGGACCGGCGCGGTGGACGCCGCCCTGGTCCGGCTGCCGATCGACCGGACCGGGCTCCACACGATCCCGCTCTACACCGAGACCACCGTGGCCGTCGTCCCGAAGGACCATCTCGTCACCGCGACCGAGGAGGCCACGGTCGCAGACCTGGCCGACGAGATCGTCCTCCGCCCGCAGGACGACACACTCGCCTGGCCCGGTGACCGGCCAGGGCGGGCAGCGGCGTTCGCCCCCGCGACCACGGCCGAGGCGATCGAGCTCGTCGCCGCGGGCGTCGGCCTGCTGGTCGTCCCCCAGTCGCTGGCCCGCCTCCACCACCGCCGGGACCTCACCTACCGACCGCTGGCCGACGCGCCGGGGTCGGGCGTCGGTCTCGCCTGGCCGGACACGGAGAACACCGAGCTGATGGAAGAGTTCATCGGGATCGTCCGCGGGCGCACGGCCAACAGCTCACGCACCCCCCGCCGGGACGGGACCCCAGCACCGGGCACACCCGCCCCCACGAAGAAGAGCGTTGCCCGACGCCCTCCGGCCCGGCGCGGTACACACCGTCGTTGAGTTCACCCACCGACCCGGCCACGCAGCCCTCGGCTCAGTCATGACGCGGGTCTTCATCAGCTACCGACGCCACGACACGCAAGCCGTGGCCGCGCACCTGCACAGGCTCCTGACCGACCATCTGCCTGAGGCGACGATCTTCCTCGACATCGCCTCCCTCGCTCCGGCCGACGACTACCCGCGCCAGCTCGACGAAGCGGTGCGGTCAGCCGACTGGTGCCTCGTCCTCATCGGGCACAACTGGCTGGAACGGACCGCGGCCGGAGCGCTGCGGCTCGACGACCGTTCAGACGTCGTTCGTCGGGAGGTGTCGGCGGCGATCACCGCCGGTGTCCCGACGCTGCCGATCACGGTCGACGGCGCTCCCATGCCGCCCACGGACCTCCTGCCGTTGCCCGTCGCGCCGCTGACCCGCTTCCAGCGCGAGACGCTGTCGACGGCCACGTTCGACGCCGACGTCGAGCGGATCTGCACGGTGCTCGAGAAGGGGCCGCCGGACCGGCCCCGAGCGCCGTTCCCGCGCGAGCTGGTCGGGTTCTGGTCGACCGCGACCGCGCAGAGCGGCACCTCCTACGAGTTCTTCCCCGACGGCACATACGTCCACTCGATGATGCTCATGCAGCAGCGGCACACCAGGCTCTACACGTTCGAGTCGTTCGAGGAAGGGCTCGTGGACGTCGAGACGGGCGTGCTGCACCTGCGGCCGTCACGCGCGACCGCGACGCAGAAGGAGGCGGCGCGTCCGGACACGGAGTACACCGACCGTCGGCTCGAGATCGTCGACAAGACCCTGTACTGGCAGCTGACGGCCGCACCGCCACAGCTGATGCTCCGCCGACCGGACGACCAGTCGGAGACAGCCTACGATCGGCTGTAGCGACCGAACCGAAACGCGCTTCCTCGGGCAGCTGCGGGCGTGTACAAGGTCACGGGCGTCATCGAGAGCGGCCGGGAGTTGCTGCTGGCCTGTGGGTGCCCGAAACTGCCGCCCAGCCCACCCGAGTCAGTCGACCGGCCATCCCCGCCGGCGTTCGCGCCCTGGTGATCCGCCTGGCCACCGAGAGCCCTACCTGGGGATATCGACGGTCCATGGCGGCCCGCCAGCCTCGGCTACCGCCATCGACGTCCGCGTCATCCAAACACCGCCGCGGGCGCCGCGGCCCGACGCCATCGCCGAAACGCTTCATCGGCAGCATTCGCCGCGAACTCCTCGACCGCACCCTGATCATCAATCGGCCGGCACGACCGGCTCGGTGGACTGCTCCACGAGGATCAGCACGTCGCGTGACGTGCGCGGCGTTTCTGGCACCCACAGGCGGCGGCGGACGGCGTTCCCGGCCTGAGCGGGCACGCGTCGTCACGGGACCTCAGCGGACCGTAGATCGGTGGGGATAAGGTGCACGCCCGGTCGGCGAAGGTCGGATCACTCCGGACGCCCCGACCGCGCAGCGGACGCTTCGCCGCTGCGGCCACCTGCGAGGAGTCTCGATGGCCGGGGCAGCTCCCCCTCATGACCCGAACTCGGACGAACTGCAACCCGGCTCTGCCGCGCAGCCGACGCATCAGAAACCCGACCCGGCCGAGGACAGGGCCCGGAAGCGGCGGAAGACGGCGGCTACGCGATCGCGTCGGCCATTCTCGTGGCCTGCACGGCTGTGGGTTCGATACTCGTGGAGTTCCCACCCAGCTGGCCGCAGACGCTGTGGGGCGCGTTGCTGCTGTTCTTCGGCGCGTCCCTGCTCCTGTTCACGACCCTGGTCACGCCGTTCCTGTCCGAGTTCGCGGGAGCGGATCGCGCGGAGCATCGAGCGCCTGCCCGAGTCGGTGCGACGGCGTGCCTCGACGTTGAAGAGGCAACCCACCCGGCTGGTCACCGCGGTGCTGGTCGCCGTGGTCGTCGTCGCGACGGCCGCATCGTCGACCGCCTGCGTCACCGCTGGACCTCGAGCCCGGCGAGATGACGATCCTGACCGCGTTCGACGAGAGCCCCGGTGACCCCCGCAGGATCCTGATCGACCAGTGGAACCTGACGCACCCTAACAATTGGGTGAAGATCGAGGACGTTCCCGGCGAACCCGATCAACAGCACGAGCGCTTGGTGAACGACGTGAAGGCGGGCGGAAGCCACCAGGCGGACGTCTTCGTGCTGGACATCGTGTGGATGCCGGAGTTCATCAGGAACGACTACATCCGCCCGTTGAACGAGTCGTGGCAGTCGAGCGACTACAGCGACTTCGTCCCCACCGTGCTGGACACCTGCCGGGACCTGTACGGGGGCAAGAAGGGCATGTGGGGGCTGCCGCTGAACAGCGATGCCGGCCTGCTCTTCTACCGTTCTGGCCAGGCCAAGCCGGCCAGCTGGGACGACTATTACGGCAGCCGCGCCAAGGCCGCGCTGGCACGCGCCAGGACCGACCCCGCCGTCCCCGACAGCCTGCAGGCTGCCGACGCGGGCCAGTTCGCCGACGAGGAGATTCTGACCATCAGCGCGTTGGAGGCGATCTGGGCGGCCGGTGGCCAAGTGGTCAATAAGGACGGAAAGCTGGTCCTCGATGAGGACAGCAGCGCCGTTGTGTTCGACAACAACGCGCGCGAAGGGCTGAAGAAGCTGGCAGCCGCCTACGAGGATCGGGAGCTCACGCTTCCAGATGCGGCCACCGCCGACGAGGACACAGCCGTCACAGCCTTCCGGGACGGAAAGACCCTCTTCATGCGCAACTGGCCGGTCGCGATCAAGTTGCGCACCTCGAGTGGGAACGCCGGCATCCCCTTCGAGGTCGCTCCCCTCCCGAGCGCGAGCGTGCTCGGCGGGCAGAACCTGGCCATCTCGAAGTGGACCGACAAGCCGCGCGCTGCCCAGGCGTTCATCGAGTACCTCACCAACCCGGCCAGCCAGCTCATCCTGTTCGAGATCGGGGGCTTCGCCCCGACCAGGGACACCGCGTACGCGAGCATATCCCTGGCGTCCCGCCCGTACGGACAGGATCTTCGG
>CAWADQ010000044.1:0-109693 GCA_963780835.1 uncultured Actinomycetota bacterium | reverse complement strand
GCGACGCGGGTGGTGGCGACGTCGGCGATGGCGGGGATACCGGCGGCGACTGGGGCGGCGACTTCGGCGGCGGGACTTCGGCGGCGACTGGGGCGGCGGCGACTTCTTCTGATCCTCCTCGCGACGACCTGAGCGGGCTGCGGCCCGCCTCTCCGACCGGCCCGGTGGCACGTTCCCGGGCCGGTCGGCTATGTGTGGGCTGCCGTGCCGGAGCGGGGCGACCGGGCAGAAGGGCGGGCCGGCGGAAGCCTTTCGGGTGACCGCGGCCGGTGCCAGGATGGTGGCGTGACCGACCGGATTCCGGGTGCGGCCGGGCACGCCCGCGGTGGAGGGCCCGCGCTGCTCGAGCGGGAACCGGTGTTGGACGTCCTGCTCGGCGCGGTCGCGACGGCCGCCGCCGGCCACGGCTGCGCCGCGATCCTCACCGGCGAGGCCGGGATCGGGAAGACCAGCGTGGTCCGTGCCCTGCGGGCGTCGCTCGACCACGGCGTGCGCGTGCTCGCCGGGGCCTGTGACGACCTGCTGAGCCCACGCGCACTCGGGCCCCTGCGCGAAGCGGCGGCCGGAACCACCGGGCCGCTGGCCGCGGCGCTCGCCGGCAGCCGGAACGGCGAGTCCGATGCGGTGCCCGCCGCCGCCGTCGCCGAGCTGGCCGCGTGGCGGCCGACGGTGCTGATCGTCGAGGACCTGCACTGGGCGGACGACGCCACCCTGGACGTGCTCGGCCACGTCGGCCGCCGGCTCGCCGACCTGCCCGCGCTCCTGGTGCTCACCTACCGCGACGACGAGGTGCCGCCCGCCCATCCCCTGCGGCGGGTCCTCGGCGCGCTCACCGCGACGACCGTGCACCGGCTCGCGCTGCCACCGCTGTCGCCCGCCGCCGTGGCCGGGCTGGCGGTGGGCAGCGGCCGCGACTCGACCGCGCTGCACACCCTCACCGGCGGCAACCCGTTCTACGTCACCGAGACCCTCGCCGCGCCCGGCGACACCGTGCCGGCCACCGTCGCGGACGCGGTGCTCGCCCGGGTCGGCCGGCTCGACCCGGCATGCCGCGACGCGGTCGAGCAGCTGTCCGTGGTGCCCACGGCCGTCGAGCTCGGCCTGGCCCGTCAGCTGCTCGGCCCGCGGTTCGACGCGCTGACCCCGGCCGAGGAGCAGGGCGTGCTGCAGGTCCGCGCCGACGGCCTCGCGTTCCGCCACGAGCTGGCCCGCCGCGCCGTCGAGCAGAGCCTGTCCGCGTTGCGCAGGCGCGCGTTGCACCGCCGGGTGATCGCAGCGCTCGCCGAGGCGGAGCCCCGGGATCTGCCGCGGCTGGTCCACCACGCCGTCCGCGCCGACGACATCGAGGCGATCCTGGCCTACGCGCCGGCCGCAGGACGCGAGGCGGCCGCCGCCGGCTCGCACCGCCAGGCGCTCGCCCACCTCGAGGCGGCGCTGCGGCACGCCGAGCGGCTGCCCGACCGCGAGCGCGCGCGCCTGCACGACGACCACGCGTGGGAGCTGCACAACGCCCACCGCCACGAGGAGGCCGTCGCCGAGTCCGAGCGGGCGGTCGCGCTGTTCACCGCGATCGCGGAGCCCCTCGCGCTCGGCGCGGCCCTGGTGCGCCTGTCGCGGCACCGCTACCTGACGGGCGACACCGACGGCGCCGAAGCCGCCGCCGAGGACGCGCTGCGCACCGTCATGCCGCTGCGCTCGCCGGGCGCTGCCGTCAGGCGAAGCCCCTCTGCGCAACCGCCGGATGCCTCGGGAGTCGACGAGCCTGGCGGGAGCGCCGTCGCCGCCGCCGCCGTAACCGCGGCACGTTGCTCGCGCTGGACGGGCATCCGGGCGCCGACAAGGCCCTTCGGGAGGCGCACGTGCTCGCCGACCGGGCGGGGCGGTTCGACCTCGTCGCGCTGTGCCTGAACTACGAGAGCCTGACCGAGCCCGACATCGACGTCGATCACCGGATCGGGCTGCTGCGGGCCAGCATCGAGCTCGCGGTGCGGCACGGCGCCGACGAGGCGGTCGCCCGCGGCTACACCAACCTCAGCGAGATGCTCTACCGGTACGCGCGCTTCGCGGAGCTGGAGGAGGTGCTGGGCGACGGGCTGGCGTTCACCGACGAGCACGGCTTCCCGTCGCACGCCTACAACCTGAACGTGCACCGCTGCCTGCTGGCGCTGCGGCGCGGCGACTGGGCCGACGCCGAGTCCGGGCTGGAGGCCCTCGTCGACCAGGACGACGACCCGGGCATGCTCGCCGGCCACAGCCGGCCTCCCTATGGCCGGTTGCTCGCCCGCCGCGGCGTCGCCGGGGCCGGGCAGCTGCTGGCGCTGGCCTGGGAGCGGGCGCTGGGGCAACGTTCCCTGCTCTGCCTGGCCTACGCCGGAACCGCACTCGTCGAGCACGCCTGGCTCGCCGACCGCCCGGACCGCGCCGCCACCGTGCTGGAGGGCTGGGCCCGGCACGCGGCGCGGCCGTCCGCCGAGCCCGTGCACGCCGAGATCCTGCGCTATGCCGCCCGCGCCGGGCTCCCGGCCGAGCCGTTCCACGGCTGCCCCGAGCCGTGGGCCGCCGGGCTGCGCGGCGACTGGCGGGCCGCGGCGGCGGGATGGGAGCGGGTCGGCGACCCGTACGAGCAGGCCCTGGAACTGGCCGCCTCGGGCGAGCCCGCGCCGACCCTGGAGGCGCTGCGCACGCTGGAGGACCTCGGGGCGCACGCGGCCGTGCGGCACGTCCGGCGGCGGCTGCGCGAGCTGGGGGTCACGCGCGTCCCCCGCCGGCCCACCGCGGACACGCGGGCGCACCCGGCCGGCCTGACCCGCCGGCAGGCCGACGTCCTCGCACTGATCGCGGACGGGCTGACCAACGCCGAGATCGCGGACGAGCTCGTGCTCTCGGTGCGGACGGTCGACACACACGTCGCGGCGATCCTCGACCGCCTCGGCGTGCGGTCACGCCGGGAGGCGGCCTCGTGGCACGGACGCTGGACCTCGCCGAGGAGATCCAGCCGCAGGAACCTCGGAGGCGGCAGCGCCGTCTGTCGGCTGAGCTGATCGTGCGGTGTCTATGGGGCCGGTTTCGGGCCGGAAAGCCGCCGGACGATCAGCGGCGTCCGGAGCTTGTGATCAACCCCGTCGTCACGTCCGGCTGTGCGTCCGTCGTGAGGGCATCCGCATCGGTTTGCGCGGCCCGGGGCCTGGCACACCGGGCACCAGAACAGGTTGCGGGCCAGGTGGCGGGCATGCGCGACAGGCGTGCCGCAGACCAGGCAGGGCTCGCCGGTGCGCTTGTAGACGTACGACGCCCGGGCGCACGGGCCGACACCGTCCACCAGCCGCGGGTCGTGCTCGGGCCGCAACGTCTCGATCTTTCCGCGGCGGAACCCGTCCTGCAGCAGGTCGACCAGGTCGGCCCACAGCTGGTCCCAGCACGCGCGCGTCAGCTCGTGGCCGGGCAGCTGCGGGTCGAGCCCTTGGCGGAACAGTGCCTCCGCGCGATAGACGTTGCCCACTCCGGCGATCACGGACTGGTCCATCAGCAACGTCGCCAGCGGCGCCCGGGAGCGGGAGATCCGGGCCCAGGCGCGGTCCGGGTCGGCGTCGTCGCGCAGCGGGTCCGCCCCGAGGCGCGCGTGGATGACGTCGACCTCGGCGTCGGTGAGCAGCTCGCAGGCGGCGGGGCCGCGCAGGTCCGCGTAGTGCGTCTCGCCGATCATCCGCATCCGCACCTGGCCCCAGGGCTCCGCGGCCGGCAGCCGGTCGTCGGAGAACCTCCCGTACAGGCCCAGATGGACGTGCACGACGGCGTCGGGTCCGTAGTGGTGGAAGAGGTGCTTGCCGTGCGCCTCCGCCGACTCGAGCACCCGCCCGTCGACCAGCTCCGCGCTCGTCGCGAAACGGCCCTGCGGGCTGGACACCGCGACCGGCCGCCCGACGTAGCGGCGGATGTGCTGGGCGGCGAGCCGATGGAGGGTATGACCTTCGGGCATCAGCCTCTGCTGCCGGGCAGCGGCGGCGGGGTACCGCTTCGTTCGTAGTCGGCGACCATGTCGATGCGCCGCTGGTGGCGTGGGTCGTGCGAGAACGGCGTCGACACGAACGCCTCGGCCAGCGCAGCGGCCTCCTCCAGGCTGTGCATGCGCGCACCGATGGCGACGACCTGGGCATCGTTGTGCTGGCGGCCCAGCTTCGCGGTGTCCATGCTCCAGGCCAGCGCGCACCGGATGCCCGGGACCTTGTTCGCCGCGATCTGCTCCCCGTTGCCGGAGCCGCCGATCACGATGCCGAGGCTGCCGGGGTCGTCGAGGACGGCCTGTGCCGCGGCGACGCAGTAGGGCGGGTAGTCGTCGGCGGGGTCGTAGGTCGGGGGTCCGACGTCGACCGGCTCGTGGCCCAGACTGACGAGGTGGGCGATCAGATGGGCCTTGAGCTCGAAGCCGGCGTGATCGGAGCCGAGGTGGACGCGCACGATCCCTCATCCTGCACCATCGCGCGGGCCGACCGCCGGTGTGGACGGGGTGCCCGGCGGCTGGGTGGTCGCGCGCGTGGCGGGTGGACGGGTGAGTGGTCGGTGGTCCGCTCGCGCCGCCGACGTGCTGGAGACGACCGCCGGCTGCGTGGCGGTCGGCGTCGACATCCCGCTCGGCCTGCCCGCCGGGGCGGGGCCGCGGGCCTGCGACGTCGCGTGCGCACGCCGGCTGGGCCGCGCGCGGTCGTCGGTGTTCCCCGCCCCACCGCGGCCGGTGCTCGCCGCCCGGACCCCCGAGGAGGCGTTCGCCGTGGCCCGCAGGCTGACCGGGCGGGCGATCAGCCTGCAGACGTTCCACATCGGCCCGAAGATCCGCGAGTGGGACGCGCTGGCGCCGCCCGGCCACGTCGTCGAGGTGCATCCGGAGGTGTCGCTGCGCACGCTGGCGCCGGGCGTCGCCTTCGCGTCGAAGAAGACGGCGCGCGGGGCCGGGCAGCGGATCGCCGCGCTGGCCCGCTGGCTCGACGTCGGGGAGGCGCTGGGCGACCTGCCGTCGGGTGCGCGGCTCGACGACGTGCTGGACGCGCTGGCGGCGGCGTGGTCCGCACAGCGCTTCGCGGCGGGCACGGCCGAGGTGCTCGGCGCGGAGGTCGACGACCGCGGCCGGCCGATGCGGGTCGTCGTGTGAGGCGGGGACGGGGAGCGCGCTACCGGCGCCGGAGCCGGCTCATCCGAAAATAGCCGACGGCGTACGGGCCCACCGGCTCGGCGTCATGTCTCGCCGGGTCGGGACGGGGAGCTTGTGGTTAGGCCGCGGGTTCGAGGGTGACCTTGAACCCGTGTGCTTCGAGTTGGCGGATGTGGTTGCGTTTCTTGCGTTCCGGGCCGATGCGGTTGTCGTAGAAGTCGGAGCCGAGGTCGTGGAAGCGGGCGTCGCGGTCAGACAGCAGGTGCCAGATGATGACCAGGATCGAGCGGCCGACCGCGACGATGGCCTTTTTCTTGCCTCGTCGTCGGGCGATGCGCCGGTAGCGTTCCCCGAGGAAGGTGTCGGTTTTGCCCGCGGCCACGGCGGCTTCGCCCAGGACGCGGGCCAGGTAGGGGTTGCCGTGCCCGGTGCTGCCGCGGCCCTTCTGCTTGCCGGCCGATTCCTTCACTCCGGGGCGAACCGTCCCAGAGCACAGGTGGGCTGCGGTGTGAAACCTGCCATGTCGACCCCGATCTCGGCGATCATCACATGCCGCGGTGATCCCGACCCCGGTGATCTCATCGAGTTTCTCCACCGCCTGGCGAAAGGGCGATCAGTTCCTCGATCTGTCTCACCGCGCATGTCGGCGCGGCCTGGTCGACCCGGGCCAGCTGGTCTGCAGCAGGAACGCGTGCTGGTGGTGATGCCCGACGAACGCCTCCTCCAGCAGCGGGATCTTGGCGCGCATCCGGGACCGGGCCAGTTGGCGAGGGCTTTCGGTTGCTTCCCCGGCCAGCAGCGCGTCATCATCTCCCGGCCCGAGACCCCGAGTGTCCAGCGACCACCGACAGTTTGATCTGGGCGTCTTCGAGGAGTTTCTCCACCCGGTTCTTCTCCGCCGTGCGCGCGTTCACCAGGTCGGCGCGGTAGCGGGTCAGGTCGCGCAGCAGCCCGATCTCGGGCGGACGAGCTGGGCCGTAGCATCTGCCGCTCGGCGACCTTGCACAGCCACACCGCGTCCAGCTCGTCGGTTCTGGGCCGACCGGGCAGGTGCTTGACGTCTTTGGCGTTGACCAGCCACGGATCGAAACCCTGGGCCTCCAAATGTAGAACGCGGTTTCCAGTAGTCCGAGGTGGCTTCCATCACCACCCGGTCACCCCCAGCTCGCGCAGCCGATCGGCCAGCCCCAGCAGCGACCGGTCATCGTGGAGTAGGTCGTGATCTCCTGCGCGCGCCGGCCCGTCGGTCCTGGGCACCCGATGCAGGCCACCAGCTCGCCTTGCCGATGTCCAACGCCGCGACCCGTTCGATGATCTCCTCGTGTCCTCACTGTCCTGCAGCATCGCCATCCTCCTCACGTTCAACCACGCTCGCCCGCAGAGCTGCAAACTGCAACTAATCCGCGTGCTCAGCACACTAGCCCACGCGCAGCTCCCAGCGCCCACTACCCACACCTCACCCATATACCTCACCACCACACCAACCCCACCCCTCCCCCTGCCCAGGCCACGGGTGCGGCCTGTTGCTCGGCCGCCGCCTTCCGCTCCGGGTCCGGGGCGGGCGCCACGTCCGCCGCAGCGGCGGCCTCGGGATCGCCAGGAGCGTCCGTCTCGTCGTCCTCCGACGTCTTGTCGATCTGTTCGAGCAGGTAGCGGAGCAACGCCACCACCGCCGCCGTCACCGGCACGGCGAGGAAGGCACCCCCGATGCCGAAGAGCGTGCCGCCCGCGGTCACCGCGAGCAGCACCACCGCGGCGTGTAGCTGGAGGCTCTTGCCCTGCAGGATCGGCTGCATGACGTTCCCCTCCAGCTGCTGCACGAGCAGCACGATGCCGAGCACGATCAGTGCGGCGGTGAACCCGTTGCTGACCAGCGCGACGAGCACCGAGAGCACGCCGGCGATCAGGGCCCCGATGATCGGGATGAACCCGCCGAAGAAGGTCAGCACGGCCAGCGGCAGGGCCAGCGGCACGCCGACGATCACGAGCCCGAGCCCGATGAAGAACCCGTCGACCAGGCTGACGAGCACCTGGGCCCGGATGAAGCCGCCGAGGGCGTCCCAGACCCGGCACGACACCACGCTCAGGTGGCCGCCGGCGCGGGGTCCGGCGATGCGGCGCACCCAGGGCAGGAACCGGTCGCCGTCCTTGACGAAGAGGAAGGCGAGCACGACCGCGAGCAGGGCGGTCGTCACGAGCCCGGCGAGCGTGCCCACCCCGGTGAGCACGCTCGAGGCGATGGTGGTCACGCTGCTCTGCAGCCGGCTCGTGACCTGATCGAGCAGGGCGTTGAACTGCGTGGAGCCGATGTTGAGCGGCGGCCCGGCGATCCAGTCCTGGATCGACTGGAGGCCCTTCACGGCGCTGTCGGCGATCTCGCCGAACCCGCCGGTGATCGACCGTGCCAGGAAGAAGATCACCAGACCCAGCAGCACCAGCAGGCCGAGGACGACGGTGGCGGCCGCCAGTGCTGCGGGCGCACCGCGGTTGCGTAGTCGGCGGGCCGGAGGCGCCAGCACGCTCGCGAGCAACAGCGCCAACAGCACCGGCATGACGATCACCCACAGCCGGGCGATCACCCACCAGAGCAGGGCGAGCCCGATCCCGATCAGACTGAGCCGGACGCTCCATCGCGCGGTGAAGATCAAGCCGTCCGCGATCGCGGCACTGCGGCCGCGCGGTCGGGGTTGCGTCGTGCTCAACCTGCCCTCACTCATCCGGGCCGTCGCTCGATCGGCCCTCGCTCGTCCGGCGGGCCTGCACCCCGCCGACGTGCGGTACCCGCCCGTCCGCTTCCGCAGTCCGGTTCGGGTGGTGTCGCCGGTTACCCCGCCCGGACTGGTTGTCGACCTCGACAGTCGCGTACAACCATCGGGTGACCGACAGTAGCCCACTCGTGGCCGGCATCGTCCTCGTCGGCGGCCGCTCGGTACGGATGGGTAGCGCCAAGGCAGCGCTGGAGTGGCACGGATCGACACTGCTGCACCGAACGGTGGGGATGGTCGCCCGGGCGGTCGACGGGCCCGTCCTCGTGGTGCGGGCTCCGGGGCAGGCGCTGCCCAGCCTGCCGCCGCGCGTGCAGGTCGTGGACGACCCGGTGGCCGGCCGCGGGCCGTTGCAGGGCATCGCGACGGGTCTGGCCGCCGCGGCCGGGCGCGCGGCGGTGGCGGCGGTCTGCGCCGTCGACCTGCCGCTGATGCATCCCGCTTTCGTCCGCCGCGTGGTGCGGGAGGTCCGGGCGGACGCGGCGCTCGAGGTGGCGCTGCCGGTGGCGCGGGGCCATGCCCAGCCGCTCGCCGCCGCCTATCGCACGAGCCTGGCCCCGCGCGTCGCCGAACTCCTCGACAGCGGCACGTTCCGCGCGCAGACGCTGTTCGACCGGTGTCGCGTACTGACGCTGGACCAGTCCGCCCTGCTCACGGACGCCGAGCTCGCCGCGGCAGACCCGCGGCTGGAGTCGCTCTTCAACGTCAACACTCCGGCCGAGTACGAGGAGGCCAGGGCCCGTCGGCCGCCGGTGGTGCAGGTCCAGTGCTTCGGGGCGCTCGCGACCTCGGTGGACCCGGGCCCGCGGACCGTGCGGGCGGCCACGCTGCGTGCCGCGGCAGCCGCCGTCGGGCTCAGCGCTCGACGGGTCGGCGGTCGCGGTGGTCGAGGAGGTCGGAGCGGCGACGCACTCGACGTCCGACCCCGAGCTCCCGCTGCTCGCCGGCGACATCGTGGCATTCCTGCCGAGCGGCGAGCACTGCTGAGGTTGACCTCAAGCATTGTCGAGGTTCTAGCGTCATTCCCGAGAATTGTCGGTGCCGCGCGCCACACTGCCGCCACCACACCGACCGAGGGACCGGGAGAAACGATGAGCATGGAGATGCAGGCGTGGCACTCGCTGTACCAGGCGATGCACGCGCGGGACGAGACCCGGCCGTTCTCCGCGGCGACGCTGCGACGCATCGCCGGGTTCGCCCGCCCGCACCGGCGCCGGCTCGCGGTGTTCCTCGCGCTGAGCGTCGTCGGGGCCGTGCTGGCGGTCGCGACACCGGTGCTGGCCGGCCGGGTGGTCGACGCGATCGACAAGGGTGGGCCGCCCGGCAGAGTGATCGGCATCGCCGTGCTGATCGCGGTGATCGCCGTCGCCGAGGCCGGGCTGGGCGTGGTCACGCGGTGGTTCTCGGCGCGGATCGGTGAAGGGCTGATCCTGGACCTGCGCGCGGCGGTGTTCGCGCACGTCCAGCGCATGCCGGTGGCGTTCTTCACGCGCACCCGCACGGGCGCGCTGGTGAGCAGGCTGAACAACGACGTCATCGGAGCGCAGCGGGCGTTCAGCGACACCCTGTCCGGGGTGGCGGGCAACGTCGTCACGCTCGCGCTGGCCCTGGGTGTGATGCTCACGCTCTCCTGGCAGGTCACGCTGCTCGCGCTGGCGCTGCTGCCGGTGTTCGTGGTGCCGGCGCGGCGGATCGGGCGGCGGCTGGCGCAGCTCGAGCGGGAGGCGGCGGACCACAACGCGGCGATGGGCAACCAGATGACGGAGCGGTTCTCCGCGCCCGGGGCGACGCTGGTCAAGCTGTTCGGGCGGCCGGCGGACGAGTCGCGGGAGTTCGTCTCCCGGGCCGCGCGCGTGCGCGACATCGGCGTGCGCACCGCGATGGTGCAGTGGGTGTTCGTCACCGCGCTGACGCTGGTCTCGGCGCTGGCGCTCGCACTGGTGTACGGCCTGGGCGGCTACCTGGCGTTGAACGGCCGGATGGCGGCGGGCGACGTCGTCGCGCTGGCCCTGCTGATCACCCGGCTGTACGCGCCGCTGACGGGGCTGGCGGGCGCCCGGGTCGAGGTGATGAGCGCGCTGGTCAGCTTCGGGCGGGTGTTCGAGATCCTCGACCTGCCGCCGCTCATCCGGGAGCCGGAGCGGCCGCAGCCGCTGCCCGACGGACCGCTGTCGGTGGAGCTGTCGCACGTGCGCTTCGCCTATCCGGCGGCGACGGCGGTGTCGCTGGCGTCGTTGGAAGACGTCGCCCGGCTCGACGACCGCGGCGGGGTCGAGGTGCTGCACGACGTGTCCTTCCGGGCCGAGCCGGGGCAGACGGTGGCGCTGGTGGGGTCGTCGGGAGCCGGCAAGTCGACCGTCGCGCAACTGCTGCCACGGCTCTACGACGTCGACTCCGGCGTGGTGCGGATCGGCGGGGTGGACGTGCGCGACCTGTCGTTCGACACGATCCGCGACACGCTCGGGCTGGTCACGCAGGACGGGCACCTGTTCCACGAGTCGATCCGGGGCAACCTGCTGCTGGCCCGCCCCGGGGCGACGGAGGCCGAGCTGTGGGACGTGCTGCGGCGGGCCCGGCTGGAGGGGCTGGTCGCCGGGCTGCCGGACGGGCTGGACACCGTGGTCGGCGAGCGGGGGTACCGGCTCTCGGGCGGTGAGCGGCAGCGGCTGACGATCGCACGGCTGCTTCTCGCCCGGCCCCGCGTCGTCGTGCTGGACGAGGCCACCGCGCACCTCGACTCGACGTCCGAGGCCGCCGTCCAGGAGGCCCTGGTCGAGGCGCTGGAGGGGCGCACCGCGGTGGTGATCGCGCACCGGCTCTCCACCATCCGCGCCGCGGACCTGATCCTCGTGGTGGAGGACGGGCGGATCGTCGAGCGGGGCACGCACCCGGAGCTGCTGGCACGGGACGGCCGGTACGCGGAGCTGTACCGCACGCAGTTCGACCAGGCGGTCGACCAGGCGCGCGACGCGGCCCTCGCTGTCACCGGATGAGCGAGCTTGCGAGCGAATCAATGTCACAGCGCCTACGCGCAGCGCCGACCGAGCGCAGCGAGGGAGTGCGGTGAGCGAGCTTGCGAGCGAATCAATGTCACAGCGCTTGCGCCCTGCGCGCGAGCTTAGCGAGCGCGCGATCAGCACAGCGCCCGGCGAAGCCGACCGAGCGCAGCGAGAGGAGTGCGATGAGCACGCGCCAGTCGGCGTAGCGTGTGGCCGTGATCGGCACGCGCTTGCGGGTGACGGCCCTGCGGCTGGGCTTCCGGACGGTCTTCGGGCTCCCCCGCGTGGTCAAGCGGATGCTGGCCGGCCCGCAGGTCCGGGTGGAGGACCAGGGCCTCGACCTCGACGTGCAGCTGCTGTACCGGATCGGCAGCCTGCTGTCGCGCCGCGAGGGCGGTGCACTGGACCAGGCGACGCTCGCCGAGCAGCGCCGGCAGGCCGACCTGTCGGCACACATCTCCGCGGACCTCGTGTTCGACGAGATCCGCACGCGGGACCTGGAGGTCGACGGCGCCGCCGGTCCGCGACCGGCGCGGCTCTACGAGCCGGAAGCCGCCGCCGCGCCGGGCCCGCTGCTCGTCTTCTTCCACGGCGGCGGCTTCGCGCTGGGCAGCCTGACGACGGCGGACCCGCTCTGCCGGCTCGTCGCGGCGCAGGCACAGCTGCGCGTGCTGTCGGTGTCGTACCGGCTCGCCCCCGAACACCCCTATCCCGCCGGGCTGGACGACGCGCTCGCCGCCTTCGACTGGGTCCGGACACACGCCGCGGAGATCGGCGCCGACCCGCATCTCGTCGCCGTCGGCGGGGACAGCGCCGGGGGAAACCTCGCGCTGGTCACCGCGCACGAGCGCCCGGGTGAGGCCGCGTTCGCACTCGCCCTCTACCCGGTCACGGACGTCGAGCGCACGGGCGGCTCACGCGACACCTTCGGCTCGGGCTACGGATTGTCGGCGGACACGGTGGCGTCGCTGGAGCGGTTCTATCTGCCGGACGGTGTCCCGAACAACGACCGGCGCGGGGCGATCGTGCGGGCGGACGACCTGTCCGCGATGCCACCGGTCTACCTGGCCACCGCCGGGTTCGATCCCCTGCGCGACGAAGGCGAGGAGCTGGCCGAGCGGCTCCGCCGGGCCGGCGTGCCGGTCACCGGGCGCCGGTTCCCCGGGCTCGTGCACGGCTACGCCGGCCTCACGGCGATCAGTGCGGCCGCCCGGGACGCCACGCTGGACGCCGCGAGCGCGCTGCGGGCAGGGCTCGCGCTCGCCGGGCGGATGCCCGCGTCGTCGACCGCTCTCACAGCGGGCACGCCGCACGTCCGATCGACCGGCTCGGCCCGGTGAGGAACGCGCCGGGGTCGCCGCCACCCGGTCCGGCCGGGGGTACCCGGTGACCGACCCGACCGAGGGGCGGTGGGTCGAGGTCGGCGACGGCGTGCTGGCCCGCCGGCATCGCGAGCTGGACCTCACCACGGGCCTGGTCCTCGGTGGTGAGCGCGCGCTCGTCGTCGACACCCGGGGTGACGCCCGGCAGGGCGGCGAGCTGGCCACCGCCGTCCGCGCCGTGACCGGGCTCTCGCTGGTGGTGATCGTCACCCACGCGCACTTCGACCACTGCTTCGGCACCGCGGCGTTCCTGCCGTGCCCGGTGTTCGCCCACCCGCGCTGCCGCGCCACGCTCGCCGCCACCGCGGACGCCCAGCGCGCCGAGTGGGCGGCCCACTACCGCGACCACGGCGACCCCGCCACCGCGGACGCTCTCGAAGCCACCCACCCACCGCTCCCGGACCACGCCGTCGACCCCGAGACGTCCCTCGATCTCGGCGGCCGGACCGTCACGCTGCGGCACCTCGGCCGCGGGCACACCGACCACGACCTCGTCGTGCACGTGCCGGACGCCGCGGTCGTGTTCGCCGGAGACCTGGTCGAGCAGGGCGCGCCGCCCGATCTCGGCGACGCCGTCCTGGCCGAGTGGCCCGCGACCCTCGACGCGCTGCTCGCCCTGCGCCCCGCGGTCGTCGTCCCCGGCCACGGCGACCCGGTGGACGCGGCGTTCGTCGCCGCCCAGCGCGCCGAGGTCGCCGAGGTCGCCGCGCTGCACGCCGCCGTCGCCGCGGGTCGGATCGACGCGGCCACCGCCGCACGGCGCTCGCCCTACCCCGACCTGCTCTGGGCCGCCGCGGACCGGGGTGGGCGATGACATCCGGTGAAGCGGTCTACCTGCTCGTCAACCTGCTGGTCGCGGACGCCGTGCTCTCACCTGTCCAGGGCGTCCCCTCGCCCGCAGCAGAAGGTGCTCGCGGTCGAGTTCAGCGAGCAGCCGCGCCTGCCGGGCCGTGCGCTCGATCACCGACGGGGCGGGGCTCCGGTGACAGAATGACGACCGCAGTTCCCCGGCGACCGCTCTCAGCGGGCCCAGCGCCGATACGCCTCGATCCACTCCGCACCGTCCGGCGCCGGCGTCGGCAATGGAAGATCCAGCACCGGGATGGCCTGCCGGATCGCTCCGCGCGAGCAGCGAGCGACGATGTGATCGTCGTCCGTCAGGTCGATGTCCTCAACGGTCACTTCCACCCCGAGCACGGTGGTCGAGAACGGCGTCGCCAGGTTGTCCACGATCATCGTGTACAAACCGGTGACTTGCTCGCACTCGTCGTAGCAGTCGACGGTTGCCTCCGCGACCAGCGCGTCGATCTCGGCCCGGCTCAACATGCCCACGGCGGGAGGGTACCGACCGCACGCTGCGGCGTGATCGGAGGCCGGGCCGGCGAGCATGAGCGCAGTCGGCCCGCCGGCGGCTCGGCGTCCAGCGTCCCGGTCCCATCGCCATGGCCGGGTACGGACCGGTTCAACGGCCCTGATGACGGCTCGGGTAGTGGCCGCCGTATCGTCCCTGCACGCGTTCGCGGTCGCCCGGCCGCCGTTCGCGTTCACTCAGGCCTTGGCTGCGGCGGGGAGGATCCATGCGGGCACGAACACCGGCCCTGAAGGCGATGACCGAGGCGGAGAAGGGCGAGCTGCTGGACGCGCTGCTGACCGACCAGCCCACCTTACGGGATCGCGTCGAAGCCCTGGCCGCGGCGCGCATGTCGGCCGGCGACCGGGGCGCGGTCGCGGAGGAGGTCGAGTCCGTCCTGCGGGGTCTGGATATCGACCAGCTCAACGGTCGGGCGGGATATCGGCGCGGGGTCGGTTATGTCGAACCAGGAGAGGCGGCCGACGAGCTTCTCGACGAGGCGTTGCAGCCGTTCCTCGACGATCTGGCGCGACGCGGCACGTTGGGCATGACGACGGCCGCGGCGGAGTGTGCCGTCGGCATCCTGGATGGCCTGTACCGGTGCCGGGACGGAGGTTCCGAATCGCTGCTGGAGTACACGCCCGACTACGGGATCGAGCGCGCTTCGGACGTCGTTGCCCGGTGTCGCGCGCTCAGGGTCGACCTGCCCGTCGACGACCTTGTCGAACTCCTGCCGGAGTGGGATGCGGTGCTGCGCCCGCGGGGCCACATGGGAGACGCGGCGATCGAGTGCGATGAGCGAGCTCGGCCGCGTTCGTGTCGACTCCGACCACGTCCTACACCTACAGCGCCCTTTCGGTGTTCTGGCCCGAGTCGGAGTTCCACGCCCTGATCGCCCGCTGGCCGCAGCTGGCCGATCATCTGGGCGCGACCTGGGACGAACACCGGCGACGCGTCGAGCGGCATTGCGCGCTCTGCGAACGAAACGGGCTTCGAGTCGAGCAGCTGCCCGCCGACGTACCCGGCTTCGAGGCATTTCTCGCCGACCGGGGCGTCACGTCTCCCAAGAAGGACGATCTGCTCGCCCATCCGGACCTGCGCAGCGTCACCACCGCCATGCTGGCCTGGCCGCCCGCCCGGACGGCCGCGTGCTGGTGCGGGTCGGGACGCAAGTACAAGCAGTGTTGCCGGCGACACGGACTCGGCGAACTGGACTGAGGTTCTCCGACCGCGACGGCCCGGACCCGAGCTGAGTGATCAATCGTCGGGAAGCGTCGCGGCAGCAGATGTCGGCCGCGATCGGCCCGGTGAACGCGACCTCGGATGTCGTCACGCATCGGAACCATGGGTCCCGCCGCAGGACGCAGCGGTTGGCCCAGCGGTGGCCGCCGTCGGCCGCGAGGCCGGCACCACTACAGTCCCGGTCGATGCTGGAATCCGACTGCGCTGCGAAGCTCGATGACCACTGACTTCCTGCCACAGTTGCCCGACTCCCCGACGGTTCTCGATGAGCCGGTCCTGTCGACCGCCATGGCCGGGTTGCTGGCCCGGTTGTCCGCAGGCCCTGCTGTAGACCCGGCAGCATCCGCGCTGGTGGATCAGGCGGTTGCGGTGCTGCGCAAGCCCGGTTTCGACACCCTCCTGTCCTTGCCGCAGCTGGCGTTCGAGCCGTTCGACTATCAACGCGAAACGGCATCCACGGTGTTACGCCGCATGCGCGGCCGGGCGATCCTGGCCGACGAGGTCGGGCTGGGTAAGACCATCGAAGCCGGCTTGATCCTGTCCGAGCTGCGGTTGCGGGGCCTGGCCGAACGCACGCTCGTACTCACCCCGGCCGGCCTGGTCGAGCAGTGGCGCGACGAGTTGGAGCGAAAGTTCAGCCTGCCGACGGCCATCGTCACCGGACGAAGCGGGGTCCCCGACTGCCGCAGCGGCGGGCCGGTGCTGCTGGTCTCGCTGGCCGCGGCGCGCAGGGACCCGCTGAAGAGCGAGCTCACCGGTGGCGGGTGGGATCTGGTGGTCGCGGACGAGGCACACCGGCTGCGGTCCGCGAACAGCGCGTCCGGAAAGCTGATCAGGGCGCTCACCGCGCGGTTCCTGCTGCTGTTGACCGCCACTCCGGTGGAGAACCGGCTGCAGGACCTGTACGAGATGATCTCTCTGGTGGCTCCCGGGTTGCTCGGCACCCCGGCTCAGTTCCGCACCCGCTTCGCCGCTGCCGGTGACGACGCCACCAGCCCCCGCAACCTGGACGAGTTGCGGGTCAGGACCAGGCAGGTGATGGTGCGACACCGGCGCAGCGAGGTGGCGTTGCGGCTGCCCCAGCGGCTGGCCGAGACGGTGCTCGTCCCCCCGGACAGCGACGAGCGGGCTCTCTACGCGGACGTGGTGGAACGGGTCCGGGTCCACGCGAGGGACGCGACGCCGGCGCGGGGAATGGCCCTGCGTTCGGTGTCCCGCCTGGCAGGCTCCACGCCCGCCGCGGCCGCCCCGACCCTGGCCAAACTCGGCTGGACCGACCTGGCCGCCCGGGCCGAGGCCATCACCGATCCGGCCAAGGTGCGCCTGCTGGTGCGGAAACTGGGCGAGCACACGGCCAACGGCGAGAAGGTCCTGGTGTTCACCGCCTTCCGGAAGACCCTGGACACGGTGGCCGAATCGGTGCGGGCCGCGGGAATCGACGCGACCGTCTACGACGGTGGGTTGTCGAGGGCGGAGAAGGAAAGGGTGATCGGCGCCTTCCGCGGCGACGTGCCGGTGCTGCTGTCCACCGAGTCCGCAGGGGAAGGCCGCAACCTGCAGTTCTGCCATGTGATGATCAACCTCGATCTGCCGTGGAACCCGATGCAGATCGAACAGCGTCTTGGCCGGCTGCACCGCGTCGGCCAGACCCACGATGTGCTGCTCACGAACCTGGTGTCCAAGGGCAGCATCGAGGAGCGGATCCTGCACGTCCTGGAAACCAAGATCAATATGTTCGAGCTGGTCGTCGGCGAACTTGACATGATCTTGGGTCGGATCGACGACGACTTCGACTTCGAACGCGCGGTGTTCGACGCGTTCGCCACCGCCGATGACGATCGCGCCTTCGCGCGTCGCATGGACGAGATCGGCGAGGGCCTCGTCGCTGCCCGCGACACCTACCTGCGCAGCAGGCTCGGCGTGGACGCGCTGGTCGGAGACGAGCAGCAGTGATCGGCCACCATGGGCCCGCCTTTGCGTTCTGGTTGAGCTACCTGGAACACAAGGGCGGACTGTGGGAGCAGTCCGGCGACACGGTGCTGGCGATCCTGCCCGGGCACCTGAGCGCCCAGCACGACCTGCCGGAAACCGCGTTGATCACCGACGATCCCGACATCTCCCGGGAAGACGGTGTGCTGTTCCTCGGCTCCGGCAACCCCGAGATCGACAAGGGGGCCGAGACGATCATCGACTCGGGGGACGTCGGCACGCTCACCCTGCCGCACGGCACCAAGCAGACATCCACGGAGGACCTCCTGGCCAAGATCAGGGACCAGGTCCCGGTCGATCACGGCCGGATCGATGCCACCAGCTCGATCCTCCGATCCCACCGGCCGCTGTTGCGGCTCGGGGCGCTGGTCACCCACACCGTCTCGGCCGACGAGCGGTTCACCGAGGTCGCCGAATGCCTCCTCGACGTGCCGTCGCGCGTCGCCTGGCCGCAGGACGCCGCGGACCGGCTGCTCAGTGCGATCGGCACCGCCGAGGCCGACGCGGGACCCGGTGTGCCGGCGAACCGGCTGGCCCCCGCGGTGGCCGCCGCCCACCGCGAACTCGACACCGCTGCCGTCCGGCGCGGCCAGGAGCTGAGCGTCGAAGCCGACGCCGAACGGGTCGCGGAGATCACCCGCGCGACGGAGTACTACGCGGCGGCGCTGGCCGCGATCGACAAGCGGCGTGGCGGCGCGGACGCGCAACGCCGGGCCCTCCTGGATGCCCGCGCCCAGGCGACGAGCGGCGAGCGCGACCGCCGCCTGGCCGAGATCAGCGAGAAGTACCGCCATCAGCATGTGTTGCGCCCCTACCGGCTGCATCTGATCGACGTCCCGGTCTGGCGTCTGGCCACCGACGTCCGGCGCGGCGAACGTCGCTGGCCCATGGTTTTCGACTACCTGCCGTTGCTCGGCACCGTGGCGCCCACCCGATGCCCGACCTGCGACGCCCATTCCCCGCTGGTGGCCACCAAGACCCACCTCGGCTGCGGCACCTGCGTCCCGGCCACGACGCCGCCCCTCCGCCTGGCCCCGGTGGCCGAGAAACCGCGGCAGGAACGTGCGGCACGAAACGTGCCGCCGACCGGGACCGGAGCCGCCCCGGTGCCGCCGCCCGAGCGGCAGGCGCGCGACAACACGCCGGCGACCGACCGGAAGCGGCCCGGCGCCGCCCCGGCCGCCCTCCGCGCCCCAGCGGCACCGAACACAATCGGACCGGGTGCTGCCCGACGCCCCTTTCTCCCCGGCAAACCCGAGGAGCGAAAGATCGTCGACTTCTGGAACCAGGTCGGCACGGGCGAAACCCGCAAGCTGTCGCGGCTCATCGCCCCCGACTCGCCGCTGGCCGCCCTCACCCGGCTCTACGGGGCGGCCGGGCCACTGCACGGGATCGGCGTTCCGGCCGGTCACACTCCGCTTTCGTTCACCTACGCCAACTATGACCGGCCGGTCGCAGGTCAACGCGGTGGCACCGCCGGCGAGCTGCGCACGCATGCACGGCCAGTACCCGTACATGCTGCTGTGGTCGCCGGACAAGCTCCTGGACGAGGTGTTCCCCTACTCGGCGCCGTGGCACCTGGGTCGCGCCCAGATGTTTCTTGAACCACCCACCCATGTTCCTGCGCCCCGCACCGACCTGGACAAGGTTGCGCAACTCCTGCTCACCCGCGTCGCAGCCCGGCACGGTCTGACCTTCGCGGCTCGGGCCCTGGCCGCGTGGTGGCGCCTGCCCGATCCGGACGTCCTGCTCGCCCGTTTCTCCCCCCGCGTCCTCGCCGCGACCGTGGATCGGGCCGTTCGCTACTGGTCCGGAGCATCACAGGCCGGCTACCCGGATGCCGCCGCGGCCTTCGCCGCCGACCAGGCCGACATCCGTAAGGCAACACCCATCCTGCAGAAGCAGCTGCAGCTCAGCAGCACCCGCAACTGGTGAGTCCTGCCGCTCTCGCGATCCGTACCCGTGATCAGTGCTTGGTCGACCGAACCGGACACGGATGTCGCCCTGGTCGACCGACTGCCGATCATCGCGGTGGGGTGGATGGGTCAACGGTGCTGCGTCCATGGGCGCCACTCACCGCGCACGACCGGCCGCGTCCCGACCCGGAGGTGTGACGTCAACGGCAAGTGGGCAGCCTCCCGCGTGCACCCGCAGCCACGCCCGGTGACCCTCTGGCAACGTCCGCGTAACACACGCTCCCTACCGTCGCGGCCATGAGCAGCCGGGAGCTCCAGATCGGGGCCGAGGAAGAGTTCCACGTCGTGGACCTCGACACGCGGCGGTCCACCCCCGAGGTCGACGCGCTCCTGGGCCAGCTCGACGGTGCGGAGTTCGCACCCGAGCTGCAGCGATCGCTGGTGGAGACGAACACGCCGGTGTGCGACACCCTCGACGAGCTGCGGGCGCACCTGCAGCGGCTGCGGGCCCGGCTGGCCGAGGCCGCCGAACCGCACGGCCTCGGCGTGGTGGCGGCGGGCACGGTGCCGCTGGTCGACGTCGACGGGGGCGACATCTCGGCCGGCGCGCGGTTCGCGCACATGCAGCACGAGTACCAGGTGCTGGTCAACGAGCAGCACATCTGCGGTGCCCAGATCCACGTCGACGTGCCGGACCGCGACGAGGCCGTGCAGGTCGTCCGCCGCGTCGCCCCCCATCTGCCCACCCTGCTCGCCATCTCGGCCAGCTCCCCCTTCTGGAACGGCCGCGACACCGGCTACGCGAGCTACCGCGAGCTGATCTGGTCCCGCTGGCCGACCGCGGGGCCGCCCCCGATGATGGAGACCGGCGCCGAGTACGACGCGATGATCCAGGACCTGATCGACTCGGGGACGATCAGCGATCCGGGGATGGTCTACTTCGACGTCCGGCCCAGCGCCCACGTGCCGACCGTCGAGCTGCGCGTCTGCGACGCCTGCCCCGAGGTCGATTTCGTCGTGCTGATCGCCGGCCTGTTCCGCGCGCTCGTGCGGCGGGCCCGGCAGGAGTCCGTGCAGGGCGTCCCGTTCCCGGAGATCCGCCACGAGCTGCTCCGCGCGGCCACCTGGCGTGCCGCCCGGTCGGGCCTGGAGGGCGACCTGGTCAACCCGGCCGGGTCCGCGCTGATCTCCCCCGTGCTGCTCGTCGGGCAGTTGGTCGACTCGCTGCGCCCGCATCTGGAGGCGCTCGGCGACTTCGAGCAGGTGCACGAGCTGTCGCAGATGGCGCTCGGCCGCGGCAGCGCGGCGGCGCGGCAGCGTCGCCGGTTCGGCCTGCGCGGCGAGCTGACCGACGTCGTCGACGGCCTGCTCGCCGCGACCCAGGGCACGAACCTGCCGTTCGACAAGCCACCGGCGATCGTCACGGCACCGAAGCTGCTCGGGGACTACCGGGTGACCGGCTTCGACGAGGCGGTGAGCGAGGAGGGCAACGTCCTCCCGCAGTACGGCTGGATGTTCCGCACGCTGTCCCGGATGGGCATCAACGGCATGAAGGCCGCGGAGAAGGCGCTGCACACCGAGCAGCGCGCCCGCGGCGTCACGTTCCGGGTCGACGACGAGCCCGAACGGCTGTTCCCGCTGGACCTGCTGCCCCGGATCATCACCGCCGACGACTGGGCCGGGCTCACCGCGGGGCTCACCCAGCGCATCCGCGCGCTGGAGGCGTTCCTGCGCGACGTCTACGGCGAGCGACGGATCATCGCGGACGGCGTCGTCCCCGCCTCGGTCGTCGACGACGCCCCGGGCCGCACCCGCCTGGGCAAGCTCGTGCCGGAGGACGCGGTGCGGATCGCCGTTGCCGGCATCGACCTCGTGCGCGACCGGCCGGACCACTGGATGGTGCTCGAGGACAACCTGCGCGTCCCGTCCGGCATGGCCTACTCGATCATGAGCAGGCGCCTGATCCGGAGCGCCATGCCCGACCTGGAGCCGCCGACCGGCGTCGTCGCCCTGGAGGACGTGCCGCGCCGGCTCCGGTCGGCCCTGCTGTCGGCCGTCGACCCGGACCGTGCGGGCTACGACGAGGTGGCGCTGCTGTCGGCCGGTACGGTCGACTCGGCGTTCTTCGAGCACAAGCTGCTGGCCGACCGCATGGGCGTGCCGGTGGTGACCCCGCGGGACCTGCAGGTCACCGACGACGGGGTGTTCCTCGTCGGCGAGGGTGGGCGCACCCGGCTGTCGGCGCTCTACCGGCGCATCGACGAGCTCGAGCTGATGGACTCCGCCGGTGCCGACCTGCGCCCGATCGGCCGCGCGTTGGGCAACGCCGTGCGCCGCGGCAACGTCGCGCTGCTCAACGGCTTCGGCAACGGCGTCGCGGACGACAAGCTGACCTACGCCTACGTCCCGGAGATGATCGCCTACTACCTGGACGAGAAGCCGATCCTGGACAACGTGCCCACCTACCCGTGCGTCGACCCGGAGCGCCGCGCCGAGGTGCTGGACCGGCTCGACGAGCTGGTGCTCAAGCCGGTCAACGGCTATGGCGGCAAGGGCATCGTGATCGGCCCGCACTCGTCGCAGCAGGAGCGGGACGAGGTCGGGGCGGCGATCCGCGCCGAGCCGGCGCTGTGGGTGGCGCAGGACATGGTGACGCTGTCGACGCACCCGACGTTCACCGAGGGCCACCTGGAGCCCCGCGCGGTCGACCTGCGGGCGTTCGTGCTGCAGTCGCGGCGGGGATCGGGGACGGACGTGGACGTGCTGCCGGCCTCGCTCAGCCGGGTCGCCCCGGCGGACAGCCTGATCGTCAACTCCTCCCGCGGCGGCGGCGCGAAGGACACCTGGGTGCTCAATTGACGTCCTCCCCGCCGTGAACGGCGGGGATTCCGGTCTGTCGCGGCTCATGCCGTGCTCCCGGCGGGTTCTCGCTTCACGGCCGGTTGCGGGACCGGGGTCCCGGCTGACACCAGCTCCACGAGCGTTGGGCTGTCCGCGCGTCCCGCGGCCAGGATGTTGCGTGCGGCGTTGACGTCCCGGTCGTGCACCGCGCCGCAGGGGCAGGCCCACTCGCGGACGCTGCAGCGGCTTCTCCTCGCCGATGGCCCCGCACACCGAGCACGCCCGGGTCGACGGCAACCACCGGTCGACCCGGGCGAACGTGCGCCCGTGCCGCCGCGCCTTATACGCGAGCATGCCGACGAACGTCGACCAGCCCGCATCGTGCACCGACCGGGCCAGGCGCGTGCGCGCCAGACCCGACACGGCCAGATCCTCCACGTACACCGCTTGGTTCTCGCGGACGATCGTGGTGGACAGCTTGTGCAGCCAATCCCGGCGGGTGTCCCCGACCCGGGCATGGCACTTCGCGACCTTGCGGCGCGAGCGCTCCCGGTTCGCCGAGCCCCGTCTGGCGGCGGGCGAGTTCCTTCTGCGCCCGCCGCAGCTTCGCGGCGGCCTTGCGCGCGATCCGCGGGTCGTCGACCTTCGTCCCGTCCGACAGCACCGCGAAGTGGGTCAGCCCCAGGTCGATCCCCACCTCGTGCTGCACGGGCGGGAGCGGGACGTCGGGTACGTCGACGACGAACGAGGCGTGGTACCGGCCCGCCGCGTCCACGGTCACCGTCACCGACGACGCCTCGGCGGGCAGCTCGCGCGACCAGCGCACCGGCACGTCCCCGATCCCCGGCAGCCGCAACCTGCCGTGGGGGAGCACCGTGAACCGGGCGGCCCTGGTGAACCGGATCGACTGCGCGCGGTCCCGCCGGGAGCGGAACCGCGGCGCCCCCAGACGTCGGCCCTTGCGGGTGCCCTTGAGTGAGGCGAAGAAGTTCCGGTACGCGGTGTTCGCGTCGGCGAGCGCCTGTTGCAGCACGACGGCGGACACCTCGGCGAGCCACGCCCGCTCCGGTGTCCGCTTGGCCGCGGTGAGCGCCTTCGACAGCGCGGCGTCGGTCGGGTACGGCGCCCCGGCCTCGTGTGCAGCTCGTCGTGCGGCGATGGCGTCGTTGAACACCACCCGAGCACACCCGAACGCCCGCGCCAACCCCTGCCGTTGACCCGGGGTCGGGTCGAGGCGGTAGGCGTACCGCAGCTGCATGCGAGCACCGTACGGTCCAGCACCGACAACATCGGCCTTCGCGCCAGTCGACCAGTAGACGCCGCGCGTTCCTGATGCACGCCCACTGTGGTGTTCGTCACGAACTACCGACACCACGTCTTCGCCGACCGGCCCTCCAGCGCAGGGAAGAGATCATGCGCGCGGTCTGCGGCGACGTCGAGGCCGAGCTGGTCGAGTTCACCGGCGAGTCCAACCACGTGCACCTACTGGTCGACTACCCGCCCAAGGTCGCCGTCTCGAAGCTGGTCAACAGCCTCAAGGGCGTGTCCTCCCGCCGTCTGCGGCAGGAATTCCCCGACCTCGTGCGGCACTACTGGCGCGCGCAACGCCTGCGGTCCGGCTCCTACTTCGCCGGGACCGTCGGCGACGCGCCCCTGTCCATCGTGCGGCAGTACATCAAGCAGCAGAACCGTCCCGTCTAAGCTTGTCGTTTAACCCTTGATCGGATGTTTGACGGTCTTGGCCTGACCGCGTGTGGTGGTCTTGCCGACGTCGTGGCGGGGCGCCCGGTGCTGGTTGGGGACACTCGGTGGGCGTCCGGGGCCGGGTCGGCCGGGTTTCGGCGCACGGGCTGGGAAGGTGATCTTCGCTCGGAGGCGGCGAAATCCGCGGCGGACTCGGGCGGGGGTAAGTCGCCCGGGTGGGCAGGGCCGTTCCCAGGGGCGACGCAGGTCGACGGTCAGGTCACGGGCCAGGCACAGCTGGGTGTGCGCGGCGATGACCAGCCAGGTCCAGCGGTCGGCGGCGGCGGGAGGCGCAGCTTGGGGGTGGTCCAGCCGAGGGTCTGCTTGAGGAATCTGAACGGCGGCGCACTGGCCCGCAACTCGGTAGCGGCGGATGTGCGATCGGGCGAGTCGGCGGGCTCGGTCGGGATCGTCGTCGAGGACGACGGCCTGCTCGGGCACGAGCAGCTTCTCCGGGCCCAGGATCCGGCGAGCCCGCGAGGTGTGTTCGGGCGGGACGAAGTAGGTGTGGGCGCCGTCGACGCGTTCGGCAGCCAGTTCCAGCATGCGCGGCCCGAGTGCGGCCAGAACGCACGGCGGCGGAGACGGCGGCCGGAACGCCTTATAGGCGTCGCGGGCCTTGTCCATGTCGTCGAGGTAGGTGCGTGCTGCGGTGAGCGGCTTGTGGTAGCGGTGACCGCGGAGCCCTTCGACGAGTGCGGCGTGGCTGACGCCGATGCCGAGCAGGAATCGTCCGGGGTAGGCCTCGGCGAGGGTGAACTGTGCGGCGACGGTGGCGAAGGCGTCGCGAACCCAGATGTTCGCCACGCCGATCGCGACGGTGACGCGTTCGGTCGCCGAGAGGATGATGCCGGCGAGCGTGAACGGATCCCGGAACAGTCCTTCACCGACCCAGATCGAGGCGATGCCGAGTCGTTCGAGCTCGGCGACCCACGCCCGGACCTGATCGGCACGGTGATAGTTGAGGTGGTAGTCCCACAGTCCGACCTTCACCGGCTGCTCCGGGTTTCACCAGGACTCAACGGGCGCGGGCTTGCGGCGGCGGACCAGGATTCCCGGCGTTGCCGGACCGCGGTGGGCTGACATAGCAGTGGGCGGGGACGATCCGGCCGCGTCCGTTGTCGTGTTGTGTGGTGCCGATGCGCTGCCAGCCGAGGCGGTCGTAGAGGCGGATGGCGGCGGCGTCCTTGGCCATGACGTCGAGGACGAGCCGGAGCCCGTGGTGATCGGCATACTCGGTAGCGGCGCGCACGAGGCGGTCGCCGAGTGCGTGACGTCGGGCGGCCGGGACGACGAACAGGCGGCCGAGGACCGCCAGGGCCTGGTCTGTGCCGTCGGGGGTCTGCGTCCACACGGTGACGGCGGCATCATCGGGTTGGGGGCGAGTGACGGCGACGTGGCCGACGATGCGGCCGTCCAGCTCGGCGACCCACGCCCGCAGCAGGTGCGGGCTCGTGAGCCAGGCATGGGGGTCGTCGACGCCCTCGACCGGATAGCCGTCAGTGGCGTGGACCTCGACGAGTGCGACGGAGGCGCCGACCAGGTCGGCCGAGGTACGTTCTCGGATGACAGCGCGAGGCGGGGCGGCGTGCTCGGTCATCAGTCCTCCACGGGCATGCGGTAATCGAGCCCGTTGAGGTCGGCTCGCATGACGAAGCAGGTGACCTCGAACGGTCGGCCGTGGTCGTCGATGCCGGTGTGCAGCACGTCGAGCACCGGGACACCGTCGGGGATGTCCAGGCCCCGGATCTCCTCGGGGGTGGGCATGCGTGCGGTGACCTCCTCGCGCACGCGGGCGATCTCGTGCCCGAGGTCGGCGAACCGGGCGTAGAGGCTGCCGTGACCGAGATCGGCGGAGGCGCCGACGGCGGAGTCTGCGACCTCGGCCCACACGGCGTAAGTAATGCCGAGCTGGACGGGTTCGTCGTCGGCGAAGTACCAGTTCTCGCGGCGGACGACGGACTCGGTGTCGGGGTCGACGTCCAGGCGCTCGGCGACCTCGGGCGGCGGGACGACCCGGGTGATGGACCGGCATTCTGTGCGCGCGGTGCGCCCCTGCTTGGCGGCCTCGGCGCGGAACGGGGACACGCCGGTCGCTTCGCGCAGTGTTCGGGAGTAGCGGCCCGCGCCGAAGCGCATCAGCCGGCGCTTCTCGCGGACGAACACACCGCGTCCGTGCTGGACCGTGACGAGCCCTTCGTCAGCCAGAAGGCGAATGGCCTCGCGTGCGGTGTTGCGGGCGACTCCGTGCTCCGCGGCGAGCGTGCGCTCGGACGGAAGCCTGGCACCAGGTGAGAGAGCACCTGTGGTGATCGCCGTGCGCAGCTCGTGGGCAAGACGACGGCTCGGCAGCTGGCCTTCGACCGGTTCCAACGGAACTTCCCTCGCAGCTTCGGTGATCAGTGGCCGGGGGCGTGTGGGCTGACAAGGCTCGAGCGTATCTGGTTCAAACCAGTTGTTGCCTGTTGAGACAGCGCATGCTTCACTGGCGCAAGCCACTTAGTGGCTCAAGCCAGATGGAGGAGGGCAGGCGCGGTGAGAAGCGAGACCGACCTGATCGAGGCGCTGGCGGACATGCCCGGCCTGGCCACCGACATCGTCGCGGGCCACCGCCGCACCCCGGAGGGGCGGTGCCCGCTCTGCACGGCCGGCCCCCAGAAGGGCCACGTCGTGCACCCGTGCAGGCTCTACAGCCTGGCCAAGCTCGCCCAGGCCGAGATCGCCGAACGCCGGGGCCGGGCATGACCGAGGTCCTCGTCATCGTCGTGGCCGCCCTGAGCGTCACGATCATCGCCCTGCTCAGGCGCGACCCTGTGCCAGTCGGGACGGACCAGAAGGACGAGGAGAACCAGCGGTCGGGCTCGCTGCCACCGCCGGTAGAGCGGTGCCGGATCCACCGGTGCCCTCCCCCGACGAGCGGGAGAGGGCACCGGAGATCCGTGATCAGGCGCGCTGGGCTCCGCTCGACGTCGTCTCGTCCTGGCCGCCCGGCGCCAGGTTCAGCCCGCTCTCGACGTCGAACACGTGCACCTTCGACGTGTCGAACCACAGCTTGGCCGTCTTCCCACGCTGGACGTGGGAGGCGGCGTCCAGGCGCGCCGTGACCGGCGTCCCGTCGCTGTGCAGGTCGTTGCCGGCGTCCTTGGCCAGGTCGTCGAGGTCCGCGGAGTGGGCCCCCTCGCCCTTCACGACGAAGTAGGCGTAGACGTCCGACCCCATCGCCTCGACGATGTCGATCGGTGCGTCGAACGTCCCACCGGGCTTGTCGCCGACCAGCGACGCGTCCTCGAAGTGCTCGGGGCGGATGCCCAGGATGACGGTTCCGCTGGTCTTCGACCGCTCCACGGCCTGTCGGCACTCGTCGTTCAGCTGGGTCTCGCCCAGCGCCGTCGCCACGACCCCGTTGCCCTTCAGCTGCCCGGGCAGGAAGTTCATCGACGGGCTGCCGATGAACCCGGCCACGAACAGGTTGACCGGGTGGTCGTAGAGGTACGACGGCGAGCCGACCTGCTGCACCACGCCGCCGCGCATGACCACGACCCGGTCGCCCAGCGTCATGGCCTCGGTCTGGTCGTGGGTGACGTAGAGCGTGGTGGTGCCCAGGCTCTTCTGGATGCGCGAGACCTGCGTGCGCATCTGCACGCGCAGCTTGGCGTCGAGGTTGGACAGCGGCTCGTCCATGAGGAACGCCTTCGGCGAGCGCACGATGGCGCGGCCCATGGCGACGCGCTGGCGCTGGCCGCCGGAGAGGTTCGAGGGCTTGCGGTCGAGGTGCTGGGTCAGCTCCAGCATCTCGGCCGCCTCGTTGACCTTCTTCTGGATGGTGCCCTTGTCGACACCGGCCAGCTTCAGCGGGAAGCCCATGTTCTCCCCGACGGTCATGTGCGGGTAGAGCGCGTAGGACTGGAACACCATGGCGATGTCGCGGTCCTTGGGCGCCTTGTCGTTGACGACGGTGCCGTCGATGATCAGCTTGCCCGCCGGTGATGTCCTCCAGCCCGGCCACCATGTTCAGCGTGGTCGACTTCCCGCAGCCGGACGGGCCGACGAGGATGATGAACTCCCCGTCGGCGATGTTGAGGTTGAAGTCGTCCACGGCCAGCGCACCGTCCGGGTAGCGCTTGACCACGTGTTCCAGAACGATCTCGGCCATTTCTCTCGGCTCCTCGGGTGCGAGTCGGTCAGTGTGCTAACCGGGTCAGCCCTTGACGGCACCCGAGGTCAGGCCGGCGACGATCCGGCGCTGGAACAGCAGGACGAAGATGACGATGGGGATGGTGATGACCACCGCCGCGGCCGCGACCGGCCCCGTCGGCTTCTCGAACGTCGTGGCGCCCGTGAAGTAGCTCATCGCCGCCGGCACGGTGCGCGCCCTCGACGTCGAGGTCAGCGACAGCGCGAACAGGAAGTCGTTCCAGCACGAGATGAAGACCAGGATGGCCGTGGTGAAGATGCCCGGCATGGCCAGCGGGGTGATCACCTGGCGGAACGCCTGGTAGGGCGTGGCCCCGTCCATCTTGGCCGCCTTCTCGAGGTCCCACGGGATCTCGCGGAAGAACGCCGAGAGCGTGTAGATGGCCAGCGGCAGCGCGAAGGTGACGTAGGGGATGATCAGGCCGGGCCAGGTGTCGAACAGCCCGATGGTGGTCAGGATCTTGAACAGCGGGGTCACCAGGGCGATCTGCGGGAACATCGAGATCAGCAGCGACACGGCCACGATCGCCGCCTTGCCCGGGAAGGTCAGGCGCGCGATGGCGTAGGCGGCCATCGTCCCGAACACGATCGCGATGAGGGTCGCGATCAGGCAGATCCCGATCGAGTTGAACAGCGCCCGCAGGAACTCCGGGTTCGAGAAGATCGCCGCGTAGCTCGTCCCCGGTCGGCGAGACGGGCAGGTACCGGCCGTCGTTGAGCGTGGCGGCGTCCTTGAGCGACAGCGAGAGGATCCACACCACCGGGACGAACGCGTACAGCAGGACGAGGACGTTGACGCCCCACCAGGTCAGCTTGCGTTGCGTGGTCTCGGTCTGCACGGCTACTTCCTCCCTCCGGGGTCCGCCCCGGGCGCCGCCGCGCCGAAGGCCTTGATGAAGATGAAGGCGATGATCCCCGTGGTGATGAAGATCAGCACCGCCATGGTCGAGCCGATGCCGAGGTTGAGCCCCCGGATCAGGTTGCTGTAGGCGACCATCGACACCGAGCTGGTGCCGTTGGCGCCGTTGGTGAGGACGAAGATGTTGTCGAACACCCGGAAGGCGTCCAGCGTGCGGAACAGCAGCGCCACCAGGATGGCCGGCTTGATCAGCGGCACGGTGATCATCCAGAACCGCTTCCAGGCGTTCGCGCCGTCCATCGAGGCCGCCTTGAGCAGGTCCTCGGGCACCAGGGCGAGGCCGGCCATCAGCAGCAGCGCCATGAACGGGATCGTCTTCCAGACCTCGGCCAGGATGATGATCCAGATCGACGGCCAGAACTCGGTCAGCGGTGCGGACCCGCTCGGGGTCAGGTAGCCGAGGTCCTCGGTCCAGGCGAACCGCCAGGAGAACGCGGCGACCACGGTCACGATCCCGTAGGGCACCAGTGCCGAGGTGCGCACCAGCCCGCGTCCGACGATCGTGCGGTGCATGATGATCGCGAGGAGCATCCCGAACACCAGCTCGAGGGACGCGCTGACGATGGTGATGAACATGGTGACGCCGAACGCCCGCCACCAGATCGGGCTGGACAGCACCGTCACGTAGTTGTCGAACCAGATGAACTGGTTGGCGTTCGGCCGGCGCAGGTCCGCCTTGTTCAACGAGAGCCAGAAGGCGTAGATGATCGGATACGCGGCGACCGCGAGCATGATGGTCACCGCAGGGGCGACGAGCAGCAGCCCGAGCTTGCGCTCCGCGCGCTGCGCCTCGTTGGCCCGTCGGCGGGCGATGTCGATGGAGCCGTCGTCCTTGCGCTCTTCGATCGCCTCGGCGGCCGCGGGTGTCGGTGTCTGGGTCACGGCAGGATCCCCTTGCCCTCGATCGCGTTCTGGATGGAGGTACGCAGCTCATCGGCCGACGCCTGCGGGTGGATGTCCGCGGGCGGCGACAACGTGGTCGACAGGACCGTCGAGATGTTCTGGTAGACCGGCGAGACCGGCCGCGGCACGGCGTTCTCCAGCTCCTCGAGCATCACGTCCTTCATCGGGTACGCCGCGATGAACTCGGGGTTGTCGAACACGGTGGCCAGCGCGGGCACGTCACCGGCGTCGATGGCGGCGCTCAGAGCGTTGCTTCTCGTTGCGCATGCACATCGCCGCGTCGAACGCCTCGTCCGGGTGCTTGCTGTAGGTGCTGATCGCGTAGTTCATCCCGCCGAGGGTCACCTTCGGTGTCCCGCCGTCCACGGACGGGTACGGGGCGTACCCGAGGTCGTTGACCAGGTCCGGGTTGGCCTCCCGCATCGCGGAGAGGACGTAGGGCCAGTTCAGGGAGAAGGCCGAGCGCCCGGTCTGCAGGTCGGCGAACACCTCGGGCTCCTGCGCGTTGGACAGCGAGGAGCTGGTGAGCCCGGACGTCGCGACCTTGTTGAGCAGCGTCAACGCCTGGACGGTCTTGTCGTCGATCGTCGGCGCGGTGCTGTCCGCGTTGACGACCGTGCCGCCGTACGCGGTGACCAGGTTGTTGATGTTGACGACGTAGCCCTCGTACTGGGCCGCGGTCATCCCGATCTCGTAGGTCTTGCCCTGGTCCTTGAGCTGCTGGGCCATGGCCATCATCTCGTCCCACGTCTTCGGCGGGTTCGGGACCAGCGACTTGCGATACCACAGCAGCTGGACGTTCGTGGTCCGCGGGATGCCGTAGAGCTTGCCCTTCCAGGTCGCCGTGTCGATCGGCGGCTGGAGCGTGTCCTTGGTGGCCTGCGGCCTTCTGGTCCCCGGTCAGCTCCCGGATCCAGTTCGCCTCGGCGAACTCGGCAGTCCAGGTGACGTCCATGCCGAGCAGGTCCATCCCGGCGTCCTGGGCGGCCAGCCGGCGCACGAGCTGGTCGCGCTGCCCGTCGGCGTCGCTCGGCAGCAGGTTGCCGACGATCGTGTAGCGGCCCGCGGCCTGCTGGTTGCAGTCGGCGATGATCTTGTCGAAGCCGGTGCCGCTGGCCCCGCCGTAGAGGTTGACGACGACGCCTGCCGGCCCGCTGGAGCACGCCGCGAGCGAGGTCACCAGCGCCGCGGCGCCGACGATCGCGGCCCACCGGGATGACCGCCGTGGCGCTCCCGTCCGTCGTGGAATCTTCATCGACCCTCCGTCCAGGTGAAACGCTTGCGAAAGTGGCGCAGCGCACATCCTCGACGGGAACAGTGCCAGATCTTCCGGGTGACGGCGAGACGTGACGGGCGCCCGCCAGATCACGGTTTCTTCACATCGGGCGCGACCGCGAGCGCAGCGGCACCGCTGCTACCAGGTGAGACCGCGCTGCGCCAGGGTCGCCTCGATCTCCAGCCGCTGGACGGGGTCGAACGGGGGTCGTCCGGGCGCCGGGATCTCCAGCGCGGTGCAGCACGCGCACAGGGTGTCGTCGTACGCCAGTGTCACGCTCTGCAACCGCAGTGCGCGGCGTGGAAGGTCGGACTCCGCGATGCGCGAGTAGTCCCGGCCGAGTCTGCGCAGGTCGGCGACGAGCCGCTCGATCGGCGGCCCCACCGGCTGGCTGCCGGCACCCGTGACCCCGCGCGACCGGCGCTCCCCGCGGCTCCAGCGCTCGAGTGCTTTCGCCGCGACGGCGAAGATCGCTCCAGGCAGGAACGCGAGGGCGGTGTAGAGGAGGAGGTTCACCGACCCTCCCTTCAGGGCCGACCGGCCGTGGTGAAACCAGTTTGCCCCAATCCGGGCACCGGTGCGCCCGGGATTCGTCCGCATCGCGACGACGTGCCCCGCCCGGATGATCACCCGCCGGTCGAGGCTCTCCCGTTGGCCGGTCGCGCTGCGTGACCTCTCCCACGGAGCCTGCGGAGCCGGCCACCGCCGCGGTGTCCGGCGGTTGAGACGTGCCGTGAAGAGGGGTTACGGTGGTGGCTTGGTGAACGTCGTCCCCAACCCGCCGCCGCACGGAGTTCGACGCCCCCGGCGGGCGAGCATCCTGGATGTGGCGGCCCTGGCGGGGGTGTCAGCCTCCACTGTGTCGCGCTCGTTGCGCGGCCACTCGAGCATCTCGGCCGCCACCCGCCAGCGCGTCATGGAGGCGGCGCAGCAGCTGTCCTACAGCGCGTCGCCGCAGGCCTCGGGCCTGGCGTCGGGTCGGACGCTGACGATCGGCGTGGTCGTCCCGTTCGTCACCCGCTGGTTCTTCGTCAACGTGGTGGCGGGGGCCTACGAGGTGCTCCACGAGGCCGGCTACGACGTGCTGCTCTACCACCTCGGCACCGGGCAGGCGCGCGACCGCTTCTTCGAGCGGATGCCGCTGTCCCGACGGGTGGACGCCGTGCTCACGCTGACGGTTCCGCTGACCGAGGAGCACACGCTTGCACTGCGTGCCCTCGACATGCCGCTCGTGACCGTGGGTGCCGCGCTGCCGGGGGTGTCGTCCGTCCGGATCGACGACGTCGGCGCGATGCGCACCGCGGTGCACCATCTGCTGCACCAGGGCCACCAGGACATCGTCATGATCACCGGGGTCGAGGACGAGGCCGACTTCGGTTTCGCCTCCTCCCGCTGCCGGCGCGAGGGCTACGTGGACGCGATGCTCACCGCCGGGCTGGCCGACCGGATCGACTTCGTGTCGGCCGACACCTACGGCATCGAGGGCGGCGCGGCGGCGATGTCCGCGCTGATGGATCGGCCGACGCTGCCCACCGCGGTCGTCGCCGAGTACGACGAGCTGGCCATCGGGGCGATTCGCACGCTGCGCCGGGCGAGCATCGCCGTGCCGGGCCGCATGTCGGTGGTGGGCGTCGACGGCCACGAGATGGCGTCGGTCGTCGACCTCACGACGGTCGCCCAGCCCGTCCAGGAGCAGGGCGCCGTCGCCGCGCGCCTGCTGCTCGACACCCTGGCGGACCCGGCGACGGGCCCGACCGAGGTGGTCCTGCCCACCCGGCTCGTCGTGCGGTGCAGCACCGGCACGCCCTGGTCCCGGCCGTCCTCGTCGGACCGGGCCTGACGGCGCCTCACTCTGCTTCGGCAGGGAAGGGTCAGAACCGTCCGGTGGTGGCCATCGCCGCGCCGACGATGCCTGCGTTGTTCTGCAGCACCGCCGGCACCACGGGCGTGCCGACCTTGACGTAGGGCAGGAAGCGGTCGGCCTTCTTGCTCACGCCGCCGCCGAGGACGATGAGGTCCGGGCTGATCAGCCGCTCGACGTGCGCGATGTAGTCCTGCACCCGGGTGGCCCAGTCCGGCCAGCTCAGCCCCTGCTCGTCGCGGATGCGTTCCGAGGCGTGCAGCTCGGCGTCGGCGCCGTGCAGCTCCAGGTGGCCGAGCTCGGTGTTGGGCACCAGCCGGCCGTCGAGGAACAGCGCGCTGCCGATCCCGGTGCCGAAGGTGAGCAGCAGGACGACGCCGCGCACGTTGCGGCCGGCGCCGAACGCCATTTCGGCCACCCCGGCCGCGTCCGCGTCGTTGAGCACCGTGACCGGCCGTCCGAGCTCGGCGGTGAACCTCGCCGCCGCGTCGAGCCCCAGCCAGTCCGGGTGCAGGTTCGCGGCACTGCCGATGACGCCGTGGCGGACCACCCCGGGGAAGGTGACGCCCACGGGGTCGCTGCCCTTCCAGCTGCCGGCCACCTCGACGAGCGCCGGCAGCACGGCGTCGGGGGTCGCGGGCCGCGGCGTCTCGACCCGGACCCGTTCCTCGATCAGGGCTCCGGCGTCCACGTCCACGGGGGCGCCCTTGATCCCCGACCCCCCGATGTCGATGCCCAGGACGGTCATCGTGCCCTCCCCCGCTCGCGGCTGCGCCCCAGCGTATCCGCCTGCCGATCATGCGACGTCCGGGCGGCGGGCGCGGTATTGCGATCCGCCGCCCCGCACCCGCGTGCCGTGATCGACTGCGACCTCGCCCGAGCGGGTCACCAGTGGGGTCGTACCCGCGCCGTGGCCGCTGGGCTCGTGACCCGTGACCGCTTGTACGGACCGCGCTTCCGGCGGCTGTTCCCCGACGTCTACGCCCCCGCAGCAGCGGAACCAGATCTGCTGCTACGGTCGCGAGCCGCCGGGGTCTACATCGGGGGACGGGGCGTGTTGGTCGGATACTCGGCCGCCGAACTGCTCGGTGCGTCGTGCGCCTCAGCGAACGCGCCCGCCGAGGTGACCGTGCCCGACGGGTGCCGCGGCCGGCCCGGCCTGGTGGTGCACCGCTTCCGGCCCGCGCCCGGCGAGGTGGCCGACGAAGACGGAATCGCGCTGACCACCGCCGTCCGCACGGCCTACGACCTGGGCCGGCGACCCGACCACTCCGAGGCCGTAGTGGCAATCGACGCACTCGCCCGCGGCCGATTCCCGCTGGGCGCGCTGCTCGAGTTGGCTGCCGGCCACCGCGGGGACCGAGGACTGCGCGACCTACGCCGCGAGGCCTACGTGACTCGCCTTGGCTGGGACATGCTCCGGCTCGACGCCGCAACGGTGTTCTCCCCGCGCGCGGTCGCGATCCGAGTGCAACGCGAGCTCGTGGCCCGTGGTGCGGCGAGCGCAGCGCCGGTCACGGCGCGCTGGTGATCGGCTCGGCGCGATCGCTCAACAAGCCGAACCCGCCGTCACCGAGGGGCCGGAGGCTCCTTCGCCGCGGGCACCGCGGGCGGAGCCGGCGCCGCGGACTTGACCACCAGCTGCCCCCACTGGCCCCGCTCGCTGCGGAACACGTCCTCGACGCGCTCGACCTCGCGCTCCGGGACCGTCTCCGGGTCGACGTCCTGCCAGTCGACCTTCGCCTCCTCCAGGTTGCGCGCCGCGTCGCCGTAGACCTTCTCCAGCTGCGGGAACCCGACGAGCGTCTCGAAGGCGGTGACGGCGGCGGCGAGCGCGGCGAGCAACGCGCCGACGACGGCCCAGGCGGCCCGCGCCGTCCCGGCCGTCGACTGGGTGATGACCCCGGCCGCCGCCGCACCGAGCAGCAGCGCCGTGCGCAGGACGACGGCCTGCCGGTGTGCGTGGGCGTACTCGCCGCGCCGGGCCTGGTAGTAGCGCAGCTGGTCGTCGATGCGCAGCCGCAGGTAGAGGCGGTGGAAGGCCCGGGCCCGGTCGGCCGCGGCCTCCGCCGCGCGGTCGGTGCGCGGCCCGGTCACGGCTCCTCCCCCGCGCGGATCGACAGCACCGCCCGGCGCAGCACGCTCACCCGGTCCGCGCCCGCGTAGCTTCCGGTCGCCGACAGGAACCGGAAGCAGGCCGAGCGCAGCCGCTCGGCCTTCACCCGCTCGGTCATGAAGTTCTCCAGCGCGCTCAGCTCGTTCACGGCGTTGCTCAGCACCGCGAGCAGCGCGCCGAGCAGGGCGAGCAGCAGGCCGGGCCACTTCTCCCCGGGGAACACCGCCTGCAGGCCGCCGAGCCCGGTCAGCAGCGCCGAACCGACGATGATGACCACCTGCTGGCGGCGGTAGCGGTTCTGGTGCCGCAGCGCCGCGAGGTCGGCCTCGCGGAAGGCGGGGGTCACGACCTGGTCGACGGTGCTGATGTCGTCGGCCAGCTCCGGGTAGTCCGTCACCGCCTCGGGGAGGATCGGCGGCCAGGACCGGCGTGGCGCCCGCCACGACGGGAACCTGACCAACATCGCCGGGCGTCTCATCCGATGCTCCTCACGGCAGGGCCTCTCCGAAGCGGGCCTTTCCGGAGCCGTCCTCCCCGGCGAGCAGCGCGTCGACCGTCGCGCGCAGTCCGGCGACGTCGTCCACGGCGACGACCCGGGTCAGCGACGACCTCGCGATCGCCGCGGCGCGCGGGTCGGCGTCCCGGCCGGCACGGGCGTCGGCGATCGCGTCCGCGGTACGGCCGCTGCCGGCCAGCACGACGAGCGGACGCCCGCGGTCGACGCTCCCCGCCGCGTCGGCGTAGGTGATCTCGCCCCCGTTGACGACCATGGTCAGCCACGGGCGCTCTCCCGCGATCGCCTCCGCGACGGCGGCGAGCCAGGGCGACTCGTCACCCCAGGCGTCTCCCGGGACGAGGACGGCGTGGCTGTGGTTGCGCTCCAGCTCGGCGGCGTCGTCGATCACGGGACCACCGCCCGGGACCCGGACAGTGCCGGTCGCGGCGACGCCGACCAGCGGGAACCGGCCGCCGCCCGCGGCACGCGCGCGGCCGAACATCCGCATCACCCCGGAGTCGGTGCCGCCGTCGACGACGACCGCCCCGTGCCGCTCGACGGACGGTACGACCGCATCGCGGAGGACCCCGGCCAGCGCCTGCCGGGCTCCCTCGTCCATGCCCCCCGCCCCGCCGACCATCAGGAGCACCGGGCGCGGCCGCGGCACGCCCAGCGTGTCCAGCGCGGCCGGGACCTCCGCCTGCTGCGCGACACGGGCGAGCCGCGGCGAGCCGTCGCCCGTGCCCTGCCCGCCCACCCGGCCTCCCCGCTGGCGTTGCGGTGCCGAGCGGGCACCGTCGGGGGGCGAGGCTAGCGGTACCGGCCGGCCGCGTGACGTGCCGGTCGGCCGCACGGGAGCACCGTGCCCGGACGGCGCGCACCCGAGGGGACCGCGTCGAGGCAGGTCGGGCCCTCTGCAAGAGAGGCCCGGGCCGTAAGTCCCTGCATCCGGCACCGCTCCCGCTCCTACGGTCGAACTGCACGTCAACCGCGCGCCCGCTGCGCGCGGCGGACCGCACATCGGGGACGAGGAGCAGAGACGCGATGACCACGACGGCACCGAGGGCCGACCGACCGCAGACGATGGACGCGTGGCGGGGCTTCGTCGCCGGCCCCTGGCAGGACGGCGTCGACGTTCGCGACTTCATCCAGCGCAACTACACCCCCTACACCGGCGACGCCACCTTCCTGGCCGGCCCGACGCCGCGCACCACGGCGATCTGGGAGAAGCTGACGGCGATGTTCCCGGCCGAGCGCGAGCGCGGCGTCTATGACGTCGACACGCACATCCCGGGCACGATCACGTCGCACGCACCCGGCTACATCGACAAGGACAACGAGCTGATCGTCGGCTTGCAGACCGACGCCCCGCTCAAGCGGGCCATGATCCCCAACGGGGGCTGGCGCATGGTCGAGGACGCGCTCGAGACCTACGGCTACGAGGTCGACCCGACCATCAAGAAGATCTTCACGACCTACCGCAAGACGCACAACGACGGCGTGTTCGACGTCTACTCGCAGCGGGTCAAGGCCGCGCGCCGGTCGAACATCATCACCGGCCTGCCCGACGCCTACGGCCGCGGCCGGATCATCGGCGACTACCGCCGCGTCGCCCTCTACGGGGTGGACGGGCTGATCGCCGCCAAGAAGCACGAGCGCGCCGAGCTGGACCTGCCGCTGTCCAGCGATGCCGTGATCCGCGACCGCGAGGAGAACGCCGAGCAGGTCCGCGCCCTGCGCGAGCTCAAGGAGATGGCCGCCTCCTACGGCTACGACATCTCCCAGCCCGCCGGCACCGCTCGCGAGGCCGTGCAGTGGCTGTACTTCGCGCTACCTGGGCGCGGTGAAGGAGCAGAACGGCGCCGCGATGTCGCTGGGCCGCACGTCGACGTTCCTCGACGTGTACCTCCAGCGCGACCTCGACGCGGGCCGGATCACCGAGACGCGAGGCGCAGGAGCTGATCGACGACCTGGTGATCAAGCTGCGGATCGTGCGGTTCCTGCGCACGCCGCAGTACGACACCCTGTTCTCGGGCGACCCGACCTGGGTCACCGAGTCGATCGGCGGCATGGGCGAGGACGGGCGCACGCTCGTCACCCGCACGTCGTACCGGTTCCTGCACACCCTCTACAACCTGGGGCCCGCCCCGGAACCGAACCTCACCGTGCTGTGGAGCGACGAGCTGCCCGAGGCGTTCAAGCGCTTCTGCGCGGAGGTCTCGATCGACACGTCGGCGATCCAGTACGAGAGCGACGAGCTGGTCCGCCGCCAGTGCGGCGACGACGGCGCGATCGCCTGCTGCGTGTCGGCGATGCGCGTGGGCAAGCAGATGCAGTTCTTCGGCGCCCGCGTCAACCTCGCGAAGACGCTGCTCTACGCGATCAACGGAGGGCGCGACGAGATCAGTGGCGAGCAGGTGGCCCCGCCCACGGCGCCGGTGTCGGGCGACGTGCTCGACTACGACGACGTGCGGCACCGCTTCTCGCACGCTGCTGAGCTGGCTGGCCGAGACCTACGTCGACGCGCTCAACTGCATCCACTACATGCACGACAAGTACGCCTACGAGCGCCTGGAGATGGCGCTGCACGACCGCAACGTGCTGCGCACGATGGCGTGCGGCATCGCCGGCCTGTCGGTCGCGGCCGACTCGCTGTCGGCGATCCGGTACGCGCAAGGTCAGGCCGGTGCGCGACGAGCGCGGGCTCGTGGTCGACTATGTCACCGAGGGCGCGTTCCCGACCTACGGCAACGACGACGACCGGGTCGACGCCATCGCGGTCGACCTGGTCCGCGAGATGATGCGCAACCTGCGCCGGCAGCCGACCTACCGCGACGCGGTGCCGACGCAGTCGGTGCTGACGATCACCTCGAACGTGGTCTACGGCAAGGCCACCGGCAACACGCCGGACGGCCGCCGCGCCGGGCAGCCGTTCGCACCCGGGGCCAACCCGATGAACGGGCGCGACTCGCACGGGATGTTCGCCAGCGCGCTGAGCGTGTCCAAGCTGCCCTACGCGGAGTCGCTCGACGGGATCTCGCTGACCTCGACGGTGGTGCCGGCGGGGCTGGGCCGGAACAAGCCGGAGCAGATCGCGAACCTGGTCGGGCTGCTCGACGGGTACGTGGTCTCCGCCGGCTTCCACCTGAACGTCAACGTGCTCAACCGGCAGACGCTCGAGGACGCGATGGAGCACCCCGAGAAGTACCCGCAGCTGACGATCCGGGTGTCCGGGTACGCGGTGAACTTCGTCCGGCTGACCCGCGAACAGCAGCTCGACGTGCTGTCGCGGACGTTCCACGCGGCGGTCTGACGCGCAGGAGGGTGACCCTGATGCTCGACTGCACCATCCGGATGACCGGTCCGGAGGTCGTCGGGGTCGCCGGTGCGGAGGACCCGGACGAGCGGTCGGCGGAGCTGGCCGCCGTCCGGGCCGGCACGGTCGGGCGGGTGCACTCCTGGGAGCTGGTGACCGGGCTCGACGGCCCCGGCACCCGCCTCACGGTGTTCCTGTCCGGCTGCGTCCTGCGCTGTCAGTACTGCCACAACCCGGACACCTGGCGGCTGTCCGACGGGCGGCTGACCACCCTGGACAAGCTGATGGACCGCATCGCCCGCCGCGCGGCGGCGCTCAAGATCATGCACGGCGGGGTGACGCTCTCGGGTGGTGAACCCTTGATCCAGCGGCCGTTCGTCACCAACGTGCTGCAGCGGTGCAAGGAGCTGGGACTGCACACGGCGCTCGACACGTCCGGGTTCCTCGGCATGCGAGCCGACGGACGAGCTGCTCGACGCCGTCGACCTCGTGCTGCTCGACGTCAAGGCCGGCCTGCCGGAGACCTACCGGACGGTGACGGGCCGCGAGCTCGCGCCGACGTTGCGCTTCGGCCGGCGCCTGCGCGACCGCGGCACGCCGATCTGGATCCGCTACGTGCTGGTGCCCGGGCTGACCGACGGCGAGGACGACGTGCGCATCGTCGCCGACTACGCCGCCTCGCTGGGCGAGGTGGTCCAGCGGGTGGAGGTGCTGCCGTTCCACCAGATGGGCAAGAACAAGTGGAAGGCGCTGCAGATCCCCTACCCCCTCGAGCACACGATGCCGCCGAGTGACGAGCTGATCACGCGGGTGCAGGAGACGTTCCGGTCGCGCGGACTGCTCACGTTCTGACGGCTCACCGGGCTGCCGAAAGCACCGCAAACGCCTATATTCAGGGCCCTTGCAGGAGCGCCGGCGCGTCGGGGAGCGTCGGGCCCGGACCCCGGAGGGCGCGATGACACTGTCCGCGGACGACAGGCCCGGCGACGAGCCGGGCGGCATCGCGGTCGATCCGGACCTGCCGCCGCCCGCCGTCGACCCGGAGGTCCTCGACGAGCAGCGGGGGCGGTGGACACCGCTGCGCATCGCCGTGTGGGTCGGCGTCGCGCTGCTGGGCGGCCTGGCGTGGGTGATGATCGCCCTGGTCCGCGGCGAGACGGTCAACGCGATCTGGTTCGTCTTCGCCGCCGTCTGCACCTACTTCATCGCCTACCGCTTCTACTCGACCTACATCGAGAAGCGCATCACGCAGCCGGACGACCGGCGCGCGACGCCGGCCGAGTACAACGAGAACGGCCAGGACTACATGCCGATGGACCGGCGTGTGCTCTACGGCCACCACTTCGCGGCGATCGCCGGCGCCGGCCCGCTGGTCGGGCCGGTACTCGCGGCGCAGTGGGGTTACCTGCCCGGCACGCTGTGGATCATCGTGGGCGTCATCCTGGCCGGGGCCGTGCAGGACTACCTCGTGCTGTTCTTCTCGATGCGCCGCGGCGGGCGCTCGCTGGGGCAGATGGCCCGCGAGGAACTGGGTCTCGTCGGCGGGTTCGCCGCCCTGCTCGCCACGCTGGCGATCATGATCATCATCGTGGCGATCCTCGCCCTGGTGGTGGTGAACGCGCTCGGCGAGAGCCCGTGGGGCGTCTTCTCGGTCGCGATGACCATCCCGATCGCCCTGTTCATGGGCGTCTACCTGCGGTTCTGGCGGCCGGGCAAAATCGCCGAGGTCTCGGTCATCGGTTTCGTCCTGCTGATGGCGGCGATCATCGGCGGCGGCGCGGTGGCCGATTCCGAGTGGGGCGCCGCGCTGTTCACCCTGGACCGCACGACGATCGCCTGGGCCATCATCATCTACGGCTTCGTGGCCGCGGTGCTGCCCGTGTGGCTGCTGCTGGCCCCGCGCGACTACCTCTCCACGTTCATGAAGATCGGCACGATCCTCATGCTCGCGGTGGCGATCGTCGTCGTGCAGCCGGCCATCTCGGCGCCGGCCGTGAGCGAGTTCGCGGGCCGCGCAGCGGGCGGGCCGGTGGTGTCCGGGCCGCTCTTCCCGTTCCTGTTCGTGACCATCGCCTGCGGCGCGCTCTCCGGCTTCCACGCGCTGATCGCGTCGGGCACCACGCCCAAGCTGGTGGAGAAGGAGCGCCAGACGCGGCTGATCGGCTACGGCGGCATGCTCATGGAGTCGTTCGTCGCGATCATGGCCCTCGTCGCCGCGCTCTCGATCGACCGGGGCATCTACTTCGCCATGAACGCCTCCGCCGCCGCGACCGGCGGCGCCGTCGAGTCGGCCGCGACGTTCGTCAACCAGCTCGGGCCTGGCCGGGGTGAACATCTCGCCCGGACCTGCTGGCGCAGACCGCCCGCGACGTCGGCGAGCAGTCGATCATCTCCCGCACCGGCGGCGCCCCGACCCTGGCCGTCGGGCTGGCGCACATCATGCAGCAGCTCATCGGCGGCACCGGGCTGATGAGCTTCTGGTACCACTTCGCGATCATGTTCGAGGCGCTGTTCATCCTGACCGCCGTCGACGCCGGCACCCGGGTGGCGCGCTTCATGCTGCAGGACTTCGTCGGCAACTTCGTCCCGCGGTTCCGCGACACCTCGTGGCGCGTCGGCGCCTGGAGCTGCACGGCGGTCATGGTGGCCGGCTGGGGCGCGATCCTGATCATGGGCGTGACGGACCCGCTCGGCGGGATCAACTCGCTCTTCCCGCTCTTCGGCATCGCGAACCAGCTGCTCGCGGCCATCGCGCTGGCGGTGTGCCTGGCGATCGTGGCGGGCCGGGGCCGGGTCGGCCTGCTCTGGGTGCCGGCTCGTGCCGCTGGCCTTCGCCACCGCCGTGACGGTCACGGCGTCGATGTACAAGATCTTCTCCTCCGTGCCGGCGATCGGGTACTGGGCGCAGAACGCGGCGTTCCGGAACGCGCTCGCCGAGGGGAAGACGAGCTTCGGGACGGCGAAGACCGTCGCGGCGATGCAGGCCGTCGTCCGCAACACCTTCATCCAGGGGACGCTCTCGATCATCTTCGTCACGCTCACGCGTGATCGTGATCGGCGCCGCGCTGATCGCGACGATCAGGTCGCTGAGCGCGGGCGGCCGCCCGAGCGCGGAGGAGCCGCCGGTGCCGTCGCGGATCTACGCGCCGTCCGGGTTCTTCCCGGTGCCCGCGGAGCGGGAGCTGGAGAAGGAGTGGGCGCAGGCGGTGCCGCCGCGGGCGCGGGTGCATCACTGATGGGTGGCGCTGATGGGCCGGCCCCGATGGGACCGGCGCTGATGGACCGGCTTCGGGCGCTGCTGTGGTGGGTGCGCGGCGTGCTGGGCGAGCACGCCTACGACCAGTACCTCGCCCACCACCGCCGCAGCGGGCACGCGGGGCCGCCGATGACCGAGCGCGAGTTCTGGCGGGCCCGCACCGACCACCAGGAGCGCAACCCCCAAGGCCGCTGCTGTTACGGCGCGTCGGCTGGCGCGTGGTCGCGGGATCGGCGGAGACCGCTCAGCCAGGCCGCGCGAGCAGCATGCCGACGCCCAGCGCCGACGCCCAGCGCACCGACGCGACGGCCTGCCGGTGCGCGGGCGCGAGCCGCGGCGCCCGAGGACGGCGACGCTCAGCGCGACGCCGAGGCCAGGCGCCGCTCGGCAGGCCGGTGCGGCGGCTGCGCGCCGGGCGCTCCCGGCGCGACCGGCGTGACCGGGTCGGCTGCCGCCGGGCGTCCCGGACGGGGCCGGCTCGGCGCCGGGCGTCGACGGGCCGGCAGGGGCCGATCCGGGCGGTGAGGCCGGTTCGGACAGCGGCGGCGGGGAGCTCGTTGCCCCGCGTCGTCGCCGCCCACGCCGACACCAGCAGCGCGAACCGCGACACGAGGTAGCAGAACAGCAGGAGGCCGAGCAGCGGGCCGAACACCGCGCCGCCCGGCGTGCCGGTGACGCTGCCGATCGTCAACGCCGTCGCCTGCTTGAGCACCTCGAAGCCCACCGCCCCCACCAGCGCGGCGCGGATCACGCCCCGCCGCGGAACCGCGGCGCGCGGGAGCCGGGTGAGGATCCAGTAGAAGACGAGGAACCCGGTGCCCAGCCCGAGCACCGCGGCCGCCGCGGACGGCACCAGCGCGCCCACTCCCCCGTCCGCCAGCCCGAGCCGGACCAGCACGACGTCGAGGGCGCCCGTGGCGAGCACCGAGACGCTGATCGAGCCGAGCAGCGTCACCCCGAGGATCACCAGCACCCGCAGGTCGTGCCAGAAGCGGGCCACGGACGTCGGGCGGACCGCGGGCAGCGCCCACTGCGCCGAGACGGCCTCGCGCAGGTTCGAGGTCCACCAGATCCCCGACCACAGCGCGGCGAGCAGCCCGAGGCCGGCCACGGCGTTGCGCTGCGCGACCGCCTCGTCGATGAACGGGATGACGGCGTCGGACAGCGCCCCGGGCACGGCGGCCGTGATCGCGTCGCGCAGGTCGTCGAGCAGTGTCGGGTTGAGCCACAGCACGAACCCGGCGGCGCCGAACGCCACCATGAGCAGCGGCACCGCGGTCAGCACGCTGAAGAACGTCACCGCGGCGGCGAAGTGGTTGCCGCGTTGCTGGAAGTACCGCTCGCCGGTGCGCGAGAGGTGGTCCAGCCACTCGTACCGCGCACGCACGCCCGCGATCCCGGCCCTGAGCCGGTTTCGCCGGGCCACCACGGCGTCGACGACGGGAACGGCCACCGGTCACCTGCCTGGAGTTCGCGGCCCCGGGCACCGCCGGGCTGCGGTTCAGCCTGCCAGCCCGACCCGCGCCGGGGCCGCCGAACCGGCCGGGGCACGGCGCGGCGATGTCAGGAAAGCCACCTTCCTGACGTCAGATGGCATGAAGGTGGCTTTCCTGACACGACGACGAGGCCTCCGCCTCTGTCCGGTCCTGCGGCGGGCCGACATGCTGGCGGTCATGACCGAGGACCGCGCCTCCGCCCACCGCAGGCTCGGCCGATGGCTCTACTCCGGCGGCCGCCCGAACCGGCTGGCCCGGGCGCTGAACCGGCTCTCGGTCCTGCAGGTCGGGGCCGGGCTGCTGCCCGCCCGGGTCGTCACCCTGGAGGTGCCGGGCCGGGTCTCGGGCCGGACGGTGTCGTTCCCCCTCGTCGCGGTGGAGCAGGCCGGCGCGACCTACCTCGTCGCGATGCTCGGGCACCGGACGAACTGGGTGCGCAACGTCGCCGCGAACGGTGGCCGCGCCGTGCTGCGGCGGCGGCGCGGCGGACCGGTGGATGTCGAGCTGCAGGAGGTGGACGTGGCGGACCGGGCGCCGATCCTGCGGCGCTTCCTCGCGCTGGCGCCCGGCGCGCGCCCGCACATCGCGGTCGACCGGCACGCGCCGCTCGCCGAGTTCGCGCGGATCGCGCCGGACCACCCCGTGTTCCGAGGTCAGTGAAGAAAGTCTGACGCGGATTGCATCCACGGGCGGGCACGCGCCCGTAGAGGAGGTGACAGGTCCCACGCGTCCCCAAGGAGCACCGATGCGGCTGAATCAACCTCGCCCGACGCGCCGGCTTCGCCGTCGGCGGCGCCCTCGCTCTCGCCCTGGTCACCGCTCCAGCGGCGCTGGCCCAGGACACGGGCACGGTCTACGTCGTCCACGGCGTCCCGGACACCCCGGTCGACGTCTACGTCGACGGCAAGCGGGCGATCGACGACTTCCAACCCGGCACGAGCCAGGGCCCCGTCGAGCTGCCCGCGGGCTCGCACCAGGTCGCGCTCTTCGCCGCCGACGCCGCCGACGGCTCGGGCACGCCGGTCCTCTCGGCGAGCGCGGACCTGCCCGCGGGCGGCAACGTCACGCTGGTGGCGCACCTCGACGCGAGCGGCAACCCGAAGATCACGCCGTTCGTGAACGACGTGTCGTCGGTCCCGGCCGGGCAGGCCCGCCTGGTCGTCCGGCACACCGCCGCCGCACCGGCGGTCGACGTGCTGGCCGGTGGAAAGCCGGTGGTCCAGGGCCTGTCCAACGGCGACCAGAAGGCGCTCGACGTGCCGGCGGGCTCGGTGTCGGCGGCCGTCGCCGCGGCGGGTACGACGAACCCGGTGATCGGCCCGGCGGACCTCGACCTGAAGGAGGGCACCGCGACGTTCGTGCACGCGATCGGCAAGCTCGACGGCGGCAAGCTGGAGCTCGTCGCGTTCACCGTGTCCGACCTGCACGGCTCGCCGGCCGGCGTGCCGTCGGGCGCGCCGTCGGGAGCCCCCGCTGACGGTGGCGTGCCGGCGTGGCTGCTGGTGAGCACGCTCGGCGGCCTGGCCGTCGCCGCGGTGTCGGCGACCCGCCTGCGCGCGGCCGCCCGGCGCTGACCCGGGCCGTGCAGAACCCGGGCGCGCCGGGCCCGAGGGGGCGGTCCGGCGCGCTCGCCGGCCTGGTCGCGGGCCTCGCGCTCGTGGTCGGGCCGGCGGGCGTGTGGGCGGCCGACGCCGGAACCCCGGTGCCGGCTCCGGCGCCACCGGTCGCCGCCGCTCCCCCGGTCACCGTCCCGCTTCCGCGGATCGCGGAGGGGCCCGCCGCGCCGGCGCCGCCCGTGCGCGTCCGGCTCCCCGCGCTCGCGGTGGACGCCCCCGTCACCCCGGTCGGCGTCGACGACCGCGGCCGCATGGACGTGCCGTTCGACATCCGGACGGTCGGCTGGTACCGCTTCGGTCCCGGCCCCGGCGCCACCAGCCGGCTCGGCGGTGCTGTCCGGGCACGTCGACGACCGGGACCAGGGCTACGGCGCCTTCCACCGGCTCGGCGACCTCGCGCCCGGCGACCCGGTCGCGGTCGATCTCGCGGACGGCGGTGTGGTGTCCTACCGGGTGGAGGCCGTCACCCGGGTGCCCAAGGGGGATCTGCCGGTCGGCGAGGTCTTCGCGCGCACCGGAGCGCCCCGGCTTACGCTGGTGACGTGCGGCGGACCGTTCGACGACGACGCACACGCGTACACGGAGAACGTGGTGGTGGTCGCGCGGCCGGACGAGCCGTGAGGGCCGCAGCTGAGTGAGATGCGACGGCGGGCCAGCTCAGCGTTCGCGCGTCGCGGCCCCGACGCGCCGGCCCCGCTGGAGCAGCGGTTCGCCGCCGGCGACGGGAGCGCGCTGCGGGAGGCCTACGACCGGCACGGCGGCGTGGTCTACACGATCGCGCTGCGCTGCCTGGGGGCGCACCACGACGCCGAGGACGTCGCCCAGCAGGTGTTCGTCCGCGCCTGGCGCAGCCGGGCCACCTTCGACCCCGAGCGGGGCGCGCTCGGCGCCTGGCTCGTCGGGATCACCCGTCGCCAGGTCAGCGAGCGGCTCGCGGGCCGGCTGCGCGACCTGCGGACGGCGGACCGGGCCGGGCACGCCGGGCCGCCGCCGGCTCCGGTACCTGTGTCGGAGCAGGTCGTCGACGCGGTCGTGGTGGCCGACGAGCTCGGCAGGCTCGACCCCGCAGGTGCGCGCGGTGGTGCGGCTGGCATTCTTCGACGACCTCACGCACCAGCAGATCGCGGCGGTCACCGGACTGCCGCTCGGTACGGTCAAGAGCCACCTGCGCCGCGGGCTGGACCGACTGCGACGGGGGTGGGCCGGATGAGCACGCCGCACCCCGACGCCGAGCGCCTGACGCTGGCTGCGCTGCCCGCCGAGCAGGCCGACCCGGAGGTGGCGGCCCACCTGCAGCAGTGCGCGCAGTGCCGGGCGGAGGTCGGCGCGCTGCGCCGCACCGTGGAGCTGGCGCGCGCCGAGGGGATGGGTGAGCCGCTGCCGATCCCACCCACGCGGGTCTGGCAGGCGATCCTGGACGAGATCGCGGAGGATCCGGCCGGCGCCGGTGCGGCTCCGGAGCGCGACGGGCAGGTCGGCCACCGACCGGCGGCCGCCGCGGACGATGAACCCGACCACGCACCGGCCGGCGCCGACCGCAGCGGGTCCGACCGGGAGTCCGAGCAACGGGTCCGGCAGCGGCCCCGTCCCGACGGAGCCGGCCGCACCCCGGCGCGCCGGCCCGTGGTGGCGGCGCCGGCTCGTCGGCGTCGCGGCGGCCGCGGTCGTCGGCCTCGGGCTCGGCGTCGGCATCGGGACGGGCGTGTCCGGCTCCGGCGAGGAGCCCGAGCCGGCCCCCGTCGTCCAGCTCGGCCCGGTCGGCTTCGCCGACCCCACGGCGACGGGCACCGCGGCGATGGTCGACCACGACGGCGACCGGCGGATGGTCGTCGAGCTGCGCGGGGTGACCAACCTGGCGGGCGGTGACTACCTCGAGGCCTGGCTGATGGACTCCACCGGCAGCCGGCTGTTGCCCCTAGGGGCGCTGGCCCGGCACGGCGAGGAGTTCCGCGGCGAGTTCACCATCCCCGCCGGGCTGCCGACCGGGGAGTACGACCGGGTGGACGTGTCCGCGGAACGGTTCGACGGCGACCCCGGGCACTCGACGGTGAGCCTGCTGCGCGGCGACCTGGCCTGACGATGCCTGCCGGGCCTGCGCGCCCGCCCGAACCGAGCGAACGCGGCGTTGGGTAAGTCAGACCTACCGAACGCCGCGTTCGCTCAGCTCGGGGCCGACGGGAACCGAGGCGGGCGGCGCTCGCGGAACGCGGCGATGCCCTCCCGGCCCTCCGGGTCCGCCGCCGACTCGGCGATCGCGTCCGCCTCCGCGTCGAGCTGCGCGGCGAGGCCGCGGTCCTCCGCCCGCAGCAGCCGCTTCGTCCGGCCCAGCGCCCGGGTCGGCCCGTCGGCGAGCCGCTGCGCGAGCACGAGCGCCTGCTCGACGACCTCGTCGTCCGGCACCACCGTCGCGACCAGCCCCAAGGCCAGCGCCTCGTCCGCGTCGAGCACCCGGTCGGTGAGCAGGATGTGCCGTGCGCGGGCCGCGCCGACGGCCCGCGGGAGCGTCCAGGTCAGCCCGCCGTCCGGGGAGAGCCCGATCGCGGGATACGCCGGGCGCAGCCGCGTCGAGACGCCCGCCACCGCGATGTCCGCGGCCACCGCCAGGCTCATCCCCGCGCCCGCGGCCCAGCCGCGCACCGCCGCGACCACCGGTACCGGCACCTCGACCACCGCGCGCACGAACTCGTGCAGCTCGCCCGCGAGCGCCCGCACGGCCGGACCCGGATCCGCCGCTTCCGAGCCCGCCGCCGCGAGCGCGCCGACGTCCGCGCCGACGCAGAAGTGCGGGCCCTCCCCCGCGAGCAGCACGGCGCCGACGTCCGGCTCCGGTGCGCGCAGCGCTGCCGTCACCTCACGCAGCTGGGCGAAGTCGAGGGTTCCGTGCCGCGCGGCACTGCTCACGGTGCAGCGCAGCACCCGTCCGGTCCGCGTGACCACACCGTTCGTCGGCGCTGCGGGGTCCGACGATGAGCTCACAGCCCGAGGTCCCGTCCGACTACCTCTTTCATGATCTCGGTGGTACCGCCGTAGATCCGGGTGACCCGGGAGTCCGCGTACGCGCGGGCAACGGGGTACTCGTTCATGAACCCGTAGCCGCCGTGCAGCTGCAGGCAGCGGTCGAGCGCGCGGCCCTGCAGCTCGGTCGTCCACCACTTGGCCTTGGCCGCGTCCACCGCCGTCAGCTCACCGTCGTTGAGCGCGCGGACGCAGTCGTCGACGTAGTGCTGGGCCACGTCGAGCTCCGTCGCGATCTCGGCGAGGACGAACCGCGAGTTCTGGAACGTCCCGACCGGCTTCCCGAACGCCCGCCGCTCCGTGACGTAGGCCAGCGTCATCCCCAGCACCGACCGGACCGACGCCACCGCCGCGATCGCGATCGACAGCCGCTCCCTCGGCAGGTTCTCGACGAGCTGGACGAACCCCTGGCCCTCCTTCGGCCCGAGCAGGTTCCCGACCGGCACGTGCACGTTGTCGAAGAACAGCTCGGCGGTGTCCTGGGCGTGCTGGCCGAGCTTGTCCAGGTTGCGCCCGCGGGTGAACCCGGCCATGCCGCGCTCGAGGATCAGCAGGGACATGCCGCGGTGGCGGTGCCTCGGATCGGTCTTGACCGCAGTGATGACCAGGTCCGCGTGGATCCCGTTGGTGATGAAGGTCTTGGCGCCGTTGACGACGTAGTGGTCGCCGTCGCGGAGGGCGCTGGTGGTCATCGACGCCAGGTCCGAGCCGATCCCGGGCTCGGTCATGCCGATCGCCGTGACCAGCTCGCCGGAGACGATGCCGGGCAGCCAGCGTTGCTTCTGTTCCTCGGTGCAGTAGCTGAGGAAGTAGGGCACGCAGATGTCGTTGTGCAGGGCGATCCCCAGCCCGGCGCCGGCGTCCGGGGTGCGCAGCAGCTCCTCGCCGAGCACGGCGTTGAACCGGAAGTCCGGCACGCCCCCGCCGCCGTACTCCTCCGGCACGTCGATGCCGAGAAGGCCCTGCTTGCCGGCCGTGGTGAACAGCTCGCGGGGCGTGATCCCGGCGGCACTCCACTCGTCGACGTGCGGGGCGATCTCCTTGTCGACGAACGTACGCACGGATGCGCGGAAGGCCTCGTGGTCGTCGTCGTAGAGCGTGCGGCGCATGCGGCCTCCTCCGTGCCCGGTGGCCACGGCGACGTGGCCACCTGTACCAGGGAGGTTACCGGCGCTGGGTGGCCTCGCGATGTGGCGTTGGGGCGCCGCGACCAAACCGGCGCGGGCTCGACACCGAAACCAAGGTGACTGACGCGACCGTGGCCCGCGCTGCCGGGCCGGGCCGTCATCTCACGAGTCCGGCGCACCCGCGCCGGACGCCACATCGGCGCAATCACCACCGAGAACGCCTGCGTTCCTCGGAGGCTCCGCGCTGCCCTGGGAAGGATGAGAATGCCCAGCTCTCGCATTTCTCGACGGACGCGATTACCCGGGAGAGTCGCGGCCGCAGTGGCCACCGCGGGCACGATCGCGTTGAGCACCGCGCTGATCACCGTCGGCGGCGACGTCGCCACCGCCTCCAGCCACCGCGAAGCACCACTGATCTCGGCCGATCCCGCGGTGGACAACACCGACGTCTACGCGTTCGTCAGCCCGGACGACCCAACTGCGGCCCACGGGGAACGCCGCCGCCGCGGTCGGGCTGGGCGCGCTGGCCAACGCCCGCCACGACTTCACCGCCGCCCGCGCCCACGCCGAGCAGGCGCTGGCGCTCAATCCGGCCAGCATGGAGGCGAACGGGGTGCTCGCCGACGCGGCCACTCAGCTCGGCGACACCGCGACCGCCACCGCGGCCGTGCAGCGCATGCTCGAACTGCGTCCCGGGGTGGCGGCGTTCACCCGTGCGTCCTACGAGCTCGAGCTGCACGGTCACGTCGACGAGGCGCGGGCGGCGCTCGAGCGCGCGCTGGGCGCCGCGACCGGCCGCGACGAACTGGCCTTCTGCCACTACTACATCGGTGAGCTGGCCTGGGGCAGCGGCCGTCTGGAGGAGGCGCGCACCCACTACGAGCGCGGACTCGCCGCCGCCCCGGGGGACCCGGCGCTGCTGCAGGGCCGGGCCAAGGTGCTCGCCGCCAGCGGTCGGGTCGACGAGGCGATCACCGCCTACGACCGGCTGACTCGGCGCGTGCCGCTGCCCCAGTACCTGCTCGAGTACGGCGAGCTGCTGGAGTCCGCCGGCCGGCTGCCCGAGGCCCGGGCCCAGTACGGGCTTCTCGGCGAGCAGCGGCGGCTCTACGCCGCGCAGGGCTCGGCCGACGACGTGACCGCCGCGCTGCTGGCCGCCGACCACGGGGACCCTGCAGAGGCGGTCCGGTTGGCCGAGGCCGAGTGGGGCCGCCGGCAGAGCATCTTCTCCGCGGAGGCGCTGGCCTGGGCGCTGCACGCGGCCGGCCGCGACGCCGAGGCGCTCCCCCTGATCGAGCGGGCCGGCGCACTGGGCCGGCGCGATGCGACCGTCGACTACCGCCGCGGGATGATCCTGGCCGGGCTGGGTCCCGCTCGCACCGGCGAGGCGATCGCCGCGCTGGACGAGGCGCTGGCCACCAACCCGCACTTCTCCCCGCTGCACGCTGCCGTCGCCCGCCGGACCCTGGAGAGCCTGCGATGACCCGCTGGTGCGCGCGGCTGGGCGCGCTGATCGCGCTCTGCGCCGCAATGGTGGCCGTCGCGCCGGCCGGCGGTGCAGCCGCGCACCCGCTGGGCAACTTCACGGTGAACCACTACGACGGGCTGCGGCTCTACGCCGACCGGGTCGACCTCCTCGCCGTGGTCGACCACGCCGAGATTCCCACCCTGCAGGAGCGCCCGCTGCTGGACACCGATGCCGACGGGGTCGTCAGCGCGGACGAGGCCCGGGGCCGGGCCGACGCGGAGTGCGCCGCCCTGGCCGCCGGCGTCGTCGTGACCGTGGACGGCGCTCCGCTCACCTGGTCCGTCCAGGGCGCCGAGCTGACACTGCCGCCCGGGGAGGCCGGGCTGTCGACCACCCGCATCGAGTGCCGCATCAGTGCGCCCGCCGAGCTGGGGGGAACCTCGCGCGTCGACATCACCGACGGCTACCTCGCCGACCGGATCGGATGGCGGGAGATGGCCGCCGTCGGCGACGGCGTCCGGCTGACCGGTTCCGCGCTGCCCACGGCCAGCGTCAGCGCGGAGTTGCGGTCCTACCCCGTCGATCTGCTCACCGATCCGCTCGACGTGCGATCGGCGACGCTACGGGTGGAGCCAGGCGCCGGAGGTGGCGGGTCCGGCCCGCAGCTCGCGGTGTCGACCGTCGGTCGCTGGCTCGGCCTGCTCCACGCGTGGTTCTCCCGGCTGGTCGGGCAGGACGACCTGACCGTGGAGGTCGGCGGCCTGGCGATGCTGCTGTCCGTGGTGCTCGGCGCCTCGCACGCCATGCTGCCGGGGCACGGCAAGACGGTCATGGCGGCCTACCTGGCCGGGCGGCGCGGGACGCGGCGCGATGCGCTGCTGGTCGGGGCGAGCGTCACCGCCACCCACACCGCGAGCGTCCTGGTGGTGGGGCTGGTCGTCGGCGCGTCCGCCACGTTCGCGCCCGACGGTGTGCTGAGCCTCCTCGGCGTGCTCAGCGGGCTGCTGGTCGCCGGAATCGGCGTGCGGCTGCTCGCGTCGGCGTACCGGGCCTGGCGGGCCGGGTCGGGTGACCGGACCGTCGCGTCGCACCGGATGCCGGCCGGGCACGGCCACGGCCACGGCCACGCTGGGTTCGGCCGGGGGGCGTTGGTGGGGCTCGGTGTCGCGGGCGGACTGGTCCCGAGCCCGACGGCGTTGCTGGTGCTGCTCGGCGCGGTCGGGCTCGGCCGCACCTGGTTCGGTGTCGGCCTGGCGCTGGCCTACGGGCTCGGCATGGCCGCCACGCTCACCGCGGCCGGCCTGCTGCTCCTCGGACTGCGCGACCGGCTGGACCGGTTCCGACCGTCCGACGGGCTGCGCCGCCGGACGGCCCGGCTCGTCGCCGCGACCCCGGTGCTCACTGCGCTGCTGGTGCTCGTCGTCGGTATCGGGCTCACCGCTCGCGGCGTGGCCGGCTCGATCTGATCCGGCGGTCGGCGTTGACCGTGCAAGACTGATAGCTATGGCAACTCCCGCCGTGGAACGCCCCGCAGTGACCGGGACCCCGGTCGACGCGCCCCGGGCGAACGGGCGCGTGGCCGCACCGCCGGCACCACCCGCACCCCCGTCCCCCACGCCGCGCAGTACCGCCCCGCCGCCCGCACCCGCCACCCCCGCCCCGGCGGCGCAGGGCGGCTGGGGCATCCCGATGGTCGTGCTGGTCACCGGCATGTTCATGTCGGTGCTCGACGTCAGCATCGTCAACGTCGCGATCCCGACGATGCAGCGCGACTTCGGGTCGACCACCGAGGAGATCCAGTGGGTGGCGACGGCCTACTCGCTGGCGCTGGGCGTGATCGTCCCGGTGAGCGCCTGGGCCGGTGACCGGTTCGGCGCCACGCGCGTCTACAACATCTCCCTGCTCGGCTTCGCCGCCGGATCCGCGCTGTGCGGGCTGGCCTGGAACCTGAACAGCATGATCGTGTTCCGGGTCCTCCAGGCGATCCCGGGTGGTGTGCTGCCCGTGGTGACCCTGACCATCCTCTACCGGATCGTCCCGAGAGAGAAGATCGGGGCGGCCATGGGCATGTACGGCCTCGGCATCATCGTCGCGCCTGCCGTCGGGCCCACGCTGGGTGGCTACCTCGTGGAGTACGTCGACTGGCGGCTGATCTTCTTCATCAACGTGCCCGTCGGCATCGTCGGCTTCTTCGCGGCGCTGGTGGTGCTGCCCCGCTTCGCCGGAGTCCGCTCGGGGAACTTCGACGTGTGGGGCTTCCTCGCCATCGCCACGGGCCTGTTCACGCTGCTGTTGGCGCTGACCGAGGGCCAGGACTGGGGCTGGACGTCCTACAAGGTGCTCATCCTGCTCACGGTCGCCGTGCTCAGCCTCGCGCTGTTCATCGTGATCGAGCTCGAGGTCGACAATCCGCTGCTGGACGTGCACGTCTTCCGCTTCTGGGCGTTCACCAACTCGCTGCTGCTCATCTCGGTGCTGTCGGTCGGCCTGTTCACCGTGCTGTTCTACATCCCGCTCTACCTGCAGCAGTCCCAGGGCCTCGGCGCCTTCGAGGCCGGCCTGCTCCTGCTCCCGCAGGCGCTGGTCATGGCGGTGTGCATGCCGGTCGCCGGCCGGGTGTACGACCGCTTCGGCCCGCGCTGGCCGGCCGTGATCGGGCTGTCGATCGTCGCCTGGGGCACCTACGAGCTGCACGTGCTGACCCTCGAGACCTCGCACGAGCAACTGATCTGGCTCCTCGCCCTGCGCGCGGGCGGCATGGGCATCGCCATGATGCCGATCATGACGGGCGGCATCGCCGCGGTCCCGCCCGCGATGGTCAGCAAGGCGAGCGCGTTCAACAACGTCGTGCAGCGCACGTCGGCCGCGCTGGGCCTGGCCATCCTCACTGCGATGGTGTCCCGGTCGCAGGCCCAGTTCTCCGCGGACCGGTCCGCGCTGATCTCGTCCGACACCACCGTGCCGGTGCTCGGATCCGGTCCCACGGGCAGCCTCGCGGGGATGTACGCCACCTATACCCAGCTGCAGACCCAGGTGTTCGTCGAGGCCATGGACGGGCTGTACATGGTCACCGCCGTGATCACCACGGTGGGGGTCGGGCTCGCCTTCCTCCTGCGCTCCGGCCCGGCACCCAAGGCGGCCGGCGAGGGAGTCCACGTGGACGTCGGCTGAAGCGTGTCCTGTCAGATCAACGCCGCAGCGGAGCAAGGCGGTGATCCACAGGTGGAATGACTGCTCGCCACGTACTCGCCGCCACGAACTCGCCACGTAGAGGTATCACCGGGGCTGCTCGGCGCCTCTATCTGACATCAAGACCGCGACACCTGCAGCGGCGACGGGTGGCGCCGTGCGTTCCGCACGCGCGCTTCTCTGGGCGTGCTCGCTCTACGTCGCGCTGCTCGTGGTGCTCTTCGCCGGCGACGCCGGCACGCCGCGCTGGTTCGCCGCCGCCCTGCTCGCGGGTCTCCTGGTGGTGTTGTTGCACCGCGGGCGCCTGCTGCGCCGCAGCCCGCGGGTCTACCTGAGCCACCGGCGGTCCGACTCGGCGGCCGAGGCCGCCGGCGTCGTCGCGGCACTGCGCCGCCGGCACGGTCGGCGCGCCGTCGTGGTCGGGCCGCCCCCCGTCCGCTGGGGCGCCTCGCTGCGCGACGAGGTCCGACACGCGATCTGGGGCTGCGACCTCGTCTGCGTCGTGATCGGCACGGACTGGATCACCAGCACCAACAGCACCGGCCGCCGACGACTGATGCTCGTGCGCGACCCGGTGCGGGTCGAGGTCGAGACGGCGCTTCTGGCCGGGATCGCGACGGTCCCGGTGCTGGTGGGCGGCGCGGCGGCGCCCGACCCGGACGACCTGCCGGAGACGATGCGCGAGCTGGCGCACCAGGTCCCGGTCGTGGTTCCCGCCGGTCCGGATCCGGCGCGTCACGCGGACCTGCTCATCCGGCTCGAGACGCTCGCGGACATCGCTGCGCGGCCTGCGCGGCCCCGGTGGGGCCACCGCATGGCGCTGGTGGGTGTGGCGTTCGCGCTGCTGGCGCCGTTCGGCGTCCGGTTCGCCCTGGACGCCGTCGAGGGCGTCGGGTACCTCGACGAGCCGTCGGTGGCCCCGGACGGCGTGCACGTCGCCGCGATCGTGCGCGGCGGGCTGTGGGCGCCCCCGGCGCTGCGGATCTGGAACAGCCTCACCGGAGGGACGGAGGCCGAGTACCGCTACGGCACCGAGGAGCCCGCGGCAGCCGCGCTGGCGTGGTCGCCCGACAGCCGGAGCGTGGCCGTCGGCGCCGACGACGGCAGCCTCACCCTCCGGGCGGCCGACACGCTGACCGCGATGCGCAGCCTCGCCGGCTACCGCGGCTCGTTCCGCGCCACCGGCCTCGACTGGTCCCCCGACGGCACCCGACTGGCCGCCGTCGACGGCACGGGCACGCTGCAGGTCTGGCGGGCGGGCGACGGTGCACTGATCGGCGCGACACCGGTGTTCACGACCTACACCGGGCGCGTCGCGTGGTCGCCGCGGTCCGACGCCGTCGCGGTGCACTGCGACGACGGGAACGACCTGGCGGTGGTCGAGGTGTCGGGCGCGGGCGCGGGCCCGGTGCGGCGTCTCGCCGGGCCAGGACCGACGAGCAGCATCGCCTGGGCGCCGGACGGGACGGCGCTGGCAGCGGGGTACGCGGCGGCCCCGAACCTCGTGCTGTTCCGGCGCACCGACGAGGGCTTCACGCCGCAGGCCGTCGCCCGGCAGGACGCCCACGCCGGTGCGCTGGCCTGGTCCCCGGACGGGACGGCGATCGCGACCACCAGCTCGGCCCCGTCCGGGGACGGCGTCGTGCGCGTCTTCGACGGCCGCACGGGTGCCTCGATCGGCCGCTTCCCCGGGGACACGGCGCTGCAGCAGAACCCGGTGTGGGCGCCGGGCAGCGACAGCGTCGCGGTCGCCGACGGCACCGGGATCGTCACGTGGCCCGTGCACGGCGCGGCCCCGGGCCGGTGGGAGAGCCCGCAGCAGCCCTACGGTTCCCGCGTCCTCGCCTGGACCGCCGACGGCCGCGTGCTCGCGGCCGGTGGCCAGGACCACGTCGTACGGGTGTGGCGCGCCGGACGCGCGGAGCCGATCGCCGAGTGGGCGGTCACCCCCTGGGAGATGCTGCTGCGCCGGGACGCACCGCCCGGCTGATCAGCCAGTGCTGCAGCCGGCCGTGCCGGAACTGGATCGTGTTGCCCGCGACGGTCCGCTCCACGGACTGTGTCGCCGCACCGCGCAGGTCGCAGGAGGACAGGCTCAGCAGCACCGGGACACGGAAGCCGTCGGGCAGGTCGCCGTCCGTGGGGACCGTCAGCGTGCTGTTCAGGTCGAGGACCACGCGCGTCAGCAGCGCGGTCCCGGCTCGGGATCGGCAAAGGTCAGCCGCGCCGGGGCCACGGTGTACCGCGTCCCCAGGGCCTGGGACGCTCGGCGAGCGCCTCGACCAGCTGCGGGCGCAGCCGGGTGCGCGCGCAGCACGACCCGATGCCCGACGCGCTCGGCGCGCATCCAGATCCGCACCAGAGCAGCGCCGTCGAGGACGCGCCGAGCGCGGGCGAGCCCGTCGCGGCGCTTGCCGAGGCCTCACGATCCCGGACGTCCACCGACGCGCATGCCGTGGTGAACGACGATGTGCCATGCTCATCGTATGACGGTGCAGATAGCGGTGAAGCTCGACGACGGGTTGGCGGAGCAGGTCAAGGCTGCGGCTGCGGACGCAGGAACGAATCTGTCGGAGTGGGTTCGGACTGCGCTGCAGCGCCAAGCCGCGGTCGCGAAGGCGATCCGCGCTCGAGCTGAGGAGGATGCACGCGCGCCGCTCTACACCAACGAGCAGGAGCGTGCGCTCATGGAGGCTCGCCGCCGCCGCGCGATCGCCGCCCTTGACGAAGGATGAGCCGGGCCGCCGAGCCGATCCACTACGGGCAGGTCTGGGTCTCCCGTGACGAGGTGATGGGTCCGATGAACTACCTCGTCGTCTCCTCCGATGCCTACAACGCCGCGTTCGGAGACCGGCGGGTGATCGCGGTCGAGGTCGACTCCCGCTCCGTCTACCAAGGCACCTACCGCGAACCGATCGTCGACGCCGGCACCGCATTGCTTGACCGGCTGGTCTGGGTTGCCCGAGGCATGCTCGAGGAACAGGTCGCCGAGCTGCATCCCGAACGGCACGCCGCGGTGGCAACCCAGATCCGCGAGCTCATCGGAAACTAGCCACGCCGAGCAGCCGCCCGGAAGGCGATTGATGTCGGCCGGACGCAGCACGGCGGCAGTTGACCAAGGCCGCAACCGACCAGAGGCAGCAACGTCACGGCAGCTGCGGCGGCCCGACGGGGCGGACATGGGCCCTCCCCCACAGCTGCGGCCACAGGCCGAGCGGCCGGGCGGACTCGCGCGATCCGCGCCGCGGTGCTGAGCGCGCATGCCGATGGACCGGACGCGGTCGAGGCTGCGCTGGCCGCCGCGCTCACGGCTGGCGACCGGTACGCCCGCCAGCCCCTGCTGTTCGGGCCGCCGAGCACAGGGACCTGGGGTGCAGCCGCACCCCAGGTCCCTTCACCGGGCAGGGCTTGACGGCACGCGATCCGTTGGGCGGCGGAGTTAACGGCGTTACCCAGCGACGCGACTAGCTCATCGAGGTGAGCTGGCGCTTGCCGCTATCGCGTGGGCCGTCCACGTCCAGCCCGGATGATGTTCGGACCTTCGGGTCGAGGCCGTGCGGTCGGCGTAGCGCGAAGCGCCGCGGCGATAGCCTCGGGGGGAGGGCCTATTGAGATGTCGACCTATGAGCGTCTGATCGCGGTGATCCGTGCCTTCGTGGAGGCGGAGAGTTGGGGCGAATCCCGGGAGATCGTCGAGCGGCACCAGGAGCTGCTGACGACCGACGTCGGCGCAGCACTGGAGACCTTCGCGCGCAACGCGGAGGAGGCCGGGGACGCTGACATGGCACGCACCTTCCGCGTTCACCGTGCGCTCCTGCGGCGCTGCGCGGAGGTCGGCACGGTCGCGGCGTTCCTGGAGTTGGACGCGCCAGCCGGTGGGCCGCCACAGGGTCCGGGCCTGGAGATTCCGCGCGAGGTGTTGACTGATGAGCTGCTCGCGCTTTCGCGTGAGGTGTGGACCGTCGCGGCGAACACGGCGTCCCCGCAGTGGTGGGAGCGGCGCATCCAGTTGCTGGAGCGCGGCATCGCGCTCACCGAGGGGAACCCCGACGCCGCGCCGATGTGGGCGACGTTCCACGTCGAGCTGGCCAACACGCTGCGGAACACACCTACCAGGGAGCGGTCCGCGAACATCGAGCGGGCGATCGCCAGTTTCGAGATGGCGGCGCAGGTCTGGACCTCCGGCGTCGCCCCGCAGCAGTGGGCGATGATCCAGGAGAACCTCGCCAAGGCCTACGACCAGCGTGTCCTCGGGGATCCGGAGCAGAACAGGGCTCGCGCGAACGTCTACCGCCGCGCCTGCGGCGCGGCGGTAGACGACGCACCGGACGATGATGAGCTGGTCGCGCTCGTTCAGGAGCTCGAGGCCCTTTGTGAGGTGGCGGATGGGCTTCCATCAGACGATCCGATCGTGAACGACGTGGTACGGCGGGCCGACCGCGTCCTCGCGCTGACACGGCAGCCCGACGGGCACCTGGCGATTCGCGCCCGGTTCACCGCGTGTTGTGAGCGAGCACGTTTCCTGGCTCGCCGGGGCGACGCAGTCGATGCGTTGCCGAGCGCTCGCGAGGCCGCGGAGATGGCTTCGCGAGGGCGAGGTGCTGAGGCGCGTTCCCGTGAGCGGTATATGCGCTTCATCATGGGAGAGGCTCTTGAGCAGCTGGACCAGCAGATCGAGGCTGCGGATGAGTTCGTCCGGGCTGCCCAGCTTGCGATCCCCGACGGCGATGCCACGACGATCGAGGGGGCGCTGCTTGGCCTGGGCATGCTGAGGCCGCGCCAGCTGGAACGCATACCGATTGGGTTGCAAGATTTGCCGCCGGCTTTCGCGGCGACGGGCATGCGTCATTTCGAGGCTCGCTGCCGCGTCCTCCTCGCTGGGGCGATGGATAGGGTTCCCGCCGAGTCGCGCACCGAACCCAAGCTCGCCGTCGTCGACGAGTACGTGCGCGCGATTCGGCTGTTCAACGAGCTGGGTGAGGTCGGCGCTGCGGCCGACGCCTGCTACTCGGCCGGGTATGTCCTCGGGCTCGTTTCCTGGCTCTACCCCGAGCATCGGGAGCGGAGCCTGGCCCTCTACGTCGATGCTGAGCGGCTGTACCGGAAGGTCGAGAACTGGCACGGCCTCGGGGCGACGCAGCTTGGTCAGGCTGAGCTGCTGAACGCTCTCCATCCCGGGATTGAGCGCGATGACGCGCGCGTCGATGAGCTCTTGGACGCAGCCTCCGAGGCCTTCCGAACGGCTGGTCGGCCCGACTGGGCTGCTGACGCGATGCTCATGCGAGCCAGACTGGTCGGGCTGCACTCCGGATTCAGCGAGCAGTTCGTGGACTTGTGCTGTGCGGCATTCGAGTATTACGAGGCGGGTAGGTCCTGTCGGCTGCTAGCGACTGAGCGGGAACACCGCGATCAACAAGCCAGCTACACTATAAGCTTCCTGGGAACTGCCATCTGGGACCACCTTCGGGTTAACCCCAGCTATTCGCGGCGCGATGCGTTGGTGTGGGGGCTGGAGCAGCTCACGAAGGGCAGGTCCTTCCAGGACCAGCAGATGGCGCCGACGATATGGCAGCGGTTTCTAGCCAAGGATGATCGGCTTCGTGAGCTGACCGAGGAACTGGAGCAGGCACGGGTCGAGGTCGAGGGTCGCGCTGCGGCGACATGATGGCCAGCTGGCGGACGCCGCTCGGTCGGCGGTCGAACGGGCACTTCGGCTGCAGCGGGAACGGCTAGAGGGTATCGCCACGGACTCGGTGACCGAGCTGGGGCTGACGAGTGTCCCGCCCGTCGCCTGGCAGGAAGTGCAGCATGCGCTGTCACCAGGAGAGGTTTACGTCGGCCTGACGGTGTGCCCCGGCGCCCGTTTCTTGCGGACTCGGCTCACCTCGACAGAGGCCCATTTCGAGGCCGTCATAGCGCCCGATCTCAACCCCTTGCATGTCTTGAAGCGCAAGTTTGAGCCACTCGGTCCCAGGGAGCTGGCACTGGTTCACCGCCGTGCGTACGACCTCCTCGGGTTGCCCGCTTCCGGCGTCGACACCCTGGTGATCTGCCCGGATCGCCACCTGGTGGACATCCCCTGGCACTTGCTCGACGCAGACGACTCCCGGTCGCCGCTCGGGGACCGGATGGCGATCGGGGTCGTACCGTCCGCCGGTGCGTGGGTGCATTGGGCAGCTAAAACAACGCCGCCTGACACCCCTAAGACCCTGTCCTATCTCGGGGTCGCCGACCGGTCCACGAACCTCCAGTTCGTCGACATGGAGGTCCAGAACGTCAGGGACAGCTACTTCCCGGAAACGGGGCGCTATCTGACCACAGGTCATAGCCACGAACTCCTGGACGAGTGTGGCCACGTCAGCCTGCTGCACGTCGCCAGCCACGCTGTCGCCGCCGGTTTCGCGTTCACCGGTCGGACGGTAACCCCGATCGACCTCGCCGACATGCAGCTGACCGCCGATGTTCTGCTGCTCACCGGATGCTATCTGGGCGCATTCGGCGACGATGAGAGCAACGAGTTCATCGGGATCGTGCGCCAGCTACTGATCTCGACCGGGGCACGGGCTGCGGTGGTCAGCCTCGCGCCCGTCGTCGACGCGGCGGGTCCGCTGTTCAGCGATCTGGTCGTCTCGGCGCTGACCGGACAGGCACCGCACCGACCCTGGACGTTGCCGGCGGGACCGATGAACGTCGGGGACGCGGTCCGATGGGCCAGGCTGCGGATGCGCGACCTCACTCCCGAGGCCGCGAGGTGGCTGCATCGCGACCTCGTCGGTAGCCCAGAGCCCGAAGACGCCTCGTCTTGGTGGGCGCCGTGGTTCGTGGTGGGCGACCCGAAGGCGCGCCTGGCCGGGGCCCGGTCTCGATGACGGTTTACGCACTGCTCGTCGGAATCGACGAGTACCCCAGACAGCCATTGCGCGGTTGCGTCGCCTGGTGCTGCGCAACCACGACGCCACGCGCAACGCGCTGATCGGGGCCATCCGAAGCCACCTTGGCCGTGCCGTCGCTGGTGACGTCGCGCTGTTCTGGTTCAGCGGGCACGGCGGCCAGGAACCGGTCCCGCAGCACGACTGGCAGACCGAGCCGAGCGGTTACCTGCAGACCCTCGTCTGCTGCGACAGCCGCCTGGCCGGCCCCGACGGCAGGCGCGTACCAGACCTGCTCGACAAGGAACTCGACCTGCTCCTCGACGAGGTCGCCGCCCGCGGCCCGCACGTCGCCGTGGTGCTGGACAGCTGTCACGCCGAAGGTGCCACCCGAGACCCGGACGTCTCCGTTCGCGGGATTGGACCGGCGCCGGACCGGTTACCGATGACCTCGTTCCTCCCAAAGCTCAACGATCACGTGTCCGTGTCGGGGCGCGCGGTTGCGGACCAGCGGCAGTCCCACGTCCTGCTCGCTGCCTGCCGCCTCGACCAGCAGGCCCGGGAGCAACCAATCGACGGACAGGTGCGGGGGTCTTCAGCCACGCGTTGCTGGGCGCGCTCCAGGCCCTCGGCCCCACCGCCACCTACCGCGACCTGCTGAGCACCGCCCATGCAACCGTCGCGAACCTGACCTCCGGCCAGTCCCCGACGCTCGCCCCGACCGACGCCGCGGGGCTAGCCGACCAGCCCTTCCTCGGCGGGCGGATCACCAGGCCGACGGCGTTCCGGCTGCATCGGGGACCGGGGGACTGGGAGGTCGACGCCGGGCGCTGCCACGGTATCCCGGGGTCTCCGCCCGAGGACCCCATGCTGTTCGCGGTGCCCTTCCGCGGCGGCCACGCGACCGGCGCCCGACTGCTGCGCGTCACCGAGGTCCGGGCGACAACCTCGATCGTGACACCGACCGGCTGGGCACCGGACCCGGCAATGACGTATCCGATCGTCGTCGCGAGCATGCCGATGCCCACGTGCGCAGTGGTCGTCGGCGGGCTGCCCGGTGACGACGCGTCAGCAATGGATCTGGTGCGAGCCGCGATCGAACGTGCCGGGCCGGACGTGGGCCCTCGCCGGATGTCCGGGTCGTCCAGACTTCCGACCTGGTCGACGGCCTGCGACTCCGGGTGGCGACAACAACGACGCCCCACCATCCTGCGGCGTTCCAGATCCTGCGCAGCGACGGAACACCCGCCGCCGCCGACATCGCCGGGTTCACCGCGCGTAGCGCCGAGATCGTCGTCGCGCGCTTGGAACACATCGCGCGCTGGACGCATCTGCAGCAGCTGGCAAACCCCGCGTCCGGGCTGTCCGGCGCGGTACAGGTGGAGGTCGTGGCCGCTGAGGACAGCGAGGAAATCGACGCGGGGACGGAACCACCGCTCGTGCCGGACGGCCACGGTGAGATCCGGCTGAAATATCAGTGGACCAATGGCCGGTGGACGCCGCCGCGAGTCGTTGTGCGGTTGCGCAACACCTCGACACAGTCGCTGTACTGCGTGCTTCTCGACCTCACTGACCGCTACAGCTCCAACGCGAGCCTGTTCCCCGGTGATCAGATCGGGCCAGGGCGTGTTGGTGCGGCCACGCGCGGTAGGTCAATCTCCGTGACGCTGCCGCCCGGGCGAGACCCGGCACTGGGCGAGGAGGTCCGCGACTGGCTCAAGTTGATCGTCGCCGAGGAGCCCTTTGGGCGGCTGGGCTTCGAACTGCCGCCACTGGGCCAACCGTGGTCGCACAGCCGCACCCGATCTCAAGGGGTCGTCGGCTTCGTTGAGCGCCTCGGGCTGAGGGCCACAACACGCGACCTCGGCGAGGTGGACGTCGGAGCGGTAGGTGGAGACTGGACGACGGCGATCCTGCCGCTGGCGGCGGAAGTTCAATACTGATCGACTGTCCGGCCGGTTGGAGCGCCGGGCCTCGCGGTGACATCACCGACGGTGGGCGGCCTGCGGATATCAGCGCCACGGTGTTCGTTCAGATGGTCGACCTGGTGATAACCCGCTTCACCATGGCCCTCGACGCCGGGGTGCCGCTGCGGGACGTGCAGGACTACGCCCGCCACCGCGATGCCCGCACCACCCGACGGTATGACCACTCCCGGGACTCGCTGGACCGGTCCGCGGCGTATGCCGTCGCCGCCTACCTCGGCTGACCGGGTGCTGCGCGGCCGACTACAGGGTGATGACGGAGAGCACCGGGCGGTGGTCTGATCCGGGCACGTCGCGGCGGGCGGTCGGGTTGGCGGTGATCGATGGGATCGGTCCGGCCGCGTCCGTGGTCACAGCGCCATCGGCGACCAGGCCGACGAGGGCGTGGCTGACCAGGATGTGATCGATCAGCTCCCGGCGGCCCTGGAACTCGCGAGAGAACCGCTGCGCCTCGGGGATCCGTGCGGCCAGATTCCACAGCCGCTGTCGGTCGCCCTGGTCGGGCTGGTCGAACCCGCCGGTGCCGATCTCCGACCCGGGCGGGCCGTAGAGGATCTGCGTGGTTGCGGCCTCGGGACCGTCGTTGAGGTCCCCCAGCACCACCACCGACCTTCGTGAACTCCCACAGCCCGGCGAAGACCAGTGTCGTCAAGATCGACTTCCTACGCTCGAATGGGTCCTGATCAGGCGAACAAGACGATGAGCATAATCACTATTATGCACACTGCCAATGCAGTCTTAAGGTCCCCTGTGTCCTTGGCCGGCAGGCCGTCGTAGCCCAGGAGGCCGGCACCGAGTGATGGGTGATTCAAAGGGACGTCGGGTAATGCGCTATTCGTGTACCCGGGCGGCGGCTGATGCACGTAGCCGGGTGGTGGGTAAAACGAGATGTACTCCGGGGGATACTCCGACCCGTGATTCGACAAGCTGGCCGGATTGGGGTTGGGGTAAATATCAGGGAAGTTCTGGTGGCGAGTTAATGGGTCAAGTAAACACCGAAACCCAGGCGTGTTCCAGTCGCAGCTGGTCCAGGGGTTTGATTTGTGCCACGCAACGTGAGCTGGCCACTGACGAATTCTTCTATTATGAAAATCAATTGAGGCGCGAACTCGTCGCTCGTCGGCTCTTTCTGCAGCGCGCGCCCAGTCGCGTTCCTGCTCTTCTCGGCTTGGTTGGAACGGCGTGTCGTAGTTCCGGTCGAGCGCGGCCATCTACCGATGGTACGTCCCGAGCGGAGGAACCGGTAGTCTTGGCGCGGAGCTGGCCGCGTACCGATCTACATACATACCTCTATGTTGATGGTTGGACTATGTAAGGTGTAAGTAGAGGACATTGCTACCTGGCCTCACCCCTGGCCAGCCCCCGCTTCCTCGTTTGCTGAGGAGGATGACGGTTGATCGCGCTTCAGGGCGCGCCACCGCCCCGGTCGGTAGAGGGAAGCTATGCTCAGCGCGGCAGGCCACCGACCACGATTCGGACGATCACGGCCGTGCGTGTCGCCTGTCCGCGTTCAGTCTGGTTCAGGACGTCCGGATACGACCGGCTCTGCGACTCGCGCCAAGCGCCGACACCGTGGGGTCACCGGTCAGCGGACCTGGCGTAGTGCCCGTTGGACCTCGCGGTTCCGCTTCTGTTTCGCGAGCACCAGGTGATCGACCAACTGCTCGAGCATGCGCTGAGCAGCCTCGGCAAGGTGGTGAGCGTCGGCGTCGTCGGTGGCCGGCGCGGCGTCGGTGAGCTTCTCCACCCGCCGCAGCGCCGAACGCGCGTCGCGCAGCAGCGCCTCGGTGGCCTTCGCCGCGCGCGTCGCGTCCGCGAGATCATCGCTGTTCACGGCGCCACTGTGCCGCCCGCTCGACCAGCGCGGTAGTGGTGGAGCGCTGGATGGGGGGCCCGATACACCGTGGACCGCGCTACGCAGAACAGCTCGGCCAACTCGGCACTGGTGTGCCCGCTGGCGGCGTGCAGAGCGACGAGATGTTGTTCCCTGGCGGGGGCTGAGCTTGGGCTCCTTCCCGAAAAGCACGGCGCCGGGAAGGCCGTGGCGGGCGGCGGCGTCGTGTGAAGTCGCGGGCTGCGGTGTTGGGTTGGCAGCAGCCGGGAGTTGGTCGTCGAGGCGGTTCGTCGACGCGGAGGCTCGCGTGTATCAGCCGGCAGCGTCACCGAAATAAAATAGTTGTCCGTCAGCGGCCGTTAACGAATAGCCAGCCCCTGTCGGAGTCGCGCCCATCGCCAGCACCGGTGAAGTCGGCGGGTTCGAGCCCAGGGAACCAAAGAATCGGGCGTCACCGAAGGCGAACACTCCACCATCTGTTGCGGCCAGCCAATACCCGCCGCCGGTGTGCGTGGCCTCCACGGCGACGACCGGAGCATTGAGCGGCTTACCGCCCATCGATCCGTAGAACTGGGCGTCACCGAAAGCGAACACCCCGCCGTCGGCAGCGACGAGCCAGTACCCGGCATCGGTGGGTGTGCCGGCGATGGCGACGATGGGAGCATTCAGCGGCTGGTCAGCCATCGATCCGAAGAGTTTTGCGTCTCCTGATGCCGTAACTTCGCCTTCTGGGGTCACGGCCCAATATCCGTTTCCGCTCCGCGTATCGGAAGCTCCGTACCCCATCGACAATGGCCCAGGTGGGGGCACTTCATCAACAGAGGCAATTCCAGTGGTTGATGAGATCCAACGCCAGTGGCTTGATGCCGGGTCTACTCGGTTGAAGGAACTCTGCTGCTCGTCGTCCTGCGCCGTGCCACTGACAACGCCCACCTGTACCAGCCCCTTGCCGGTATCGATGAGAATGGGCCCGCCACTGTCGCCTTTGCCCGTCCATGTGCCGTAGGCTCGATTCACGGGCCTCGCACCAACGAGGATCGGATTGACCATGTTCACTTGCATGGAGCCGGTGCGCAGGTAACCGCTCGCCCCTTCCGCCCACCGGCCCCACCCCATGATCATCGCCTGCGTACCGACGTGCAAGTAGGAACGTTCCTCTTGACTAAGTGCGAGCCGCACCGGCGCGACTTCCGGGGGAGCCGCCTTCTCGAGTCGCAACAGCGCAAGGTCGTTTATCAGTGGAGCCTCAATGAAGCCGGGATGAAGAACTATATCCGTTACTCCGGATTCCCACCCACCGTCCCCGTCGGCGTCGTTGGCGTTGAAGGTAATCTTGAAGTCCTTGGAGTTCTCACCATTAACACAATGCTGGGCAGTAAGGGCCCAGTTGGGCGACAAAAGAGTGGCCCCGCAGTGGAATGCCGGATCAGCATGGAAACGGACCTGCTCTCTCCAGCGGAGATGTCCCATCCATGGGTAGGTTGTCGCGGCCGGCTCCGACGCACTGCCCTCGACCGCGAGGGCGTCACCGGCTCCCGGGATCAACGTCGATGCAATCACGGCCACGATGGCTACACACGAACGCATCGTGCGGCGCGAAGTCTGGGCAGTAGCGAACGCCCGTAAACGGCCCCAGATCGACGCTACCGCCATTGCATTCATGCTCCTCACAGCCCGATCCCGCCAACCTGATGCGTCCGCGAAACGCACACCGGCCCTCGTCGGCCAGTGTGGCGACCACGACATCGATCTCGTCGATCTCCGGTGGCCGCCCACTGCACGGCAGGTCCTGCAACGCTGCGATTCACCGGCGTCGTAGCGAGGGCCCGGAGTGGAGTCCCGATCGGTGTAGATCAGGCTGCCGTCGAGGATCACGTGCGTGTGCCCGGCGGCCTTGGCTGCCAGCAGCGCGGCCGGCCAACGGCCTCCTCCTGTATGCACTTTTTGCTCCTGCCTGCTGATTGATGTTTCACAGTCCAGACTGTGCTCCGTGGTGTCGCTGATCTGCAAAGCTGGGTGCTACGGCGGGCCTCAGATGCCTCGCCGGTGGTCACCTCGCGCGAAGGCAATGACACTCTTCAGGAAGTTCCTTCGCGATAGTGAGCCTTAGCTCACCCCGGGCCCCCACTGAGGAGGGGAAATAATGGGGCGGGAGTTCTGTGTCGAACCGATGGAAATGAGGATGGCGAGAAGGGAGCGCGGAACGAACAGCCAGCCGATAAAGATCGTGAAAAAGTCGATAAAGAGCCATTCCAATGCCCACATGACGCACCAGATGATCCAAATACACGAACGTTACTCATCGTCAACCTCCGAGTGGCACACTTGGAGCCGATTCGTATCAAACCCTATTTTCGGCGTCAGGGGCCACATTACTTGTCCGTCTGGCTAGAAACAGGGGGGTAAACCCTACACGGTAACCCTAAACCTCTTTTTGTTTAGTGTCGGCCTCATTGACATCAGGCGCGCGTTTGTGGTTCGCCCGGTCAAATACTTCCAGGGGGTATCCGGGTTTCCGCGTCCTGGGCTCCCTCCGCCTCGCTGGCCGGACGCGGGGCGTGTCCGCGGTTCTGGTCGTACGTCAAGGCGAATCGCCTTTCTCATGAAAAGCCCCCGGGCCAGTTGGCTCCGGGGCGATGGTGGGTGGGTGTTCAGTTGTGTAGCAGTTTCCTCGCCCGCATCGAGAGCGGGGACCGGATCCGGATGAGCGCCCCACGCCTGGTCACGCTCGCCGTCGCGCTCGGCGTGACACCGGACTCGCTGCGAGCCACCACTGCTTCCGCAGGCCGCCGCGGTGGACGTCACCGTCAGTCCGCCAATAACGCGCCGCGGCAGAGGTGGACCGGCTCTGACCTGCGGTTATTGCCGATCCATCGCTGGCCGTGCTGCCGAGCGGACGGTGTCGCGCAGCTCGCGGGCGGCGTCGCGCAGCTGCGGCGCCGGCTGCAGCGCCCGCCAGGCGAACCACCCCGACACCACCGAGGCGACCCGGCTGAGGACGCCGACGGGCAGGGCCAGCACGTTCGCGCGCGCCGCGCCGTCCTGCCCGGGCCCCACAGGGACCGGGTCAGCAGCACGCAGACGGCGAGCAGGACGATCGCCGCGGCCGCCGCCACGAGGCCGCCGGACCGGTTCCCTGCACGCACGGCGACATCATGGCGGACGCCGTATCACCCGGCTGAGGTGCCTGGTCAGCCGTTCTTGTGAATCTTCACCGTGACGTTCATGCCCGGTACCAGGTTCAGCCCCTGCAGGTCGTCGATCGAGATCTTGACCGGGATCACCTGGGTCACCTTCTGGAACGTCCCGGAGGAGTTCGACTGCGGGAACAGCGAGAACACCCCGGCCGCGCCGCCCTGGATATCCCGGACGGTGCCGTGGAAGTCGTTGTCGGGAAAGGCGTCGACCGAGAAGTCCACCCGCTGCCCGATGTGGATCGCGTCGATGTCGGTCTCGTCCACCCGGGCCGTGACGTAGACCTTCGAGAAGTCGTAGGCGATCGCGAGCTGCGTCCCGGCCGTGACGAACGCGCCCTCCACGCCGTTGTCGACCGCGACGGTGCCGTCCGCGGGTGCCCGGATCGACTGCTGCGGCTGCACGAACCCGCCGTTGACCTTGATCCGGCCCACCACCTGGTCCTCGGTCAGCTCCGCACCCTGGTTCGCGCGCCAGTCGATCAGCGTCCCGCTCGCCGGTGCGTTGACCGCGATCTTGTCGCCGTCGACCTGCGCGTTGTCCGTGGAGACGTAGTTGCGCGCGTCCAGGAAGTAGCTCGCCGCGAACACCCCGGCCGCGAGGAGCGCGAGCACGAGGATGACCAACAGCGCCACGCGCGTGGACCGCTTGAGGCCGCGCTTGCCTGCCGGCTTCTCCGGCGCGGCGGTGCCGGTGCCGGCGCCGACGGCAGCCGGACCGCTCGGATCCGTCGCGGTTCCCCCCGACGGGGATCCGTCGTTCGGGCTCGACATGGTCGCGCCTCCCTCTCCCCGTCCCCCGGTCAGTAACTCTACCTGCGGATCATCGCCTTGCTCCGCTGCGGCGTTGATCTACAGGACACGCTCAGCGACCGGTGGGCAGGACGACCTCGTCGCCCTCCGACAGCCCCGAGAGCACCTGTGTGTAGGTGTCGCCGACCACGCCGGGCGTGATGTCGACGACCCGCTGGCCGTCGAACCGCTGCACGGTCACCTGCGTCCGGCCGCCCTGGCGGTGGATCGCCGCGTTGGGCACGGCGAGCACGTCGCGCAGCTCGTCCGTCACCACCGACGCCTGCGGCCGTCAGCCCGTTGCGCAACCGCGGGTCGGACTGGCTCAGCCCGACGGTCGCGTAGTAACTGATCACGCCGGAGAGCGCCGACGCGGACGGTGACACACCCACCACCGTACCGGGCAGGGTCAGGTCCGGGATGGCGTCGAAGCGCACGTCCACCCGCTGGTTGGGTGCCACGCGCACCGCGTCCGACTCCTCGAACGGCACGACCGCCTCGAAGGTGTCGACGTTGTTGAACACGATGAACTGCGTCCCACCCGGCCGGGTCACGACGCCCGCCGACCCGTTCGCCGACGAGCCGGCCCCGGGGATGGCGCCCTCGCTGCCCGGCGCGAGCGGGGTCGTGCCCGCGCTCGGAGCGAGGACCTCGCCGACCGCGCCGTTGACGGCCGAGATCGTGCCGTCCCCGGGGGCGTGCAGGACGGTGTCGTCGACGTCCTTCTGCGCCGCGGCGACCGCGGCCTGAGACGCCGCCACGAGCCCGCGCTGCTGCGCGATCAGCGACGGCCGGTCCGTCGAGGCCGAGTCGAGGTTGTTCTGCGCGGTGACGAGGCCCTGCCGGGCGTTCTCGACCTGCACCCGGCCCGCGGCCTCGTCGACGTCGCGCCGGTTCTGTGCCGCGTCCAGCGCAGTCTTGCTCGCCTCGACCTGCCGCTCGGCCTGCGTCTCCGCCGACTGCAGGGTCGCCACCTGCGAGCACGCGGGGTTCGCCGCCGCAGCGGAGGACGACACGAGGGAGCCGGCGAGGCTGCCCGCGGCCTTCAGCGCGGCTTCGAGCTTCTTCTTGCGCTCCTCCGCGGAGTCGTCGTCACCGTCGCCGTTCGAGTCGGTCTGCCCGAGGATCCCCGACAGGAGCCCGGACGTGTCGACCGACGCGCTCGAGGGAGTGCCGCCGGACGCCGCGCACGCCTTCTCGGCCTGGTCCAGCTGGTCCTGGATGTCGTCGCGCGCGTCCTTGTCGAAGTCGAGCTGCTTCTCCGCGCGATCCACGGCCGAGTCGTCCGCGTCCACCGTCGCACTCGCCTGGTCCTCCGTCGCGCCGAGGATCTCCCCCGCCTGGTTCGTCGTGTTCTGCGCACCCGTGACGGTGGTGGCGTTGACCAGCCGGGTCAGCGCGGCCTGCTGCGAGGCGAGCTGGCCCTGCTGCTGCTCGAGCACGTGCCGCGCAGGCGCATCGTCGACCGTCGCGAGCACCTCCCCGGCGGTGACCTTCTGGCCGACCTTGACGTCGACGGTCTTGACCTGGCCACCCTTGAGGAACCCGAGGTTCTGCTCGGTGACCGCGGTCAGCGACCCGGACGACGAGACGGCGGTGGTCACGCTCGTCCGCTGGACGCGTGCGGTCGGCGGGGCGGGTGGCCCGGACGACGTCGTGCACGCCACGAGCGTGCCCGCGACCAGCACGATGGGCACGGCCGTGCGGGCGACGCGCCGGAGCAGGACGTCCCGCGGGCTCGACGACCGGCGGTGCCGGGTGCGTGAGGCGGACGCGGCGGAGATGACCTCCGTGGGCGCCTCGACCGCCACCGGGACGACCGCCCCTGGACCGTCGGGCGCCGGCTTGTCGAACAGCGACCGGTCGACTCGCGGCACAGGGGATGGCGCGTTTGTCTCTGGCACGCGTGATCCTCCACCGGGTGACGAGGGGGATTCCCCGACGACGGCGGGTGGGGACCGACCACGCTCCGCCACCCGATGGATGGAACATACAAGCGTCGTCGGGGACGCTCGATCACGGGTGGTGGTCGTGACGTCCCCGTGACGTGGCTCGATACGGGACCGACCGGGTCATCCGGCCGCCTGCGTCAGCCGGTGCAGTCCCTGGATCGCGAGCGTGTAGCCGAGCACGCCGAAGCCGATCACCACGCCGCGCGCGACGGGCGAGATGAAGGAGTGGTGGCGGAACTCCTCACGGGCGTGGACGTTCGAGATGTGGCACTCGATCACCGGCAGGCTCGCGCCCTCGATCGCGTCACGGATCGCGACGGAGGTGTGGGTGTGCGCGCCCGGGTTGTACACCGCGCCGATCGACTCCCCCGTCTTCACCGCGGCGCCCGTCTCGTGGATCCAGTCGATGATCTGCCCCTCCCAGTTGGACTGGCGGAACACCACGTCCAGTCCGAGCTTCCCGGCCTCCTGGCGGCACATCTCCTCGACGTCCGCGAGCGTCGTGCTCCCGTACACCTCGGGTTTGCGCGTGCCGAGCAGGTTGAGGTTGGGGCCGTTGAGCACCAGCACAGACGCCATCACTCGCACCTTTCGTCGTCGGGTCCCAGCTCACCAGGCGGATCCGTCCGGGTGCGACGTTCTTCCGTTCAGTGACCGGGACGGGGCGTCGCATTGTGCGACATGGAGCGGGCGCGGCCAGGGCTAGCGTCGTCCGCGCGGCCGGGTCGGCCGGGCCCGGCCGGGAGCCTCGGGAGGTAATCGGATGAAGGCGCTGGTCTACCACGGTCCCGGCAGCAAGGCCTGGGAGGACGTGCCCGACGCCGCGGTGGTCGACCCCACGGACGTGGTCGTCCGGGTCGAGACCACCACGATCTGCGGGACCGACCTGCACATCCTCCACGGCGACGTCGAGGCCGTCACCGACGGCCGCGTCCTCGGCCACGAGGCGGTCGGCACGGTGACGGAGGTGGGCGCGGCCGTCACCGGCTTCGTCGCGGGCGACCGCGTGCTCGTCCCGGCGATCAGCCGGTGCGGGCGGTGCGCGTACTGCCAGCGCGGCATGCCCTCGCACTGCCAGACCCTCGGCGGCATCGGCTGGATCTTCGGCCACCTGATCGACGGGACGCAGGCCGAGGCCGTGCGCGTGCCGTTCGCCGACACCTCGCTGTACCGCATCCCGGACGGCGTCAGCGACGAGCAGGCGATCTTCCTCGCCGACTCGCTGCCCACCGGTTACGAGGTCGGCGTGCTCGCCGGCAGGGTGCGCCCCGGGCACACGGTGGCGGTGGTGGGAGCCGGGGCCGTCGGCCTCGCGGCCGTGCTCACCACCGGGCTGTGGGGTGCCTCGCGGGTCATCGCGGTCGACTCCAACAAGTTCCGGCTGACCAAAGCGCTGGAGTTCGGCGCCACGGACGCCGTCGAGGCCGGCCCGGGGGTGGTCGCGGACGTGCTCGCCCTGACCGACGGTCTGGGCGTCGACGTCTCGATCGAGGCCGTGGGCTACCCGCAGACGCTGCAGACGGCCGCGGCACTGGTCCGCCCGGGCGGCACGATCGCGAACATCGGCGTGCACGGGGTGCCGGTGGAACTCCCGATGCAGGAGATGTGGATCAAGAATGTGACCCTGACGATGGGGCTGGTCGACACCACGTCGATCCCCACCCTCCTGACGATGGTGGCCGGCGGGCGCATACCCGCCGAGAAGATGGGGACGCACACCTTCGCTCTCGACGAGATCGAGCAGGCGTACGAGGTGTTCGGCAACGCGGCCGCCCACGAGGCACTGAAGGTCGTGATCACTACAGGGTGATGTGGTCCACCACACCCCGTCGGATCGCTACGGAGCGCTGTGGCGGACCGCACGGTTGACGGCTGTACTGAACAGGGCGAGAGCGGCGACCATATTGAGGTGACGATCCTTCGCGCCCTCGTGCTGGCGGTCACCCTCGTCGGCACCCTGTTCGGTACCGCCACCGCCGCGACCGCGGCGCCTGCGACCACTGCCGCCCCTTCTGCCGCTTCTGCCGCTGCCAAGGTTCCCTGCGCGCCGACGGCCCGGGCCTGCGTGCGGCTCTCGACGAACCAGGCCTGGCTGCTGCGCGGCGGCAAGGTCGTCGCCGGGCCGGTGCCGATCAGCCACGGGCGCACGGGCTTCCTCACGCCGGCGGGGACGTTCCGGGTCTCGTTCAAGAACGAAGACCACATCAGCTCCGTCTACAACCAGCCGATGCCCTTCTCCGTGTTCTTCAACGGCGACATCGCCTTCCATCAGGGGTCGGTGCGCCAGAAGTCGCACGGGTGCGTCCACCTGAGCGCGTCAGCGGCGCGCGCGTTCTTCGCCGAGCTGACTCCGGGCGACCGAGTTCAGGTCGTGGCCTGAGCGCCATTTCTCCGATCATCGGGGCGAGCGCGCCTGTGCGGGTGCCCGGTGGATGCCCCGGGTGAGTGTCCCGGGTGAGTGTCGGAGGTGCAACGAGGCGCTCCCCCGGCGGTTACGGCGACGATTCCCGTGCGGCTGATTTGCCTTTCCTGCTGTGAGGCAGCACAATCAGCGACCAACCGCTGGGATCGATCGAAACGGATGTGGCAATGGCTCAGAAGGTGGACGTGCGATTCGTCGACGACCTCGACGGCTCCGAGGCGTCCGGTACCGTCTCGTTCGCGCTCGACGGACGTGCGTACGAGATCGACCTTTCCGACGACAACGCGGCGCGGCTGCGCGACTCGCTCGCGACGTTCGTCGCCGCGGCGCGGCGCACCGGTGCCCGACGCGCTCGTGGCCAGCGCAGCAGCACGTCCGAGGCCCCCGCGGCGCCCGCCCGGCCCAGCCGCGAGGCGACCGCCGCGATCCGCACGTGGGCGCGCGAGAACGGGCACGAGGTCTCCGAGCGCGGCCGGATCCCGAAGGCCGTGGTCGAGGCCTACCATTCGGCGCACTGACAGTGACCGATCCGACCACGACGCGTCCACCCCGCACTCCGTGCGGAGCAGCCGCCCCGCGTCGGATCAAATCGACGTACGTCGGTCCGGTGGGGCAGACTGTGCCCTGATGGACCTCACGCTGGACGAGGAGTACGCCGCACTGCGCGAGACCGTCGCGGATTTCGCCCGGACCGCCGTCGCACCCGTCATCGGCGATCTGTACGAACGCGGCGAGTTCCCGTACGACCTCGTCCGGCGGATGGGCGCAATGGGCCTTTTCGGGCTGCCCCTCGCCGAGGAACACGGTGGCATGGGGGGCGACTACTTCGCGCTCTGCATCGCGTTGGAGGAACTCGCCCGCGTCGACTCCTCGGTGGCGATCACCCTGGAGGCGGCCGTCTCGCTGGGCGCGATGCCGATCGCGCGGTTCGGGACGCCGGAGCAGAAGGCGCGTTGGCTTCCCCGACTCGCCACGGGAAAGGCGCTCGGCGCATTCGGGCTCACCGAGCCCGCGGGTGGCTCGGACGCCGGAGCCACCCGCACCACCGCCCGGCTCGACGGCGGCGAGTGGGTGATAAGCGGCGCGAAAAGCTTCATCACCAACTCCGGCACCGCGATCACCGATCTCATCACGGTGACCGCGGTGACCGGGGAGCGCGACGGCCGCAAGGAGATCTCCGCGATCGTCGTCCCCGCCGGTACACCGGGCCTGACCGTCTCCGAGAAGTACTCCAAGGTCGGCTGGGCGGCGTCGGACACCCGCGGTCTGTTCTTCGACGACGTGCGGGTGCCCGCGGAGAACCTGCTCGGCGAGCGGGGCCGCGGGTACGCGCAGTTCCTGGCGATCCTCGACGAGGGGCGGATCGGGATCGCCGCGCTCGCGGTGGGGCTCGCGCAGGGCTGCGTCGACGAGTCGGTGCGCTACGCCCGGGAGCGGACGTCCTTCGGGCGGCGGATCGGCGAGTACCAGGCCGTGCAGTTCATGATCGCGGATATGGAGGCCCGGGCGCACACCGCGCGGCTGGCCTACTACGCCGCAGCGGCGCGGATGCTGCGCGGCCAGCCGTTCAAGAAGGAGGCGGCGATCGCGAAGCTCGTCGCCTCGAACGCCGCGATGGACAACGCGCGGGCGGCCACCCAGGTCTTCGGCGGCTACGGGTTCATGAACGAGTACCCCGTCGCCCGCTTCTACCGGGACGCGAAGGTGTTGGAGATCGGGGAGGGGACCTCGGAGATCCAGCGGATGGTGATCGCCCGTGAGCTGGGGCTGTAGAACTCCCCCTGCCCGGTCGGACAGGAGGTGACGCCACGTATCGGACGTGCATGGGAAAGGTCACGCACGGCGCGGTCGACAGACGCCGCGGCCTCCCCCAGGGTATGAGGACGGGCGCGGACGACAGCCCGTGCACGCGTCCACCGGTGACGCGGGCCTGCAGCGCCGCGGGAGGAGATGCCGGATGGACACGGTGTACGTGATCCGCCTCGTGGTCGGGTTGGCGATGACGGTGGCCGCGCTCGCGGTCTCGGGGCGGCGGGCCCACTGGCTCTACCGGCTGATCCGGACCGGCCAGCGGGCCGACGACCGCAAGGACCATCTCGGCGAGCGCCTGCGCGCGCAACTGGTGGAGGTGTTCGGCCAGCGCAAGCTGCTGCGGTGGTCCGTGCCGGGCCTCGCGCACCTCTTCACGTTCTGGGCCTTCGTGATCCTGGCCTCGGTCTACCTCGAGGCGTACGGGGCGTTGTTCGACCCCGGCTTCCACATCCCGCTGATCGGCCGCTGGCCGGTGCTGGGGTTCCTGCAGGACACGATCGCGGTGCTGGCGCTGGTCTCGCTCGGCGTCTTCGCGGTGATCCGGATCCGCAACGCGCCCGAGCGGAAGGCGCGGGCGTCCCGGTTCTACGGGTCGCACACCGGCGGGGCCTGGCTGATCCTCTTCATGATCTTCAACGTGCTGTGGACGATGTTCCTGTTCCGCGGCGCGAGTGCGGCGCTGGGCGTGCTCCCCTACACGTCGGGGGCGTGGGCGTCGATCGGGGTCGGCCACCTCTTCTCCGGCCTGTCGACGGGCGCGCTGGAGGTGCTCGAGAGCGTCGGGCTGCTGCTGCACATCGGCGTGATGCTCGCCTTCACGATCATCATCGTCTACAGCAAGCACCTGCACATCTTCCTCGCGCCGGTCAACGTCTCGGCCAAGCGGCTGCCGAAGGCGCTCGGCCCGCTGGAGCCGATCCGGCACGAGGGCAAGCCGATCGACTTCGAGGACCCGCCGGAGGACGCCACCTTCGGGCGCGGGAAGGTCGAGGACTTCACCTGGAAAGGGATGCTCGACTTCGCCACGTGCACCGAGTGCGGCCGCTGCCAGTCGCAGTGCCCGGCGTGGAACACCGGCAAGCCGCTGTCGCCCAAGCTCGTGATCATGGACCTGCGCGACCACCTGATCGCCAAGGCGCCCTACCTCATCGGCGGCCAGGAGGCCCCGGAGGAGGGCACGATCGACTTCGCCGCCACCGGCGACGGTCACTCCCACGACGGGCATGGGGGAGTGCCGGAGTCGGGGTTCGGCCGGGTGCCCGGATCCGGGCCGGAGCAGGCCGCGCGCCCGCTGGTCGGGACGGCCGAGGCAGGCGGCGTGATCGACCCGGACGTGCTGTGGTCGTGCACCACCTGCGGGGCGTGCGTCGAGCAGTGTCCCGTCGACATCGAGCACGTCGACCACATCGTCGACATGCGCCGCTACCAGGTGCTGATCGAGTCGGAGTTCCCCTCCGAGCTCGGGGTCCTGTTCCGCAACCTGGAGAACAAGGGCAACCCGTGGGGCCAGAACGCCCGCAACCGGCTGGACTGGACGAAGAACCTCGACTTCGACGTGCCGGTCTTCGACGGTGAGCTGTCGCCCGAGACGGAGTACCTGTTCTGGGTCGGCTGCGCGGGCGCGTTCGACGACAAGGCGCAGAAGACCGTGCGCGCCACGGCGGAGCTGCTGCACCGCGCCGGGGTGGACTACGTCGTGCTCGGCCCGGAGGAGACCTGCACCGGCGACCCCGCCCGGCGGTCGGGCAACGAGTTCGTGTTCCAGATGCTCGCGGCGCAGAACGTCGAGGTGCTCAACGCCGTCTTCGAGGGCCGCGCACCCGGCACGCGCAAGATCGTCACCACCTGCCCGCACTGCTTCAACACCCTGGGCCGCGAGTATCCCCAGCTGGACGGCCACTACGAGGTCGTGCACCACACCCAGCTGCTCAACACCCTCGTGCGGGAGGGCAGGCTCGTCCCGGTCGCGACGCCGGACGGCGAGCTCGCGGACGTGACCTACCACGACCCGTGCTACCTGGGCCGGCACAACGAGGTCTACGCCGAGCCGCGCGCGCTCGTCGGCGCCTCCGGCGTGCGCCTGACGGAGATGCCCCGGCACGCGGACCGCTCGTTCTGCTGCGGCGCGGGCGGCGCGCGCATGTGGATGGAAGAGAAGATCGGCAAGCGGGTCAACCTGGACCGCGTCGACGAGGCGCTGGGCACCGGCGCCGAGAAGATCGCCACGGGCTGCCCGTTCTGCCGGGTCATGCTGTCGGACGGCCTCACCCAACGCCAGAGCGAGGAGCAGGGAACCGAGGTCGAGGTCCTCGACGTCGCCCAGCTCCTGCTGGCCGCGGTCACGCGCGGCGGCCCGAGCCCGAAGGGCCCCGGCCCGGACGGCTCGGTCGACGCGCTCGGCGCCGGCGCCCCGGGGGTGGAGACCACTCCCCTGCCGGGCACGCAGGCCAACGGCGCCGGGCCGGCGTCCACGGTCAGCGCGGACTCCCTCGACTCGGACCCGCCGCGCTGACCCGCACCCCGTCCGCCCGACCCCGCACTCCGCGCCGCATTCGTTCACGCGCAGCCGCTGCAGCAGGTGCGCCGCGAAGAAACCTGCCGCGAAGTCACGAAGCCGGTGCGGCGTCCCGAACCCGGCACGAAGCGCGGCGGCGGTGTGCGGGGAGTGGTTGGGTGTGCGCGTGGACGCCGTCGAGGAGTGGAGCCGAGCTCAGCAGCGCGTGATCGACCTGGTCGCCGACCTCCCGCCGGAGCGGGCGGCCCTGCGGGTCCCCGCCTGCCCGGACTGGACCGTGCGCGACCTGCTCTCGCACATGGTCGGGCTGGGCGCCGACGTCGTCGCCGGGGACGAGCCCGACGACCACAACGCGGAATGGACGTCGCGGCAGGTGCAGGTCCGCCGCGACCGGGACGTTCCCGCGCTGGTCGCGGAGTGGCAGGCGGTGGCCGAGCCACTGCGCGCCTGGATGCGGGCGAACACTGTCCGTCCCCTCAACGACGTGCTCATCCACGAGCAGGACCTCCGCGGAGCGCTCGAGGTGCCCGGTGGGCAGGACGCCGAGGGCTGGGCCGCGATCCGCGAACGGTTCACCGGCCGCCTCGCAGGGCGGGTCGCGGACCTGCCGCCGATCGCGCTGGTCGGCGACGACGGCTGGACCTGGGTCTCCCGGGGCGACGTGGACGACGCCGACGTGGTGCTGCAGGCACCCACCTTCGACCTGACCCGCGCGCTGGTCACCCGCCGCTCGGCCGCCCAGCTGCGGAGCTGGACCGTGCGCGGCGACGTGGAGAAACACCTCGACGCCTTCGCCATGCTCGGCCCGCTGCCCACCACCGACCTCACCGAGTCCTGACCCGCGCTCCGCGCCCGCCCGTATGAGCGAACGCGGCGTTCGGTACGTCTGAGTGCCCCGAAAGCCGCGTTCGCTACAGTCCGCGGGCCGGCCGCGGGCTACGAGCGGCCGGCCAGCTCCAGGAACGGCGCGAGCGCATCGGGGTTCTTGAGGGCGCCGCGGCTCACCGCCTTCTCGGGGTCGACGCCCGCGAGGATCCGCTTCACCGGGACCTCGCACTTCTTCCCGCTCAGCGTCCGCGGCACCTCGTCGACCAGCACGAACCGGTCCGGGACGTGCCGGGGCGACAGCTCCTTGCGCAGCGCGGACCGGATGGCGGGCTCGACGGCCGCGAGCGACGCGCCGTCCGCGAGCACGAGGAAGCACAGCAGCGCGCCCTCGTCGGCCGAGCCGAGCGCGGTGGTGTCGACCACCAGCGAGTCCACCACCTCGTCGAAGCCCTCGATCACGGCGTACAGGTCGGCGGTGCCCATCCGGACGCCGCCGCGGTTGAGCGTGGAGTCGCTGCGCCCGGTGATCACGAACGAGCCGCGCGGCGTGGCGCGCACCCAGTCGCCGTGCCGCCAGCGACCCGGGAAGTCGGCGAAGTAGGCCTCGCGCAGCCGGGTGCCGTCGGGGTCGGCCCACAACGCCACCGGCATCGACGGCATCGGCTGGTTGATCACCAGCTCGCCCACGTCGACCGGATCGTCGCTGAGCGGGACGTCCATTCCCTTCTCGTCGACGGCGTGGACGTCCGTGGCGAGTGCCGCGCAGGACAGCTCACCGAGCCACACCGGCACCGTCGGTGCGCTGGTGAGGAACGCCGTGCACACGTCCGTGCCGCCGGACATCGAGGAGATCTGCAGGTGCGCGCCGACCGACCCGGTGATCCACGTGAACTGCTCGGGTGCGAGCGGCGAGCCGGTGGAGCCCAGCGTGCGCACGGCGGACAGGTCGTGCCGCTCCCCCGGCGTCTGGCCTGCCTTCTGGCACGCCTGAAGGTAGGGCGCCGACGTGCCGAACACGCCCACCCGGTGCCGTTCGACCACTCCCCACAGCGCATCCAGGTCGGGGTGGCCGGGGCTGCCGTCGTAGAGCACCACCGTCGCGCCGACGAGCAGGCCGCCGATGAGGAAGTTCCACATCATCCAGCCCGTGGTGGTGAACCACAGGAACCGGTCGCCCGGGCCGAGGTCATACTGGAGCGCGAGCGCCTTGAGGTGCTCGACGACGATCCCGCCGTGCGACTGCACGATGCCCTTGGGCAGCCCCGTCGTCCCCGAGGAGTAGAGCACCCACAGCGGGTGGTCGAACGGGACAGGCGTGAACTCCAGCGGCGCGGCGGTGGCGGTGAGCGTCGCCCACGGGACCGTGCCGTCGAGCGTCGCCTCGGGGTCGAGGTGCGGCACCAGCACCGTGGCCCGCAGCGTCGGCAGGGCCTTCTGCAGGACCCCGACGGTCTCCCGCACGTCGAACCGCCTGCCGTTGTAGCGGTAGCCGTCGACGGCGACGAGCACGGTCGGCTCGATCTGGGCGAAGCGGTCGAGCACCGCCCTCGGCCCGAAGTCCGGTGAGCACGACGACCACACCGCACCCAGCGATGCCGTCGCGAGGAAGGCGACGAGGGTCTCGACGGAGTTGGGTACGAGCGCGACGACCCGGTCGCCCCGCCTGACACCGGCCGCGGCCAGGCCCGCGCGGGCGCGGGCGACGAGGTCGCGCAGCTCGGCGTGGGTGAGCTCCCGCTCGGTCCCGTCCTCCCCGACCGCGACCGCCGCGATGTCGTCGTCGCCCCGACCCGGCCCGGGGGTCAGGGCGTGCTCGGCGTAGTTGAGCGTTGCGCCGGGGAACCACTCGGTGCCGGGCATCTCGCGGCAGCCCAGCGTCGCGGTCGGCGGGTCGTGGAAGATCACACCGAGGTGGTCGGCGAGCGCGGACCAGAAACCGTCGAGGTCACGGACCGACCAGGCGTGCAGGCCCGCGTAGTCGAGGTCGTCGACGGGGAAGTCGGAGCCGACGTCGCGGTGCTCCCGCACCCACCGCGCGAAGCCCGCGATGCGCGACTCGCGCGCCGCGTCCGGATCGGGCGTCCACAGGACGGCGGGGGTCTGCTCGGCATCGTCGACAGCATCCACCCGGCCATTCCACTGCACCGCCTCCCCGCCCGTCGAGACCCCCGGGCCGCTGAGGCGCCTCTCAGCCCGTCTCCCAGCCGGGGGAGGTACCGTCTCCCAAGGTCATCACCAGCCAAGTTCATCAGAAGCAGTAGCGGGACAGCGTCCTCAGCCCTGACGAAGGGGTCGCGATAGTGGCAACCTCGAAGCAGCGGTGACGATGCTCGAGCTCGAGGACGTCACCAAGATCTACAGCACCGGCGCCGTCGAGGTGCGCGCGCTCGACGGGGTGTCGTTGCATGTCGACGAGGGCGAGATGGTCGCGATCATGGGCCACTCGGGTTCCGGCAAGTCGACGATGATGAACATCCTCGGCTGCCTGGACGCGCCCACCAGCGGCCACTACCGGCTCGACGGCGTGGACGTCGGCGGCCTGACCGACAACCAGCTGGCGGCGATCCGCAACCGCAAGATCGGTTTTGTCTTCCAGTCGTTCAACCTGCTGCCGCGCACCAGCGCGCAGCGCAACGTGGAGTTGCCCCTTGTCTATGCGGGCGAAGGCAACCGGGCCGCCCGCGCGAAGGCGGCGCTGGAGCGCGTCGGGCTCGGGGCGCGGGCCGCGAACATGCCCAACGAGCTGTCCGGCGGCCAGCAGCAGCGCGTCGCGATCGCCCGCGCGCTGGTCAACGACCCGGCGATGATCCTCGCCGACGAGCCCACGGGCGCGCTGGACAGCGTCTCGACCAACGACGTGATGCGGCTGCTCGTCGAGCTCAACGAGGCGGGCCGGACGATCGTGATCATCACCCACGAGGATGACGTCGCGAGCTTCACGACCCGGGTGGTGCGCCTGGACGACGGCCGGATCGTCAGCGACGTCCCGCACCGGCGCGGGGTGCGGCCGTGAACCTCGGCGAAGCGCTGCGGATCGCCCTGCGCGCCCTGCGGGCGAACCGGCTGCGCTCGGTGCTCACGACCACGGGCATCATCATCGGGGTCTCGGCCGTGATCGTGCTGGTCGCGCTGGGCAACGGCATCCAGGCCGGGTTCACCAAGCAGTTCTCCGCGCTGACCACGCAGATCACCGTCACACCGAGCGAGGGTGACCGGTCCGCACAGCCGCTGACCGACGCCGACGCCGAGGCGCTCGCCGACCGTGCCGTGGCCCCGGACATCGCGAGCGTCACCCCGCTGATCACCGGCAGCGCGCTGCTGCAGCAGCAGGGCCAGGTCGGCTACCGCACGGGGATCACCGGCACGACCGCGAACTACGCGGACGTGACGAACCTCGACCTGGTCGTCGGCTCGTTCTTCGACGAGCAGCAGGAGCGGTCGAAGGCGAAGGTCGTGGTGCTCGGACCGCGGCCGGTCACCGAGCTGTTCGCGGGCAACGCCGGGGAGGCGATCGGGCAGCGCATCCGGATCGGCCGCACGACCTTCCGGGTGATCGGCGTCGCCAAGCCCGCGCAGAACGACGACGTCGCGTACCTGCCGTTCGACGCCGCGCGCAGCTACGTGCTCGGCGGCACCGATGAGGTCGACAGCGTCATCGTCTCCGCCGGATCGGCCCAGGCGGTGCCCGCGGCCCTGCAGCAGGTGACGGCGGTCCTCGACGACCGCCACCGGATCACCGACTCGACCGAGCGCGACTTCGACGCCCGCGCCCAGCAGGACTTCATCGACCAGGCGACCCAGTTCCTGACCTTCCTCACGTTGTTCACCAGCGCGATCGCCGGCATCTCGCTGGTCGTCGGCGGGATCGGCGTCGCGAACATCATGCTGGTGTCGGTCACGGAGCGGACCCGCGAGATCGGGATCCGCAAGGCCATCGGCGCCACCCGCCGGGCGATCCTGCAACAGTTCCTGCTGGAGTCGACGGTCCTCGCCGGGCTCGGCGGCACCATCGGCGTGCTGGTCGGGCTCGGGATCGCGTTCGTCGGCGGGCTGGTGCTCCCCCGGCTCGTACCCGACTTCCCCGTCCCGTCGGTCTCGCCGGGCTCCGTGGTGCTCGCGCTGACGGTCAGCCTGCTGATCGGGCTGGTCGCCGGCGGCTACCCGGCCAACCGCGCCGCCCGGCTGCGGCCGATCGAGGCGCTGCGCTACCAGTGATCCGACCGCTCCCCCGAGATCCGAAGGAGACTTCATGAGCCCGGCCGTCGGGACGGCGCTGCGGCGTCACCGCAGGCTCCTGCTCGTCGCGATCGCCGTGATCCTCATCGTGGCGATCACGGTCGTGGCCGTCAGCTTCATGGGCAACAACGAGCCCGGCCCGCCGACGGTCACGGTCGACCGCGGCACGGTCGCCCTGGCGGTGTCGGCGTCGGGCTCCATCGCCCCGGCCGGCAGGCAGAGCCTCGGATTCGCCGACGGCGGGACCGTCACGCAGGTGCTGGTCAACGTCGGCGACCGGGTCCAGCCCGGCCAGGTGCTCGCCCGGATCGACGACACCGTGGCCCGCCAGACCCTCGCCCAACGCCAGGCGACCCTCAACCAGCAGATCGCGACCCTGAACAAGCTGCTCGGCGGCAACACGGTCGAGGCGGCGCAGGCCTCGCTCGACAAGGCCCAGGACATCGAGCGGGCGACACGCCGGCAGGTGGACGCGACGAACTCCGCCGACCGGTCCGCCACCGCCCGCGCCCGCACGCAGCTCGACTTCGACAAGTCGGCGCAGGACCGGGCCGAGGCGCAGCTCGACGCCGACCGGACCGCGTGCCGGGCGAGCCCGCGGGCGACGACGGCCACGGCCACCCCCACCCAGGCCGCGGTCGCGCCGACGACCGCCGGGACGGGCGGGGGCACCACCGCGCCCACGACGGTGCCGACGGTGCCCACTGTGCCGACCACCGTCCCCACGGGCCCCACGGAGCCGACCACGGTGCCCACCGAGCCGACCACGGTCCCCACGGAGCCGACCACCGTGCCGACGGAGCCCACCACGGTGCCGACGGAGCCCACCACCGTGCCGACGGTGCCGGCCCAGGACCTGGTACCCGCCCGCACGCCGGAGCCGCTCACCATCGTGGCGCCGGCCGAGCCCGCGGCACCCGCGGGTGAGCCCGTGCGGCGCAGCCGGTCGTCCGGCGGCACCTTCGGGGGCACGGCACCGGCCCGGGTCGTGACCACGCCGGTGGTCCTGCGCGCCGCCTCCTCCCCGCTGGACGGCGACGTCGACGACGACATCGCGCTCGCCGACGACCACACCGGCGCCGCGTGCAGCCGCCTGCTCTCCGACCGTTCGGCCGTCCAGCAGGCCGCGGGCACCGTGGTGTCGTCGCAGACCGCGCTCGACGCCGCCGAGCAGAAGGAGCGGACCGACCGGGCGTCGGGCGACGTCTCGGTACAGAACGCCCAGCAGGCCGTCGTGACCGCCCAGAACCAGCTCGCGACGGCGGGCAACGACCGCCCGCAGGACATCGCAGCGCAGCGAGCCCAGGTCGCGGACGCACGCGCAGCCGTCCTCATCGCGCAGCGCGACGTCGACGAGACGGTGATCACCGCTCCCGCGGCGGCCACGGTCACCGCGATCAACGGCACCGCAGGCGAGGTCGTCGCCGCGCCGTCGGCGGTCACCGCCCTCGCCCCCGGCGGCACCGCGCCACTGCCCGCGACGTCCGGCGGCACCGGGACCACCTCGGGCGCCAGCACGCCCGGGGCCGGCGCGTTCGTGACGCTGGACGCCGCCGACTCGTTCCAGGTCGTCGTGCCCTTCGAGGAGGCCGACGCCGCCCGGGTCCTGCCCGGCCAGCCGGTCCAGGTGAGCGTGGACGCCCTTCCCAACGACACCCTGACCGGCCGCGTCGTCAGCGTCGCACCCAGCGGGGTGGACCTGTCGGGCATCATCAGCTACTACGCCACGGTCGTCGTCGACGGAGGGGCGGACCGTCTGCGGGACGGGCAGACCGCCGAGGCCGACGTGCGCGTCGAGTCGGTCGACAACGTGCTGCGCGTCCCCGCCGCGGCCGTGCGCCGCAGCGGCGGGCAACCGACGGTGACGATCGCCGGGCCCGACGGGAAGCCGGTGTCGATGCCGTTCCTGGCCGGGCTGGTGGGCGACGACTACGTCGAGGTCCGCTCCGGTCTGCCCGATGGCGCCCGGGTCGAGCTCCCGCAGGCGACGGTGACCGCGAACCCCGACCAGGGCGGGCCGCCGCCGGGCAACTAGTGTTGTTTCCTACTCGCACACCTCAATGGGCCGCTGAGCAGCGGAAACACCCCCCGGACATCCTGCGCACCATCACCACACTCGGCAACGACCCGCGCCCACCCGGCGTCAAGGCACTCGTCGGCGAGGCCGGGCTGTGGCGCATCCGGGGTCGGCGACCACTCAGCGTCCGCAGGCCGCCGCGGAACGTGGCTCGACGTGACGCCCGATTCACTCGTCCGGCATAGTCACCGTTCGTCGCACGAAGACCCGCCGCCCAACGACCCGGACATCCCACTCCGAACCGGGCGTGAGAGATCCGCGTGCTCCCGTACGGACATCGGAGACTGATCGACAGGGAGTGAGCGCCATGCGGCACGCAAGTCAACTGGACATGTTCGGGCAGACCGCCCACAGCCCGTCCTTCTTCGAGCTGACCCGCAAGCTCGGAGACGGCGTCCGGGATCTCGTCGACTTCTGCATCCCCTGCAATCCCTACTTCCCGACGTCCGAAATGTTCACCGAACTGGCCGCGAACCTGGCGTCGGTGCTCAAGTACTACCCGAGCGACAGCGCGACGATCGGCGGGCGGCTCGCACGGACATTGCAGCTCAACCCGGCCACGATCGCGATGTCCAACGGGTCGACGGAGCTGATCACCTGGATGGATCACCTGTGGACCACGAGCAGCATCGCGGTGCCGATCCCGACGTTCGGCCGATGGACCGACCAGCCGATGGAGACCGGCAAACGCGTCGACATGTTCCTGCTGCAGGAAAGCGAGGGGTTCGCCCTCGACGTCGACGCCTACATCCGGTTCATCCGCGCCCGCGGCTCGCGAGTGGCGGTGCTGTGCAACCCGAACAACCCCGACGGTGGCTACGTGTTGCGCCGGGACGTCCTACGGTTCATGGACGCCCTCTCCGACCTCGACCTCCTGGTCATCGACGAGTCGTTCGTGGACTTCGTTGACACCGAGCCAACGACGTCCGTCGCCCGCGACGCCACGATCCGGCCCAACGTCATCGTGCTCAAGAGCCTCGGCAAGAACTTCGGCCTGCACGGCATCCGGTTCGGCTACCTCGTGGCGAACCCGGCGTTGGCCCGTCGGATGTCGCAGGTGCTGCCCAAGTGGAACCTCAACTCGCTCGCGGAGGCCGTGGTGTTCATGCTCGACGGGCACCTGCAGACCTACGAGGACAGCCTGACCCGGCTGGCCATGGACCGTTACCGGATGGCGACCGAGCTGTCCCGGGTGCCGGGCCTGCGCGTCTTCCCATCGCAGGGCAACTTCCTGCTCGTCAAGCTGGAAGGTGAGGTCACAGGCACAGAGCTGCGCGAACACCTGCTCACCGAGCACCGGGTGTTCGTCAGGGAGTGCGGGAACAAGCTCGGCATGACCAGCCAGTTCCTCCGCCTCGTCGTCCGCCCCGACCACGACGTGGTCCGGTTGCTGGCAGGCCTGCGCGACTTCCCGGGGTTCGGTACGACATACGGCGCGGGATACGGACCGTTCACCGGCCACGACCGGTGGACGACCGACCCTCGGCAACGCCTCGTCTCGGCGCCAGCGCTGCTCGGGCGCGACGTCTCCTGAACCGAGTGCGCGCCGGAGCCGCGTCGGTCTCGGGCAGCTCAGGCGCAACGACTCGACCGGCCGGCGGGTCGACGCGCGTGATCGATCCGCCGGTGACGCTGACGCGGTCTGCACGACCCTGGCGTCGCCGCGGGAACGATCACCGACCACGTCGGCGGGCGAGCGTGACGCCATGGTCGCCAGGACCGCGCTTGTGGCGCGGTCGGAAAGATCACCCTCGCGGAGCGTCCCGGTAGCGGGTGACGGCGAGAACCGCGAACAGCCCGCGCCCGGCGCAGTCGGCGGCGGGCACGGCCGCCTCGAGCAGGTGGTCGAACTCGCCCTTGCCCGCGCCGTCCACCACGCCGCGCACCTTGCTGTTCATGAGGGTCTCGGGGGGATCGAAGGGCGGGTCCGATGTACGTAGTCGGCCCACCTCGCGGCCTGAACGGCGAGGCCGGCCTTCCACCCGCGCGCGGGGTCCTGGGTCGCGAGTTCGGCCCACAGGGCGGCGTTGGCGGCGGCGAACGCGGCGACGACGGCGTCCCGATGGGGCGGTGCGCCGGGCGGGGAGCTGCGCGGCCCAGGTATCGGCCTGCTCGGGTGTGTTCCGGCTTCGAGCAGGCGCAGCACCCGGACAGCGGGGGCGACCCAGGCCGGGCCACGGGTGGGCCAGGCCCAGTCGATCAGGTGGGCGGCGTGGTCGTCGACGATCACGTTGTGTGGGGCCATGTCGGTGTGCAGTAGGTGGTCGCCATGCAGGAGAGGCAGCGCGGCTGGGTCGGTGTACGGCGCCCAGCGCTGCGCGACCTCCTTGAGCGGCAACTTCGGGCATGGTGTGCGGACGAGGCGCTCCAGCGCGCCGACGACCTTCGGCAGGTCGGGCGAGCCGGGGGCGAAATCGGCGGTACTGCCGGTGAGCAGCTCGAACCCGAGTAGGTCCCCGACCACTTGGCGGACCGGTCCGCACCGAGCAGCCCCTCGGGGTCCGTGCGGACGGCGTCGAGCAGCGACGTGCGCCGGCCGTCGCGACCGACGAGGTAGGAGGGGTCACCTGGGTGCGCACCGAGCCACATCTCCGCCTCGGGGTGCGGCGACGGCGTCGGCTCACCGCGCAGCTCGGCGATCACGGTGCGCGAACCCAGGCATAAGGGCGCACGGGGTTCTCCAGCAGCTCCACGCCCGCCGCGTCGACCGGCAACCACCCTGGCCAGCAGGAACCCGCGTCCCCGGCCCACCACCGTCACGAGGCCGCCCGGCAGCACCCGTGCGAGGACGAGGACGAGGAGACCGAGTCCGCTTAGCGAACGACCCGCAGCAGCGCTGCGGTGTAGGCCGGTGCCGTCACTTCGATCTGATCGGCGTCGACCTCCGTGCGCAGCGCTTCGACGGCCATCGTGACGCCAGGCCTCTCCGACGCCCCGAACAGTTCGTCCAGGTAGGTCAGACCCCGACGAGTCGTCGTCCCGGCACGGGAGTTGACAAGCAAGGCCTCGAACCGGCGCCGGACGGGGCCGGCCTCGTTGGTCAGCATGAGGCGCAGCACGTCGGCTGCGTCTTTGCTGACAAGACGGCGCTGGCCCGTCTCCCGGAACCGCTCCCCCAGCTTGTAGGCCTTGGCCACCAGCAGCGCAGCCGGCCCCGCCACCCGCACGTCGATCACCCGAGGGTCCGCCTCGGCTCGAGGCTGGAACCGGCAGGACGTCGTAGTCGACTGCCGCCGGCTCGAGGCCTGGCGTGCGCCGGTGGCGTCCCTGCTGTGCGGCGGGATGACTCCCGAACGCCGACTGCCGGGACCCGAGAACGTGTCGGCGACCATCAGGTCGACCACGATGTCCTCGACCTGTGAGCCGACCCGCTCGGGTCGGCGCCAGTGCCCAGGATTAGGCCCCTGCGTGAAGCCGGCGCTTGTCATGAGCTGTTCGAGGAGCGGTTCGTCGTCGAGCACAGTCGGATCGATGCCCAGATCAGCGTCACTCGTGTAGGACGGGGCCGTGAGCTCGCCGCCGCCGATCGCAGATGCACGGCCTGGGCGCCGACGAGGGTGATGGCATCCAGCTGCGCAGCGAGTGCTTCCAGAGCGTCGAGCAAGACTCGCCGAGCCACGAGGGTCAGAACGTCTGCAGGTATGCCATCAGCAACGCTTGCCATCTACCGTCCAGAGCCCGAGATCTGCATGGGGCTGATCAAGATAGCCCTGCAGCCTCCCGGACCAGTTCGCCGGCCACGCCGCCAAGCGTCTTGGGTTGCGATCATATGGCTGATCACGGCCTCACCCTCGGCAGGCATCCGCCCCGGGCCGCTCAGGCAGTCGAGTGCGAGCTGGCTGAGCCCGACGTGCTCGCTCGCCCCGAAGCTGCGAGGGCGATCGAACGGGCCCTCATTGGCAGGGCGCAGGAGCACCACGTTGCCCCGGCCTCCGGCCGCCGGAAGGAGGGAGAACTCTTCGACGAAGTCGTCGACTCCATGGGCCTCGGGCGACACATAGATCATCAACTGGCCGCCAACGGCGACAGGTGCCACCTCTCGGGCAGCGTAGGAGCCGGTGACGACGGCTCGGGTCTCGCTGCCCTGGGCGATGAGCTGGCGGTAGACGGCGTCCGGGCCTTTGGACGAGACGGCCAACATTACGTGGTTCGAGCGCATGACGTCGTAGTGCTGAGCCCGGGCTCGAAGCAGCTCCGGCCAGGCCACCTCGACGATCGTGACGCCGTCCCTCGTCACCAGGGCCTCGGCGTCAAGGGTCTGAAAGACCCGGGACACGTAGCCGGGGCTTACCCCGCCGACTGCGGCCAGGTCCTTCTGGCGGTACGGAGGGGCGTAGTCGACGAGCAGGCGGGTGATGATGCCCGCCCCTGCACCCGAAAGCCCCCGGGTGCGGCGATGCGGCACCGGGTCGGGGTTTAGCTGAGCGCCAACGGTGATGATCAACACGCCCGTCGGCAGGCGGATGTCGATGTTGCCTGTTAGGTCGAGGTAGCTGACCTGCCGCTCGCCCAGAACAGCCCTCGTCCTCGGGCTCAACCATGGGGCGATGACGAGCACCGTTGCCTGCCCATAGAGCTGGCGCAGCAGACGGACCTGCGTCATGAAGATGTTCTTGGCTTCGGCCGGCGTCAATGACGTCTTGGCCTCTACGACGACCTGGGCGTAGGGAGCAGAGCCGCTGGTTGCCCGGATCGAGTAGACGGCGTCGGCTCCTTCGTCGTTGTCCAACCTCCCAGCGACCCGGTACGGAGTGATCTCGAAGCCACTCCCCAGCAGGTCGGCGAGCCGCTCCATGCCTCGTTCGAGGATGGCTCGTTCGTCAAGAGCTAATACCGGCACGTTCCCATTCTCGCTGCATGTTGCCCACATCGGCAAGTTGCCCACCATGGGCAACCCCCTAGTGCTGGCAACCCTGCCCACGTAAGCAAGGTGTGGAACTAGGCAACTGGTCGGATGTGGCACAACGTCGGTCACCGCTAGCAGTCTGACAGCCTTAGCCCTCGATGGCGGGCGGGGCAGGCAAGCACCGGAGCGGGTCGCCTCGCCCCCGCGCCCGGCCCACGGTTACGAACGGACGGGGCCGGGCGCAGCCAGCGACAACGACGACGCCGGGAGCGTGGGGGCTCACGTTCTACGCGGTGGTCGTCGCCCGGGAGCTGCGGCCGAGCGCGCGGCGACTCATCCCGAAAAGGGCTACTCAGCGTGTCGCCGAACGTGTAGCTGAACGCGGGCGGGTTGTCGGTGAGCGGGAACGAATCGAGCGAGCTGCGGTAGTCGTGCCACCCCTAACGTGTTCATTGGACTGCCGAGTCGGCCGTGTGGACCAAATGCTCAGCCTAACGGAGCAGCGAAGCTCTCGTTCGCCGCGCCGCGGCGCCCGGCCAGCCCGTCGTTTTCTACATGCGCGGACTTCGCGTGGCTCGCCACTACACTCTGAGGTCCGGCGGGCCCTGTGGAGTCGGGGGATGTGTCCGTAGCTGGAGAACGCGAGCGTCGGGAGAAGCGTGTATGCAGGAGCAGTGTCCGGGCATCGACTGGAGTTTCGGGGCGGCCGCACCGACCTATTCTCAGCTGGCCGGAGTTCTCGCCGGTTTCGTGTTCACTGCCCTTATCCTGCTGCTGCAGCGAGAGGCTCGCGACTCCACGAGCGCGCGCACGCTCTGCATATTCTTTCCCGCCTTCCTTGTTCTCGGCCTCGCCAGCTTCTGTTACGGCCTCGTCGCCCTGAACCCGTCCGGCACTGCCTGTGAGCGAACGGAAACATTGGCGACTACCTCTAGCGGCATGCTGGGGTTGGGTACGGTCCTAATTGCCGGGGGCGTGGCCTGGCTTGCTGCTGGCCACTTGCAGGGGCCCGACAGCGCAGACGGAAACAGCCCAGCTCTCACTCGATATTCATTGCTCTTACAGATGCTGGCCCGACTTCTTGTTTATGGCGCAGCCTGGCTCGTCTCCTCACTCATGGGGGTGACAGTCGCCGGCTACCTAAGGTTGATGAGTGTCTCGAGCGGCCTCCTCTGGACGGTGAGTCTTGCCCCGTGCGCTGTAGCGACATGCGCGATAACGGTGTCCCATGTGGCGCACCGGCGCGCGGCGTGCGGGAAAGGCTGGCTGGATGAGAACGCGTGTCGACGCATCCTGCGCTTTACTGTCGTCGGCGCGATCGTGTATTCCGTCGCAGCGTCGGTCTTTGCCGGAGTAGCTTCGGGTGTCACGGGAGAGCAATGGACACCCCTCCCGGTGTGGGCGGCAGTTGCTACGGTCGTTTTTGGTCTGATCCTGCCGATGCCGATCCTGGTCGGTCTGGTGTACACCGTTCCACGTTTCATGCACGCGAGTCAGGAGCTTCAGAGTCCCTGATCTGTTCGGTTGGACACCCGCCCGGAGGATTATGCAAAACCCCCGGAGTGGGCAACGGGAACTCGTGCCCTGAAATACTGAGAAACCTGGCGACGCGCCGCATTAGATGACAGGCAACGGCTTCTCCATCCAATAGAAAGGAGGTGACGAAACCAAACCTCTCACGACGGAGAAGCCGTTGCGGTCAGAGCGTATGTCAGGACTGGACGAAGAGCAACTCGACGAACTGGAATATCGCGTGGCAGAGCTGCTCGAGGAACCGTGGGACAAAGGTGCGGGACGCCCACGTGAATTGACCTTGCGGGAAGCGCTTGTCGTTACCTGTGGATACTTGCGGCAGAACATCATCGAGGATGTATGGGCCGACATCTTCGACGTCGATCAGTCAACGATATCGCGGTACATCACTTTCCTGACGCCATTGGTCGAGAATGCAACAGAAGAGGACCGGCCAACAGAAGAGGATGCAGCCGAGGCCACCAGGGACGCGATCGCCCTGGTAGACGGCACTCTGTGGCCGTGCTGGTCCTGGGACGGTGAAGATGAGCTGTGGGCCGGGAAATACAAGACGACCGGGCACGGCTCCCTGATTGTCACGAATCTTCAGGGGCGCATAACGTTCGTCTCCGAGCCTGTCACTGGCAACAGGCATGACATGGCGAAACTGAAGGGATCAGTTGTCGAGAAGATCCTAAAGAAGGCAGGAGGAGTGTTCGGCGATAAGGGATTCATCGGAACCGATTACATCACCACTCCTATCCGCAAGCCGAAATGCCGTAAACTCTTGCAATGGGAACGCGAGTGGAACAATCAGGTAAGTTCCTTCCGTGCGCCAGTCGAGCGGGCTGTCGCTAACCTGAAGACATGGCGGACCCTCTTCACCGACTACCGCCGACCGCTGAAGACCTTCAAGTCGTCATTTCGCGCCGCAATTGGGCTCTACTTCTTCAAGGAGGATTTTGCATAACCCTCCCGGTGTCCGTACTCGGAGGAACACCCTCGTCGACCTCTCGACCCGGCCTGACGATCCTGAAGACCTGGATCGCCCAGGAGGACTGCCCGCCGCGGGACGCAGCGGGCACGGGCCGACGTCGGTCAGAGCAGGTGGTCGAACTCGCCCTTGCCCGCGCCGTCCAGCCAGGCCGCATACTCGGCGGGCGTGAACCGCAGCACCGGGCCGGTACCGCCGTCCTTGGGGTCGCGGACCTCAATCATCCCACCGTGCCGGCGCTGCTCGACGCAGCACTGCGCCTCGTCGCTGGCCGTCGCCTTGATCCACGGTGTGGTGTCGTGCGTACTCACGTGACGTACTCCTTCAAGGGGACCGCCTGCGCCCGGATCCGGTCGAACGCCCGGCGGAACGCAACGACCTGGTCCGGGCGCGCTCCTCATACCGGTAGCCGATCAACAACAGCCGGTGGTCCTACTACGAGTGCGAGCGCACAGGCGGTCATGACGACCTCCGACGGCCCGAGCACCCAGGGCGAAGAGCACCCGCTGCACGCGTCGAGCCCGCACGTTTCCCGCGTGATCGATCCGACGGTGACGCTGACGCGGTCTGCCCGACACTGGTGTCGCCGCGGGATCGATCACCGCAAGCATCGGCGGACGAGCGTGACGCCACGGTCGCAAGGACAGCGCTGATGGCGCGGTCGGAAAGATCACCGCCGTGGCAGCGCCCTGGCGGTGGCGGCAAGCGAGAAGCGCGAACGGCCCGTGCGCGCTGCGAGACGCGGCGGGCACGGGCCGACGTTGGTCAGAGCAGGTGGTCGAACTCGCCCTTGCCCGCGCCGTCCAGCCAGGCGGCGTACTCGGCGGGGGTGAACCGCAGCACCGGGCCGGTGCCGCCGTCCTTGGTGTCCCGGACCTCGATCATCCCGGCGTGCCGGCGCTGCTCGACGCAGCTCTGTGCCTCGTCGCTGGCGGTCGCCTTGATCCACGGGGTGGTGTCGTGCGTGCTCACGTGACGTACTCCTTCAGGGGGACCGCCTGCGCGCAGATCCGGTCGAACGCCCGGCGGTACGCGGCGAGCTGGTCCGGGCGCTCCACGTACCGGTAGCCGATCAGCGACTCCAGGTACACCAAAGGAGGGTCGTCCGGGTCGGCGAAGTCCATGATGCTGAACTCGCCGCGCATCGCGGCGTGCACGCCGTTCGTGGCCGACAGGACGCGAACGCTCACCTCGTCCCCCGCATCGACCGCCCGCAGGTGGGCGATCTGGGCCTCCATGACAGCCGGTGAGCCTACAACGAGCCCGAACGCGCCGGCGGTCATGACGACCTCCAGCCGCCCAGGCACCGGGCGAGCGAAGAACGCCCGTTGCAGCGCCAGGCGGAAGGCCACACGCCGCTCGACGACGTCCGGGGTGAGTGAAGTGTTCGCGGCGGTGACTGCACGCGCATAGTCCGCGGTCTGTAGCAGGCCGTGCACAAGTTCACAGCTGTAGGTACGGATCACTTCTGCGGCGCCTACCAGGTCGCCGTACAGCCCGGTCCAGTGGGACACGGCTTCGCCGAAGTCCGCTTGAAACCCGGTGTTCCGGGTGGCCGCTGCCAGCGCCACGAGCGCGTCCGTCGCGGCAGCGTCGACCCCGTAAAGCCGAGCCAGCGCCAGCACATCCCCCGGTTTCACGGCACTGCGCCCAGCCTCGATCTTCCACATCTTGGTCCGGCTGGCGATCTGTGCCTCGGTGACGTCGTCGTGACCCTTGCCCGCCGCTTCCCGCAGCCGCTTGAGCCGCCGTCCCAGCTGACGACGCGCCACAGTGGAACTGCCGCCCGCGAGATCCGCCATACGCGCAAGTCTGCACACACATCACCCATGAGTGGACTTTCGCACTCTTGATGATCTTTAGGCGGCTTCGGCGAGACGTCGAGCAGGGTGTTGGTGATTTTCGGCTGGAGTGCGGGATGGGCTGACATGGCGGTAATTCGTTGCCGCCACAGGGTTCTGCGGAGGGCGGCGAGGGCGTCGGCGAAGCTGGCGGTGTGCTTGTGGGGGTACCAGGGGCGGGTCCTCCAGGTGGGGGTGTCGGCGTGGGTGCTCAGATACCAGCACCAGATGGCGGTGTGCAGCCACAGTGACAGCGCGGCGGCCCGGGCCGGGCCCTGGCCCTTCCAGGACTGGGGTCTTCGCCGCCGAGGGCTTGTTTGGCGTCGCGGTTGGTCACCTCGATCGACCAGCGCCCGGTGTAGCCGGAGGCGGTGGTGGCGGGGTCGGCGGCGGGGCTGTCGGGGTCGGCGGAGGTGACGAAGAAGTCGTCGGGTTGGGTGCCGGTGGGGTCGCGCACGACGATCAGGCGCACCAGGCGCCGCCGGTTGACCCGGTACCAGAGCACGTCGCGGTGCCACAGCAGGCGGGTCACGGTGGTGCCGCGGCTGTCGATGTCGGCCTGGACCCAGTCGGTGGCCGCGGCGGCGAGTTCGGGTGGGGTGGGCAGCCGGGCGCCCTTGGTGCGGGGCCGTCCGGGTCTGCCGGTGCGGGGCGGGGCCGGTTCGTAGAGCGCGGCGTCGCGGCGCAGCCGGGAGGTCACCACGGTGCGCGGCAGGTCGGCGCCCACCAGCGTGGCGTAGGCGCCGTCGGCGTAGAGGTGCAGCTGTCGCCCGGGCAGCCAGCCGGCGATCTCACCGATCATGTGGGCGGCCAGTTCCACCGTGGTGGGTCCGCCCTTGCGGTGGACCCGCATGTTGAGCGGCAACCCCAGGGGGCAGCCACCCCAGGGCGGGGTGACCCGCAGGGTGATGATCACCAGGTTGAGGCCCCAGGCGTGGACGACCCGGGCCCGGGTGGAACGCACCGCATCGCGGAAGGTCCCCGCGCCCTCGACCTTCCGGCCGGTCTTCTTGTAGACGGTGTCGTCGCAGTCCAGGACCACCACCCCGGTGGGTGGACTTTCGCACTTCTTGGTGTCCCGGTCTTGGCGCGCCTGACCCGGCCTTGACCGACTGATCTTGTCGTGCTCGGCGTGTCGACGTGACAATCACCCACTTGTCTGCCACTGATCACAGGGGCAGATGGGAGTGTTGTGAGAGCATGCCGTGGTGAGCGGGAAAGCACAACCGGACCCGGTAGCGTCGGTGCCGCGGATGCTGCGGGGCAGTCTGATCACGATGCGGCGCCGGTGCGGGAAACCGACGTGCCGGTGCGCCGACGGGACCGCGTTGCACGAGGGCCCGGCGTTGTCGGTGAGCCTGCCCGGGCGGTCGGTGACGGCGAGCCTGCGGCCCGAGCAGGTGCCCGCGGTGACCGCGGCGCTGGCCCGCTACCGGTCGGCCCGCGACGCGTTGGAAGCCCAGGCCGACGCCGGGGTGGCCGCACTACGGGATCGGGATCGGGATCGGCGGCGGTAGCCGGCTGGTCCGCGCTGATCGGGCTGAGCGCGGGGGTGTTCACCGCGCCCGGCTTCGCGGTGTTCACCGACCTGCTGGCCGGCTGGGTGCTCACGCCCGGCCGGCGCACCATCACCCGGATGATCACCGTGGCCGACCCGCAGGGTCGGCGCGCGCACGACGCCTACCACCGGTTCCTCCGGGCCGGGGCATGGAGCATGAGCGCGTTGTGGCGGGTGCTCGCGGTGCACGCCGTGGCCGTGTTCGCCCCCCATGACTCGACGTCGCAAAACGAAACGTTGCCGTGAGCAGCCGGCTACCCGACGTTGAACGGTGCCCGAAGCGTCGCCCATTCCGAGGAGGCCCACGATGGCCGACCGCCTCGACGAGGCCGCGGGAAGCCTGCTCCTCGCGACCGCCGCCGCGTTCGTCGCCGCCCAGCCCGACGGCCCGGCCCGACTCCTGGCCGTGCACCACCCGCTGCCCAACGGACTGTGCGCCGGCTGCCTCGCCACCCCGACCCGGTGGCCCTGCGGCACGGCCACGATCGCCGCCACCGCCCGCACCTCTGCTCCTCTCCCGCGAGCACCGATCCGCGATGGAGTTGCCCAGACCGAGAGGCACAGACGCTGACCCTCGCCCGCGGGTTGCCGGACGTGCGGCATCTGTTCCAACTCGATGAACGACTCGATGTCGCAAAACGCGACGTTGTGGTGACCGATTGGCTACGCAACGTTGGATCCGTGCGGGGCCGACGTACTCCATGACCCTCGCCGGCCCCGCGCCCGGCCCGCCTCCGCAATGCCGCCGGAGGCCACCGCGTGCCGGCGATGACCCCGTCCACCTGCTCCCGACCCCTCAGGTGATCTCCCGTGACCCACGCCGACGACACCGTCGTCCGGTGGCGGCCCACGCCCGACGCCGTGCCGGACGGGCCGCCCGTACCGATCATGCCGCCCGCGCCGGGATCCGCCGTGCTCGCCTGCCGGTGCGGTCGGGTGCTGTCGCTCCCCGAGATGCACCGGCCCGTCGCCACCGGGCGCCGGACCAGCGGACCGACGATCGAGCCGATCCGGTGCCGGCACTGCGCCACCGCCTGACGAGGCCGGGCACGGCGGAGCCGCGCGACGGATCCGTCGAGCTGACCTGCGCGCGCGACGGGCGCACCCACCGTGTCGACGAGCACGCGTACGCGACCGGGCTCGGCAGCCGCCGAGGGACCTTCCGGGCCGTCTGCGGGGTGATCGTGCTGGCCGGAGCGCTCGTGACCCCGCCCGGACGCCGGTGCCCGACCTGCGTCGACATCGTGCAGCTGAGGAAGGACACCGCCCGCCACCACGAGAAGTAGTTCGAACCACCGAGCGGATCCCGTCGTGTCGAGGGGTGACGACGGGGGGTGGTCGTGGTGGCCGGGGAGACGATGGCCTACGACGCCGAGGGGTTGCGGGCCGGGGGCGGGCAGGCGGCGGGGGCCGCCGGGACGGCCGGAGATGTGGCCGGCGTCCTGGCGACGGTGTCGTGTGACATGGCCGTGTTCGGGGTCGTCGCCGGCGCAGCCGGGCTGGCGGCCGCGGTGCTGCGCTCGCGGGACGCGCACCGGCAGCTCGCCGAGCAGGCCGCGGTCGTGCACACCGACGTGGACGCCCGGGCGGGGCAGGTCGCGGCCGACGGGGACGGCCTGACCGGGCGAACCACGACGGTCGCCCGGCACGCCACCCCGGTGACGGGGCGCTGACCCGTGGCTGGCCAGCTGGACCTGACCCTGCCGGACTACGCGACGCTGACGGCGCGGGCGGGTGTCGATCCGGACCGGGAGCACCGGCGGGTCGCCACCGCGAACCCGGAGGCGATCCAGGACGTCGCCCGGTCCTTCGGCACGGCCGGTCAGGGCTTCACGACGACCCGGGGGCAGGGCGAGCGGGCGGCCGTGACGATCGGGACGTCGTTCACCAACGACGGGGCGGCCGTCTACGGGGTCGAGCAGCACGCCGCCCGGCTGCCGGCGGAGTTCCGCTCGGCGTCGACCCGGCTGGAGGCGTCGTCGGGTGAGCTGGCGAAGGTCGCGGCCGATCTCGGCGCGACCCGGTCGGAGACCGCGGGCCGGGTGCAGGGGCTGTTCGACGACCTGACCCGCATCCGGCAGGAGTGGGCGGCGCGGGTGGCTGCGGCGGGGTTGCTGACCCCCGAGCAGGCCGCGCGGTGGATCGCCGATCGCGACCGGCTGGCCGGGCAGATGACGACCCGGGTGAGCGACGTGGGGCGGGCGGTCTCCGGCCGCATCCAGGCCTACGAGGGGGTGGTCCGGCGGGCGCTGGGCCTGTTCGCCGATCACGGGTTCGCCGGGGCCGCGGACCTCGACGCCGCCGCCCCGCCGGCGCCCCGGCCGGAGCGCGGTGCGGATCTGACGGGCTTCGGGCTGCCCGTCACCGCCGGGCTGGCCGCCGACCCGGTCAACACCTCGCTCGGGAACTTCGTCGAGGTCGAGACGGACCTGCCGTTCGGGGGGCTGCTCGCCGGCCTGACGTTCGCCCGCACGTACAACTCGCGCTCGACGCGCGTCGGCGAGTTCGGGCCGGGTTGGACGTCGTGGGCGTCCGTCCGCCTGGTGCCGCGCACGTGGGCGGTGGAGTACGAGGGACCGGACGGGCAGCGGGTGACGTTCCCGCGGCTCGGCGCGGGGCGGTACGGGCGCGCCGTCGGCATCGACGCCCTGGTCGAGCCGGCCCCAGAGGGAACGGGCACGGGTGGTCAGGGCTGGGTGCTCGGCTGGTTCGACGGCTCCCGCTGGGAGTTCGACGCCGCGGGGCGGCCGGCCCGGGTGTGGTCGGGTCCCGGTACGGCCGTCACGTTCCACCACGACGACGGCGGCCGGTTGACGGAGCTGGTGCACGAGCGCGGCCGGCGCGTCCGGCTCGACTGGGACCGTGTCGGATCTGATGGGGACGTGACGCGGGTCGTGGCCGTGATGAGCAGCGACGGCCGCCGCGTCGACTACGGCTACGACGCGCGGCACCGGCTCGTCACCGCCCGAACCAGTACGGCGCAGGCGACCGCGGGCGACGAGCTGATCGCCGAGCGCCGCTACGGCCTGGACGACGCCGGCCGGGTGGAGTCGGTGACCGATGCCGACGGCGTGGTCGAGGTGGTGAACACCTACGACGCCGACGGCCGGGTGGTCACCCAGCGCACGCCGTTCGGCCGGCTCGTCACGTTCTCCTACGGGGGCGACGGGTCGACCGTCGTCGCCGACGACTCGGCGGGCCCGAGCAACGTCTACCGGCACGACACCCACGGCCGCCTCGTGGCGCTCACCGACGGCCACGGGCACACCCAGCGCACGCGGTACGACCGGTGGGGCAACCCGGTGGAGATCGTGCAGCGGGGCGGGGCGGTGATCCGCCAGGAGTTCGACGACCGCGCGCACCTGGTGCGCCAGGTCCTGCCGAACGACACGGTGCAGGCCCTGAAGTGGGACGCCGCCGACCGGCTCACTGCGATCACCGTCTCCGGCCCGGACACTCCGCCGGCCACCACGCGGTTCGCCTACGACGGTGCCGAGCGGGTGCCCGGCGAGGTCGTCGACCCGGAGGGCGGGCTCACCCGGCTGGTGGTGGCCGACGGGCTGGTGCGCGAGGTCGTCGACCCGGACGGCGTGCGGGTCCGGTTCGCCCACGACACCGACGGCAACGTCGTCGAGGCGGTCGACGCCCTCGGCGGGACGACCCGGGTCGAGCGCGCCCCGGACACCGGCCCGATGCATGTCCTGCCGATCAGCGCCGAAGCGGAGCAAGGCGGTGATCGACAGGTGGGATGGCGGTCCACCGCGGTGATCACGCCCGCCGGGCGGCGCACCGAACTCGTCCACGACGCCGCCGGGCGGCTGGTGGCGCGGCGGGACCCGGGCGGCGGCCGCTGGGAGCTCGGCTACACCCCGGCCGGGCGCCCCGCCTTCGTGGTGGACCCGACCGGGGCGCGCACCGAGACCCGGTACGGGCCGCACGGCGAGCCCACCGCGCTGGTCGACGGCCTCGGGCAGGTCACCCGCCGGCAGCTGGACCCGTTCGGGAACCTCGCCGGGCTCGTCGACCCGGACGGCGCGAAGTGGGAGCTCCGGTTCGACGCGCTGTCGCGGCTGACCGCCTGGACCGACCCCGGCGGCGGCACCTGGTGGCGTGAGCACGACGCCGACGGGCGGCCGACCGCCGTCGTCGACCCCACGGGTGTCCGCGACACGCTCGCCTACGACCCGGCGGGACAGCTGGTCCGCACCGACGACGGGCTCGTCACCACCGGCTACGGCTACGACGGGCTGGGCCGCCCGACCACCGAGGTCCGCGTTGACGGCAGCACCCGGCACGTCGGCCACGACCGCTGCGGGCGGGTCGTCACGGTCACCGACGCCGCCGGGGGTGTGCACCGATACACCTACACGCCGGGCGGGCGGCCGGACCGCACGGTGTCGCCCGCCGGGCGGGAGGAGCGGTTCGTCCACGACGAGGCCGGCCGGCTGGTCGCCCGGATCGACGGCAACGGCCGGGCATGGCGCATCCACCACGACCCCGACGGGCTGCCGGTCAAGTGGACCAGCCCCACCGGTCTGGTCGAGACCGCGGAGTACGACCCGGACGGGCGGGTGGTCCGGCACCGCCGCCCCGGCGCCGGTACCAGCACCTACACCTACGACGTCCGCGGTGACCTGGTCTCCGTCACCGACCGGCACGGGCGGCGGGAGTACACCTACGACGCGGTCGGCCGGATGGCCACCGCCACGGACGCGCTGGGCCACACGACCCGGTACCGCCACGACCGGCGCGGGCACCTCGTCGAGGTCGTCGACCCGCTCGGCCACAGCACGCGCTACACCCACGACGCGGCGGACCGGCTCACCTCCATGACCGACCCGCTCGGCCAGGTCACCGGGTACCGGTACGACCCGGCGGGCCGGCTGCGCGAGCGACTCGACCCCACCGGGGAGCGGCACCGGTTCCGCTACGACTCGTCGGGGCGGATCGTCGAGCGGAGCGCGGGCGGGATCCGGTGGAACGTCGAGCGGGACGTGCTCGGCCGCCCGGCCCGGCTCGTCCGCAGCGACACCGGCGCGGTCGAGCTGACCTGGGACGCCAACGACCGGCTCGTCGCCCAGCAGGACGCCACCGTCCGCGTCGGCTGGGCCTACGACGCCGACGGCCATCGCACCCGCCTCACCCACCCCGACGGCACCGCGGTCGACTACCGGCACGACGCTGCGGGCCACCTGGTCGCGGTGGCGCATCCGCTGCTCGGCGAGATCCGGTTGCGGCGCGACGACGACGGCCGGCTGCTGGAGGTCGCGGACGGCGTGGCGTCGGCCCGCTTCGGCTACACCGGCGGCGGGCTCACCTCGCACGTCGGCGGTCCCCGCGGCCGGGAGGTGACCACGTGGGTCGCCCGTGACCAGTACGGCCGGGTCGTCGCCTCCGCCGACTCGCACGGGCGGCACGAGACTTATCGCTACGACGCCGCCGGGCAGCTGACATCCGCCGGCGAGCGGTCGTTCGCCTACGACGCCGCGGGCCGGTTGTGCGCGGAGCGCGGACCGGGCGGGGAGCGCACGTACCGCTACGACGCCGCCGGCCGGCTGAGTGCGGACGGTACGAGCGAGTACGGCCACGACGAGGTGGGCAGGCGGGTCGGCGAGGTGACCGCCGGGCGGCGGCGCGACCTCACCTACGACCCGATCACCGAGCAGCCCGCCTCGGTCCGCGCCTCCCACCGTCTGCGGTACAACGCGCTGGGCCAGCTCGCCGCGGTCGACGACACGGTGCTGGCCTGGGACACCGCGCACCCGCTGCAGCCACCGATCACCATCGGTGCCGATGCGGTCGTCGGTGCGCACGCCCCGTGGGCGATGGTGGGCCCGGCCGGGATCCACCATCTGCATCCCGACCGGCAGGGCACGCCGACCGCCGGAGCGGTCCGCGACGCGTGGGGCGCCGGTGCGCCCGGCACGCCCGGGGCGAGCCTCGGCTTCCGCGGCGAGCTCGTGGTCGACGACCTCGTCTGGCTGCGCCACCGCGCCTACCACCCGGCGACCCGCGCCTTCCTGCAGACCGACCCGTGGCCGCCCGTGCCCGGCACCGCCGTCGCCGCGAACCCTTATCACTACGCCGGGAACGACCCCGTCAACCAGCTGGACCCGTTCGGGCTGCGCCCGGTCACCGACGACGTCTTCACCCGCGGCCTGCGCGGCGCCGGCGACTGGCTCGGCGACAACTGGGAGTACCTCGCCGGTGGCGCCCTCGTCGTCGGCGGGGTCCTCCTGACCGCCACCGGCGTCGGCGGCGTCCCGGGACTCGCGCTGATGGCGGCCGGCGGCGCGCTCATCGGCGGGGGCGGCAGCATGGTGCTGCAGAAGGCGACGACCAGGCGAGTCGACTACGGCCGGGTCGGCACCGATGCGGCAATCGGAGCCGTGCCGTTCGGGGCCGTGGGGCGGGCTGCCGGCACAGCTGTTCGAGCGGTGCCCGGTGTCACGAGAGCCCTACGGTCGCCGACGGGCACGGTCTTCGACCGGATCGTGCCGACCCTGGCCCCGCGCGACGTGGGGAGCGCCCTACCGACATCCTTCACCCTCGCCACGAGGTCCGGGCAGGACGTCTGGGTCCACGGGAACGCCACCAGACACATCTGGGAGGAGACCCGGCACCTGAGCTTCAGCCGCACCATCTCGGAGCAGGCTCGCCTCTCCGCGCTGGCCAATGCGGTGGATGACGCTTCGCCCGGCGCGTACGGAACGCTGCAGAACGTCCGCAACTGGGAGTTGAGGTTCGAAGGTCCACGAGTCGACGGCCTGGATCCCGTCCTCATCCACGCTCGACACCCAGGAGGTTGACGATGGTCGACCTGGTTGCACTCACGGCAACCCGCGACGCGGTCGAGGCACCGGCCGTCGACTTCGACTGGTACGTCCCGGTCACCGTCACGTGGCCGAAGCGACAGCGGCTTCTGGAACCCCCGGTGTACCGGCAGATCTCCTGGCACAGCGGCCTGCTGGAGCTCAAGTTCCACCCGCACGACAATGACCTCGTCGAGGCGGTGCTGATTTTCCCGGATCAGGTCGACATCGAGGATCACGCGCTCGCACCGGCGCCGATAGACCCCGACCCGTCCCTCATCTGCAGGCTGCGGCAGAAGAGAGGTGCCGGGGGGCCGGACTTCCTTCACGTCACCGCCCATCTCGACTACCTCTGCGTGCGCTTCTCCACGAAGGTGGTCGTCACGTGGTTGGGCACCGACCCGGTCCTGTTCGGCCAGTCGTCCGACGGCGACGTGGTGTCCATGTGCGTTCGATGGACCGAGGAGGAGCGTCGTCTTGTCCTGCACATCGCCCGGTGAGCGCAACATCTCGATCGGGACACGCCGGGCAACGCAACGTCACTTCAGCCGTCGTAGGGGCGAGAAGTAGGACGACCCGGCCACCCGAACGGAGGAGTGCGTGCGCGCTATCGCGACTCTGCGATCGCACACGGTCACCCTCACCGTCACGGTCGTCGCCGTGGGCGCTGTCGTCGCGGCGGCGCTGGTCGCCACCGGCACCGGCCCGCCGTCGGTGACCTTCCAGGAGCCCGGGCACTGGGTCTACAACCGGCTCGAGCGGGCGGCGTTCCACGTCGACGCGGGCACCCGCAGGGTCGACGCCCGGGTCGACGTGCCGTCGTCCGCGGGCGACCCGCTGATGGTGCTCCAGGACCGCAGGCAGGGGTTCGTCGTCGCCCGCGACGCCGTGTCGCCCATCGCCCGCGCCGCGCTCACCGTCGGTGCCCCGCAGCGCACCGCGCGCGACGAGGTCCCGGTCGGGATCGAGGTCGTCGGCGGTCCCTACCTGGTCCGTCCGCAGGCAGGGGCGATCGAGCGGCTGGGCGAGCCGCGCACGGCGGTGGAGGTCGGCGGCCCGGTGGGCGCCCCGGTCCGCACCGCTGACGGCACGGTGTGGGTGCACCGGACCGACACCGGCGAGGTGTGCGCCCTGCGCACCGGGGCGGTGACGCCGGACTGTGCGACGCGCACCGCACCGGGTGCGGCCGGGGCGCTCACGGTCGTGGCCGGTCGCCCCGCCTGGCTCGACACGACCGCAGGCACGCTGTCGACCGGCGACGGCGCCCCGGTCGCGCTCGGCGCCGACCTGACCGGCGTCCTGCTGGTGGGTGACACGGACGGCGCGGGCCGCCTGCCCGTCGTCGTCCCCGACCGCGACACGCTCGTGCTCGCCGACCCGGCAGGCGGTGCACCGACCGTCGTCGACCTGGGCCCGGGCCGCTACGCCGCCCCGGCCGCCGCAGGCGACGTCATCGCCGTCCTCGACCAGGACAGCGGCCGGCTCCGGACGTTCGACCGCGACGGCGCGCTCCGCGGCACCGCCGATCTCGCGCCCGGCGCCGTCGGCCCGGTCCGCGGGGAGGACGGCCGCCTCTACGTCGACGACCCGCAGGGCACCGCCACGACCGTCGTCGACCCCGACGGGTCGGCCACGACCGTCGCCACCGGCGGAACGATGCCCGGGACGGTCGCCCGGCCGGCTCCGGTCCTCGCCGCGGCCGGCCCGGCCGCCGCACCGGCGACCGACGCCCCCGACGGCCCCGGCGTCGCGCTGCCGAAGGCACCGACGGATGTCGCGGTCAAGCGCCAGGGCGACGTGCTCACGGTGGCGTGGCGGGCCCCGGCCGGCGCCGTGGACCACTACACCGTCGTGCTCAACCGCGCGGTCGTCACGACGACCACGGCCACCTCGGCAACGCTGCAGAGCCCGGCGGGCCGCCCCGTGCGCGTCGCGGTGTCGGCGACCAACGCGGCCGGGACCGGCCCGCTTTCGGCCGTCGCCACCGCCTCCGCCGCCGTGGCGCGGCCGGGTGCCCCGGTCGGGCTCACGCTCGCGGCGCCGGACGGCCCGCGGCCGTACACGTTCGCGCCGTCCTGGAAGCCGCCCGACCTCGGCGGCGGTGCGCTGGTGCGCTACGAGGTGAGCTGGACCTCCGCGAGGGGTGTGACGGCCAGCCGGACGACCACCGGCACGTCGCTCGCCGCGGTCGTCGGCGACCCCTGCGCCGCCCCGTACACGGTGTCGGTGCGGGCGGTGACCCGGGCGCCGGGCGGGCGGCTGCTCACCGGCCCCCCGACGACGTCCACCGTCACCGCGCGACCCGGCACCTGCGTCGTGCGGATGACGCTCGACGCCGCGCCCGACGGCGACGACGCGATCACCGTGATCGCGAACGACGGCGGCGGCGCGACGGGCCCGTGCGCGCTGAGCGTGGACGACGAGATCCGCTGGTCCGGTACCTGCGGCGACCGCGCCCGCACCCGCATCGCCGTCGGCGGCCTCGACCCCGCGACCACCTACACCGTGGTGCTGACCGCCCGGAACCCCGACGGCACCACGACCCGGACCGACCCCGTGTCGGTGACCACCGACTGAGACCCTCCCCCCGACGCACCCCGAGCCTCCCCCGACCGATCCCCCCGACCGATGACACGGAGCTCCCCATGCCGCTGTCCCCCGCCCGGGCCGCGACGCTGCTGGCCGACAACGTCCAGCGCGTCATCCAGGGCAAGCCCGACGTCGTCCGGCTCGCCACCGTCGCCCTCTTCGCCGAGGGGCACCTGCTGCTGGAGGACGTGCCCGGCACGGGCAAGACCAGCCTCGCCCGATCGCTGGCCCGCAGCATCGGCGGCCGGTGGAGCCGCATCCAGTTCACCCCGGACCTGCTGCCGGGCGACATCACCGGCGTCATGGTCTTCCAGCAGGGCACCGGCAGCTTCGAGTTCCGCCCCGGCGGCATCTTCGCCAACATCGTGCTCGCCGACGAGATCAACCGGGGCACGCCGAAGACGCAGTCCGCGCTGCTGGAGGTGATGGCCGAGCGGATCGTCACTGTCGACTCGGTGCCGCACGCGGTGCCGCGGCCGTTCCTCGTCGTCGCCACCCAGAACCCGATCGAGCTCGACGGCACCTACCGGCTCCCCGAGGCCCAGCTCGACCGGTTCCTCATGCGGGTCGCCGTCGGCTACCCGGACCACGACGCCGAGGTCCGGGTGGTGCTCGGCGCGGCCGCCGGCGTCGATCCCGACGCGCTCACCCCCGTCCTCGACCTTCCCGAGCTCGGTGCGGTGATCACGCAGGTGCGGCGGCTGCACGTCGACCCGCTGGTCGCCGGCTACGCGGTGGAGCTGGCGGCGGGTACCCGCGAGCACCCCGCCGTCCGCTACGGCGCGAGCCCGCGCGGCAGCGTCGCGCTGGTCTCCGCGGCGCGGGCGGCCGCCGCGATCGAAGACCGGTCGTTCGTCACCCCGGACGACATCAAGACCGTCTCGCACGCCGTGCTCGCGCACCGGATCGTGCTCACCCCGGAGGCCGAGCTGAACCGCCGGACGGCGGCGGAGGTGCTCGACGACGTGCTCGGCGCGACCCCGCAGCCGACCGCCGTCCGGGCCTGACCATGCGGTTGACCACGCGCGGCGGGGCCGTGCTGTCCGGTGCCGTCGTGCTCCTGGCGCTGGGTGTCGCGCTGAACCTGCCGCTGCTGCGGGCGCTCGCCGGCATCGCGCTCGGGGCCGTCGCACTGGCGTTCGTGCCGACGGCCGGGCAACTGCGGCTGGGCGTGACCCGGGCCGTCCACCCCGACCGCGTCGACGTGGGACAGCCCGCGTTCGCCGAGCTGGTGGTCCGCAACCGGACACACACCCGCCGGGCCGGCTTCACCGCGGTGGACGAGGTCGGGTCGCAGGCGCGGCCCGTCCGGGTGCGGTCGCTGCCGCCGGGCGGGTCGGCGCGCTACCGCTACGAGCTGCCCACCACCCGGCGTGGCCGCGTTCCGATCGGGCCGCTGACCGTGGAGCGCGCGGACCTGCTCGGGCTGGTGGGCCGGCGCCAGTCCGCCGGCGGCGAGACCCACGTGTGGGTCCATCCCCGCCGCCACTCCGTCCGGCTGGCGGAGGCGGGCCGGGCACGCCACCACCACGAGGGCGCACCGCCGCCGCACCCGATGGCCGGGGCGATGGACCTGCGCGCGTTGCGCCCGTACGTGCCCGGCGACGAGCTGCGGCACCTGCACTGGAAGGCCACGGCGCGGACGGGGCAGCTGATGGTGCGCGAGTACGTCGACCCGGCGCAGCCGTGGTGCGTCGTCGTGCTGGACACGCGCCGCGACGTCCTCGACGCCGACGCGTTCGAGGCGGCCGTCGAGATCGTCGCCTCGGTGCTGTGGGCGGCCGCCGAGCAGGACCGGCCGGTGCGGCTGGCGACGACCGGTGGGCTGGTGCTCGACGTCCGCTCGGGGACGACCGGGCTGCGGGCGGCGGCGGACCAGCTGTGCCTGGTCGGGCAGGACACCGCGGCGGCGCTCGATCTGGCGACGGTCGGCGCGCGCCTCGGCGACGGATGGTTCGTGCACGTCGGCGGACCGCCGGGCGAGGCGGTCGCGGTGCAGGCGGCCCGGTACGCGGAGGCGATAGCGTTTGACCTCTCGGCAGCGTTCGACCTGTCGCACACGGCGGAGCCCGCCGGGGGTCTGCTGACGATCCAGGAACGGGATGCGGCGCAGGCGCTGCGGCGGTGGAACGCGACGGTGCCGCGGTGAACTCCTCGAACGCGGTGGACGCCCCGCCCACCGGGGGCCGTCGCAGGCGGATGCGGGACGTCGCGTCGGGTCCGGCACCGACCTGGACCGACCGGGAGGCGTCGGACGGCGACCGCACCGGCCGGGCGGGCGGCCTCGGGCTGCTGCTCGCCACCGCCGCCACCGGACTGTCGTTCTCCGGCACCTTCGCCGTGTCCGCGCTGCTCCTGCCGGTGCTCGGGGTCGTCGCCGGGGTCGCGGCCGCCGACCAGCTCACGTTCGGTCGGCCCCGGGTCGCCGCCCTGCGCGCGCCGCTCGGCGTGCTCCTCGGCGCCACGGCCGGGGCGGCGGGCCTGCTGCTGCCCGGCGATGTCCCGCTCACCGGCGCGACGCTGCAGGCGCTCGGCGACGGCGTCCTGCACGGCTGGCTGCGCACTCTCGAGTCGACGCTGCCCGCCCACCCCGACCTCACGCTGGTCGCGTTCGTCCCGGCACTGGTGCTGCTCGCCGCCGTCGTCGGGGTCGAATGGCTGCGCCGCGGCGTCGCCGCAGGGCTGACGCTGCTGCCGAGCCTGGCGGTGGTGGTACTCGCGCAGGTCTTCGCCGCGGTCGGCTGGCTGCTCGCAGTCGGGCTCGCGGTGGTCTACGGCCTGGGTGCGGCCGTCGTGCTCACCGGCGGGAGCCGCCGGTTCGCCGACGCCGCGCGCCCGGCGCTGCCGCTCGCGCTCGTCGCGACGCTGGCCGGGTGGGTCCTGGCCGTCGTCGACCCGGTCGGTGGCCCGGCGTGGTCGGTGGCCGACCGGATCGCGCCGATCACGGTCGCCGGCGGTGCCGTGAGCCCGCTCGCCGAGCTCGCCGGCCGGTTGGACCGGCCCGACGACGTCGTGTTCACCGCCCGCGCCGACCTACCCGTGACGCGGTGGCCGCTGGTGGTGCTCGACGGCTACGACGGTGCGGGGTTCACCAGCAGCGCGCGGTACCGCCCGCTCGGGACGGAGCTGCCGCCCGACACCACCCTCACGGTCCCGGTGCGGCTCGGTACCGCGGACGTCGCCGTCGCCGACGGGCTGCGCGGGCCGTGGCTGCCCGGGCAGGCCGCGGTGCGCTCCGTCGAGGGGCTGCGCCCGGCGGTCGACCCGGCGAGCGGCAGCCTGCTGCTACCCGACGGCACCGCGGGCGCCCGGTACCGGCTCAGCTGGTACGCAGCGATGCCGGGGCCCGAGCAGCTCGTCGACGCAGCGATGGATCCGGAAGCCACCGGCACCGATGTCGACGGCGCCCTGCCCGGCGCGGTGACGACGGCGGCGGCCGGGGCGCTGCACGGTGCCCCGCCGTCGTTCGCCACCGCCCTGGTGCTCGAACGCTGGTTCCGCGACAACTACCGGCTGGCCGGCGACGACCGGCCCACAGGAAGCGGGGACGTCCAGCTCGTCCGCTTCCTCACCGATACGAAAACCGGCACCAGCGAGCAGTTCGCGGCCGCGTACGTGCTGATGGCGCGGTCGGTCGGGATCCCCGCCCGCCTCGTCGTCGGCTTCCGGCCCGGGCCGGCAGGGCCCGACGGCGTGGCGGTGGTGCGCAACGGCGACGCGTTCGCGTGGCCGGAGGTGGCGGTGGCGGGTGTCGGGTGGGTGCCGCTCGACCCGACCGGCGGCGTCCGCGAGGTGACCGGACCGGCGGCGCCGACCGACGCCGCGACGGAGACCGCCCGGCGGCGCGCCGTCGCACCGCCCGCCGCCCCGGCACCGGCGCCACCCCCTTCCGTGACAGCGCCGTCGGACGACGAGCCGGTGCCGCTGCCGGGTCCGTGGGACGTCGTCGTCCCCGCGGCCGCGGGCACCCTCGTCGGGGCGGTGCTGTTGATGCTCCTCGGGGTACCGCTGGTCAAGCGGGTGCGCCGGATGCGGCGGCGGCGGGCGGGCGGCAACGGGGCCGTCGTCGGGGCGTGGCTCGAGGTCCGCGACCGGCTGCGCGACCACGGCGTCGAGGCCACGACGGACATGACCGTCCGCGACCTGCGGCGCCCGGCCGCGGGGATGCTCAACGGCAGCGGCACGGAGCTGGAGCACCTCGCCCGGTGCGTCGACGAGGCGCTGTGGGCCGGGGACGCCGCGGCGCCCGGCGACCCCGACCTCGCCCTGCGGGCCTGGGCGGCGGAGAAGGCCATCCGGAGCGCGCTGGCGGAGCAGCCGCTGGGCGCCCGGCTGCGGGCGGCGACCCGTTACCGCGGCCTGACCCGGGTGCGCGACACCCGGGTCTGAGCGACCCGCGCGTCCGGTCCGTGCCGGGATCAGCCGCCGGCCGGCCAGACCAGGAGAACACCGGCGACGACGGCGACGAGCACCGCGAGGCAGGCCGCGGTGAGCGCCCATGGTGATGCGTGCCGTCCGGCGTCCGGCTGCGCGGCGGGCAGCGCCGGGTGGACGTCAGCGGCTTCTGCCGGCAGCGACTCGGCGGCGTCGGCGGCGTCGGCGGCGAGCACGTCCACGACCCGGTGGAGCGTCGGCCGCGCCGCGGGGTCCTTGGCGAGCATCGCTCGCACCAGGTCCGCGAGCCAGGCCGGCCCGGGTGCCGCCGGCGGTTCGTCGAGCAGGATGCGCGCGAGCCGGTCCTGCTCCTGCTCGCCCCGCCGGGTCGGGAACGGCGCCGTGCCGGCGAGCGCGGTGAAGAGGATCGAGCCGAGACCGTAGACATCCGTACGCTCGTCCACTGCCCCGTCGGCGCGCACGGTCTCCGGGGCCGCGTGCGCGGGGGTGGGCTCGCCGGCGTCGCGGTAGTCGCACAGCACGGCCAGCTCGAAGCCGGCCAGCACTGGCACGGCGCCGTCGCGCAGCAGCACACCCTCCGGTGTGAGGTCGCCGTGCCGCACACCGGCGTCGTGCGCGTGCAGCAGCGCGCGCCCGACGACCAGCCCGACCGCGGTCACCTCATGCGGGTCCAGCCTCCCGCGTGCGGCGATGCGGTCGGCCAGCGACCCCTCGCACAGCTCGGTCACGAGGTAGGGCCGCGCGTCGGGCAGCACGTCCGCGCCGTGCACGGGGAGGATGCCGGGGTGGGCGAGCTTCCCGATCGCCCGTGCCTCCGCCCGGAACTGCTCCACCGCCGCGCGCTCGGTGAGGCGCACGTCGAAGACGGAGATGGCGACCCAGCGGTCCGGGTGGTGCTGCCGCGCCCGGTACACGGCAACGGACCGGCCCCGGCGGAGCGGGGCGAGCTGCCGGAACCCGGGCAGCTGTGGGGGTTCCGGAGTCACGCCCGGGAGGGTAGCGCCGCTGGTG
>CAWADQ010000043.1:0-35330 GCA_963780835.1 uncultured Actinomycetota bacterium | reverse complement strand
ATAACTCGTCGCCGTCCTCGACGCCCACGCCGTCACGGTGCTGCACACGATTCCTGTTGGGCTCGGCCCGCACAGCATCGCCATCTCCCCGGACGGCGCCCAGCTCGCGGTCACCAACACCGACTCGAACGAGGTGTCGAACATCGACACCGCCACCGACCGAGGTGCACCGGTGGCCCACCGGCACCCATCCACGAGACGTCGCGTGGTCAGCGGACCAGCGGTTCCTCTACACCGCCAACGCCGACGGCACCGTCAACGGGCAGCCAGCCGCGGAAGAAGTCGAAACACGTTTTGAACCTCCTGAGGACCCTGGACCCTGGTGGCTAATTTCGTGAGCTTCTGGGCTCGCCGGCGTGGCGTACCCGTTTTGGATCTTGCGTTCTGCATGATCATCCTGCGGCTCTGCGTTCTTCGTCTTCCCCTCGTGCGGGCCGCAGACTGGAGCTTGATGTCTGTGGTGCCGCAGCCGTGGCCACTGCCGGTGCCGCAGGTCGCCGAGGCGGTCGCGGCGATGTATGGCGGGAAACGTGCCCGTCCGCTGCCGGTGCTGGTGCGCGACAAGCTCGGCGAGTGGCTGTCGGATGAGCAGTTCGCCGGCGCCTACGGGGTACGCGGCAAGCCGGGCTGGCCGCCTGCCCGCCTGGCCCTGGTCACAATTTTCCAGCTGTCGGAGGACCTGACCGACCGTCAGGCTGCCGAGCCGAGCATCGACTTGTCGACCAGCGCCGAGACGTCGTCGACCACGGCGGCGTAGGCGGCATACCCGTGCGGGTTCACCTTGGTAGTGGACGAACTGCGACCCCCGACGGATTCTCGATCGGGGGTCGCAGCCGCATCAAAACGAGGATCGAGCCGATCGGTGACGGTGTGGTCGAGTCGCTGCCCAGAGGTACAGGTGCGAACTGCGCACCCCAGGGAGCCGGAACGTCGAGTGTCAGCGACGCGCCCTCCGCGGCGACACGACGAAGGTCCGGACCAAGTCATCCCCGCCGTTGCGGCGCACGTCCAACTCGTACTCCGCCGCGTCCTCGGCCTGCCCTCCGGTTCGTCGGACCGCCGCTGCCAGCACGTCGGCCAGGTCGTCCGGATCGGCGGGATCGGCCTCCGTCGAGAAGCGCGCGACGACCTGGCCACGACGACGGAGGACGAGATCGAGCATCACCGGCCGCCGGTCGGACTCCTGCGCCAGGCGCCACCCGTGTCAACGGACGAGGCCTCACGCGGCCGTCATCGGACGGCGCGGCCGCCACGGCGCAGTACCCACGGCCGGACACCATCTCGATCTCGGCCCTTCTTCCCGCAGCCGGCGCCATCGCACGGTGCGCGGTCCCGACCGACACGTCGTACCTGGCCGCGATCTGCTTGACGGCCGGGAGCGCGCTGGCCCCCCGAGCGCTCCCGATGTCGATCGCGTACGCGCAGCGCGGCGGCGATCCGCACGTACGGCGGCTGCGCGTCGTCGACGAGCGGGGGAGTTCCGCCATGACCGGACGCGCGGGCATTCGCGAGCCGAGGCTGCCCGCGGCGCGCTGGTCGGACTCGGCAACAAAAGCCGCGTACACCCGCAGCGTCGTCGTCCCTCCCCCGCTGTGCCCGAGCCGCCCAGCGACCGTACGGACGTCGACCCCGGCGGCGATCAGCTCGGTCGCCGAGTAGTGGCGCAGCTTGTGCAGTGATCGTCTCGATCCCGAGCCGGTCCGCGAGGTCGCTGTAGCGCTCGCTCACCGAGTTCGGCCGCAGGTGGGTCGAGCCGTCGGGGGCAAGGGAGAACACGAACGCGTCGCGCGGACAGCTCCACGCCGAGGGCCTGGGCGCGCTCGGCGCAGCGGCTGCTGGTGATCGACGAGGATCGCCACCGTCTCCGGGTCGAGGGCGATCCGCCGGTGCTGATGGGTCTTGGTGTCCTTCTCCCAGACTGCCGCGTTGCGCTGCCCGATGCTGCGGCTCAGCGCGAGCACGCCGGCCTCCAGGTCGACGTCGCGCCAGCGCAGCCCGCACAGCTCGCCTCGTCGCATCCCCGTGACCATCGCCAGCCACACGAGCGTGCCCCAGTCCGCGTCCGCCCACGCTGCGGCCAGGATCTCCGCCGCCTCCCGCGCCGTCGGCGGCCGCGGGTTCGGCTTCGGCGCCGGCGGCGGTTCGGCCTGCGCGCTCGGGTTGGTGGCGATCCACCGCCACCGGACGGCGCGCTTGAGCGCTCCGCTGAGGATGAAGTGGATCTGCCGGATGGTCGACGCGCCCAGCGGGCGGCAGACGTGCGGGCCGGCAGCGGGCGTCGCACTCGTGCGCCACGAGCGTCCGGTGCTCGACGAACGGGCGCCGGTGCAGTGCTCGCGGCAGCGGCGCAGCTCGGCGTAGAACGAGTCGAACATGTCGGCGTCGAGCGCGCCGACCTGCACGTGCCCGATCAGCGGGCGGACGTGCTTGTCCACGTACCCCAGGTAGGTCGCCAGCGTGTTGCGCTCCAGCGTCGACGCAGCTCGAAGTGCCGGTCGAGCAGCTGATCGACCGTCGCGGTGGTGCGCGGGTGGCGGCGCTCGTCGACCTGGCCGGCCAGCCGCCGCGCGACCTTCTCCGCCTCGGCCATCGCCTTCGGGCCGGCGGGCACGACCTCGCGGAGGTAGTGGCGCCGCTTGCTCACCGGGTCGATCCCGGCGTACACGCTCACTCGCAGCGAGCCGCTCGGCAGCTCCTCGATCCGCCCGCGCGCTCGCGCACGGCGCCGCGGTCCCGACCCGACCATGGCGCCATGCTAGCCGGACTCGCACCACGTATGGCACCACGTTCGAGGGAGAAGATCTGCAACTGTCGCGTTGTCGCTGCTCAGACGGTGGGGCGGGTGGGGCTCGAACCCACGACCTGACGGATTATGAGTCCGCTGCTCTGACCAACTGAGCTACCGCCCCGTCGAGGCAGCAGGTTACCGGCCACGCCCGCCCTGCGAGCTGGCGAGGCGGCCGGGTGCGGCCTCGACGTGGGAGGGCAGCGGTCAGCTGCTGTGTCCGGTCACCGTGCTGGCCCACGCCACGAACTTCTCGGGGTCGTCGTTCGCCCCGTGGCCGGCGTCCCAGTACATCAGCGAGTCGACGTTGTCACCGAGGCCGTGCAGGCCCGCGGCGAGGTTGCTGAGAATGATCGGTGCGGTGTCGGTGTCACTCGTGCCGACGCGGAGGAAGTAGTTCTTGGCGCGGTTCGGGTTCTTCTGGTCGATGAAGTACATCGGGTTCATCAGCCGGAGCAGCTCCGGGATCTCGCTGTCCAGGCCGGTGCTCGCCGCGGCGCTGGTGTCCTTCCCGCGGCTGTATTCGGTGAAGTGCCGGGCGTTGGTGGACGCGTTACCGGACTCGACGTTCTCCCCCGCACTCAGGTCGAAGGCGTCGAAAGCCGGTTCGGTCTTCTTCCGGCTCCCCACGTGAGTCAGGTAGTCGGCGAAGGTGAAGGTCGCCCTGCCGCCGTCCCACTGGATCCAGGGGTTGGTGGACAGGTAGGTCGACCGCTCCTGGTCGGACAACCCGGTGAGGTACGTCGTGGCCGCCGGCTGCAGGTAGGTCGCGAGCAGATAGTCCCGGTACCGGTCGGCGGTCAGCGCCTGGCCGTCGAGGCCGGCGAGGTTCAGCGATGACTGATAGCCCGCGAACGCGGTCGCCAGCTCTCGGGACACGGTCTGGTCGACGGACTGGCCGTTGACCGGAAGGCCACCGAAGACGAACTCGTACGCCTTGTCGGCGTTCTCCAGGTCGGTGATCGGGCAGTACGCCGCGACGGCCAGGATCGCGTCGCTGGCGTCGGCCGCGCCCAGCTCGTTGAGGTACTTGTCGTACATCGGGCTGTCGCCGGACGCCCCGAGCAGGGTGGAGACGGCGCCTCCGGCGCTGGTGCCGTCGGAGACGATCTTGTCGGGGTCGCCGGGGATCCTGCCCTTGTTCGATCTGAGGTACCGCACGGCTGCCTTGAGATCCACGATGACGGCGGGCGCTTTGCCGTAGTACGTGCCGTCCGCGCTCTGGAGGTCTCGGCCGCGGGCCCCGACGGTGACGACCACCCAGCCGGCCGCGAGGGCTTCGGTGATGTTCTGGCCGGTGCTGCCCGCGCCGGTCGGCAGGCCACCGCTGCCCGCACCCGAGGGCGCGGCGGCGGCCGTCCCGCTGGGCATCGCGCCGCTCGGCAGGGCACCGGTCGACGCGGCGCCGCCCGGCATCTGGCCACCGCCGGCCAAGGGGTCGTCGGCCGTCTTCGCCGAGAGGTAGCCGCCGACGGGGATCTCGAACAGGATGGGCGCGGCGGAGGCGTCGACGTCCTTGCCGTCGATCCTGGTCGGGACCGCGATGCTCAGGCTCTGGTAGTCGGCGTCGACGGGCTTCGCGACGTAGGGGATCTTGCTGTACAGCCGGTACGCGACCTCCTTGTCGCCTGCGGTGGTCGAGATCGTCGCGGTCTTCTCGGTGTACGCACTCGGGTCGAAGACCAGCGCGTCACCGGCGGCGGACGAGGTGGTCGACGCGCCGGTCGTGGACGTGCTCGACGAGGTCGACGTGCACGCGGCCGTGACCCCGGCGACGGCGACCAGCCCGAAGACACCCAACAGCGACCGCCGAGACATCTCCACCATCTGCACTCCTGACCCTTCGCCGAATAACCCTGTCGGCGAGCATGCCGTCGACGTCTGCGCCGAACGTGGGAACCGGCTGTGCGCTTGCTGTGCTCCCCGGCGATCGTGCGCCGTCCCACCTGCGGCTCCGGCACCGGACGGCCGCTACCGTCGTCGGCGGTTCGGACCGGACGGGGAGCGGATGACGGCGACGCAGGAGCGGATCAGGACGCCACGGTGGGTGTGGCCGGCCGTCGGGGCGTTGCTGCTCGCGCAGGCCGTGGTGCTGGCGCTCTGGCCCGCAGCACACCTTCTCATGATCGACCTGCAGGTCTACCGTGCGGGCGGCGAGCACCTGCTCACCGGGACGTCGCTCTACGACGGCGGAGTCCTGCTCGACCTGCCGTTCGTCTACCCACCGTTCGCTGCCCTCGTCTTCGTGCCGCTGACGGTGCTTCCGCTGCCGATCCTCAAGCTGGTCTGGACGCTCGCGGGTGTCGCGCTGGTGGTGTTCGTCGTCCGGCGTTCCGCGGAGCTGGTCGGGATGCGGGCGAGTCCGCCGGTGACCGCGCTGCTGGTGGCGGTGCTGCTCGCGCTCGACCCGATCCGCACGACGTTCTACCTGGGACAGATCAACGTCGTGCTGCTCGCCCTGGTGCTCGCCGACGTCACCGGGCGGCCGGGGCGGCTGCGCGGGGTCGGGGTGGGGCTCGCGGCGGCGGTGAAGCTCACGCCGCTGGTCTTCGTCGTCTACCTGGTGTTCATCGGCCGCGTGCGGGCCGCGGTGACGGCGCTGGCGACGTTCGTCGCAGCGGTCGGTGTCGGGTTCCTCGTCGCGCCGGCGGACTCGGCCACCTACTGGTTCGCGGGCACGTTCGCCGCCGCCGACCGGATCTCGCCCGTCGCCTCGACGGCGAACCACTCGCTCGACGGGCTGCTCGCGCGGGCCGGCGCGCCGGGCTGGGTCGGGCTCGCCGCGACCGTCGCGCTCGCCGCGGCGGGGCTGGCGGTCGCGGTGCTCGCCCACCGACGGGGCGAGGCGCTGCTCGGGGTGACGCTGTGCGGGCTGCTGTCGGCCGCGGTCGCGCCGTTCGCGTGGTCGCACCACTTCGTGTGGTTCGGACCGCTGGTCGTCCTGCTCGGGCACCGCGCCGCGACCGGGGACCGGCGGGCTGCGGTCGCGCTGGCCGGGGTCCTGGCCGTCACGCTGGCGTGGGTGACCCGACTGCCGGGGCCAGGTGTCGGGCCGATCCCGAGCACCGGGCTGATCTCGCTCCAGCCCGACATCTATCTGCTCGCGGTCGTGCTGTCCGTAGCGGTGGCCTGGCGCTCGCTCGTGGCCCGCAACCCCGGACAGTGACGGGGCCGGCACACAGAAAAGGAGGTCGGCACACAGGTTGCGACCTGTGTGCCGACCCCTGATCCTTTGTGCGAGCGCGTCGGCTACGGCCTGCGTTCAGCGGGACAGGACCGCCACGCGCTTGCGGGTGTCCTTCGCGAGGCCCTCGGCCTGGTGCGCGGCCTCGGCGCCCACCGCGGACGCCCGCACCGCGACGTCGTGGCCCAGCTTCGTGGCCTGCGTCGCGACCTGGTCCAGGAAGACCGGGACCTTCTTCTCCAGCTCGGCGCGCTTGCGCTGCGCCCGCCGGGCGAGCTCGTCGCCCCGCTTGGCGGCGCGCTTCTGCAGCTTGCGGCTGCGCTTGTCGGCCTGCTTACGGAGCTGCCGCGCGCGCTTCTCCGCGTTCTTCTGCAACGTGGCGCCGCGCTTCTCGGCCCGCTCGGAGGCCTTCGCCGCCGCGGCCGACAGCTCGTCCACCAGCGCCGACGCCGACGCCGCGAGGTCGCCCGACACGTCCGACGCCTTCGCCGACGCCAGCTTCGACGCCCGGGACGCCCTCCTCGAGAGGTCATCCGAGACATCTGACGCCCTCGCCGAGGCGAGCCTCGACGCGCGGGCGGCCTTCTTCGACAGGTCGTCCGACACGTCGGACGCCTTCGCCGAGAGGGCCGAGCCCGCCTTCGACGCGCGCGAGCTCGCGGCAGCCGCCGGGAGCAACCCCGCGGCACCGGCGGCGAGGCCCGCGACCGTGCCCGACGCGTCGTGCGCCGCACCGCTGAGCCGTCCGGAGACGTCCTCCGCGGTGCCGCTCACCTTCCCGGAGAGGTCGTGAACGGCCTCGGAGACCTTGCCGCTGACCTCGTCGACGGTCTCCGACACCGAGGCGGCCTGGGTCGCCGCGGCGGCTGCGGCCAGCTTCGCGGCCTTGCGCCCGCGCCAGGCGAGCGACGGCTTGCCCTCGGTGTCCGCGGCCGCGATGAGCAGACCGCCCAGCAGGCCCACGTTCTTGAAGAAGTGGATCTGCTGCATCTGCTTGGCCTCGGGATCGGTCTCCTCCCAGAAGCGGTGCCCGGCCAGCGTCGTCGGGATCAGTGACGCGGCGAGCGCCGACGAGGCCAGCCGGGGGAACTTGCCCAGGGCCAGCATCGTGCCCGCGACGACCTTGACCCCGCCGTCGATCTTGACGAGGGTCTCGTCGTCCAGCCAGTCGGTGGTGGTCCGCGGAAGGTCGACGGGCGCGGCATCGGCCGTCTTGTCGATCGTCGGGGCCGCAGCGTCGGTCGCCTTCTCGAGCACGGGCGTGACGGCGTCGAGGACGGGCTTCGCCGCTTGGACGTGGCCCTGCGGGGACTTCAGAACGGCGATACCACCCTGGATGAAGATGGCGGCCAACATAGGTCGCGCCACTCGGCGAAGGAGCATGTCGTGCGGTTCCCGGTCGGCGGTGGTGGCAAACGCACGGGATAGGCATCATGCACGCGTGAGCACGGACGCGCGGTTGGCCATCGGTCTCGACATCGGCGGGACGAAGATCGCTGGTGGGGTCGTCGACCGCTCCGGCCGGGTGCACGCCGAGCTGCAGGCCCCCACGCCGCCCAGGTCGGGGGCGATCGTCATCGCGGCCATCCTGCTGGACCTCGTCTCGCGGCTGCGGGCGGGCCGCGACATCGCGGCCGTCGGGGTGGGCGCGGCCGGCATCGTCCGGTGGCCGGAGGGCCGGATGCTGTGGGCGCCGAACAACGCCTACCGCGACTGGGCGATCCGCGACGAGCTGGAGCGCGAGACGGGCCTGCCCGCGGTCGTCGACAACGACGCGAACGTGGCCGGCTTCGCCGAGGCCCGCCTGGGCGCCACGCCCTACCAGCAGATGCTGTTCGTCACCGTGGGCACCGGAATCGGCGGCGGCCTGGTCCTGGACGGTGAGATCTACCGCGGTCCCACGGGCATGGGCGCCGAGCTCGGGCACATGATCGTGGACCCGCTCGGGCCCCGGTGCGGCTGCGGGAACCACGGCTGCCTGGAGGCCGTGGCCTCGGGCAGCGCCCTGTCGCGGATGGGACGCGAGGCCGCCGCCGCGAACCCGGACGGCCTGATCGCCCGGATCGGACGCGCCGAGGGCGTCGTCACCGGGCACACGGTGACGTCCGCGGCCCAGCAGGACGACCCGACGGCGCTGGACATCTTCACCCGCCTCGGCCGCTGGCTCGGCATCGGGATCGCCTCGCTGGCCACCATCTTCGAGCTGGAGGCCGTGGTCATCGGCGGGGGTGTGATCCGCACCGGCGACCTGCTCCTCTCGCCTGCCCGCGCGGCCGCCCGCGAGTATGCCTACGCGTCGCAGGCCCGCGGCGTGCCTCCGGTGCTCCCGGCGACGTTCGGCAGCGAGGCCGGCATGATCGGCGCCGGGCTGCTCGCGTTGCAGCACGCCGACCGCAAGCCGGGAAGCGCCTGAGCGTGTGTCCCAGGTGGATCAACGCTCCGGCGGAGCACGGCGAGGATCACTACCCTGAGCGGATGTCCCTGGTCCTCGGGCCGGTCCTGCGCCACGTGGGCGACACGACCGCAGCCGTGTGGGTGCAACTGGATCGACCTGCGACCGTGTCCGTGCTGGGCGCCTCCGCCCGCACGTTCGAGGTCGCGGGGCACCACTACGCGCTCGTCGCCGTCACGGGCCTCGAGCCCGACACCACCTATCCCTACGAGGTCGCGGTCGACGGCGACGTGGTGTGGCCCCCGCGCATCTCCCCGCTCCCCCCGAGCACGCTGCGCACCCGCGGCCCCGCGTCCGCGCGACGGCACCGGATCGTCTTCGGCTCGTGCCGCTACGCGAAGGTCGTCAACCCCAAGCTCGCGACCCGCCTGGGCATCGACGCGCTCGACGCCTTCGCCGCGCAGACCGCGCGGCGGCCCCGGGAGGAGTGGCCCGACGCGCTGCTCCTGCTCGGCGATCAGGTCTACGCGGACGAGCTGACGCCGCAGAACCGCCGCCGCATCGCCGGGCGACGCGACCGGCACGCCGACTGGCCGGACGACGAGATCGTCGGGTTCGACGAGTACGTCGGCCTCTACCGCGACTCGTGGAGCGACCCCGAGGTGCGCTGGCTGCTGTCCTGCGTGCCGACCGCGATGATCTTCGACGACCACGACGTGCGCGACGACTGGAACACCTCCGCGGTGTGGCGCAGACAGATGGCGGAGAAGCCGTGGTGGCGGGAGCGGATCCGGTCGGCGCTGGCCTCGTACTGGGTCTACCAGCACCTGGGCAACCTCCCGGCGGAGGAGCTGGCGGCCGACCCGGACTACCGGGAGGTCCTGGCGGCCGAGGGCGACACCTGGCCGCTGCTGGCTGCCCTCGCCGACCGGGCCGACGCCGAGACCGACGGGACCAAGGGAGTGCGCTTCAGCTTCCGCTGGGACCTCGGCACCAGCCGCTTCGTGATGATCGACTCCCGGAACGGCCGGATCCTGGACGGCGGAGCGCACCTCATGCTGGGCGAGACCGAGTTCCGGTGGGTCGAGGAGCAGGTGAGCGATCGGACGGCCGGGGACGTCGAGCATCTGGTGCTCGGCACGTCCCTGCCGTGGCTGCTGCCGCACGCGATCGGCGACCTGCAGAGCATCAACCAGCTCGCCGCGGCCCGGCCGGGGTGGCGGGGCCGGCTCGGGGAGACGATCCGGCAGGCCGGCGACCTGGAGCACTGGCAGGCGTTCCGCTCGTCGTTCGACCGGCTCACGCAGATGGTCACAGCGGCCGCGACCGGGCCGGACGCGCCGGTCAGCATCAGCGTGCTCTCCGGCGACGTCCACCACAGCTACGCCGCCCAGGTCGACCTGCCGGGCCCCGGCGACACCCCGGGCTCTGCCGGATTCTCCGGGGGAGCCGCCGCCGTCCACCAGCTCACCTGCTCGCCGGTGCACAACGTCGTCGACTGGTTCATCCGGCCCGGGTTCCGCCTCGGCTGGTCGCGCACGATCGCGCGGGCGACGCGCTGGTGGGCACGCCGGGCCGGGGTGCCGCCGCTCGAGGTGACCTGGCACCGGCTCGCGGGCCCGCTGTTCGGCAACACGGTCGCCACGCTGGATCTGGACGGGCGACACGCCGAGGTCACGTTCCTGCAGCCGCGGTCGGCGGGCACGGTGCGCGAGGCCGCCCGGCTGGTGCTGACCGACGGGCCCCGCGCCGAGTCGACGCCCGACGTCGCTGTGGTCACCGGGACGTCATCGACAGGTCGTCCCCAAGTCGAGTGAGAGCCGCCCGGGGCGGGTAGCGAAGAGGCATGGTCTCGGAGCCACACGAGTGGACCGTCCCCGCTCCTCTGCGCGCGCTGCTGTGGTGGCCGCCGCTGGCGTTTCTGCTCGTGCTGCTCGAGCCCACCGCCGCGGACCTCTCGATCGCGGTGACCGGCGCGGTGCTGGCCGTCCTCGGAGCGGTCGGCACGACGGTCGGCCGCATGATCGCGCGCCGCCGGACCGCGCCGGGCGACGGATTCGCGCCCCCCGCCGTCAGCCATCGCGGACCGTCCGGCGCCGATGGCGGTCGAGCAGCGGGCCGCCTGATCCACCGGCGGAAGACCTCAGCCGGACCACGGTTCGCCCCGGATCGCACGTCGGAGCACCCGATTTCCCTCGATCAGGTGGCAACCGATCCGCACCCGCACCCGCGCGCCGCCTCGCTCCTTGTACCGGACACGTGGGGCCGCAACCGCGGCCCCACGAGGATGGAACGAGGGAGCTCCCCATGGCACTTCTCGACCTGCTCGGCGCGCTGCCCGGCGGCCCCGGCGGCAACCGCGGCCCCGGCGGCCCCGGCGGCCCCGGCGGCAACCCCGGCCCCGGCGGCCCCGGCGGCAACCCCGGCCCGGGCCCGGACAGCTCGCGCAGCAAGTCCTGGAGCAAGAGCCGCGGCCACAAGTGCGCACGGCAAGGGCCACACGGCCGACAAGAAGCACTGACGAGCTGAGCGCGACAGCGGTGGCCCCATTCGCGTTCGCGGATGGGGCCACCGCGTTTCCCCGACCGCCCGAGATAGGCCGCCCCCACCATCGTGAGCAGTTCGAGAACTCCCCGACACCGGGCGCCCCGCGGACGCGCCGCCCGCTCCGCGATGTACGCGGAGTCGCGCAGCTCCCTGGTCGACGCCGCTCCGGCGCTGCCCGTCCGCCAGGTCTTCACGCGCTTCTGGCCCCTGACCAGACCGTTCCGCCTCCGCCTCGCGGTCTGCCTGGTCTTCGTCGGGGTCGGGCCCGCGATGGACGCCGCGGGAATCTGGATCTTCAAGATCCTCGTCGACGACGTGCTCACCCCCCGCGACTTCTCGCTGTTCCCGCTGGTCGCCGCGGCCTATATCGGCATCGCGGTGGCGGGCGGGCTGCTGTCGTTCGTCGACGACTACCTGTGCACCTGGGTCGGGGAGCGGTTCGTCCTGAGCCTGCGCACCAGCCTGTTCGCCCACCTGCACCGGATGTCGCTCGGGTTCTTCGAGCGCCGTCAGCTCGGCGACCTGATGTCGCGCATCTCCAGCGACGTCAACGCGATCGAGCAGTTGGTGCTCTCCGGGGTCATGCAGGTGATCGCGCACAGCGTCAAGATCCTGATCTTCGGCGGGCTGCTGTTCTACCTGAACTGGAAGCTCACGCTCGCCTCACTGATCGCCGCGCCGCTGTTCGCGCTGGCCTCGCGCTACTTCTCCACGCGCATCAAGGCCGCGTCACGGGAGAAGCGGCGCCGGACCGGCACGATCGCGGCCGTCGCCGAGGAGAGCCTGAGCAACGCCGCGCTGGTCCAGGCCTACGACCGCCAGGCGTCGGAGACCAAGCGCTTCCACGCCGAGAACCTCGGCGCGTTCGCCGCGCAGATGGTGGCCACGCGCCTGCGGGCGACGTTCGGCCCGTTCATCGACCTGCTCGAGACGGCAGCGGTGCTGCTGGTGATCGGCATCGGCATCTGGCAGCTGGCCGCGGGGTCGATGACGCTCGGCGGGCTGCTGGTGTTCATGGCCTACCTGGCCCAGCTCTACGGGCCGATCCGGGCGTTCGGCGGCCTGGCCACCACCGCCTACGCCGCCAGCGCCGGCGCCGAGCGGATCATCGAGGTCCTCGACGAGAAGCCGTCGGTGGTCGACCCGGTCAACCCGCGCCCGTTCGGCCGAGCGCACGGCGCCCTCAGCGTCGACAACCTCACCTTCACCTACCCCGGCGTCGACGCACCGTCGCTCCGCGACGTGCGCTTCACGATCGCCCCGGGCCAGAAGCTCGCCGTGGTGGGGGCCAGCGGTGCGGGCAAGACGACGCTGACCAAGCTGCTGCTGCGCTTCTACGACCCCGACCGCGGCCGGGTCACCCTCGACGGCGTGGACCTCCGCGAGCTGTCGCTGGCCGACCTGCGCCGCAACCTCGCCGCCGTGCTGCAGGAGACGCTGGTCTTCGACGGCACGGTCCGCGACAACATCCTCTGGGGACGGCCCGAGGCACGCGAGCGCGACGTCGTCGCGGCGGCGATCGCGGCGGACGCGCACGAGTTCATCTCCGCCCTGCCCGACGGCTACGACACCCGCATCGGACAGCGCGGCCGGATGCTGTCGGGCGGCCAGCGGCAGCGGCTGGCGATCGCCCGGGCGATGATCCGCAACGCGCCGGTCCTGCTGCTCGACGAGCCGACGACCGGCCTCGACGCCGGGTCCGCCGAGCGCGTGCTCACGCCGCTGCGGCGGCTGATGGCGGGCCGGACCTCCCTGATCATCAGCCACAACCTGCTGACCGTGACCGACGCGGACCAGATCCTCTACCTGGACAAGGGACGCGTCACGGCGGCGGGCACGCACGTCCAGCTGCTGTCGACGTCACCGGGCTACGCGCAGCTGTACCGCATGCACCAGGGGCCGCTCGCCCCGCGGCCGGCGTCGCGTCCCGGACCGCACGTGCAGCCGCACCCGCAGCCGTCCCGGCCGCTGCCCCGACCGACCGCATCCGCGCCCCCGGAGATCGACACGGTGAAGACGCGGCAGCACGGGCGGGGCTCGGTGTGACCTCACCCGAGATCGTCGACGGGCCACCGCTCGAGCAGGGCGCCGAGGTCGTCCCCGGCTACACGGTGACCGACCACCTGCGCCGCGGCGAGGACTACGACACCTACACCGCGTGGAGCACCGCCCGCTACAGCCACTGCGTCGTCAAGACCCCGCGCCCCGACCGGGCGCGGCGGGCGTCCGTGCGACGCACCCTGGTGCGCGAGGGCCGGCTGCTGCTGGCGGCCAGTCACCCGCACCTCGTCCGCGCCTACGAGCTGCACGCCCCGCGCGCCGGTGCACCCGCGCTGGTGCTCGAGGCGCTGGGCGGACCGTCGCTCGCGCACATCCTCACCGAGCAGGCGCGACTGCCCGCGCCGACGCTCGCCCACCTCGGCCACCACCTGTGCTCCGCGGCCCGCTACCTGCACGGCCGCGGGCACCTGCACCTGGACATCAAGCCGAGCAACATCATGGTCAGCGGGGGCGCCGCGCGGCTGATCGACCTCGGACTGTCCCGCCCGCCCGGGCCGTGCCGCGCGGGGGTCGGCACGGCCCGGAACATGGCGCCCGAGCAGGCGCTCGGTGAGCCGGTCAGCGCGGCGACGGACACCTGGGGCATCGGGTTGGTGCTCTACGAGGCCGCGACGGGGCACCGGCCCTTCGGCGACGGCGGCGACATGTGGTCGTGCCGCTGCGGCGAGGCCGACTGCAGCTGGAGCGAGCCGCGGTACCTGCAGCTCGAACGCCGCGCGCCGAAGGTCCGGGCACGGCGGCGGCTGCCGGCGGAAGTGGCGGCGGCGATCGACGCCTGCCTGGACCGCGACCCGGCCCGGCGTCCCACGCTCGACGCGCTGGACGACGCGCTGGACGGCCTGCTTCCGTAGAGAGGCGGCCGGGGATCGCAGCATGGTGGCTTTACTGCACTCCGACCGCAGTATGGCCACCATGCCGGCATCCTGGGCGCCCACCCGAGATGGCGCGCAGCGCGGCGAAGAGGAGCTCTCGGCGGAGGGTGAAGCCGAGGTGCTCGTAGAGCCGTATCCCGGTGCCGTTCGAGGCCGCCGCGTGCAGGAACGGCACGTCGCCGCGCTCCCGGATCACCGCGCCGACCGCCCGCACCAGGCGCCCGGCCAGGCCCTGCCCGCGGTGCGCGGGGTCGGTGCACACCGCGCTGATCTCGCCCCACCCCGGCGGGCGCATCCGCTCCCCGGCCATCGCCACGAGCGCCCCGCCGCGGCGGATGCCGAGGTAGGTGCCGAGAACGATCGTGCGCGGCAGGAACGGGCCCGGCTGCGTCCGGGCGACGAGGTCGAGCATCTCCGGGACGTCCGCGGGCCCCAGCCGAACCGCCTCCGGGTCGGTACCGACGTCGAGCCCGGACCCGTCCATCTGCACCCCGGGGATCGCCTCGACCAGCTCCCAGCCGGACGGCGGCTCCTTGTGGGCCGCCGCCACGCCCACGGTGCCGCTCTCCCCCGCCAGCACTGCGAGGTCGTTCCAGGCGCCTGTGAGCTCGTCCGCGACGGCGGCGAACGGCGAGACGTCCGCCGGGTACCGCGCGGCGCGCCCGTTGCGGACGGCGAGGTGGGCCTGCGGGCCGGTCATCGCCGACCAGAGCGGGTTGTCGAGGGGATGGGTCACGTCCTGGAAAACCGCACGGGGCATCCGGGGCTTCCCGTCGGAGAGCGCCGGGCGCGGGACCCGGCGTCTCCGCCTCTCACATCGTGGCCACCGCCTTCGCCGCCCGCCGCAGCCGGAACGCCCACACGATCTGCACCACACCGAGTACCAGGGCGAACACCCCGATCACCCACAGCAGTGCGAGCGCGCCCGCCGCAGGCGACGCGATCAGCACGATGCCGAAGATGATCCCGACGATCCCGCCGACCAGCAGCCACCCCCACGACGACGAGCCGAGCCGCCGCGCCTGGAAGGCCTCGACGATCTCCGTCACGCCGAGCACGATGCTCCACACCGCGATGATCAACACGAGTGCGAAGAGCGTCGGCCCGGGCCAGAACAGCGCGATCAGGCCCGCGAGCACCGACACGACGCCCTGCGCGACGTGCCAGCCCCAGTGCGAGGTGCGGCGGTGCCGGAAGCCGACGGCGAGGGCCGCCACCCCGTCCATGATCGCGTAGAAGCCGAAGACGTACACCAGGGCCAGCAATGCGGCCGCGGGCGCGAACAGGGCGTACAGGCCGAACAGGACCGCCAGCACGCCCCGGATCAACACCAGCCACCACAGTGCCTTGACGGCCTGGGTCGCGTCGGTCGAGGTCATTTCCCGTCTCCTTCCCCGGAAGGAGGCCGACGCTAGTGCGCACGGAAACGGGTGCGGTCGCGCACAGGTCACGATCGCTGAGAACTCCACCCGGGAGAGTGCCGATCGGCCGAGGCGAGAACCGCCTCCTCGGCGCGTCCTCAGCGGGCATGCACCGCCACGTCGTCGGGCTTGCCGTACTCCTCCCGCAGCGCCGGCAGCAGCTCCCGGGCGGCGAACGACACGAACTCGGCCTGGGTCTGCCCGCCGATCTGCACCAGCGCGACGTGGGTGAACCCGGCGTCGACGAAGGGGCGGACGGCCTCGACTGCGCCGCGACGTCCGGCCCGCAGGGGATCGCCTCGGCGACGTCGTCGGGCCGCACGAACTGCGTCGCCGCCGCGAACCCGGAGGTGCCCGGCAGCTCGGCGTTGACCTTCCACCCACCCGCGAACCAGCGGAACTGGTCGTGCGCGGTCGCCACGGCGGCGTCGCGGTCGGGCCCCCAGGAGATGCGGCTGCTGCCCGATCTTCGGCACCTGCACGCCCGCCGCGTCGTCGAAACCCGTCACGAGCGAGGGCTCCGGCTCGACGGCGACCATCGCGTCGGCGATCGGGGCGAAGGTCTCCACCGACTGGCTGCCCGACACCGCCACCGCGATCGGCACCCGGCTCTGCCGGCACGTCCCACAGCTTCGCGGAGTCGACGCGGTAGTGCTGCCCGGTCCGTGCTCACGTAGCCGCCGCTCGAACAGCCGGGAGATGATCTCGACGGCCTCGGTGAGCATCTCGTGGCGCACGTTCGCCGGCGGCCAGCCGCGCCCGACCACGTGCTCGTTGAGGTTCTCGCCCGCGCCCAGCCCCAGCACGAAGCGGTCGTCACCGGCCAGCAGCGCGACGGTCGCCGCCTGCTGGGCGACGACGGCCGGGTGGTAGCGCATGATCGGGCAGGTCACGTAGGTCATCAGCGGCACGCGCCGGGTCGCGGTCGCGACCGCGCCGAGCACGGCCCAGGCGTTGGGCGCGTGGCCCTGGGCGTCGAGCCACGGGAAGTAGTGATCGCTGATGACCTCGAAGTCGAAGCCCGCCTGCTCGGCGGCCACGGCGTCGGAGACGAGCTCGCGCGGACCGCGCTGCTCGCACATGAGGGTGTAGCCGAAGGCGACCATGCCGCGTCCTTCCATCGATCGGGGGATGGCCGCCATGTACCCCGTGTGAGCGCGATCAGACCTCCGGTTGTCGCCGCGACGGCCGGGGTAGCCCGCCCGCATGGCAGTCGAACACGTGGACGACGAGCTGTGGAACGAGTTCCACCGCGTGGTGAACATGACGTCGCATGAACTGCGCGACTGGCTCCTGACCCGCTCGGTGGACGAGGACGGCGCGGTCGAACCCGGCACCCAGGGCGGCGTCGGCACCCCGACCGGCCAGGAGGTGCTGCGGATCCTCGGCAAGCGGCGCACCGACCTCACGTCGGAGGACGAGCGCGTGATGCGCAACGTGGTTCAGCGCATCACCGAGCAGCGCCGCGACGACCTCGAGCCGACGGCGGGCGAGGCGCACTGGCGGTACCGGCTGATGTCGATGGGGCACGACCCGCTCAAGCCGGTCGGATGAGCGCGGGTCAGCCGGAGCGGGCCGGGTCGTAGGTGGCGACGCCGAGCTCGCACCAGGCCGCCAGCAGGCGCCGGTCGCCGCTCGCTGCCACGAGGTCCGGCTCGTCGAGCAGTGCGGCGGCCGCGCAATGGACGGCGTCGTAGGCGCGGAGTCCGAACCGGTGGGCGAGATCGGCGGCCACCGCGCACGAGCCGTTCGTCGACGTCGATCAGCCCGACCTCGACGAAGAGATCGTCGAACAGGTCGCGGGCACGTCGGGGCTGGTCACCGATGAGACGGCCGCCCCGTTCGCCACGCGCCAGCGCAGACGCGGTCTCGACGTACAGGAGGCGGGTCGACACGACCGCGTCGGCGGCCAGCCAGAAGTCAAGGCACGCTGCGCTCGTGGACTCGGCCACCAGCATGATCGGCACGAATGCGGAGGTGTCGAGGTAGCCGATCACCCGTACGGCTCGTCGTCGCCCGGTCCTCGCTGCTCGGAAATGAACTCGCTGACCGGACCCGCTGTCTCGATCGGCTCGGGCACGCGTCGTTCCCTTTGGGCGCCGCGGCGGCGTGATGCGGCCGTCCAGCTTCATCTGCTCGTAGGTCGACAGCCGGCCTACCGGCACGATCCGAGCGACCGGGCGTCCGTGATCGGTGACCGTGATCGTGCCGCCGTTGCGGACCCGTTCGAGGTAACGGCTCAGCCCGTCGCGGAGGTCCTTGATCCCGACCCACAGTCCGGAGCCAGGCTGGCTACTTTCCATACCGCTAGAATAGCCACTAGAGGGAAGGGAGTTTCTGGGCGCGGCCGATCAGCGGGGCGAGCGGGTCGCCCGCCTCCCGGACCCGGTCCGGGACGTCCCGGACCGTCCAGCGGTCCGGTGCCAGGTCGGGGTCGTCGAGCTCCTCCCACGTGATCGGCACCGACACCGGCGCCCCCGCCCGCGGCCGGACGCTCCACGGCGCGACCAGCGTCTTGTTGACCACGTTCTGGGTGTAGTCCAGCCGCGCCCGCCCACCGCGCCGGTCCTTGGTCCACTCCCAGCTGACCAGCTCCGGGACCGTGCTGCCGACCGCCTTCGACACCTTCTCCACCCAGCCACGCGTGTCGGAGTAGGTGTAGCCGGGCGCCACCGGCACCCAGATCTGGATGCCGCGCTGCCCGGTGACCTTGGGCATGCCCTCGACGCCGAGATGCCCCAACGCGGCGCGGAACAGGCGGGCGAGTACGAGAACCTGGTCGAACGTCGTCCTCGTTCCCGGGTCGATGTCGATCAGCGCCCAGGCCGGCCGGCGGACCTCGGGTAGGCGGCCCGTCCACGGGTGCAGCTCGACGGCGGCGAGGTTGGCCAGCCACGCGAGCGTCGGCACACCGTCGACGAGGACGCGCCACTCCGCCGTGTCCGGACCGGGGTCGTCGTCGTGCCACCGCGTCACCCAGTCCGGCGTCCCCGCCGGCAGCTCCTGCTGCCAGAAGCCCTGGCGGTCGACGCCCTCGGGGAACCGGTGCATGTTGACCGGCCGCCCGGCGAGGTAGGGCAGCAGCAGCGGCCCGACCGTCGCGTAGTGCCGCACCAGCTCGCGCTTGGTGACCGGTGGCTCGCCGTCCCGCCCGGGGAAGAGCACCTTGTCGAGGTTGGTGAGCTTGACGTCGCGGCCCGCGACCGACCATCGGCCGTTGCGGCGGATCGCGTCGAGGGCGGCCAGCTCGTCGTCGGTCGGCGGCTCCCACGCAGCCCGCACCCAGCCGGACCTCGGCCTCCGCAGCCGGCACGCCGCTCTGCCACAGCGCGTCCGGGGCGGCGGCGACCTCGTCGTTCGTGCGGCCGCTGAGCACCGAACGCGGGATGGTCGTCGGCGGTCCAGCCGTGCCGGGCGTGCTCGTCGTTCTTGTGGACGAGCAGCCATTCGTCCTTCCCTGTGCGGCCGCGCCGGATCAAGGCGAACCGGCCCGCCAGCTTCTCGCCGGTCAGGTCGAAGTGCAGCTCCCCGTCCCGGATCGCGGTGGCCGGGTCGTCGGTGTGCGCGGGCGTCCACGTGCCGCGGTCCCAGACGATCACGTCTCCCCCGCCGTACTGCCCGCGCGGGATCACGCCCTCGAAGTCGGCGTACTCCAACGGGTGGTCCTCGACGTGCACGGCCAGCTGCCGCGCCGCCGGGTCGAGCGACGGGCCGCGGGGCACCGCCCAGCTCGCCAGCACGCCGTCGACCTCGAGCCGGAAGTCGTAGTGCAGCCGCCGCGCCCGGTGGCGCTGGACGACGAAGCGCGCTCCCCCGGCGTCGGCGGCGGCGCCCTCGGGTTCTGCGGTCACGGCGAAGTCGCGCTTGGCGCGGTACTCGCGCAGCTTCTCCCCGCCCGGCTCACCCTTCCGTGGCACGCAGCATGTGTACCCGACGACGATGACAAGCATGTCATTCGGCGACGGTCGGTCGTCCCTGCTTGACGCCGGGAGACCGGGCCGGTACGAGTGACCTTCGCGGCAGCACCCGCCGCCCGGCCCACCACTGCGACGAACGGGGGGCGTCATGCCTCGCGATGGGTACGACGTCGTCATCGTCGGGGGCGGATCGGCCGGCTGTGCGTTGGCCAACCGGTTGTCGGTGGACCCGTCCACGCGGGTGCTCGTGCTGGAGGCGGGCCGCAGCGACTACCCGTGGGACGTGTTCGTCCACATGCCCGCCGCGCTGACGTTCCCCAGCGGCAGCCGGTTCTACGACTGGCGCTACGAGTCCGAGCCGGAGCCGCACATGGGCGGCAGGCGGATCCCGCACGCGCGGGGCAAGGTGCTCGGCGGCTCCAGCAGCATCAACGGGATGATCTTCCAGCGCGGCAACCCGCTGGACTACGAGCGGTGGGCGGCCGACCCCGGGATGGCCACCTGGGACTACGCCCACTGCCTGCCCTACTTCATCCGCATGGAGAACTGCCTGGCCGCCGCGTCCGACGACGAGTTCCGCGGGCACAGCGGGCCGCTCGTGCTCGAACGCGGGCCCGCCGCCAATCCGCTGTTCGGCGCCTTCCTGCAGGCGGCGCAGGAGGCGGGCTACCCGCTCACCGACGACGTCAACGGGTACCGCCAGGAGGGCTTCGCCCGGTTCGACCGCAACGTCCACCGCGGGCGGCGGCTGTCCGCGGCCGGCGCGTACCTGCACCCCGTGATGTCGCGGCCCAACCTCGACGTCCGCACGGGCGCCCTGGTGACGAAGGTGGCATTCGACGGCACCCGCGCGGTCGGCGTCGAGTACTCGCACTGGGGCAGGCCCGTCCGGCGGGTGGACGCGGGCGAGGTCGTCCTGTGCGGCGGGGCGATCAACACGCCGCAGCTGCTGCAGCTGTCGGGAGTGGGCGACCCGGGCCTGCTGCGCGGGCTGGGCATCCCCGTGGTCGCCGACCTGCCCGGCGTCGGCGAGAACCTCCAGGACCACCTGGAGGTCTACGTGCAGCACGCGTGCACACAGCCGGTGTCGATGCAGCCCTACCTGGCCAAACGGCACTGGCCCGGCACCGGTGCACGGTGGCTCTTCCTGCGCAGCGGCCCCGGCGCGACCAACCATTTCGAGGCGGGCGGCTTCGTCCGCAGCAACGACGACGTGGACTACCCGAACCTGATGTTCCACTTCCTGCCGATCGCGGTGCGCTACGACGGCACGCCGATCGCGGCCGAACACGGCTACCAGGTGCACATCGGTCCGATGTACTCCGACGCCCGCGGCACCTGCACGATCACCAGCACGGACCCGCGCACGCACCCCGCCCTGCGGTTCAACTACCTGTCCACCGACCAGGACCGTCGGGAGTGGGTCGAGGCGCTCCAGGTGACCCGGAACATCCTCGGGCAGCCCGCCCTGCGGGCGTTCGACGGCGGGGAGCTCTCCCCCGGCCCGGAGGTGGAGTCGGACGAGCAGATCCTCGACTGGGTGGCCCGGGACGCGGAGACCGCGCTGCACCCCAGCTGCACGGCCGCCATGGGCACCGGCCCGATGTCGGTCGTCGACCCGCTCACGATGGGGGTGCACGGCACCAGCGGGCTGCGGGTGGTCGACGCCTCGGTGATGCCCTACGTCACCAACGGCAACATCTACGCGCCGGTGATGATGGTGGCCGAGAAGGCCGCCGACATCATCCTCGGCAACACGCCCCTGCCGCCGGTGAAGGCCGCAGTTCTACCGGCACCGGGCGGGCTCTTGACCGGGACGCAGCGGCATGATCGCCCGCTACGGGTGGTCATGGCTGTGTGACCGCCGATGATCCACGTTCGTGGGCCCACACGGTCGTCGCCACGACCCAGCACACCCGCAACCGACGATCACCATCTCACCCGCAGCCCCCTACACCCGTAGCGGGCGATCACCTCGGCGAAGAGTCGACGCGCTCTGCGAGGTCGCGATGTCCCTGCGACTCAGAACCACCGCGCGGGCGCGGGGGCCGTGTTGTGCCAGATGTGCTTCTGCTCCTGGTACTCGTGCAGCCCCGTCGGGCCCAGCTCGCGGCCGTTTCCGGAGCGCTTCATGCCGCCCCACTCCGCGCCCGGGACGTACGGGCCGAAGTCGTTGATCCAGACGGTGCCGTGGCGCAGCGCCGCGGCCACCCGGTGGGCCCGCGCCGCGTCGCGGGACCAGACCGCGCCCGCGAGGCCGTAGGTGGTGTCGTTGCCGAGCTCGACGGCCTCGTGCTCGGTGCGGAACCGCTCGACGGTCAGCAGCGGCCCGAAGGTCTCCTCCCGCACCACGCGCATGCCGCGGTGGCAGCCGTCCAGCACCGTGGGGCGGTAGAAGTAGCCCCTCGCCAGGTCGGGAGCGTCGGGGCGGCAGCCGCCCGCCATCACCCTGGCGCCCTCCGCACGGGCCGACGCGACGAAGTCCTCGATCTTCGCGCGGTGCGCCTCCGAGACGAGCGGGCCGGTCTGGCTGGCCGGGTCGAGCCCGTTGCCGATCCGGATCGCGTCGGCGCGCGCGGCGATCTCGGCGACCACCGCGTCCGCGACCGACTCCTCGACGATCAGGCGCGCCCCGGCCGAGCACACCTGCCCGGAGTGCAGGAAGACGGCGGTGAGCGCGTTGTCGACGACGGTCTCGAACCCGACTCGCCGTCGACCGCGTCGGCGAACACGATGTTCGGGTTCTTCCCGCCCAGCTCCACGGCGACCCGCTTCACGGTCGCGGCCGACGCCCGGATGATCGCCTGCCCGGTGGCGAGGCCGCCGGTGAAGCTGACCATGTCCACTCCCCCGTGCTCGGCCAGGGGTGCACCGACCGACGGCCCGGTGCCGAGCAGGATGTTGACCACGCCCGGCGGGACGCCCGCCTCCTCGGCGAGGCGCACGAGCAGCACGGACGTCAACGGCGTGACCTCGCTGGGCTTGATCACGCAGGTGCACCCGGCGGCGAGCGCGGGCGCGAGCTTCCACGACAGCTGCAGCAGGGGGTAGTTCCACGGCGTGATCAGCACGCACACCCCGACCGGCTCGTGCGCGATGCGGGAGAGCACGTGCGGCACGCCGACGTCGACGGTCCGGCCCTCCTGGGTGGCGGCGAGGTCCGCGTAGTACCGGAACACCGCCGTCACGTCGTCGATGTCGATGCGGCTCTCCACGAGCGTCTTGCCCGTGTCGAGCGTCTCGACGCGGGCGAGGTGCTCCTTGTCGCGCTGGAGCAGGTCCGCGATGCGGCGCAGGACACCGGCCCGCTCCGCGACCGGGGCGGCCCGCCAGCCACGGGGGTCGTCGAACGCGGCACGGGCGGCGGCGACCGCCGCCTCGACGTCGTCGGGACCGGCCTGGTCGACCGTCTCGACGACGCTCGCGTCGAACGGGTTGAGCACGTCGGCGGTCCCGCCGGACCCCGCGGTCCATTTCCCGTCGATGTAGAGGAACACGTTCGGCACGCCGTGATCGTCCCGAGATGTCACGCGAGGTCAAGTGGGTCGCGCGGCGCTCGTGTCCGATGGCCGTCGGACACGAGGCGCCGCTCGCGCGACGGGCGGCCTCAGCCACACCACAGTGAGTCACTCAGGCCTGGGCGGCCTGGATCCAGGCGTTGACCTTGTCCGGGTTGGCGTCGACCCACTTCTGCGCGGCCTGTTCCGGGTCCATCTTGTCCTCGGCGATGGACTTCGCGACCACGTTCTGGTCGTCGTTGGTCCAGTTGAAGGCTTTGACCAGCTTGTAGGCCGGGCTGTTGCCCTCGACGAACTTGGTGGCGACGATCTTGTTCAGGTCGTACTTCGGGTAGTCGCAGGCGATCTTCGCCGGGTCGGCGTCGCAGCCGTCCGTGTACGGAGGCAGGTTCACCTTGACCAGCGGCACCTCGGACATGAACCACTGCGGCTCGTAGAAGTAGCCGATCAGCGGCTTCTTGTTCGCCTCGGCCTGGCGGAACGCCTGGATCAGCGCGGCCTCGCTGCCCGCGTAGACGACCTTGTAGTTCAGGTTGAGGTTCTTGACCAGCGCCTCGTCGTTGGTGACGAACGACGGGTCGCCGTCCAGCAGCTGCCCCTGTCCGCCCGACTCCGTGGTCTTGAACAGGTCGGCGTACTTGTTGAGGTTGTTCCAGTCGGTGATGTCCGGGTGCTCCTTGGCCATCCACGGCGGGACGTACCAGCCGATGATGCCGATGTTGCCGTTCAGCCCGGCGTCCTGGGCCGTCTTCTGGTCGGTGATGTACTTCTGCACGAGGTCCGGGTGGCCCCAGTTCTCGATCACCACGTCGACCTCGCCGTTGCCCATGCCCTGCCAGGCGACCTCCTCCTTGACGTTCTTGTACTCGACCTCGCAGCCCAGCTTGCTCTTGGCGACGTAGCCGACCACGTGCGCGGACGCCTCGTAGCCGACCCAGGGGTTGATCGCCATGTTGAGCTTGCCGCAGTTCGCGGCCTGGCCTCCGCCGCCGCTGGGCGCCGGGGCGTTCTGGATGTTGCCGCCGCCACAGGCGGCCAGGGACAGGCCCAGCACCGCCATGAGCGCGGCGCGTCGGACAGCTCTCAGTTTCACCGGGGGTTCCTCCTGATCAGCGCCGGCCGTAGCGGGCCGCGGCGTATTGGGCGATTCGGTCGAGCATGATCCCCAGGGCCGTGATGGCGATGCCTGCGGCCAGCCCCTTGCCGAACAGCTGGCCCTGGGAGAACCCGGCGACCACGTAGTAGCCGAGGCCGCCCCCACCGACCAGACCGCCGATGACCACCATCGACAGCACGTACAACAAACCCTGGTTGGACGCCAGCACCACGGCGGCCTTGGCCATCGGCAGCTGCACCTTGTTGATCATCTGCCAGGCCGTGGTGCCTGCCGCGCGTGCGGCCTCCACCGACGTCGGAGACACGCCCCGGATGCCGTCGGCGATCAGCTTGGTGGCCACCGGCACACCGAACGCGACGGCCGCGACGATCGCGGTGAACCGGCTGGTGCCGAACAGCGCCAGTGCAGGCACCAGGTAGACGAACGGCGGGATGGTCTGGAAGGCGTCCAGGAACGGCCGCACCGCGGTGTCGGCCCGCCGATTGCGGCCCATCCACACCCCGACGACCACCGCGAAGACGATCACCGCCAGGGTCGCGACGAGGGTGGTGGCGAGGGTCTTCATGGCCTCGTTCCACATCCCGGTGCCCAGGATGACGAGTAGGCAGGCCAGCGTGATCACCGTGGGCCGCCAGCCGCCCGCCAGGTAGGCGAGGGCGAGCAGGACCAGGCTCATCAGCCACCACGGCGAGTCCGCGAGCAACGACTGCAACGGGTTGAGCAGCACCGTGCTGACGATGTTGGTGATCGCCGCGGTGAACCCGGACACCGCGCTCACCAGCCCGTCGGTGAACGCGGTGACCGCGGCCGCCAGCGGCGCGCCGAGGTCGGGCTCCGCCGGGAACTGGGCCAGCTGCAGGTACAACCGGGACAGGTAGACGCAGACCAGCGCGACGACCCCGCCCGCGATGAGCGCGATCCGGCGGGTGCGCGGCTTCTCGCCTCTGCGGGTGGCCACCTCGGCCCGTTCGCTGGCCGCGGTGGTGGTGCGGTCCAGCACGATCGCCATGATCACGATCGCGATGCCGCTGACGAAGGCGTTGCCGATGTCCAGGCTCTGCAGCGCCTGGGCCACCGGCTGGCCCAGCCCCGGTCCGTTGATCAGGGCCGCGATGGTGGCCATGGACAGCGCGGCCATCGTGCACTGGTTCAGACCCACGATGATGGTGCGACGGGCCATCGGCAGCTGCACCGTGCGCAGCGTCTGCCACCGGCTGGCGCCCATCGAGCGCACGGCCTCGATGGTCGTCGGGGACACCGTGCGGATGCCGTGTGCGGTGATCCGGGTCAACGGCGGCACCGCATAGATCAGCGTGACGACCACGGCCGAGGCCGGGCCGATGCCGAACACCAGCACCAGCGGGGCCAGGTAGGCGAAGGACGGCATGGTCTGCATCGCGTCCAGGATGGGTGTGATCACCGCCGCGACCCGGCGGCTGCCGGCCATCCAGATGCCCATCGGGATCCCGATGATCACGCACAGCAGCACCGCCACGGACGTGATGATCAGCGTGTCGATGGCCTCTGGCCAGTAGCCGAGGAAGCCGAACAGCAGCAGCCCGACCAGCACCAGCACCGCCGAACGCCACCCGGCCAGCGCGTAGGCCAGCCAGGTGAAGATCGCGACGACGCCGAGCCAGCCGATCTCGGGCACCGGCCGCGGGAAGGACGGCTGGCTGAGCAGCTGGCGCAGACCGGTGACGGTCGCGTCGATCGCCGCGCTGATGCCGCCGATGATGTACTCGAAGAAGAAGCTGTCGTTGCGGGCCTGGTCGAACGCGTCCCGGACGCCGTTGAGCCACTCGTGGAAGCCGGTCAGCTCGGCGCCGCCGAGCTCCAGGGTGGCCGTACCCCGCCAGATCGCCCAGCCGAGCACCCAGACCACGAGCACGCCCAGCGCCAGCAGGCCGTTCCCCGGCCGCCGCAGCGACCGGCCGCGACCGGGTGAAGGCGCAGGCGGGGTCGGTGCCCGCTCCAGCGTCGTGGTCATTGCGCCGCGCCCTGCTGGGCCGGGACGTGCGTGTCGGCCGCTGTCGGATGTGCGGATGGTCGGCGCCCGCGGTTTCCTCGATGGGCTCTTCCTCGGCCACCACCACGCGCAGGATGGCCTCGTCGTCGACCACGCCGACCATCTCGTCGCCGTCGAAGACGCGCACCGGCTGGTCGGCGTCGAGCACTGCGCGTGCGGCGTCACGGATGATCCGGTCGGCGGGCATCGCAGGCCCGTCCAGCACCTCGCCGGGACGCGGCGGGCGCATCACCCACCGCAGCGTCAGCACGTGCGAACGCGGCACCTCGGAGACGAAGTCGCGCACGTAGTCGTCCGCGGGCGTGCCGACCACCTGAGCGGGCGTGCCGAACTGCACGATCTCTCCGTCGCGCATGATCAGGATTCGGTCGCCGAGCTTGAGCGCCTCCTGCAGGTCGTGCGTGATGAAGATCATCGTCTTGCCGACCTCTTCGTGCAGCCGGATGACCTCGTTCTGCATGTCCCGGCGGATCAGCGGGTCGAGCGCGGAGAACGGCTCGTCGAACATCATCACCTGCGGGTCGACGGCCAGCGCCCGGGCCAGCCCGACGCGTTGCTGCATGCCGCCGGAGAGCTGGTCGGGGTAGGACTCTTCGTACCCGGTCAGCCCCACCAGGTCGACCATCTCCTTGGCCCGGGCCCGGCGCTTCGCCTTGTCCTCGCCGCGCACCTCCAACGGGTAGGACACGTTGTCGATCACCTTGCGGTGCGGCAGCAGACCGAAGTGCTGGAACACCATCGACACGTGGTGCCTGCGCAGCTCGCGCAGCTGGACGTCGTTGGCGCCGGTGATCTCCTCACCGTTCATCACCACACGCCCGGAGGTCGGCTCGATGAGCCGGGTGAGCAGCCGGATCAGGGTGGACTTGCCCGAGCCGGACAGGCCCATCACCACGAACACCTCGCCGGGCGCCACCTCGAACGAGACGTCCTTGACGGCCATCACGCAGCCGGTCTTGGTCTGCAGGTCCTTGCGGGACAGGTCCGCGTCCGGGGTGCCGATGATCTTGTCGGCCCCGCTTCCGAAGATCTTCCACAGGCTGTCCACGGCCAGCGCGGCGTCATGTGCGGACGATGTCATCGATGTCCTCCACCGGGGTAGACCTGGGCTCGCGTTGATCCTGTCCGTCTGGACGAGTACGTCAAGCTTTGAGTTCGAATTGAGGCGCGGCAGCTCGTCGCGAACCGAGCAGATCGTCCGGCAGGTATTGGGCCCGATATGGCCACCTTTGCGCCCCGACGATCAGCGCTGGGTGGTGACCAGATCGTCCAGGGCCTTCTCGAGGAGGATGTCCCCGACGACGACCTCCTCGAGCGGCAGGCCGATGATCCCGGCCGCCCGCTCCGCCGCCGCGCGGACGCGGGCGGTCGGGTGCTGGGCCAGCCAGACGATGCGCCGGTAGTGGCCGAAGTAGTCGTCGCGGAGCTCCGGGAACCGGTCGAGACCGAGCTCGACGACGACCGAGCGGTGGAACGACGTCGCGAGGTAGTCGGTGAGCACGTAGGTGCCGGGTTCGGCCTCGAGCAGCGCGCGCATCCGCGCGGCACCGGCGAACACCTCGTAGCAGTCGGTGCCGGGCAGCCGGAGTACCCCGAGCCGGGCGCACACGTCGTCCAGCGCCCCGTAGGTCCCGCAGTCGGCGTAGGCCACCGCCACCTGCCCATACCGGGGCCGCAGCTCACCCACGCGCCGCTCGACCGCGGCGGCGATCCGCTCCGGCCGGTTGTGCAGCAGCGGCGGCAGCGGGTGCACGTCGACGAGCCAGCCACGGCGGGCGGCGACGTCGGCGACGTGCCGGGCGATCGCGCCGCAGGCCACGACGGCGACGGGGGTTGCAGCAGGGTGGCCCTGCTCCAATCCCATTGCAGTATGGCCACCTTGCTGCAATCCCGGACCGGCGCGAAACGGACGGTCGTCAGAAGAGGGTCTTGAGACACTGCCAGGGCGCGCGGGCGCGCGGGCCGGATGTCCCAAGATCCTCTCAGGGGAACGTGAGGCGGTCGACGAACCGGTCGTTGAAGTCGGCGCGGTCGGAGAGCTCGACGTAATGCACCTCCTCCAGCAGCGCCTGCGCCGCCGCCCGCTCGCGCAGCGACAGCAGGGCCATCTTCGCCCCCTCCCCCGCCACGTTGCCGGCACTGACGATGCGCAGCAGCGCGACGTCGGGCACCAGTCCGATCCGCACGGCGCTGGCCGGGGACAGGTAGCTGCCGAACGACCCGGCGAGCAGCACCTGGGCGACGTCCGCGGCGGTCAGCCCCTGCTCCTCCAGCAGCAGCATCCAGCCGGTGGCGATCGCCGCCTTGGCGAACTGGAGCTCGCGGATGTCGCGCTGAGACAGGTAGAGCCAGCCTGCCGGGTCGTCGCCCGGTTCGTGATCCGGCGCGGGGCGGCCGCGGCACGAGTGCCGGGCGGACGCGTCGTGGCCGGATCGGTCACTGCGCGGGTGGACGCGTCGTGGCCGGATCGGTCACTGTCGCCACGGAACGCCAGCACGAACACCCGCTCCTGGCCGACTTGCCGCAGCCGCGCGGCCAGCCCGGGCGGCACCCCCGGGGCGTCCCGCGCGACCAGGCGTCCCGAGGCGTCGACGAGCCCGGCGGCGACCATGGCCGCGACGGCGTCGACAAGGCCGGAGCCGGCCAGCCCGACCGGGGCGACGTCGCCGATGACCTGCAGCAGCACGTCCTCGTCGCTGATCTTCACGCCCTCGACCGCGCCCGGGGCGGCCCGCATCCCGCAACGGATGGCCGCGCCCTCGAACGCCGGACCGGCGGGCGCCGCCGTCGCGAGCAGGCGGTCGCCCGCGGCGAGCAGGATCTCGCAGTTCGTGCCGATGTCGATGAACAGCCGGATCCGCCGGTCGCGGTCCATCCCGGAGGCGAGCGCGCCCGCGACGATGTCGCCGCCGACGTAGGCGCCGAGCGCCGGGAACACGTATGCGCGGGCCCGCGGGTGCACGAAGACGCCGAGGTCGGCAGCGACGAGGTCGTCGAAGGACCGGGAGGCCATCACGAAGGGGGCGACGCCCAGCGGTTCGGGATCCAGGCCCAGCGCGAGGTGGGTCATCGTGGCGTTGCCCGCCAGCGCGATCTCGTAGACCTCCCGGCGGTCCACGCCGCCGTCCGCACACACCTCGCCGACGAGCTGGTCGAGGCCCTCGTGGGCGAGCGCGGTGAGCCGACCGAGCGCGTCCGGGTCCATCATCGTCGCGCTGATCCGCGTGATCACGTCGGCGCCGTAGGGCTGCTGGGGGTTGAGCAGCGACGCGACGGCGACCGGGGTGCCGGTGGCCAGGTCCAGCAGGGTCGCGACGACGGTCGTCGTACCGAGGTCGAACGCGATGCCGAACAGGCGCTCGGTCGTGTCGCCCGGCTCGACGTCGACGAGCACGTCGTCGACCACGACGGCGGTGACGGGGTGGTCGCCGGCGTCGTCGCCGGAACGCAGCGCCCGCGCCAGGCCGCGGATCGCCGGGAGATCGACCCGCAGCTCCAGGTCGGGCAGGGCGTCGCGGAGGCGTTCGACGTCCGTGCGCTGGTCGGAGAGAGTCGGCTCGGGCAACGTCACGCAGCGCTTCTGCACCGCGGGGCGCAGGATCACCTGCCGGCCGACGCCGACCGTCGCCGCCTTCGGCCGGGTGACCAGCGGCGGCACCTCCACCCGCAGGTCCTGCTCGGCCCGCGCGCGGCAGGCGAGGCGCCAGCCCGGCGCGCAGCTCGTCGGGGCTGAACGCGCGCGGGTCCAGCCGCGACACCGGGACGTCGCCCTCGACGACCCGCATCCGGCACTTCTTGCACGTGCCGTGCCCGCCGCAGGTGGAGTCGACGGCGATGCCGTTCCAGCTCGCGGCGTCGAACAGGGTGGCCCCGGCGGGCACGCGCACCTCGCGCGGCCGGCTCCCGTCGGGGTCGAAGCGGATGCTCACCCGGTCCGGCAGGAGGACGGCATCGGACGAGGGCGGATCCGGGAGGGCGCTCACCGCGTCAGGCCGTCTTCTCCGCGGCGGCCTTCGCGGCGGCCCGCGACCGCGCGATCCACGCGGCGCCCCAGTCGTCGTTGCCGAGCAGCAGGTCCGCGGCCTTGACCGCCTCGACGATCTGCGGCGACCGGACGTCCACGATCGCGCTGGTCAGGCCGGCGTGCATCGCCATCGGCAGGAACGCCGCGCCCAGCGCCGGGCGTCCGGGCATGCCGAACGAGACGTTCGAGGCACCGAGGGTCATGTTCAGGCCGAGCTCGTCGTGGATCAGCTCGATGGTGCGCAGGGTGGTGTTGACCAGCGAGGTGTCCGCCCCGATCGGCATCGCGAGCGGGTCGATGACGATGTCCTCCAGCGGGATCCCGTACTCGCCGACCGCGATGTCGAGGATCTTCTTGGTGATCTCCAGCCGGCGCTCCGGCTCGTCCGGGATCTCGTCCTCCTCGTTCGGCAGGGCGATCACCGCCGCCCCGTGCCGCTTGACGATCGGGAGGATCTGGTCCATCCGCTCCCGCTCGCCGGTGATCGAGTTCACCAGCGCCTTGCCCTGGTACGCGGCGAGCCCGGCCTCGAGCGCCTCGACGACCGAGGAGTCGATGCAGAGCGGGAGATCGGTGAGCTCCTGCACCATCGTGACGGCCTTCGCGAGCAGCTCGGCCTCGTCGGCGAGCGGGACGCCCATGTTGACGTCCAGCATCGTCGCGCCACCGGCGACCTGCTGCTCGACGTCGACCGCGATGCGCGAGAGGTCGCCGCGGCGCAGCTGCTCGGCGAAGATCTTGCGACCGGTCGGGTTCAGCCGCTCGCCGATGAGGCAGAACGGCTGGTCCGAGCCGATGACGACCTCACGGGTCTGCCCGAGAGGACCACTTAGAACGGTGTGCTTCACATCGGACATGTCGGGTCAGACTCCTACGGCGGCGCGGCGGGCGGCGAGCAGTTCCTTGGCCTTGCGGACGGCGGTGGCGGCGTCGGCGGCGTACCCGTCGGCCCCCACGGCGTCGGCGTACTCCTGGGTGACGGGGGCGCCACCGACCATCACGATCACCTGGTCGCGCAGGCCGGCCTTCTGCAGCGCGTTGATGTTGGCCTTGAACATCGGCATCGTCGTGGTGAGGAAGGCGGAGAAGCCGACGATGTCCGGCTTGTGCTCGTGGATCCCGGCGATCACCTTGTCCGGCGACACCTGCACGCCCAGGTCGATCACGTGGAACCCCGCGCCCTCCAGCATGATGTTCACGAGGTTCTTGCCGATGTCGTGGACATCGCCCTTGACGGTGCTCATCAGGAACGTGCCGACGGTCTGGGCACCGGTCTCGGCGAGCAGGGGGCGCAGGATGTCCAGCGCACCGCTCATCGCCTTGCCGGCCACCAGCATCTCGGGCACGAAGAAGTCGCCGCGCTCGAAGCGGGCGCCGACCTCCTCCAGCGAGGGGATCAGCGCGTCGAACAGCATCGTCTCCGGAGTGAGGCCGGTGGCGAGCCCCTCGCGGGTCAGCTCGAGCACGCGTGGCTTGTTACCGACGAGGGTCTCGTCGTAGAGCCCGCGCAGGATTTCCGCGTGGTCCGTCATGCCGACCCCTTCTTCTCAGCTGGTTGGTGGCCCAGCAACGCCGACAGGCCGCGGAGCTCGGCGACCAGGAGATCGCCGAGCTTGGTGATGCCGTACTCGTTGATGCGGTTCGTCGGTCCGGACACCGACACGGCGGCGACGACGGTGCCGTCGACGGTCCGTACGGGGGCACCGACGGCGGTGAGCCCCAGCTCCAGCTCGTCCAGCGACGCCGCCCAGCCCCGGCGGCGCACCTCGACGAGGGCGTGGTCGAACTGGGCGCGGTCCACCGGGGAGTGCGCGGTGCGGCGCTCCAGGTTCCCGAGCGGGAGCGGGAGCGCGCCGAAGGCGTAGAGCACCTTGCCCAGCGCCGTGCAGTGCGCGGGCACGTCCACGCCGACCCAGTTCGCGGCGCCGATCATGTAGCAGCTGTCGACCTGGTCGATCTGGACCAGCGCGCCGCCGCGCGGGACGGCGAGGTTCACCGTCTCCCGCGACAGCTCCGAGAGGTGCTCCATCGTGGGGCGGGCGAGCTCCGACAGGTCGTGCAGCGCGCTCGGCCGGGCGGCATGCAGGGAGAACAGCGCACCCGGGCGGAACGCGCCTGCCCGGTCGCGGTGCACCAGCCGGCTGCGCTCCAGGGCCTGCAGGAGCCGGGAGGTGGTGGACTTCGCCAGGCCGAGCTCGTCGACCAGCGAGCTGAAGGTGCGCGGCGTCCCCGACTCGACGATCAGGCCGAGCAGGGCGCTGGCGCGTTCCACGGCCTGGCTGCCCGTCTGCGTCGTCGCCATGGAGATCCGCCTCAAAGTTCTACAATAAGTTCCACACTGGAACCGCTGTTCCGTGAATTGCGGTTACTGTGACGCCGGTCGCCCGGCTCGTCAAGAGCCCGAGCGAGCCCGAGCAGAACTCGTCACGAGCGGAGAACCGCATGTTCCGCAACGGAATGCCTCGCTACGAGATCCTTTCCGCCGACGCCATGACCACCCTCGACGGCGGCTGGCGCCGGCTGGTCTCGGAGATCGGGGTCGAGTTCGGCGACGCCCGGGCGCTGGAGCTGTTCCGCCAGGCCGGGCAGAAGGTCGAGCCTCGTCCGATGAGGGGGGATCGTCCGCTTCGACCCCGACTTCGTGCTGGAGCAGGTCGCCAAGGCGCCCCGGTCGTTCGACGTGCAGGCCCGCAATCCCGCCAACAGCGTGCACATCGGCGACGACGCGATGGCGTTCGGTGCGGTCTACGGGCCGCCGTTCGTGCGCGAGGGCGAGGTACGCCGGGACGCCTCGATGGCCGACTTCGAGAACTTCACCCGGCTCTCGCAGAGCTTCTCCGTGCTCGACTCGGCGGGCGGGATCATCTGCGAGCCGGAGAACACGCCGCTGGACTCGCGCCATCTCGACATGACCTTCGCGTTGCAGACACTCACCGACAAGATCTACATGGGCAACGTGGTGTCCGGCGTGAACGCGCAGGACACGCTGGCCATGACCGAGATCCTGTTCGGCGGCCGGGAGACGATCGAGCGGACCCCGGCCACCATCTCCCTGATCAACTGCAACTCCCCGCTGCGCTGGGACGAGCGCATGCTGGAGGCGCAGTTCGCCTACAGCGAGGCCAACCAGGCCGTCGTGATCACCCCGTTCCTGCTGATGGGGGCCATGTCGCCGGTGTCGATCCCGGCGACGCTGGCCCAGCAGATGGCCGAGGCGCTCACCGGCATCGCGCTGTCCCAGCTGATCCGCCCCGGTTGCCCGGTGATCTTCGGATCGTTCCTGTCGAACATCGACATGCAGTCCGGGTCGCCCTGCTTCGGCACCCCCGAGTCGGCGATCGGGCTGCTGTGCACCGGCCAGATCGCCCGGCGCTTCGGGCTGCCGGTGCGCTCCGGCGGCGGGCTGACGTCCAGCCAGACGGCGGACGCGCAGGCCGGCTACGAGTCGTTGATGACCATGCTCCCGACCTTCCTCGCAGGCATCAACTGGGTGATGCACTCCGCAGGCTGGCTGGAGGGTGGGCTGGTGGCGAGCTACGAGAAGTTCGTGCTCGACGTGCAGGTCCTGGAGATGCTGCAGCACGAGTTCACGCCGCTGGAGATCGACGAGGCGTCGCTGGCCTTCGGCGCGCACGACGAGGTCCGCCACGGCGGCCACTTCCTCGGCGCCGCCCACACCATGGAACGGTTCCGCACCTGCTTCTACCGGCCGTTCGTGAACAGCTCGGACAACTACGACCGGTGGATGCGCAACGGCGCGAAGGACGCCGCGGCCCGCGCCCGCGACGTCGCGCACAAGAAGCTCGACGAGTACGAGCCCCCGCCACTCGACGACGCGGTGCGCGAGGAACTGGCCGAGTACGTGACCCGCCGCCGCCGCGAGCTGGGCGACTAGAGGGAGAAACCATGGCTGTGTCTGATGCTCGCTCCGCAAGCTCCGCTCGTTCGGTCCCTCTTACCGCGCGCGTCGTCGTCATCGGCGCCGGCATCGTCGGCAACAGCCTCGTGCACCACCTGGCCCGCCTCGGCTGGCGCGACATCGTCCAGATCGACAAGGGCCCGCTGCCCAACCCGGGCGGCTCCACCGGGCACGCCTCGAACTTCATCTTCCCGGTCGACCACTCCCGCGAGCTGGCCGACCTCACCCTGGACTCGGTGCGCCAGTACAAGGAGCTGGGCGTGTTCACCGAGTCCGGCGGCTACGAGGTCGCCCGGACCGAGGAGCGGATGGAGGAGCTGCGCCGGCGGATGTCGTCGGCGCGGGCGTGGGGCGTCCCGGCCGAGCTGGTGACGCCGGACCACGTCGTCGAGCGTGTCCCGTTCCTGGACAAGGACAAGATCCTCGGCGCGTTCTGGTCCCCGTCGGTCGGCGTGGTCGACTCGCTGCGCGCGGGCACGCTGTTCCGCGAGTCCGCGCTGGCGCTCGGCGCGCTCACGGTGGTGTCGACCGTCGAGGTGGTCGGCATGGACGTCGAGGAGGGCCGGATCAGGCGGGTGCGCACCACCGGCGGCGACATCGAGGCCGAGACCGTCGTGATCGCCTGCGGCGTGTGGAGCCCCAAGCTGGCGAAGATGGCGGGCGCGTCGATCCCGCTCACCCCCGCCGTACACCAGATGATCTCGGTGGGGCCGATCCCGCAGCTCGCCGAGCGACCGGGCGAGATCTCGTTCCCGATCGTCCGCGACATGGACACGTTCTGCTACGAGCGCCAGCACGGCGCCGACATGGAGGTGGGCTCCTACGCCCACCGCGCGATCCTCTACGACGCCGACGAGATCCCGTCGATCGAGCAGGCGAAGCTCTCCCCCACCGAGCTGCCCTTCACGGCCGACGACTTCGACCCGCAGCTGGAGCAGGCCTTCGAGCTGATGCCCGACGCGCTCGGCGCCGACGGTGCCGAGATCCGCTACGCCATCAACGGCCTGCTCTCGCTGACCCCGGACGGCGCCCCGATCCTCGGCGAGACGCCCGAGGTCAAGGGCCTGTGGTCGGCCGCGGCGGTGTGGATCAAGGAGGGCCCCGGCGTCGGGCGCGCCGTCGCGGAGTGGATGACCCACGGCCACTCCGAGATCGACGTGCACCACGCCGACATCGCGCGGTTCTACCCGCACCAGCGCACCCGCGCCCACGTGCGGTCCCGCACGTCCGAGGCGTTCAACAAGACCTACGGCATCGTGCACCCGGCCGAGCAGTGGGACGGCGAGCGCGGCAAGCGCCTCGCGCCGATGTACGCGGCGGAGCGCGCGGCGGGTGCGGAGTTCTTCGAGACCGTCGGCTGGGAACGGCCGTTCTGGTACAGTCCAACGAGGCCCTGCTCGGCGAGTACGGCGACCGGGTCATGCCGCGCGAGCACGAGTGGGACTCCCGCTGGTGGTCGCCGATCATCAACGCCGAGCACCTCGCGATGCGCGAGCGGGCGGGCATCGTGGACCTGTCCGCGTTCGCCGTCTTCGACGTCGTCG
>CAWADQ010000042.1:0-114306 GCA_963780835.1 uncultured Actinomycetota bacterium | reverse complement strand
CGTCGTCACCGACGACGAGATCCGCTCGCTGGCGATCAGCCAGCGCCTCCTCGGTACGCGCGAGATCATCCTCATCCACCACACGGACTGCGGAATGCTGACGTTCACCGACGACGGCTTCAAGAAGTCGGTGCAGGACGACACCGGCATCGAGCCCGCCTGGGCGTCCGAGGCGTTCACCGACCTCGACGATGACGTTCGCCGGTCGATCGCCGCATCACGTCGAGCCCGTTCGTCCCGCACACCGATCAGGTACGCGGGTTCGTGTTCGACGTGGCGACCGGCAAGCTCAACGAGGTCGTCTGAGGCTGCGGCCTGGTCTCCGCCGCCGCGCCGGCAGCAGCGGCGGAGGTGAGCAGGCGGGCGTCCCGCCAGCCGCGCAGTGAGCTGATCACCGCCAGCCCTCGGGCCGTGTCCAGGTCCGTGCGCCGCAGCACCCGCTCCTGAAGGACACCGAGGTCGAGCAGACGGGCACGCTCGACGCCCGGGAGGCACCCGGACTCCGGCGGAGGTGTGCACCACGTCCCGTCGACCTCCACGGCGAGGGTCGCCCGGGTGACCTCGGTGAGCTCCCCGCGCGTATTGATCATGATGACGTCGTCGACGTCGGGCCGTCGCAGGCGACGACGGTCGTAGGGCTCGCGGAAGGTCGTCTTGTGGTGGAGCCACCGCTCGAACGGATCGACCGGTTCGTCGTCGAAGGCGAGGAGGACGGGCCCCACCAGGGTGGTGGGCAGCGCTTCCACGTCGACGGCGATCGCTCCGGTGCGAGAAAGCCGCAACCGGACCCGGGCCGCGTCACATCCCGAGAGCCGCGACCGCAGAGCCTGCAGCGCCGTCGGCAGGTCGAACCGGAACCCCAGGTGCTCGGCCGACTCCGCCATGCGGCGAAGATGACGATCGCGGTTGCGCAGGCCCTGGTGCGGGTCGTACCGCATGGTCTCGAGCAGCTCGAACTCCCGCGCACCTGCGGACAGGACGGTCGCCTTGGCGAGGACCTCCGCATGCTCCGCCGCCGGCTCCGAGTCCCAGGTGATGCCCCCGCCCGTGCCGTAGACCGCCTCGCCGGACTCCGTGTCCACCACGGCGGTCCGGATGGCCACGTTGAAGCTTGCCCGGACCGGCGCATCGGGCGGGCCGACGAGACCGATCGCGCCGCAGTAGACGCCACGGGGGCCCGGTTCCAGCGAGCGGATGACGTCCATGGAGCTCGCCTTGGGCGCTCCGGTGACCGAACCGCACGGGAAGAGCGCCCGGAACAGCTCGACCAGCCCGGTTCCCGGCCGGAGGCGTGCGGTGACGTCCGAGGTGAGCTGAAGCACCGTCTCGTAGCGTTCGACGGTGAACAACGCGGGTACGGCGACGCTGCCCGTCTCGGCGACGCGAGCCACGTCGTTGCGCAGGAGATCGACGATCATGACGTTCTCCGCCAGCTCCTTGGGGCTGGAACGCAGCCGGTCGGCCAGGACCAGGTCCTCGTGCAGATACCGGCCGCGCCGGGCGGTCCCCTTCATGGGCCGCAGCATGACCTGGTCGCCGGTGCGCCGGAAGAACAGCTCCGGGCTGGCGCTGGCGACGGCGAAGCGGCCGAGGTCGAGGAAGGCGTTGTGGGCCCCCCGCTGGCCGAGGGCGAGATCGCGGTAGAGCTCGAACAGGTCGCCACGGACCCGTCCGGCCATCCGCACGGTCAGGTTGCACTGGTACGTGTCTCCCGCGGCGATGCGCGCACGGATGCGGGCGACATCGCGCGCGTGCTCAGCGGGCGTCCACGTCGGGCGCCACTGCGCACGAGCGGGCGACCGGTCCGGCCCGGCCGCGTCGAGGGGCGGCACCGGGGTCGGTTCGTCGCAGAGGCCGAACCACACCAGCGGCATACCCATCGTGCCGGAGCGGTGCACAGCGAGGTGCGGGTCCAGCCCCGCCGCGGCCTCGTAGGCGACGTACCCGAACGCCCAGCTCCCCGAGTCCGTCGCCCGCTCGACCTCGGCCAGAACCCCGACGACCTGGTCGGGTCGCTCAGCGACCAGCACCCGGTGCGGCGTCGGACACTGGACGGCCGTCCCGGCCCGCAGGTCGTCGAAGCGGGCCCACGGCGCCCGGGGCCGGCCGGCCGATGTCATCGGACGGCCGGCATCGGCCGTGAGCAGCTCCGGCTCAGGGCAAGCGGGTCATGGCTGTGGTCGATGCGGATGACCTCCTGCTCGATGATCGGTCCCTCGTCCAGGTCCGGCATCAGAGCGAACAATGCCACCGAGGGAGTGCCCGTGAGCGAGCTTGCGAGCGAATCAGTGTCACAGCGCCTCCGCCAGTTTGAAGCTCTCTGGCCGACCGAGCGCAGCGAGGGAGTGCGGGTGAGCGAGCTTGCGAGCGAATCAGTGTCACAGCGCCTCCGCGAAGCGCCGACCGAGCGCAGCGAGGGAGTGCGATGAGCTCGTCGCAGTACGCCGTCATCGGGGCCGGTCTCGCCGGCGCCGCCACCGCATGGAGCCTCGCCCGGCGCGGACACGAGGTGACGCTGATGGAACGGACGCAACCCGCTTCCCGCGACGGCAGCTCCCACGGATCGGCCCGCATCTTCCGCTACGCCTATGCCGATCCCTTCTACGTCCGGTTGGTGGTGGCGGCCAAGGCGGGCTTCGACGAGCTCGAACGGCTCAGCGATCGGCGACTGATCACCCCGTCCGGCGCGCTGGACTTCGGACCGCCGCGTGACCCCCGCGTCCTCGCCCAGATCCTCGAGGCGGTCGGCGTCGAGCACGAACTGCTGAGCGCCGACGACGCCCGGGCACGGTGGCCCCAGATCTCCGTCGACAGCGAGACCCTCTGGCATCCCGGGGCCGGTGTCATCGACGCGGAGACCACCGTGCGGGCGATGGTGGGGCAGGCGCAGCGCCACGGCGCCCAGATCGTCACCGGCTGGCCGGTGGCCCAGGTCGAGGCCACGGCCACCGGGTACCGGTTGAAGACGGGCGACGGCCGGACGCTCTACGCCGAACGCGTCGTCGTCACCGCCGGCGGGTGGCTGCCCGCGCTTCTGAACCGGCTCCCGCTGCCTTCGAGCTTCCGCGCGCTCGTGCCACCGCTGCAGGTCAGCCAGGAGAACGCCTTCCACTTCCCCTACCGGGAAGGGACGACCTCCTGGCCGACCTTCATCCACAAGAACCCCACCATCTCGACCTATGGCCTGCCGGGCGGCCGTGACGCCGGATTCCGCGGACAGAAGATCGCCGAGTTCCTCGGCGGGCGAAGGATCGCCTCGGCTGCCGACCAGGACGGGGTCGTCGACCCGGCGAACCGCACCCGCATCGTCGACTACGTCCGGCAGTACCTGCCGGGTCTGCACCCCGAGCCGTACGCCGAGACGACCTGCCTGTTCACCAGCACCCCGAACGAGGACTTCCTCGTCGACGGCACCGACGGCATCACACTGGTCTCCCCCTGCTCCGGGCACGGCGCCAAGTTCGCCCCGCTGATCGGCGACATCGCCGCCGACGTAGCCACGGGCGCGTGCCGCGCCCCCGACCGATTCACGGTGCGAGCCCTCGACGCCGCGGGCCGCGCCATCGCACGATTTGATGATTGACAGCTTGTGCCGCCCGCAATCCGCGGTATCTTGCGCGGTTCGGCTTCCATTCGGCAACTCCGTCGCTTCTGTCGTACCGTGGCCCCGTGACGGCACGGCGGACGCACGTGCTCTACATGCTGGGGGCGGTGGGCCGGCTCGGGCTCGCCGCGTTGGTCGTCGTGGTCGCGGTCGGCGCCACGGCCGTCGCCACCGGACGGACGACCGTTCCCCTGAGAGCCCTGGTGGCGGCGCGGGCAGCGGTCGGCCTGTCCGACGCGACCGCCCCGCCACCCCTTCCGATAGCGCGCGCGGCCGTCCTGAGGGTCGATCCGGCGCTGGATCTGCCCATGGCCGGGGTGGCTGCGGACGCCCGCGAGCACACGTCCACCGTGATGGACGAGGTCGCGGCGCAGCGGGCGGCGGACGAGGCGATGGCGGCGGCGCGGGCGGCCGAGCGGCGCGCGGCGGTAGCACGCGCCGTGGCCTGGGCCGCTGAACGGCGTGCGACGGTCGAGACGACGGCGTCCCGCCGGCTGGCGGTGGAACGGGTCGCGGCGCAGGCCGCCGCCCGGGAGGCGGACCAGCGCGAGGAGGCCGGCCGGCAGTCGGCCGCGGCCCGGCAGGCGGACGCGCGACGTGCGGCGGCTCGCGAGGCTGCGGAGAAGGAAGATGCGGAAAAGGCGGCCGAGGAGCAGGCAGCTGAGGAGGCGGCTGACGAGCGCGCCGCCGAGAGGGAGGCCGCAGACAAGCGTGCGGCGGACCAGCAGGCGGCCGACGAGCGGGCGGCGAGGAGCCGAGCAGCGAGCCGCCGAACAGCAAGCTGCCGAACAGCAAGCTGCCGAACAGCAAGCGTCGGAGCAAGAGGTGGCCGCCGAGAAGGCAACTGACCGGCGGATAGCACCGGACCAGGCCGCCTTGGCGCAGGTGGCTGCGGCAGAGGGCGTAGCCGCGAGAGCACCCGAACAGCAGCAGGCCGAGGAGCAGAAGGCAGCTGAGCAGGAGAAGGCAGCCGCACGTCAGGCCGCCGAGGAGCAGCAGGCCGCCGACCAGGAGAAGGCGGCCGAGGAGCAGCAGGCCGCCGACCAGGAGAAGGCGGCCGAGCAACAGAAGGCGGCCGCACGTCAGGCCGCCGAGGAGCAGCAAGCCGCCGAGAAGGCGGCCGCACGTCAGGCCGCCGAGGAGCGGCAGGCTGCGGAGAAGGCAGCCGAGCAACAAGAGGCAGCTGAGCAGGAGAAGGCAGCCGCTCGTCAGGCGGCTGAGCAGAAGAAGGCCGCCGAGCAGGAGAAGGTGGCCGAGCAGCAGAAGGCTGCGGCTCGTCAGGCGGCGGAGGAGAAGGCCGCCGAGAAGAGAGCCTCGGAGAAGGCGGCAGCCGAGAAGGTCAACGCCGAGAAGGCGGCTGCGAAGCGAGCCGCTGAGAAGGCCGCGCAAGCGGAGGCCGCCCAGGAAAGGGCAGCCCAGAAGGCCGAGGCTCGGAAGGCCGCGCAGAAGGAAGCGGCGCAGCAGGAAGCGGCGCAGCAGGAAGCGGCGCAGCAGGAAGCGGCCAGCGCGCCCAGCAGAAAGCGGAACGGGAGCAGCAGGCGGCCGCTGCCCGGCGAGCGGCGCAGCAGGCCGCGCAAGAGCAGGCACCGCAGGAGCAGGCAGAACAACAGCAGGCAGCCGGACCGGGGCGCCCGGGCCGGCACGGCGCGCAGGCCGCCGACGTGGCCCCGGGCGCGTACGACCAGCTCCCACCCGGTGCCGTTCCCGGCGACGGGCAGGGGCGCGGCGGGCAGGGGCGCGGCGGCTCGCGACACTGACCGCGAGACCCGGGGCCCATGACCTGCGCGGGGTACGGGTCTCCCCCGTCGGCCGCCGCGCCCGGCCGGCGTCTCACGTCAGGTCGTCGAGCGGCGTTCGACTACGGCGACGCCGTCAACGCGTCGGTCAACAACGCCACCAAGGCCTCGAGTTGCACGTCCGCCGACGACGACACCTCGTCCTCCGAACCGTCCAGCGCCCGGGCGGCGAGCCCCGCCTTGCTGTCGATCAGCTCGGCGATCCTCGCGTCGATCGTCTGAGCGGCGATGATGCGCCACGCGGTGACGGGCTCCGTCTGACCGATGCGGTGGCTGCGGTCGATGGCCTGGGTCTGCTCCGCGTCGGTCCAGGAGAGCTCGGCGAGCACGATGTTCGAGGCGACCTGCAGGTTGATGCCGACTCCGGCCGCGGTCAGGGAACAGACCGCGATCGCGACAGCGGGATCCTTCACGAACGCGTCGATCTGCTTCTGCCTCACCGTCCGCGTCTGGTCACCACGGATCGAGGAGAATCGGATCCCGGCCTTGGTAAAGGCCGCCTCGGCGGCGTCCATCACGTCGACGTGCTTGGCGAAGAAAACGACCTTGCCGGCGCTGCGCGCCAGCTGAGCCGCGTAGTCCGCGGCGAGGCCGGCCTTCGCCCGGCCGATGCGCCGCATCATGGCGAAGACGTTCTCCTCGCCCGTGGCCGTGGTCGCCTCCTTCCGCTCCCGGGTGGCGATTCTGCGTACGAGGTCGTGGTCGATTCCCCCAGTCCCTCCAATGCCTCCGACAACGGGACCGGACCTGCGCCGGGCGAGTGCGTTCTCGTACTGCGCCACCATCCGGGCGGCGAGCGAGCGCTCGGCATCGCGGATCGACCGGGCGACCTTGTCGTCCAGCTCGACGGGAAGGTCGGCGATCCGCCGGGCCGGAATGTCGGCGGCCACGTCGACCTTGCGGCGACGGACGATCCCCCGGTCGACAACGCACTGGCGGGCTGCGGGGTAGAACCCTGGGTCTGCGGGGGTCAGCCCGGTCTCCTCCAGGGCCTGCATCAGCTCGGCGAGCGGCTTCGTGTCGTCGATCCAGCCGAGGAACTGCCAGATCGCCCGGAAGTCCTCGATGTCGTTGATCAGCGGGGTCCCGGTCAGGGCCATCAGCAGGGGCCGCGCGACGCGGGATCGGATGCTCTCGGAGAGCTGCAGTACGTGCTGGGAGCGCTGCGAGCTCTTGTTCTTGATGAAGTGCGCCTCGTCGACGACCATGCCGCGGAAGCCGAAGTCGCCGATCCAGCCGACGTGGCGGTCGAGCACCTCGTAGTTGACCACGACGATGTCGGCGAAGCCGTCCATCGTGTCGCCGTTGCCGTGGATCACGGTCGCCGATCGGGTGGGGGTCCAGAGCGCGGCCTCGCGGGCCCAGTTGGTCTTGACGACGTTCGGCACGACCACCAGCAGCGGGTAGGCGTTCGCCGCCTGCGCGGCGAGCAGCGCCTGCGCCGTCTTGCCCAGGCCCGGTTCGTCCGCGAGCAGGAAGCTCCGGTGCCCGGCGGCGGCCGCGGCGATCAGCTGCCCCTGGTGGGGCATCAGCGTGCGCCCGCCCGGCGCCTGCAGCGACGACGGCGCGGGCAGCGCCATGCAGGGCGAGGCGCCCGCGCCCGCCCGTTCGAACGAGCTGAACAGCGGCCCGAGCAGCTCCCAGGTGGCCAGGCGGCGCGCCGGGGCCGCGCTCGGTCGGGCGGCCGAGAAGTCCGGGGCGAGGAAGGGGTTGGCCAGCTGGCGCGAGACGACCGTCTGCGGCACCACCCGCCGCTCCGGCGTGGCGGGTGCGACGGGCGGCTCCGGGGGCGCGACCTCCAGGGCAGCCGTCTCCAACCCGGCGTCCTGCAACAAGTTCCGCATGAGCGCCCGGGCCGCGTCGGGCAGGACGGCGTCCTCGGCGAGCAGCGCGAGCAACGACGTGTCGCGGGTCGCGGTCTGCGCGAGGATCAGCGCGATCCCGTCGAGGCGCTTGAGCATCGCGGACCGGCGGGCGTCGCTGCTGATCTCCGACCGCACCCTGGCCCGCTCCTGGCGGGCCAGGACCGCCACGACCTGGAACTTCGTGCGGTCCGACGGCAGCACGCGCCCACGCTGCGCTGCGGCCTCGACCTCGCCCGCGGTACGGGCGAGCACCGGGATGATGCCGTCGGCGTCGCGAGAGCGGGCACGGCCTTGCGACGCACGAGCAGTGCGGTGAGCGCGCCGTAGGCGCTGGTCACCTCGAGCCACGAACTTCTCCTACCCCACACGATCAACGCCCGACCGCCGTCGGCGATCGGCTCCCTCACGTGGTGATTGGCCGTTGCGGGCGCAGGATGTGGACCTGCGACCTCCGAGTGATGAGCCGGACGGAGGCTCCGACTCGCCCATCATAGTCGGAGCCCGCCGGATCAGCCTTCGGTCGCCGCGTCCGAACGTGCGGCGGGTGTGAGCCCGCTTCGGGCCGCGCTCATGGGAAAGGTGTTCCGTGCCCGATCCGGTCCCCGCCCGCTTCGCCGTTCTCCGCCGGGACCGGCGTCCTCGCCACGATGCCGGTGCGGCCCGCGCCTCCGTCCCGAGGGTGGCGCGGGCGTTCCACGCGACGCTGCCGGGCTATCGGCCGACCCCGCTGGTCGGCCTGCCCGGGCTCGCGGCCTCGCTCGGGGTGGCACAGGTGTGGGTGAAGGACGAGGCGGACCGGTTCGGGCTACCGGCATTCAAGATCCTTGGCGCCTCGTGGGCGGTCAACCGGGCGCTGAGCGTACGGGCGGGGTACCTCGCGCCTGCCGGCTCCCTGGACGAGCTGCGGCGTCGGACGGCCGGGGCAGCCGTGACGCTGGTGACCGCGACCGACGGCAACCACGGCCGGGCAGTGGCCCGGATGGCCTGCCTGGTGGGGGTGCGAGCCCGCGTCTACCTTCCGGACGGGGTGGGTTCGGGTGCGGTCGACGCCATCGCCGACGAGGGAGCCGAGGTGGTCCGGACCTCGCTGGTCTACGACCAGGTCGTGCAGACCGCGGCGCGCTCGGTCGACGGCCGGCCCGACGACCTCTTGGTGCAGGACACCTCCTGGGCCGGCTACGAGGACATCCCCCGGTGGATCGTCGACGGCTACTCCACGCTGTTCACCGAGATCGACGACCAGATCGACGCAGACGTCGACGTGCTCTCGGTGCCCACCGGCGTGGGATCGCTGTTGCAGGCGGCCCTGCAGCACTACCGGTCCCCCGCACGGGCAGACCGGCCGGCCGTACTCGCGGTCGAGCCGGCCACGGCCGCGTGCGTCACCGCGTCGGTCGCCGCCGGACGACCGATCACCGTCGACACGTCGTCGCCCACCGCGATGGCCGGCCTGAACTGCGGCACCGTCTCCGTGATCGCCTGGCCCGTCATCTCGGCCGGGCTGGACGCGGCTGTCGGGGTGAGCGAGGCCCAGGCACGATCCGCCCTGACCGACCTGCACGCCGCAGGCGTGCCGGTCGGCCCCTGCGGGGCCGCGGCGCTCGCCGGCCTCCGGGTGGCCGCCGGCGATCCGGAGTTGGCCGGAGCGCTCGGGCTCGGCGCGCGTTCCGTCGTGGTTCTGGTCAGCACCGAAGGCATCGCAGCGGTCATGTGAGCCACACTGCTGCGCGTGGACGGTGTGCTGTGTCCGGTGCTCGTCGGCCGCGCGGTCGAGCTGGCGGCCCTCGCCGGGCTCGTCGCCGACGCGGCCGACGGTCGCGGTGGGGTCGCCGTACTGGTCGGTGAGGCCGGCGTCGGCAAGTCGCGGCTGGCGCGGGAGGCAGCAGCGCTCGCCGCCGGTCGGGGCGTTCTCGTCCTGTCCGGCCGCGCGGTTCCCGCGGGTTCCCCGCTCCCGTTCCGACCGCTGAGTGAGGCGATGCTGGTCGCGAGCCGGGGGAAACGGCCGCCGGACTCACCCGAGCTCACCGGGTTCGGCGGCCAGCTCGCCCGACTCGTGCCGGACTGGGGCACGGGTGACACGACCGGTGGCGCCGACAACTCCCCCGTGCTCGTCGGCGAAGCGGTGGTCCGGCTGCTCCGGGTGCTCGGTGGCACCGCGGGGTGTCTGCTCGTGCTCGAGGACCTGCACTGGGCGGACCCGGAGACGCTGGCGGTCGTCGACTACCTCGCCGACACCCTCGCCGCCGAGCGGGCGCTGTGCCTGGCCACCACCCGGTCGGCCGGACCGTCGCACGTCGCGGACGTGCTGGACCGGCTGCGAAGCCGCCGGGTCGGCACGGTCCTCCCCCTCGCTCCCCTTTCGGACGGGGACTGCGCGGACATGGTGCGCGCCTGCCTGTCCGGCGCCGAGGAGGTGGACCATGCCGTGCCGGCCTTCGTCGCCGAGCACAGCGACGGGCTGCCCTTCCTGATCGAGGAGCTGCTGGCCGGGCTGGTCACATCGGGAGCGCTGACGCGGGAGGACGGGCGATGGCGTGCCGAGCAGGCACCGACCCCCTCGGTACCCGCCAGCTTCGCGGCCTCGCTGGGCACCCGCCTTCAGACGCTCGACCCCGACGCCCGGCATGTGCTCGCCGCCGCGGCTGTGCTGGGCCGGCGGTTCGACTGGGACCTGCTTCCCGGTGTCGCCGCGGTCGACGGCGCGACCGTGGTCGGGTCGCTGCGTCGAGCTGTCGACGCCCAGCTCGTCGCCGTGGACGGCCAGCGGTTCCGGTTCCGCCACACCCTCACCCGTGAGGCCGTGCTCGCCGAGCTGCTGCCACCGGAGCGGGCCGAGCTGTCCGGGCGGGCGCTCGTCGCGGTGCACCGGGCGCACCCGGGTCTGCCCGGTCCGTGGTGCGAGCTGGCAGCCGAGCTCGCCGAAGGCGCCGGAGACCGGGAGACGGCCGCGGCGCTCACGACCGAGAGCGCTCGCCGTGCCCTGGCCCGTGGAGCGCTGGCCAGCGCCGAGCTGACGGCCGAACGTGCGCGGTCCCTGGCCTCGCCCGGGTCCGCGGCCGCCGCGGAGGCCGAGGAGGTGCTGGTGACCGTCCTCGCTCATGCCGGGAAGCCCGGACCGGCCCGGGCGCTCGGGCACGGGTTGCTGCACCGCCTCGACGAGCTGGGTGCACCGCCGCCACGGCGGGTCGAGCTGCTGCTCGTCCTGGTGCGGGCCGCGCTCGCCGCGGGTGACACGGACTCCGCCACAGCCGACGTGGCGAGCGCCCGGGCGACGGGCGATCTCGATCCCGGGGTGCGCGCCGCGCTCGACGCGGTCGGCGCACACGTGGCACTCGCCGACGACCGGCTCGACGAGGCGCGGCGGCTCGCGTCGGCGGCCGTCTCCGGAGCGGACCGGCCGGAGGTGGAGTGCGAGGCGCTCGAGGTGCTCGGCCGCCTGGCGACGGCGTCCGACTCGGTGGCCCTGTTCCGACGGAGCGCCGATCTGGCGGAGCGGCACGGGTTGACGACCTGGCGGCTCCGTGCGCTCCAGGAGCTGGCGCTGACCGAGGCGACGCCGGACGGCGACCACGTCCGCGAGCTCCGTCGGGTGGCGGCCGACGCGGGTGCTCACCTCACGATCGCCCAGATGGACCTGGTCCTCGCCGACATGGCGCTGAACGCCTTCGACCGCGACACGTGCCGGGAGGCGGCGGAGCGCTGCGCCGACGCCAGCAGGCGCTACGGGCTCGCGAGCCTCCCGGTGGCATTGCTGTGGCTTGCCGGGGGGCACGCACTCGACGGGTCCGGGACGGAGATGGAGGCCGTGCTGGCCGAGGCCGAGGCCGCTGCTCCCGGCGATGCCCGGATGGAGGCCGACGCCTGGGGGCGCGTGCGCGCCACATACCACGCGCTGCGCGAGGACCGCGCCGCGCTGCGGCACGCACTGGAGCGGTCCATGGAGTTCACGCGAGTCGCACCGGAGATGGAGTCGGTCTACCCGGGACAGTACTGGTGGGCGCTGCTGCACGCGTTGTCCGACGACGATCTCGGCCTGGCCGCGCGAGCCGAGATCGCGGCGTCCCGGCTCGTCCGGACCGGGTTCGGCGACGGCTGGCTGGCGCTGGTCGACGCGGTCGTGCTCGGCCGGCAGGGCCGGGCCGCCGAGGCGTGCGCCGCCGTCGAGCGGGCCCGCACGGCGATCGGTGAACGCGACTGGTCGTGGTACGGCCTGCGCCTCGTGGCCGAGGGCGCGGTACGCGACGGTTGGGGCGAGCCGGTCCTCTGGCTACGGGAGGCCGAGGCGTTCTTCTCGGACCGCGGTCACGACCGGGTCGCCCGGGAGTGCCGGACCCTGCTCGTCGCCGCCGGTGCGCCGGCCGTCCGCCGCGGACGGGGCCGGTCGACCGTTCCCCCTGCGCTGCGCCGGCTCGGCATCACCAGCCGCGAGCTCGACGTGCTCGTCCTCGTTGCCGACGCGCTGCCCACGCGCGAGATCGCCGCCCGCCTGTTCCTCTCCCCGCGCACGGTCGAGCACCACGTCGCCAGCCTGTTGGCCCGCACCGGCTCCCGCTCCCGCACCGAGCTCGCCGCCTTCGCCCGCGCAAACCGGGTAGCCGCCACGCCCTAACCGGGTAGGTCGTCGCGGATGGCGCGGGAGGTCGTCCGTCCGACGATCGTCGCCATGGAGACCACCGTTCACGAGATCGCCGACGGCGTGTACCGCCTCTCGACCTACCTGCCCGACATCTCTCCCGCCGGGTTCACCATGAACCAGTTCCTTCTCGACGGCGACGAGCCGCTGCTGTTCCACTGCGGACTGAGCGGGCTCTTCCCGGCCGTGTCCGAGGCGGTGACCCGGGTGCGGCCGGTGGAGCAGCTGCGCTGGATCACCTTCGGTCACGTCGAAGCCGACGAGTGCGGTGCGATGAACCAGTGGCTCGCGGCCGCACCGTCGTCGCAGGTGGCGCACGGCGAGCTGGGCTGCATGGTCTCGATCGCCGACATGGCCGACCGCCCGCCCCGCCCGCTGACCGAGGGCGAGGTGCTCGACATCGGCGGGCACCGGCTGCGGCAGATCTCCACCCCGCACGTCCCGCACGCGTGGGAGGCGCAGGTGCTGTTCGACGAGTCGACCGCAACGCTGCTGTGCGGCGACCTGTTCACCCAGGTCGGAGGGGGCTCCGCGCTGGTGCACGACGCGGACGTGGTGAGCCCGGCGCTCGAGGCCGAGGACATGTTCCGCGCCACCTGCCTGACCCCGTCCACCGCACCCACCATGCGATCGCTCGCCGACCTGGCACCCCGCACCCTGGCGCTCATGCACGGCCCGTCCTTCACCGGCGACTGCGCCGGCGCGCTGCGCGACCTGGCCGACGCCTACGCCGAGCGACTCTCCCTGGCCGCCGCGTCGACCGGAGTGTGAGACGACTGCCGTGATCCGCATCCCCGTCCAGGACATCCCCCGCTCGATCACGACGAGGCCATGGAGCGGGCCGAAGCCGAGATCAGCCGGCTCCTCGCGCTGGTCGACGACCTGCGTGCCGACGAATTGCAGCGCCCCACCGACTGCACCGGCTGGACGGTGCGCGACATGCTCGACCACCTCGGGACTCCGGTCACCTTCTGACCGGGCCGGTGGGAAAACCCGCGGCTAGCAGGCCACGTACTCCCGGACCGCCACGGTCGCACGGAGCCGGGCGAGGCCGCGGGCGCGGGTCGGCCCGATGCTGCCGACCGGGATCACGAGGATGCGGCTGATCTCCCGATAGCTGAGCTGTCGCTCGCTGGCGAGCAGCCTGAGCACTTGCTGCTGGGCAACCGGCAACTCGGCGAGCCCCTGCTGCACGGTCCGGGCCAGCTCACGGCGCAGCAGGTCGGTCTCGGGCGCGCCAGGCGGCTCGGCCCCGTTCTCCTGCACGGGCTCGTCGAGCACGCCGATGAGGAGCGTCCGCTGTCTGGTGCGCGTCAGCCTCCGGCACTCGTTGCCGGCCGTTGTGATCAGCCACTTGGGCAGGGCCCGCGGCTCCCGGATGCGGTCGAGGTTCTCGACCAGGCGCAGCCACACCGTCTGGTCGATGTCCTCGACGTCACGGCCGTTGAGCCGGTAGCCGGACGCGACAGCCCGGACGAGCGGGCGGTACCGCTCGACCAGCGCGTCCCAGGCCCACCGCTCGCCTCGCCGCGCGCCGGCGACCAGGTCGTCGAGCTGTCCCCGTGGGTCGGGTGCTTCCGTCTCGGGCAAGGCGGAGTCGGGCACGGTCGTCTCGGAAACTGAGGTCTCGAACATCACGGTCCCTCCGCTGGCTGACGCCATCTGGAGCGCCATTCCGCTGGTGGGACCACCCTCGGGGGCTGGGGCGGCACAGGTCCAAGCCCATCCGCGGTTGCGGCCGCGGGCTGCGGCCCCGCCGGTCGATCCCGACGGTGGGCACACGGACGCAGGACCTCCAGGGCTGGAGGTCCTACGCTGGGGGTATCGACGACCGGGGTGCGCCGCTTCCGGCCGACGACGACCTGTCGTCGGTACTGTCCAACGTGTGCGCGGACGCCCGGCCCGCGACCCGCAAGAAGATCGCGAACAGTCTCGAGACCCGCGCATTCCTCGAGATCGGGCTGCTCCTGCTGCACGACGACCTGCTCGACCACCGCGGCCCGGACCTGCTCGCCGACCGCGACGCCGGCACCCGGCTGTTCGCCGGCCTGTCGCAGGCCCGCCTGATCGAGCGCGCCGAACAGGAAGACGTGGCACTGGAACGTCCGAAGCTGCTGACGGTAGGGATGTTCCGGGACCGCTGGAGATACAAGAGCCGCTATACCGAAGACCTGATCGCCTACCTCATGCGCCCGGCGCTACTGGCCCGGAAGCTCCGCGTGCTACGCGGCGCACTGGAGGCGCTGCCGCCCGACATCGCGCTCACCGACCTGATCCGCGAGATGTCCCGCGCCACCCTCGCCGCCACCCTGGAGGATCCGCTGTGGAGCCTGCAGACGATCGTCTGGGTGGGGCTGCCGAACCACCCTCGGGTCAGGACGTTCCTTAAGATCAACTACGAGCAGCTGCTCACCAACTGGGCGGAGCTCTACCAGCAGGTCGCGCGGCGGTACGGGCTCGAGCTGCGCCCGGGCTACACCTGGCTCGACGTCGCCGAGATGCTCAACGCCGTCACCGACGGCGCCCGGATGCGGGCCAAGGGCATGGGTTCGGTGGCCGCCCTGTCGACCGGGGACAACGTCGTCGTCGGCGCGATCCGGGCGATGCTGCCCGCGCTGTTCACCAATACGGAAGCCGCCCTCATCGAGGGTGCCCGCCCGCGCTGACGCGCAGCCGCGCCCCGCCCGTCACGCGGCGTATCAAGCCGACCGCTCACAGGCTCCCTTGTGGTGCAACCACGTCCCCGCCTGGATGGTGCACGCCGATGACTCGAACCACCCCGCCTCGCCCCGCCGCCAATCTGATCGACGAGCCGGTCGTCGACGATGCACCCGCCCGACCCGCACCGCAGCCCGTCTCGCGGTCCGCGCGGCGCCTGGCGGGCCGTCTCTGGGCGAAGCTGGCCGAGGCGATCGACCGCCGGTGGCGCTGGGACCGGTTCCCGACCCCGCTCTCGCTCGCACTGATCATGGGCATTCGGGACGACCTGCGTGAGCACAACCTCTTCGACACCAACGACACCGCGTCGGTGCCGACGTTGCCACCGGATCTGCCGTCGCGCTACCTGGTGGCGCGCTCGGTGGACGGGTCGTACAACGACCTGTCCGCACCCGCCATGGGCATGGCGAAGACCCGGTTCGGGCGCAACGTGCCGCTCGCCGACACCGTGCCGGAGGACCCGGAGCGCGTCCTCACCCCCAACCCACGGCTGGTCAGCACGCGGCTGCTGGCCCGCGGACCGGAGATGATCCCGGTCCCCACGCTCAACGTGCTCGCCGCGGCGTGGCTGCAGTTCGAGACCCGCGACTGGTTCAGCCACGGCACGGACGCGACGCGCTGCTTCGCGGTGCCCCGCCCGCCGGGCGACGACTGGCCGACCGACCCGATGACGGTGCCGCGCACCCCGCGCGACCCGCACGCGGACGGCACCTTCGTCAACACCGAGACCCACTGGTGGGACGCGTCCCAGATCTACGGCAGCACGCAGAAGTTCCAGGACGCCGTCCGCCGCCCGGGGCTGGGCAAGGGGAAGGTCGCGATCGGGCCGGACGACCTGATCGACATCGACACGACCCTGCTCGGCAGCTCCGGCGGCCTCGACGGCTGGTGGGTCGGCCTGGAGCTGCTGCACACGCTGTTCATGCGCGAGCACAACGCCGTCTGCGACATGCTCGCCGCGGCCTACCCCTCCTGGTCGGACGACGAGGTGTTCGACAAGGCCCGGCTGGTCGTCGCCGCGCTCATCGCCAAGATCCACACGGTCGAGTGGACCACCGCGATCCTCAACCGGCCGGCGCTGCGGATCGGCATGCGGACCAACTGGTTCGGCCTCGCCGGGGAACACGTCCGCCGGCTCTACGGCCGGCTGACCGACGGCGAGGTGCTCAGCGGCATCCCCGGGTCACCCACCGACCACCACTCCGCCCCGTACTCGATCACCGAGGAGTTCGTCGCGGTCTACCGCATGCACCCGCTCATCCCCGACGAACTGCAGCTGCGCTCCGTGGACGACCCGCAGACCAGCACAGCGCTGCCGTTCATGGACGCCGCGCGGCTGCAGAGCCGGCCGCTGCTGCAGCAGCACGGCGCGACGGACCTGCTGTACTCGCTGGGCACGGCCAACCCGGGCGCGGTGACCCTGCACAACCACCCGCGTTTCATGCAGCGTCTGGTGCGCACCGAGGACGGGCTGCCCCTCGACCTCGCCGCCGTGGACCTGCTGCGCTCCCGCGAGCGCGGGGTGCCGCGCTACAACGCGTTCCGCCGCCTGCTGCACCTGCCGGAGGTCACGTCGTTCGAGCAGCTCACCGGCGACACCGCGACCGCGGACGAACTGCGCGCCGTGTACCCGACGGTCGACGACGTCGACCTGACCGTGGGCCTCTACGCCGAGAAGCCGCCCACGGGATTCGGGTTCTGCGACACCACGTTCCGGATCTTCATCCTCATGGCGTCGCGGCGGCTCAAGAGCGACCGCTTCTTCACCACCGACTTCACCCCGCGGGTCTACACGCCGGAGGGCATGGCCTGGATCGAGGACAACGACATGTGCTCGGTCCTCCTGCGCCACCACCCCCGGCTGGCGCCGGCGCTGCGCGGCGCGCAGAACGCCTTCGCGCCGTGGACCGTCCCCGGGCAGGAGGCCCAGCAGTGACTCACACGACGGCCCGCACCCACCAGCCCACCAGCCGCATCCCCACCGCCATGGCCCCCGCACCTGCGCACTCCTGGGTGCTCGGTGCGGCCCTGGTCGACCAGGCGCGGTTCTGGCTCTACCGCAACGTCATCGCGCTCAAGGAGTGGTACGAGTTCCGGGCCACGAAGATCATTCCGCTTGCGGCTCCGTCCGAGGGCCACGTCGAGTACCGGCCGTTCACCGCGGTGCATCCCGGCATGCCGATACGCGGCTTGTACGAGGCCGTGACCTTCCCGGAGGAAGACCGCGCAGGACCACGGCTGCGGGGCATTCGGCTCGGCAGGCGGGTACTCGACCTGCTCACGGTGCTCGCTCCGCGGCACACCCCGCCGATCCCGCGCGACATCGACGCGTTCCTCTCCGTCGTGTACCCGCTCGGCTACCGGCGGGCCTGGCCGACCGCACCCGCGGTGCCCCCCGAGCTTGCGCAGCCCGAGGCGGATGTGCTGGCCGAGCTCGCCGTGCGCGCTCCCTTCGGCTCGTACCTGCGGCGGTCCGCATCCGGCGCCGGTGAGGGGACGTACGAGATCGACCTGCGCTGGATGAACGCCTACCCGGTCCGGGAGGGGCTGGCGCCGCCCGGAGGTCTGGCGCGCTTCGCGGTGCGCGACGGACACCTGGCCACCGTCTCGGTGCAGCAGGACGGCGTGCCCGCCGGATCTCGCCCAGGCCGCGCTGCTGGCCGGCCTCAACGAGGACCTCACGACGTTCCGCCACAACCTGTCGACCCACCTGACCACGCTGACGTCGTTCGCCCTGGCCACCGCGAACGGACTCGGCGCCCGCCACCCCGTCCGCCGGCTGCTGCACCACTGCTTCCACACCGTGCTGATCGGCAACGTCGAGGTCGCCGAGTTCCAGGTCGGACGGCCGCGAGGGTTCTCCTCGACGATCTTCTCCCATGAGGGGCCCGTGCTGGTCGGGATGGCGGACGACCATGTCGCCCGCTACGACTTCTGGGACTTCGAGCCCGACACGCAGTTCGCCCGGCGCGGCACCACGGAGACGCCGTTCGCCTACCCGTACCGCGACAACGTCCTGCGCCTCTGGGCCGCGATCGCCGACTACGTCGAGGACTACCTGCGCCTCTACTACACCGGGGACGCGGCGGTTGCCGCCGACCCGCAGCTCACACGCTGGACCGCCGAGCTGGACCGCCTCCTCCCCAACGGCGTCACTCGCCCGGATCGGCCGGTGTCGTTCCGGTGGCTGGCCCGGCTCTGCGCCACCTTGATCCACGTCTCGACGGTCGAGCACGACGTGCTCAACAACATCGTGTGGAACTACTCGACGCTCGGCTGGATCGTCCCGACCGTGGCGCCCCTGTCAGGGAAGGACATGGACCAGCGGCGAGCCTTCGACCTCGTCGCGACGATCATCGGCACCTGGAAGCCGTACAACATGCTGCTCACCGCAGACATCCCGAAACTGGCCCTCGACCCGGCGGCGGCAGCCGTGATGAAGCGGTGGATCGAGCGCCTCGCGGAGATCCAGCAGGCAATGACCGAGGCGCCGGCCGACCTGTCGATCTCCCGCCCACGCAACCTGAACGTGAGCATCTCGAACTGACGGCCTCCCACGGTCCGTGCGTCAGCTGCGGACAGCTCCGTGGAGGATCATCGCCATCTCCACGACGTTGTACGGGTTCCAGGTCGACATGGTGAAGTACACCGCCGCCTGGCCGCCCGGTAGGGCGCGCGTGTAGCGGTCGATCACGTACGGCCCGTACTCGCCACCCCATTCGTCCTCACGTCCCGGGTCGGACAGGCCGTCCGGCGCATCCCGCACGTGCATGAACTCGCCGTAGCCGCTGCCGGCCCAACCGGGGTCGAACACGACCACCGGGTCGGACCAGGGCCCCCACGGGTGCTGGGCGACGCGGGCGTTGATCCCGCGCGGGGAGCCGGCGTTGTAGAGCAGCAGCCACACCCCCAGCGGGGCGTTCCAGGTCGCCGAGAGCTCACCGATCTGCGGGTGCGGGAAGAGTGCGACGGCGTCACGCTCGTCCTCGGACCACGCCGGCCGCTGCGAACGGGCCTCGAGCCCGCACCAGAACCGCCAGCTGCCTCTGTCCTCCACGGCTCCGAGCGGGACACAGGCAAGATGGGCGTCGCTCGCCCGGTACCGCCCGCTGCCCCACACCAGCAACGCCGGCCCGCGAAAGGGCAGCCCTGCCACACCGTCTTGCACCGCGACACACGACACGTTGATGAACTTCCCGCCCCGGCGAGCGACCGACAGGTCGTACAGGCACAACAGATTCGTGGGATCGCCGTTCACCGCCCGCGTCAAGACCGACCGGCCCATCACCTCCCGGCCTGCCTCCCGGTAATGCTCGGTAGTCCGGAACACGTACATGTGCCCACCGACACTGAACCCGTCGAGCGGCACCTCGAAGGCCCTCGTGGACACCGAACGCCCGTCCGAGGTCGACACCCGCGGACAGACGAAGCGGGAGCCCGCCGTCATGAACTGCAACCGGATCCCCGGCTCCGGCGTCCGGTCGGTCGTCCACGCGACACTGTCGCCGAGCTCGGCGTCCGGCCACGTGTCACCGAAGAGGAACCACAACCGGCCGTCGTGGTCGAAGGACGAGCCGAGGTCGGTGCCGACCAGCCCGAACCGCGTCTCGGTGCGGTTGTGAGCGAACGTGTTCCGCTGCCGATCCCACTCCCCGGTGAGCTGACAGACCCTCCGAACACTTCCCGGGACCAACTCGACCCGAGGCACCACCGCGCACTCCCCCGCGCCCGAAGCTGATCAGCTGCCGCCTCAGCGTAATCGGCACGGGTACAGGTTCCGCACATATGACAGATGAGTTTCGCCTCGCCGCGTCGTCTGCACGTGGGGAACGTCCCCGTTCCGCGCCTGCCGGAGGCGCGGATGAGCACGACGAGGAGCGTGCACACCGTGGCCGAGGACAACGTGAGCGCCACCCTGACTGTCGCCGTGCCCGCCGCGAGAGTGTTCGCGGTGCTGGCGGACCCGGCGACCCATTCTGCGATCGACGGCACCGGCTGGGTTCAGGAGGCCGTCGACCGGGCGCCGCTGACCGAGGTGGGGCAGGTCTTCCGGATGGACATGTATCACCCCAACCATCCGAACGGTGACTACCGGGTGGCCAACAAGGTCCAGGTCCTCGACCCACCGCGCGCCGTCGGCTGGCTGACGGGGCAGGAGAAGGACGACGGTCAGCTCGAGTTCGGCGGCTGGATCTGGCGTTACGACCTGGCGCCACTCGGCCTGTCCGAGACCGCGGTCACGCTCACCTACGACTGGTCGGGGGTGCCGCAGTCCATCCGGGAGTACATCCAGTTCCCGCCGTTCGGCCCTGAGCATCTCACCAACTCGCTGCACCACCTGGCCGGGCTCGCCGCACCGACGTCACGCGCCTGAGCGCCCGTTCGACGAACTCACAGCTCGCTCTCATCTGCGCGGAGGACACTCGACGTCGAGCGGAAGGAAACATGCGGTGATCGCAGGCTTGCTCGGACTCGTCCTCGTCCTGTTCCAAATCGTCCTGGTAGCGCGCATCGTCGTGGACTGGGTCGGCGTGCTGTCGCCGGCGACCGCCGGCGCAGGCCTCTACCAGGCCCGCCGGATCACTCACGGCATCACCGAACCCGTGATCGCCCCGGCTCGGCGGGTACTCAAGCCCGTTCGAGTCGGTTCTGTCAGCATCGATCTGGCGTTCACCGCGGTGTTCCTGGCAGTGATCATTCTCCGGACCTTCGTGGTGCCGTTCATCCCGTTCTGACCCGGTTGGCGGCAGTCCGCTGACGACCTCGCGGCGTCCAGACCGGGTCGGCCCGGGGTCACTCCGCGTCCGACTCCCACCGGACGATCACGATCTCACCGTTGCCCGGATGCAGCCGTCGGCCGGTCACCTCGCCGGCCCGGATGCGCAGCACGTGCGGGCGGGGCCCGCGAGCCCAGAGGCGCACAGAGTCCCGCAGGCCCGCCGCCTCGGCCGTCGAGCCGAGGTCCTCGGCGGTTCCGACGATCAGGACACTCCAGCCTGCCTTCACCCCTGGTTCGAGGTGGTCGGCCTCGAAGGTCATCTGCAGGTTGGCCTGGGCCGCGGCGAGGATCGATCCCGTCCGGGTCCGGACGATCACGTCCTCGCCCGCCAGGGTGTAGTTGACGGGCCGGACGTGCACCCGACCGTCGACGGTGGCCCAGGCCAGCCGACCGACCTGATGGGTACCCAGCAACTCGAGGCAGGTCGCTCGGTCGAGGATCTCGAAGCCTTCGTCGTTGGCGATCATGGTTTCCGTCCTTCGTGCTGGGTAGGTGCCCCTCTCCGTCGCACTCTGTGCGGCTGCAGGGTCCTCCCGCTGTCTGAACCGCGCGTAGAGGCATCCGACCTGAACCGCTGGGACAACCGCGGTTTGCCGGTGCGGTCGCCTCTCTCGGCCCACCGTCGCAGGCTGCGACCGCGGGGGCCGGGCTGCGACGGCAGGGTGGGGTGCTGTCGGCGCCGCGCGGGGTGCGGTGGTGCTGCCAGGGGTGTGGCGATGCTGTGGTCCGACGCTGCCGGCGCACCCCGTGGTGGGCTGTCGCACGGCGTCGGTGACCGCCGCACCCCTGCACAGCAGCTGTGACAGCCCGACGCGGTGTGCGACAGCACGCGAAGGGTGTGACGCCAACGGCGATCCACTCGTACGGGCGCACCCGGGGCGAGACGACACCCGGGCCACCCGCCGCCACGCAGACACCACGCAGTCGCCGAGCGGGTCACCACTCGGCTCCGGACACGACCTGTGTCCCACTCGCCCATCCCGCTCGCGCACCGGACGGCGACGAGTACCGGATCGATGCAGCCGACCACCGGTGCGCCACCCCGATCCGGATTCCGGGCGACTTGACGCGCTCCGACCGAGTTCAAGACACGTTCTCAGGCTGATCGGTCGACGACCCGGCCGGACGGCGGCACGCGCGTACTGTCGCGCCGTGATCGCACCCGACGCCCGCCCGCTCGCGCTGATCACCGGCGCCTCCCGTGGCATCGGCGCCGCCGTCGCCGAGGCCTTGGCGCCAACCCACGATCTCCTGCTCGGCGGCCGCGACACCGACACGCTCAAGGCCCTCGCCGCCGACCTGCCCTGCGCTCGCGAGTGGCTCGTCGAGCTCACCGATCCGGGCGCCTTTGCCGAAGCCGTCGCCGGCATCGACCGCCTCGACGTGCTCGTCCATTCCGCCGGCATCGGCCCACTCGGTTCCATCGCCGACAGCCCGGCAGACCAGTGGCGGCGGACATTCGAGGTCAACGTCGTCGCCGTCGCCGAGCTCACCCGCCACCTGCTGCCCGCGCTGCGCGCCGCCCACGGCCAGGTTGTCTGCATCAACTCCGGAGCCGGGTTGACCGCCCACCCAGGGTGGGGCTCCTACGCTGCCAGCAAGTTCGCACTCCGCGCTTTCGCCGACGCGTTGCGCGCCGAGGAGGCCACGCACGGGGTCCGCGTCACGTCCGTCTACCCAGGGCGCACCGACACCGACATGCAGCGCGCGGTCGTCGCCCACGAGGGTGAGGATTACGACGCCAGCAGGTTCCTGCGCCCTGAGTCCGTGGCCCGGGCCGTGCTCCACGCCGTCACCGCACCGCCGGACGCAGACGTCACCGAGCTGTCGATCCGCCCCGCCCCTCGCTGACAGCCCTTCTCCTCGGCACCCACACGCTCGGGCGAGGTGTCCGGTGGCCGACGCAATGACGGAATCTCCTACCGGCAAACCCTGGGGCGCAACATGACCGGTCGCCACGCGTGGAGTCACAAGCCCATTCGATCTCGTAGCTCCCCGCTCAGGTGATCTCGATGCCGTAGTCGGCCAACACCTCACGATGAGGCACTCGCACCGGATCGGCCAACGACTCCTGGGCGGCCTCCAGATCGGCCGCGTCCTCCAACCGATCCCGCGCCTCACTGATCGGCAGCTCGCTCATGATGTTCTTCCACGCCGTGCACGTACCGTGTCCGGTCCACCCTAGTCAGCGCACTGCGAGGGTGAACTCACGCACGTCGCCGAGACCGCACGGAAACCTGGCGTTAACATCGACGGCGAGATCGCTGTGCCCCCGGGTGGTGCCGCCCGTTCCGCACCCATCCTCGACCCGGCTGACGACACAGCACGTTCACCCGGAAGGTGAGAGATGCGCCCGCGCGCTGCACGCTGCCCTCGTTGTGCCCGAACCGCGCCGACCCCGGCCGGTGCCCGGTGACACTCGCGCTCACCCGCACCCCCGCGCTCTACCCCGCTGCCCCTGAACCTGCCCGCCGCACCCTGCTCGACGTGCTCGCGGAGACCGCCGCGAAGCATCCCGACGAGGCCGCGGTGGACGCCGGCGGCAGGGTGCTCACCTACCGCGGGCTGGCCGATGAGATCGACGCCGTCCGGGGGCGCCTCGCCGGCGCCGGAATCGGGGTCGGCGACCGCGTCGGCGTCCGGATCTCCTCCGGCACCGCCGAGCTGTACGTCACGATCCTCGCTGTCCTCGCCACCGGCGCCGCATACGTTCCCGTCGACGCCGACGACCCCGCGGAGCGGGCCGAGCTCGTGTTCGGCGAGGCCGAGGTGTGCGCGGTGCTCGGCGACGACGGATCCATGAGGAACTGCCGCGCACCGATCGGCACGACGGGCACACCCGGACCCGGTGACGACGCGTGGATCATCTTCACCTCCGGCTCGACGGGTACGCCGAAGGGGGTCGCGGTCAGCCACGGCTCCGCCGCGGCGTTCGTCGACGCCGAGGCCCGCCTGTTCCTCGCCGACGAGCCGATCGGGCCGGGCGACCGCGTGCTGGCGGGGCTGTCGGTCGCGTTCGACGCCTCGTGCGAGGAGATGTGGCTGGCCTGGCGGCACGGCGCCTGCCTGGTCCCGGCGCCGCGGGCGCTCGTGCGCACCGGCGTCGACCTCGGGCCGTGGCTGGAGGCGCAGCGCATCACGGTCGTCTCCACCGTCCCGACGCTTGCCGCGTTGTGGCCACCGGACGCGCTGGAGGAGGTGCGGCTGCTGATCCTCGGCGGCGAGGCGTGCCCTCCCGAGCTGGCCGAGCGGCTCGCCGTCGAGGGCCGCGAGGTCTGGAACACCTACGGGCCGACCGAGGCCACCGTCGTCGCCTGCGCCGCGCAGCTGACCGGCCAGGGGCCGGTGCGGATCGGCATGCCGCTCGACGGCTGGGCGCTCGCCGTCGTCGACGGCGCGGGCGAGCCGGTCGCGATGGGCGAGAGCGGCGAGCTGGTGATCGGCGGGGTCGGGCTCGCCCGGTACCTCGACCCGGACCGGGACGCCGCGCGGTTCGCCCCGCTGCCCTCGCTCGGCTGGGACCGCGCCTACCGCAGCGGCGACGTCGTCCGCGCCGACGAGGCCGGGCTGCTGTTCCTCGGGCGCGCCGACGAGCAGGTCAAGCTGGGCGGGCGGCGCATCGAGCTGGGCGAGGTCGACGCCGCGCTGCTCGCGCTGCCCGGTGTTCGCGGCGCGGCGGCGGCCGTGCGCCGCACCCGGGCCGGCAACCAGGTGCTGGTGGGCTACCTGGTGCCCGACGGCGAGCTGGACACCGACGCCGCGGCGCTCGCTCTACGCGAGCAACTGCCCGCCGCGCTCGTGCCGCTGCTCGCGGTGGTCGACGACCTGCCGACGCGCACCTCGGGCAAGGTCGACCGGGACGCGCTGCCGTGGCCGCTCCCCGCGGCGAGCAGTGTCGACCCCGTCGCGGCGGGACTGCTGACCCCGACCGAGGGCTGGCTGGCCGACGGCTGGGCGGAGATCCTCGGCGTGGCGGTGTCCGACCCGAAGGCCGACTTCTTCACCCACGGCGGCGGCAGCCTCACCGCGGCGCAGCTGGTCGCGCGGATCCGCGCCCGGCACCCGCAGGTGGCGGTCAACGACGTCTACCTGCGCCCGACGCTGGGGGCGCTCGCGACCCGGCTGGACGCGCTGGGCGCGACCAGGACCGTGCGTCGCGACGTGGTGTCCGACGCCGCGCCGCGCCGCGCTCGCACAGGCCCTGCTCATGGCCCCGATGCTGGCGCTGGTCGGCCTGCGCTGGGCGAGCGTCGCCGCGGCGATCTCGACGGTCGCCGCCGCCTGATCCCAGGAGCCGTTCCCTGGATGCCGACAGCGCCGTGGTGGTCGCTCGTCCTGGCCTGGCTGGTGTTGTTCAGCCCGGCCGGGCGGATCGGGATCGCCGCGGGCGGCGCCCGGCTGCTGCTGCGCGGCGTGCGGCCCGGCAGCTACCCGCGCGGCGGCTCGGTGCACGTGCGGCTGTGGGCGGCCACCCGGCTCGCCGAGCTGTCCGGTGCGACGGGCGTCTCGAGCGCGTCGTGGACCACCCGATACGCCCGCGCGCTCGGCGCGAAGATCGGCAACGACGTCGACCTGCACTCCGCACCGCCCGTGACGGGCCTGCTCAAGATCGGGCGCGGCGCGGCCGTGGCGCCGGAGGTGGACCTCGGCGGCTACTGGGTCGACGGCGACGTCGTGCGCATCGGCAAGATCCGGATCGGCGCCGGGGCCACGATCGGCTCGCGCAGCACGCTGCTGCCGGGCGCGCGGATCGGCAAGGGATCCGAGATCGCGGCCGGGTCCACGGTCCGCGGCGCGGTCCCCGCCGGTCAGCACTGGGCGGGCTCGCCCGCGGGGCGGGCAGGCAAGTCCGGCGTGTCCTGGCCGTCGACCCGCCCGTTGCGCTCGCGCTCCTGGAAGCTCGCCTACGGCATCACGTCGATGCTCCTCGGGCTGCTGCCCGCGGTGGCGGCGCTGCCTGCGCTGGCGATCGTCGCGGTCGGCGTCGCAGGTACGGCGTCCCCCGCGGAGGCGACGAGCGGGGCGCTGCTGATGGTCGCACCCGCCACGGTGGCCTACCTGGTCACGTACGCGGCGCTCGTCGTGGTCGGCGTGCGCCTGCTCGGCATCGGCATGGCCGAGGGCTTCCACCCGGTGCACAGCCGCGCGGGCTGGCAGGTCTGGGCCACGGAGCGGCTGATGGGCATGGCCCGCACGGGCCTGTTCCCGCTGTACTCCAGCCAGTTCACAGCCGCATGGCTGCGATTGCTCGGCGCCAGGATCGGCCGGGACGTCGAGGCCTCGACGGTGATCGCGCTGCCGAAGATGACCACGGTCGCGGACGGCGCGTTCCTCGCCGACGACACGATGGTCGGCACCTACGAGCTCTCCGGCGGCTGGATGCACGTGGCGCCTTCGCGGGTCGGCAAGCAGGCTTTCCTCGGCAACTCCGGGATGACCGCGCCGGGTCGATCGGTGCCCAACCGCGGGCTCGTCGGCGTGCTCTCCGCGACGCCACGAAAGGCGAAGAAGGGGTCCTCGTGGCTCGGCCTGCCGCCGATGCCGCTGCGCAGGGCCGTCGAGCGGGGCGACACCAGCCGCACGTTCCACCCGCCGCGTCACCTCAAGATCGCCCGCGGACTGATCGAGCTGTGCCGGGTGGTGCCGGTGATGTGCTCCGCCGCGCTCGCCGTGCTCGTCGTCGGACAGCTGATGACGATCCAGGCCGGCGCCGGGTTCGTGGTGGCCGCGGTGCTCGCGGGTCCGCTGCTGCTCGCTGCCGGCGTCGTCGCCGCCTGCGTGACGACGGCGATGAAATGGCTGCTCGTCGGCCGGTTCGGGCCGGTGGAGCATCCGCTGTGGAGCTCGTTCGTGTGGCGCAACGAGCTGGCCGACACGTTCGTCGAGGTGCTGGCGGTCCCGTGGCTGGTGGGGCATGCGGGCGGCACCCCCGTCCTCACCGCGTGGCTGCGGAGCATGGGCGCGAGCATCGGGCGCGGGGTGTGGCTGGAGACGTACTGGCTGCCCGAGTCCGATCTCGTGCGTCTCGGCGACGGGGCGACGGTCAACCGGGGCTGTGTCGTGCAGACCCACCTGTTCCATGATCGGATCATGAGCATGGACGAGGTGCGCATCGACGAGGGCGCGACGCTCGGGCCCAACGGGATCATCCTGCCGGGCGCGGGCATCGGCGCGGGGACGACCGTCGGCCCCGGCTCCCTGGTCACGCGCGGCGACGCCGTCCCCGCGGCGACGCGCTGGCTGGGCAACCCGATCACGACGTGGCGCTGAGCCGTAAGCCGGCGGCAGGTGCGGCCCGCTCGACCGACTCGTACCTGCCCGCCCACGGCAACGGCGGCTACCGGGTCGAGCACTACGACCTGGACATCGACTACAAGCCGGCGACCAACCGGCTCGCCGGACGGGCGGTGCTCACCGCCGTGGCCCACGCGCCCCTGAGCCGGTTCAGCCTCGACCTCTCGGCGTTCCGCGTGCCCCGCGTGCTCGTCGACGGCCGTCCGGCGAAGTTCACGCAGTCACGATCGCCTCGGGACAGCGGCAAGCTGCACGTCACACCGGCCCGCCCGGTCACGGGCCGGTTCACCGTCGACGTGCGCTACTCCGGCGTGCCCGTACCGGTCTCCAGCCGATGGGGCGACGTCGGCTGGGAGGAGCTGACCGACGGCGCGCTCGTCGCGAGCCAACCCGTCGGCGCGCCGTCCTGGTTCCCGTGCAACGACCACCCCGCGGACAAGGCGACCTACCGCATCGCCGTGACGACCGCGGCGCCCTACACGGTCGCCGTCACCGGTGTGCTCACCGCGCGACGCCGCTCGGCCGGCACGCGGACGTGGGTGTACGAGCGGGCGGAGCCCACGGCGTCGTACCTGGTCAGCGTGCAGATCGGGCGCTACGACGAGGTCGTGCTCGCCGCCGGCCCGGTGCCCCAGGTGGCGCTGCTGCCGGCCCGGTTGCGCAAGAACGCCGCGCGCGACCTCGGCCGGCATCCCGCGATCATGACGGCGCTGGAGGACTTCTTCGGGCCCTACCCGTTCGCCAACTACCAGCTCGTCGTCGCCGACGACGAGCTGGAGGACCCGATCGAGGCCCAGGGCATGTCGATCTTCGGGGCGAACCACCTCGACGGTCGGCGCACCCACGAGCGGCTCGTCGTGCACGAGCTGGCGCACCAGTGGTTCGGCAACAGCCTCACGATCGCCGACTGGCGCCACATCTGGCTCAACGAAGGCTTCGCCACCTACGCGGAATGGCTGTGGTCGGAGGCGTCCGGCGGCCGCGCCGCCTCGGCGCACGCCCGGGAGTGGCACGCGCACGTGGCGGCGATGCCGGCTGACCTCGTCCTCGCCGACCCGGGGCCGGCGCGGATGTTCGACGAGCGGGTCTACAAGCGCGGCGCGCTCGTGCTGCACGCGCTGCGCACCCGGATCGGCGACGAGCGATTCTTCACCCTGCTGCGCGACTGGACGGCGCGGCACCGGCACGCGACGGTGAGCACCGCGCAGTTCGTCGAGTTGGCCGCGCGGCACGCCGGCACGGACCTCTCGGCGTTCTTCACCGCCTGGCTGCACCGGCCCGCCCTTCCCGACCTCGCCGGAAAGGCCGCTGAATCGCCGCAGTGACCTCAAGCAAGCGGATCCCGGAGAGGAGCACGCCGTGCCCGTCGAATCGCTGAGGGACGTGGAGGCCGTGACCGCGGACCGGCATTGGGTCGACTGGGCGGTCGCCCGGCTGCACGCCGACGCGCGCCGCAGCGCCGACACCCACCTGCTTCGGCTGCCCACACCGGCCGGCTCGCCCGTGGACATCTACGTCAAGGACGAGTCGACCCACCCCACCGGCAGCCTCAAGCACCGGCTGGCCCGGTCACTGTTTCTCTACGCCATCTGCAACGGCGACATCGACCGCGGCAGCACGGTGGTGGAGGCCTCCAGCGGGTCGACCGCGATCAGCGAGGCGTACTTCGCCCGCCTGGTCGGGCTCCCGTTCGTGGCCGTGGTCGCTCGGTCGACGAGTCCCGGCAAGGTCGCGCTGATCGAGCGTGAGGGCGGCCGATGTGAGTTCGTCGACTCGGCGGGCGAGGTGTACGGCACCGCCCGCCGACTCGCCGACGAACTCGGTGGGCACTACCTCGACCAGTTCACCAACGCCGAGCGGGCCACCGACTGGCGCGGCAACAACAACATCGCCGAATCGATCTTCGACCAGCTGGCGGCCGAACCACACCCCGTGCCGGCCTGGATCGTCGTCGGCGCGGGTACCGGCGGTACGAGCGCCACCATCGGCCGCTACCTGCGCTACCGCGGCCACGCCACGCGGTTGGCGGTCGTGGACCCGGAGGGCTCGGCCTTCCTGCCGGCCTATGCGGGCGAGGCGCCTCGGGGACCGGGCTCGCGTATCGAGGGCATCGGACGACCGCGCGTCGAGCCCTCGTTCCTGCCGCAGGTCGTCGATCGCATGATCGGCGTGCCGGACGCGGCATCGGTCGCCGCCATGCAGTTTCTCGCCGACCGGATCGGTGTCCGCGCCGGGCCGTCGACCGGCACCAACATCTACGGCGCTCTGCGGCTGGCGTGCGAGCTGCACGAGCACGGCCTCGCGGGCAGCATCGTCACGCTGATGTGTGACCGGTCCGACCGGTACGACACGACCTTCTGCGACGTCGGGTGGCTGCGCGGGCAGGGCATCGACCCCTCCCCGTACCGGGAGGTGCTGAACGAGGCGTGGACCAGCCTGACCTGGGCAGGCTAGGTCACCTGCGGAGCTTGAGGAGTTTCATGGTGATGCGGGAGTCGACGCGGGCGATGGCAGGGTCACCCATCAGTTGGGTGGTCAGCCAACGCTCGTAGGCGGGTAGGTCGGCGACCTGGACACGGAGCAGGTAGTCGGGGATGCCGAACATGCGGCGCAGCTCGGCCACCTCCTTCATCGCTGCCCCCCTCGGGTTCGTCCTCACCGCCCTGTTCGTCGTGCTGACCATGGACGCGTTTCAGGACTGCCCCGACCTGTGCACGCTGGCGTCGGCTGCCGGCTCGGCCATGGTCGCGCTGCTGGTCGCCCCCGCATCGATGCTGCTGGTCGCGATGAGCGTGTTCGCGGCAAGCCTCGCCGCTCGCCACCACCTGACCCGCCGGGGACGGCGACCCGCCCGTGCCTGACCCCACCTACATCGTGACCGCCCTCACCGTCGCGGTCACGATCACCGTCGCACTGCGCGCCCTCCCCTTCGCCCTCAAGAACGCCGTGGCCGGGTCGGCGCTGCTCGCCGACGTCGGCCGATGGATGCCCCTGGGCGCGATCACCGTCCTCGCCGTCTACTGCCTGGCACAGATCGACCTGACCACACCCACCCGCGGCCTGCCCGAACTGGCCGGCGTCGCCGTCACCGTCGTCGTGCACCGGTGGCGCCGCAACGTCGTGCTCAGCATCCTCACCGGCACCGCGACCTGCATGATCCTCACCAACTGGGTCCTACCCGCCTGGCTGACGTGCGGGTGCCGTGCCGCTACCCTCATCACGTGACCGCCGAGGAACCCGAGACGCCAGAGCGCGGCGAGCTCGGGCTGCCACCGGTCGGGGTCAAGCTGGACCACGAGCAATCGCTGCGCTGGCTCGCCGCCCGTGACGCCGGCAAGGAGCCGATTCCCGGGCACGTGCACGAGTGGGGCCGCCGGGTGCTCCGGCTGCCGCCGGCCCGCCGCACCGCGTGACTGGACTTGTCTGCAACGGCGACGCAATCCGCGCCCTGGCCGTCGGGTCAACCGTGCACGCCCGCGAACTGCTGGAGATTGCTTTGACCGAGGGCGTCGGACTGGCGGTGCCCGCCGCGGCGTACGCGGCCGCGTGGGTGTGGTCGACGCCGCCGGCGCGCATGTTGCTCGATGACTTCCTGGAGCTGTCTGACTTTTTGCCGACCCCTGCTGCCTGACCGACGACCCCGAATAGGACACCGATGTATCTGTTTGGGGGCGAATCTCCTCTCCAGAGCTGAGCAGGAATCGAGGCACGACGTCCGAGGAGGACCGGCCCGTGACGATGACTCGAGCACGACTCATGGCCATCGGTCTCGGAACCGTCGCAGCGATGCTCCTCTCCGCCTGCGCTGGATCGAGCTCGCCGACGAGCAGTGCTCCGTCGACGGCCGCGCCGCCCTCCGGCGGAGTGCACAACCCGTCCGACATCCGAGGCGGCACACTGCGGTTCGCCAACACGGGAGACTGGGACTCGCTCGACCCGGCCGACACCTACTACACCTATGCATGGAACTTCGCGCGGTTGTACGGGCGCACGCTCACGATGTTCAAGCCTGCACTCGGCGCCGAGGGCTCGACTCTCGTGCCCGACCTCGCCGAATCGCTGGGCACGCCCAGTGCCGACGCGCGGAGGTGGACCTACCGGTTGCGTGCGGGCGTGAAGTTCGAGGACGGCACGCCCGTCACCAGCCGCGACGTCAAGTACGCCGTCGAGCGCTCGCTCGACAAGAGCACCTTCCCCAACGGCCCGACCTACTTCAACGACTTTCTTGACACCCAGGGCTATACGAGTCCCTACTCCGACCCCACACCGGACAAGCTGGGCCTCACCGCGATCGAGACTCCGGACGACCGGACCGTCGTCTTCAATCTCAAGACCCCGTTCAGCGGGTTCGACTACTTCGCGCAGCTCCCGGCGACGACGCCGGTACCGATCGCGAAGGACACCGGAACCGCCTACAAGGAACACGTGGTCTCCAGCGGCCCCTACATGTTCGAGACCGTCCAATCGGGCACGCGGTTGACCCTCGTGCGCAACCCGAACTGGGATCCGGCCACCGACCCCCACCGCGCGGCGCTACCGGACCGGATCGAGGTGGCTCTCAACGTCAACCGCGACGACCTCGACAACCGGCTGATCTCCGGCGACCTGGATGTCGGCGTCGAGGGGTCGGGGATCGGGCGGCCGGTCCAGGGCCGGATTCTCGCCGATGCCACGCTCCGCGCCAACGTCGACTCCGCGCCGGCCGCGCTGCTCTGGTACACGGCGCTGAGCGCGAGCGTCCCGCCGCTGGACAACGTCGACTGTCGCAAGGCAGTGCTCCTGGCCGCGGACCGGACCGGCTACCAGCGCGCGTACGGCGGAGAGACCGCCGGGGAGATCGCGACGAACCTGCTGCCGCCGGTCATCGCGGGCGCGCAGCGGTTCGACCTCTACCCGACGCCGGGAAACGCAGGCGACCCGGACCAGGCACGCGCGGCGCTGGTCCGCTGCGGCCGTCCGGAGGGCTTCGCGACCACGATCTCCTACCGCGCGGAGCGGCCCGACGAGCGGGCCGTGGCCGAGGCGCTCCAGCAGTCACTGGGCCGAGCCGGCATCAAACTGGAGCTGCGGCCGTTCCCGGCCGGCGACTACTTCAAGCTCTACGCCGGGAACCCGGCCTTCGTCAAGGCGAACAACCTCGGGCTGATCGTCGCCGGGTGGGGAGCCGACTGGCCCGACGGATTCGGCTTCCTCTCCCAGATCGTCGACAGCCGGGTGATCCGCGACGCGGGCAACACCAATCTCGGAATCGTCGATCCCGCGATCGACGCCCTGCTGGACGAGGCGCTGCGCACCACGGACACCACCGCCCGCGAGAAGTTGTGGGTCGACATCGACCGCCGCGTGATGGAGAACGCGTTCCTCGTCCCCGGGATCTGGTCGACGCTGCAGCTGTACCGCCCGCCGAACCTCACGAATGCCTACATTACCAACGGGTTCCAGATGTACGACTACGTGTCGCTGGGCACCACCCGGCGCTGAACCGATCTCCGCACTCTCGCATATCTCCGGAAGAGGTGAGCCGACATGCCGGGCATCCTGTCCGCCGAGTCCCTTCCAAACATCCAGGGCAACATTCTGACGCCCTTCAAGAAGGAGCGCTTTCTCTACGTCTTCGCCTGCTTCGGCGACGACGCCCAGCGCTCCCGCGACTGGCTCGCGGAGATCGTGGCGGATCCGGCGCTCGCCTCCACGCAGAAGATGCTGGACGAGGTCACCAGACCGATATGGCTGGCCATTGGCTTCACGTTCTCGGGCCTCGTGGCGCTTCACTCGGAACTCGCGGACGAGTTGACTGCCTTCACGTCGTTCCGACAGGGCGCGGCAGCGGATCGGGACTACGGCGACGGCAGCCCCGCGAAGTCGGCCGCACTCGTCGGTGACCCGGCCGCCAGCGACCCGTCCCGATGGGTGGTCGGGGCTCCGCATCAGGAGCCGGACGTGGTGCTGACGATCGCGGCGGACGACGACGACCTTCTCATGGCGGCTGCGCAGAAGGAGTGGGACCGAGCGGCAACACACGGTCTCGTTGTGCTCGACCTGAAGCAGGGCGACGGCACGACGACCCCGGGACAGCGCGCCGGCCGGCTCGAGGGCAAGATCGACCACTTCGGGTTTCGGGACGGCATCTCGCAGCCGGGCGTCCGCGGTTTCACCCCGGAGGTGATCCGGCACCGGCGTCTGGAGGTCGCCGACCAGCCCGGTTCACCGGTCATCGCCCCGGGCGAGTTCGTCCTCGGGTACGACGCAGAGCCGAGGTTCTACCCGGTGTCGGTCACCAGGCCGACACCGCCCGCCTGGATGCACGACGGGTCGTTCCAGGTGCTGCTTCGCCTGACCCAGGACGTCCACGGTTGGAGGTCGCAGGCGGCCCGCCTCCGCTCCACTGTCGTAGCGACTGTCGGCGTGGAGGCGAACGCGATCGGGCGCACCACGGGCGGACGTCCCCTCGCCTCAGTCGGGCACGGCGGCTACGGGGGGGACAACGATTTCACCTTTGCCGGAGACCCGGCCGGGGCGACGACTCCGCTCTCCGCGCACATCCGCAGGATGAACCCGCGCGACGACGACGTGTTCCATGACCGCCAGCACCGACTGCTCCGGCGAGGGACGTCGTTCGGCCCGTACCTGGCTGACGGCAAGACGGACAAGGTCGAGCGCGGAATGATCTTCAACGCCTTCATGGCGAGCATCGAGGACCAGTTCGAGTACGTACAGCGCCATTGGGCCAATCCGTTCACCTCGTCCTCGACTCGGACCTCGGCAGCATCGGTCGAGTCCGACGCCCTGATAGGCGCGGGCACGTCCGTCCGTATCGTGCGGGGCGATGGCGAGGCGGTCGACGTGAACTTCGCGCCCCTCGTGCACACCAGCGGGGCAATCTACGCCTTCGCGCCCTCCATCCCGGGGCTGGGCCTGCTCGCGAGCTCCGACACGATCTGATCGACCTGCCCCAACAGGTCGGAGATGCTCGCGGTCACCTCCGCGAGCGCGTCCGGCAACGGCGGCAACGGCCGGCCGGCCGGGAGGAGGGTGCCGGTCAGGAACGCATGGGCGTCCCGGTACTCGACGCGCGGCGTCCGCTCGTACAGGTCGCGGTACAGGTCTGCGGCGGCGGACCGGGCCGCCCCGTCGGCCGGGTCGAGCCGCCACCGGGCCTCGAGGATCAGCGCCCGTTCGTGCGGCTCCGTCCAGGCGTCCTCCAGCCGCCGGAGGTTCGCGACCGCCTCGTCCGCGCTCACGCGACCCAGCGTGACGCGCAGACGGTGCGCGAGCACCGTGGCACGGACCTGGACGTCGCGCTCCTCGTGCGCGGCGGCGATGTCCAGTGCCTCCTGGTTCACCCGCTCGGCCACCTCGAACCGGCCCTGTTCGACCTGCAGCGTCGCCGTCCGGTGCAGCCAGCCGCACAGCAGGTACGGGGCGTCGACGTGCCGGGCGAGCGCGACGGCCTGTCCGAAGAGCCGCTCTGCCTCCGCGCGCAGGCCCTGGGCGGCCGCCACCACGGCGGCCGTCGCCACCTGGTCGGCGACGCTGGTCCAGTCGCGCAGCTCGACGGCGATCCGCAACGCGTAGGCGCAGCACCGGGTCGCCCGGTCGTGGTCCCCCTCGTCCCTGTAGATCTCGCCCATGTTGCCGATCGCCAGGCCCGCGGTCTGCCGGAACCCGATCTCCTGGGCCACCTCGAACGCCCTCCGTCCGTGGGCGAGGGCGGTCAGGTGCTCGCCGGACCACGAGTAGGCCAGCGCGAGGTTGTTGGCGGCGTGCAGCAGGCAGCGGCGGTCGGCCGTCCGGTCCGCCGTGTCGAGCGCCTGCCGGAAGAGCCGGCGCGCCTCGTCGAGCCGTCGGAACTGTAGGTGCACCAGCCCGGCGTGGTTGATCGCGATGCTCACGCCGGCCAGGTCGCCGATGTCGGCCGCCAGCGCGCGGTGGCGCTCCGCGGTCGTCAGCGCCTCGGCGTAGGCCCCCTGCTGGAGCAGGGCGAACGTCAACCGGTCCAGAGCCCGGCACAGGCCAGCGTCGTCGCCGAGGCGCTCGAACCCGTCGACCGCCCGCCGCAGCCAGGTCACCGCCTCGGCGTACGACCGGTTGTACATGTACAGGTCGCCGAGGTCGCGCTCGGCGGCGGCGATTACGGCTGGACGGCGAGCATCGCGAGCCACCTCCAGCGCCTCCTGGTAGGCCCGCTCGGCCTCGGCCCACCGGCCGGTGAGCTGCCAGACGCCGCCCATATCGACCAGCACGTCACCCGTCTCGTCCTTCCGCAGCAATGGGAGCAACCGGTCGTAGTAGCCCACGGCGGCATCGTTGGCGAACGCGGCTTTGGCCGCGTCGCCGGCGGCGCGGAACCAGACGCGCTGCTTGTCGAACCGCTTCGTGCGTCCGTAGTGGTGGGCGAGCAGGTCGACGTACTGGCCAACCTTGTCGGTGACCGTCGTCTCGATCAGCATGCCGACGCGTTCGTGGAGCGTCTCGCGCATCCCGAACGTCAAACTCTGGTAAGCCGCCTCCTGCGTCATCGCGTGCTTGAACTCGTACTCCCCGTCACCCGCGGTGGTGCGGCATGGCGTCAGGTCGAGCTCGTGCAGGCGCGCGAGGTGGCGCACGACCTCCTCTGGCCCGCCCGCCGCCGGGTATGCGCCCGAGATCCAGCCCGCGCGGAACCGCCGGCCGATGACGCTCGCCACCTTGATCGTCGCCTGCTCGCCCTCGCTGAGCTGGTCCAGGCGGGCCATCAGCAACCGTTGGAGCCCGTCGGGCAGCTCCAGCGTCGCGAGATCGTGCCGGTCGGGCGGCCCGAGGCCCTTGGCGTAGAGGAAGTTGACGATCTCCCCGAGGTAGAAGGGGTTGCCCTCGCCCTGCTCCGCGATGCGCTCGACCACGGCCGGATCGGCGGGGTCACTCGTCGGGAAGCGCTCGCGCAGTCGGATGCCGACGAGTCGCGCCGCCTCCGCTCGGCCGAGCTCGTCCAGGCGGACCTCGGTGATGTGCGCGAGCGGCGCCAGCTCGGCCAAGGGCGGCACGGCCGCCGGCTCGCGCGACGTCAGCACCAGCAGGACGCGCCGGTCGCCGATGTGGCGCGCCAGGAAGTCCAGCAGGGTCGCGGACGCCGGGTCGATCCAGTGGCAGTCTTCGAGCACGAGCACGACGGGTGCCGACGACGCGAGGTCGCACAGGCAGTCGAGCAGGAGGGACTGCAGGAGCCCGGCCCGGGCCTGCGGGTCGAGCGCCGCGACGAGCGCGCTGTCGGGCAGGGGGACGTTCAGGACCGGGGCGAGCAGGGACACTCGTTGGTCGGCGCCCGCGGTGTGCCGGGCGATCCGCTCTACGAGTGCGGTCTGCTGGTCGGGGACGGGTGCCGCCGGGTCGAGTCCGAGCACGTCCCGCCAGATCGAGCGCCAGGTCAGGTAGCTGGTCGTCGTGCCGAGGGAGCGGGACGCACCGCCGAAAACCTTGAACCCCTGTCGCCGCGCGATCTCGACGATCTCCGCGGTGAGCCGCGACTTGCCGATCCCTGCGGCACCGGTGAGGCAGAGGACCTGACCGGCGCCCGCGAGCACCCGAGCGATGAGCTCGCGGCCACGGGTGACCTCCGTCGCGCGGCCGACGATCGGTTGCGCGGTCCGCAAGTCGGCAGGTCCGGCGACCGGCCGCTCGCGGACAGCGCGGACACCCCAGACTCCGACCGGTCCGGACTTGCCCTTGACAGCGACCGGGTCGATCCGGTCGTGAACGGTGTGGTGGCGGACCCTGTCGTGGGTGGTCCGGTCGACCAGCAGTTGACCGTCGTGCGCCATCTGCATGAGGCGGGCCGCGAGGTTGACCGAGTCGCCGATCACGGCGTACTCGCGGCGCGCGTCAGTCCCTACCTCACCGCAGTAGACCGGTCCGGTCCCGAGCCCTGCCCGAAACGGCCCCCCTGGCAGGCGCAGCAGCTCCAGACAGCAGCGAACCGCCCGCTCCTCGTCGTCCTCGTGGCTGACCGGTGTGCCGAAGAAGGCCACGAGGACGTGGCCGCGGTCGTCGACGGCCACATGCCGGAAGTGGCCGCCGTAGTCCGCGATGAGCCGGACCGCGGCGGCGAGGGAGCGCTGGAGTGCTGCCACCGAGTCGCGGTCGTCGATTGCCGCACGCGGCAGCCCGACGAATGCGGCTGTGACCTTGCGATGCTCGTTCACGAGCTCTCGCCGCCCCGACCGCAGCCGGTCCGCGATGGCAGGGTGTAGGAACCGAGCCAACCGGCCCGTCGCCGCGTCGCCGAGGGGCACACGCCCGGCGGTCGACACGGCGACGGGAGCATCGCACAGGCCGCGCACCAGCAACCAACCGCCGTCGCGCTCCACGACGTCGGCGTCGTCCAGGTCGTCGCGCAGTCCGTCGTGCACGACGACCTCGGCGCCCCGGGCGTGGTGCTCTGCGGCGGCAGCGCGGTCGAGCGCGGGGCCTGCGAGCACGTACCCGAGCCGCACGGCCGGGTCGCCCATGACGGTCTGCAGCAGCGGACCGGCCCCGAGGCCGACCTTCATCGCCAGCCGGAACGACCCGGCCTCGGTCTCGACGATCTGGAAGCGGGACATGTCGGCCTGCATGTCCAACGCGCACCGCACGGCCCCCCGCGCAGCCCGGCGCGGTCGTGCACCGCACGCGAAGACCCCGATCAGGGCATCGCCCGCGAACTCGGCGATGCTGCCGCCGTGCTGGGTGATCCGTTCGCTCATCGCCGCGAACCAGCGGTTGAGGACCCCGGTCAACTCCTCCGTGCCGTGGCTCCCGGAACGGCCGAGCGCCTCGCTCATCGGCGTGAACCCGGCGACGTCGGCGAACAGCACCACGGCGTCCAGCGGATCACCGCTCGCCAGCGGAATGGAGCCGGAATGATCGCGCACAACGTCGATCACATAGTCGGGTACGTGGGACCACCATGCCGAACTCGGGCGCGCGCGAGCGCCGGTGTCTTCGCAGTCGAGCGTCCGGTCCGTTCGCATATGGTCCCTTGTTCGAGAACGACCGCGCGGCTACCGTACGACATCAGTCAACTCGGATGCACTAATCGTCGACTCACCTCGACACAGAGAGCGACGTACCATGGGCCACGGGAGCAGTGACGCGGTTCTCGATCTTTTGAGCGTGACGTCGAACGGTCTTGAGTATCGGCTGGGGGCGAAGCTGCGACCGGCAACTGAACCGGTACCGGACTCGGCTCCCGCCCGTTTTTTCCAGGTGCAGATCGCCGCACCACCGCCTTCCCGGACGGACGGCAGTACCTGGTTCGCAGGTCTGCGGGTGGAGGACGGCACCGAGAACGGTCACCCGTTCAACCCCGCCGACCCGAGCTGGATGCAGTCGGCGGTATTCGGACTGCAGGGCATCTCGCCGCTCGGTCAACCAGATCCCACAACGCTGAGCTTCAACGAGGCCGTCTCCGTCCCACGGGTGACGGACGCGACGGCGGCGGCTGCGTCGTTCACGCTGATCGCGTCGGGTGAGCGCGTGATGGACGGGGTGAACCATTTCATCTCCCTCGCCTATCCGCTGCTACGGGACCCCAGGACCGGCAGGGAGGTGCGGGATGTGGCTGCCACGTTCTACTGCGAAGGAACATTCGACTTCGACCCGCCGGTCTCCGGATTCGCCGCCCTGAGCCTCAACGGGTTCGCCCCCGTCGAGCGCAGCAGCGCCGAATACATCTTCTTCGTTCCGTAGACGGCGCTCGGCCGAACGGCCGAGGTCGATCACGAGGCGAAGAGGTCCGAGTTCGGCGGCCCGAAGGTCGCGGTCGTGAAGGACTGAGAACTCAGACCGGCTCGTGCAACGCGATCCGGCCCGCTCGAGCAGCTGCCTGACGCACGCTGCGGCGACGACCTTCGACATCGAGAGAGGCGGCAGATGCAGTCGGTAGCCATCGGGGCGCCCTCGTCGGCGTTCAATCCCAGACAGAAGGGCATCCGCTGGATGCGACTATCCCACGTCCGCTCCGCGATCCGGGTGCGGTTCGACGATCCCAACCTCGTGTCGTGTGCCGGGCTGGTCCACGGTGTTGGCCCTGGCCGCCCGCTGCGGCCTGACCCGTCTGCTGGCTGACACGCTCACCCTGTCAGGGAAGGGCACCGCGAACGCCGCCGCGAAGACTCACCGCCCTGATCGGCGGGATGGTCGCCGTCGACCGGCCCGTCGAACTCGGTGAGCCGACCCAACGCGTCGTTCGCCTGCTTCCGACGACCTCGACGCCGTCGGGCGCAGAGATGATCAGTCGCCAGGCGGGAAGTACGGCTTGCAGGTCGCCGCTGAAGACGACGAGCATCCGGCCGGTGTCGCTCACCGCTGCGGGTGCGTCGTCTGGTGTGAGAGCGGCGGCGAGGTCGCCAGGTTCGAGGACCCGCGGCACCGCTTCGGGGGAACTCGTCGACAGGTCCAGCATCGCTGCGAGCTGACCTATGGCTGCGGCGACGGCCGCAGAGTCCGGCCCACCGCTCGTCGAGACCGTCTCAGCTGTCGCTGAGCGCGCCGCGGCTCCCCGCGCCGAGCGCGGCCGCGGCGCGCACGAGCGGGCGCCCGGCCGCAGGGGCCGACACACCATGTTCTTGACGGTCCGGCGGCGAGTGGCATGATCGGGCGTCGGCCTTCATGGCGTAGCGCGCGCGGAGTGCGTCCGTATCGATCGGCTCATCTGACGTCGATACCAAGACCGCCCTGCATCTTTCCTGTAGAGCGACCCTCACCGCACGGGGCCACGCTATACGCTGACGACCTGGTCGCCTTGTGTCATCCGCGTCGCCGCCGTTGCGCACCGTGGACAACTCGCCTGCGTCCCGGCGGCGCTCGCGGTGATGACCACTCGATCCGCTACCCGTTCGACCCGCTCGATCACCGTGCCTACCAGTTGCGGGAGCAACGCCCGCATCGACGCAAGATCGCACCGCGGACATGATCACGAAGGCGCTGTCACTCCATCGGGCGACACGCCGGGGCCAGCGCGATCACGAAATGTCGGCCAGATCCGGGAAAGCACCAAGATCGCCTTGCCCGCTCCGCCTCATCACCACCCCGGAGGCAGCGCTGCGACGACGTGGTGAACGGGGAGCTGGTACTTCGCCTGGACCGTACGCGGCAGGTCCATCCCCAGCCATTGCGACTTCTCCGCGGGCAGAGTGGAGATGACGAACCCCGTGTAGCCCGGGTCAGCCTTCACCTCAAGGTCGATCGCGACGGCCGGGTCAGCAGCACCGACCTTGGCGTCGTGCAGGGCGAGCCCCTTCTTCGCGAACAGCGCTCGCCCCCGTTCCACGCGCTTTCGCGCCGTGGCCTCGGCATCGTGCTCGTCGCCGCGGCGGAAAAGCAGGTGCCGGACCGGCGTCGCCGGCACGAGCAACACGAACTCCGCGTCCTTCTGCTGCTCCCGAATGACGCGGACCTTCTCCAGCAGCTCCGGGCTCGTGACTGTCTGGTGGGCGACGACGAGGTAGCGCGCCATGTCGGCCTCCCGTGGACCTCGTGGTCAAGGTGAGATTGCCGAGAATGATGCCACTGTGCCCGACGCGAGAGAAGGGACATTTCGGGCAATGTTGACGAGGGTGTGTCGCGCGGGGAAGAGTCTCGGTCAGGGCGGGCTGCAATGGAAGTCGAGTGCGTCGGCGAGTCGGCCGATCATCCGCTCGACGGTGACGAGTCCGACGAGCCGTGCGTGTTCGTCGCACAGCGCTACCGGGGCGTGGCGGTCGTTCGGCGGGCGGGACGCGACGCGCCTGGCCACGTCGGGCAGCCGCTCGGTCGGTAGCACGCTGAGCGGCGGATGTGCGCCGCCGCGCCGGTCGACGAGGTTGACCGGTCGGTCGTGTTCGTCGACGACCGCCACCCAGGTGGCCGGAGGGTTCGTGGCGAAGGTGACCGGGGCGGCTTCGGTCGTGGTGACGCGTGGGGCATGTTCGGCGAGGTCGAACAGCCCGCCGTAGGTGGCGACGGACCTGCGCCGCCGGCACAGCGCGATCGCCTCGGGGTGGCCCGCCCCCATCGTGGGTCCTGGCCGACCGAGCCCGTAGCCCTGGACGAGCGGCACGCGCAGTGACAGGAGGCGGTCGAGCTCGGCGGTGGTCTCGACGCCCTCGGCGATCAGCCACGCGTCGAGCCGTGAGGTGATCATTCCGAGCGCCTCGACCACGTTAGTCGGGGTATCCCTTCCGGGACGCCGCGCATGCGGGAAAATGGGGGCGGGTTGCCCGCCGACGCCGCTGTTTGCTTGGGATGTCAGCCCGCGCGTTAGTCTGGCGCCGGGGCCTTGACCTGACGGGTCACGCACTGTTGCTTCGAGCACGCCGGTTAGATTTCGGCTTCCCGACCGAGGCCCCCGGGCATCCCGTGGACACTGTTGCTGCGGTGAAGGGGTGGCCGGTGAGGGAACCGGAGGAGATCGAGGACCAGGCCTACGAGCGGGTCTTGGAACGAGTCTGCGCGATCGATGTGGGCAAGGCGTCGGGGAAGGTGTGCACCCGGGTGCCGCATCCCTCCCGTCCCGGGCAGCGGCGGACCCGGGTGTGGGACGTAGAGGCCACCACGAACGCCATCGTGGAACTCGGCGAGTACCTGGCGGGCGAGGAGATCGAGAAGGTCACCCTGGAGTCGACCTCGGACTACTGGCGGATCTGGTTCTACCTGCTGGAAGCCACCGGCCTGGACGTGCAGCTGGTCAACGCCCGCGACATCAAGAACGCGCCCGGCCGGCCGAAGACCGACAAGCTGGACAGTGTCTGGCAGGCGAAGATGACCGAACGGGGCATGCTGCGGCCCAGCTTCGTCCCGCCGGTCGAGATCCGCCAGTTGCGCGACTACACCCGGATGCGCGTGGACCTGACGCGGGAACGCACCCGGTACTGGCAGCGGCTGGAGAAGCTGCTGGAGGACTCGCTGATCAAGGTCTCGGCCGTGGCCTCCACGCTGGACACCAAGTCGGTGCGGGACATGCTGGAGGCGCTCATCGCCGGGGAACGGGACCCGAAGGTGCTCGCCGACCTGGCCCGCGGTCGGATGAAGGCCAAGCGGACCGCGCTGATCGAAGCGCTCACCGGCCGTTTCGACGCCCATCACGCCGAGCTGACCCGGATGCTGCTGGACCAGATCGACCAGCTCACCAAGCAGATCGATCGGCTCACCACCCGCATCGAGGAACTGATCGCAGCCATCCCCGCCGCCCAGGGCGCCGACGCCGACGGCACCACCGGCCCCAGCGCCGGCCGGGGCGCGGACGCCGCGCTGCTGCCCGCCATCGATCGCCTGGACCAGATCACCGGCATCGGCCCGCAGGGCGCCCAGGCCATCATCGCCGAGATCGGCCTGGACATGGGCAGATTCCCCACCGCCGGTCACCTGGTGTCCTGGGCCAAGCTCTCCCCGCGCACCATCCAGTCCGGGGCCACCAGCCGCTCCGGGCGCACCGGAAAGGGAAACCCCTACCTGAAAGGCGTCCTGGGCGAGGCCGCCGCCGCGGCCGCCCGCACCGACACCTTCCTCGGCGAACGCTACCGGCGCATCGTCAAACGCCGCGGCAAGCTCAAGGCCCTCGTCGCCGTCGCCCGGTCCATCCTGGTCATCATCTGGCAGCTACTGGCCGACCCAACCGCCCGCTACCAAGACCTCGGCCCGGACTACTACGCAAGCCGCACCAACAAGGACCGCCGAGCCCGCAGCCACATCCGACAGCTCGAGGCACTCGGCTTCACCGTGACCCTCACCCAAGCCGCCGCCTGAGACCGCCAACGCGGTCTACGCGGTCGGCTCACGTCTATTTTCCGGTTAGCAGTCAGGGGGAAGTTGATCATGCCGCCTGGGGTGGCATCCACGGGCTGGCGGTCAGGGCGTCGCGGATGGCGTCGATGGGTCGGCGTCCGTGGTTGCGGGCGCTGACGAGGTAGGAGCGGATCCGGCAGTGCCGTTGCAGGGTGGGCAGGGTGCGCCAGCAGCCTTGGACCTTGGCGGCGAGCTTGAACCCGCGGATCGCTGATTCCGAGCCGTTGTTCGTGGGGGGCACGTCGGCACGGGTGGTGAACAGCCACACCTGGTGGGCTTTGCGTTTGAGGCGTCGGGCCAGTTGCAGGCCGGGGTGGTTGCCCTTGGGCCAGGGTCGGGACAGGTTGGTGGAGATCCCGACGTTCACGCCGTTGTTGTAGCTGTTCCGTAGCCGGGTCAGGCGTTCGGTGTCCAGGTCGGTTCGGCCGGCGGCGCGGGCGGTGTTGATCTCGTGGATCGCTGCGCGGAGGGCGTCGGCGACCTGGCGGGCCCAGGCCTGGACGTCGGTGTTGATGGCGTGGGCGTCGTCGAGGTAGCGCAGCACGTGAGCCAGGCATTGCTGGACCCCGGCCAGGTCGTCGTCGTAGTGGACGTAGCCGCCGTAGTCGTCGCGGACCAGCACGCCACGGAAGTCGTCGAGGATCCCGAATGAGCTGATCGAGGCCATGGTGCGGTCACCGGCTGCGCCGTACCAGACCAGGTCCGCACCCCCGCCGGTGTGGGCCCGCATCGTGCGCACGGTGTACACGTGCGGGTTGTGGCAGTCCGGCTCGCGGGTGGCGGCGTCGGTCAACGGGGCGGGGGTTTCGTCGGTGCCCAACACCTCCTGGGCGACCAGCGCCGTCTTGAGCGCCGGTTCGAACCCGGCCGTGGTCAGCGCGTCGTCCAGCCGGGTCAGGCAGCAGGAGACGAACCCGGTGGACACCGGGGCCCCGAGCAGCGTGGACATCAGGTCCGCGGTGCGTTCGATGCTGAGCACGTCCTGGCTGGCCAGCAGGGTCGCCGCGGCGGTCACGTTCGGGCCGTAACAGGTCAGCCCACCTCGTACCCCCGCCGGCAGGTCCGCGGTGGTGGCGTGTCCGCAGTCGCACACCCGGCGCATCATCTGATATTCGGTGACCGAGAGGGAGAAGCCCGGCAGGTCGAACACCTGCACCCGGGTTCCGACCGTTCCGGGAGCGTCGGCCAGGCCGCCGCCGCAGCCGCCGCAGCCAGACGGCTCGACCGGCTCCCGACGATCCGGGGTGGCCACCGGGACCAGGCCACTGCCGCGATGCCCCGGCTGCCCACCCTGCTTGCGGCGGGGCCGTCCCCGGCCCGACGGCTCGGTCGCGGCCGACTGCTCCTCGGGCGAGAGCTGGCCCTGCTGCTCGGCCTGCTGCCGGGCCGCCTCGGCCTTGGCCTTGGCCTTGGCCTTGGCCTTGGCCTTGGCCTTCGCGGCCGGCCCGTCCGTGCTCGGCGGCTGCGACGAGTTCGAGGAGTCCCGGCCCACCTGCCGCCGCAACGCCTCCAACTCGACCCGCAACGCCTCGATCAACATCGCCTGCTCGGCCAGCTGGGCGGCCTGCTCGGCCACCAACGCCGCCAACTCCGCATATGAGGGCGGCGGCTCGGACACGGCCGGGAGTCAAGCATGATCAAAGACCGGACACCAGTACCGACACGCCGCAGGTCAGCCGGGGGTCTGACTGCTTACTCGACCACGGCGGCCTTCGTCTCGTCGGTGTCGATGCCGGCGACCAGGTCGCGGTCGACCTTCACGAAGTCCGGTCGCAGCACGGTGATGTGCTTGAGCGAGGCGAAACCGGCGCCCGCGTCGTCGACCGCCAGCAGCGCACCGGCCGCGCGCACCGGCGCGATCGCGGTGATCAGGGCGTCGTAGCAGGTCACCGCGACCTGTTCGGTGATCTCGACGACGACGCCGCGCAGGTCGCCGGCGCCGGCGAACACGGCGGCGACCGGCGCGGCGAGCAGTGCATCGGGACCGACGTTCACGGAGAGGAAGCAGTTCGGCGGCAGGGCGGACCGCGCCTCGAGCGCGGTGCGCAGGGCCCGGGCCTCCAGCTCGGCGCCGACGCCGGCGGCGCGGGCGACGGCGAACCAGCGGTCCGGTGTGGCGTGTGGCGGGCCGCTGAAGCGGGCCAGCGACTCGTAGCCGACGACCGTGCCGCGCGCGGTGTCGATGATCGGCTGGAAGTCCATGCGCAGGACGCCGGACCCGCGGCAGGCCCGGACGGCGGCGTCCTGCGTCGTGGTCATGTCACTGGAGGTTCGCCAGAACCTGGCGGACCAGTTCCTCGGGGACCTCGGGCAGATCGTGGTCCTCACGGGCGTGGCGGGCGACCTGCTCGAGGATGCCCTCCTCGGTCTCGGCGGTGAACGACGCGGTGCACCCGGGCACCACCGCGCCGCAGGCGAATGTCTTCATCTGTCGGACCTCCTGTCGGGTCGACACGTCCCCCGTGCATCGACATTCGTTGCGCTCTGTTGCGGCCCGGTCACTCTACCGGCACGCGTTTTCCCCGGCTGCTGACCCCGGCAGCAGGGTCGCCTACTGCGAGTCATGAGGCGCTGGGAAGCCTTGAGCGGCCGCGTTACCGTGTGGCGTGCTTCCTTTCGCGCTCGTCCGGTTCTGCGCTGTCCCGACCGCCTGGTCCTGACGTGGCCACGGTCGAGGACGTGCGGTGGCTGGGCTCGAGCCTGGAGCGCTCGTACGAGGTCTACGTCCGGGGCAGGCTGAAGTTCCGCGTCAAGCAGATCGTCTACGTCGCGTTCTCGCGTGACGAGACAGAGCTGGGTTTCGCGTTTCCCAAGGAGGAGCGGGCGGCGCTCGTCGCGGCGCAGCCGCACCGCTTCCACCTGCCGCAGCCGTCGGACCTGCGGTTCAACTGGGTGGAGGCCGATCTAGCCACCCTCGACCCGGCGGAGGCGTGCGAGTTCGTGGTCGACGCCTGGCGCATGGTGGTGCCGAAGAAGCTCTCCCGCGCCTACGATCTCGCCCACCCCGATGGCCCAGGTTGAGCCCTGTGGGTTTCGAGAAGAGGCAACTCCCCGGGAAGCCCCCTAACGTTGATGAAGACCAGACCCGTCGGGCGGCAGGGCCGCCGGGTCCGTCTCCCGCGTACGCCGCTCGTCGTCAAAGCTCAGCCGGCTCCGCGTCGCCGCCACGACGATCAACGCCACCGCACCGAACCCGACCAGCACCGGCAGCAGACCGTAGTCAGCGAGCAGTGGGGCGGGGAACAACGGCGCCACGACCTTGTTCGCGAACGTATTGAACGACGCGTGCATCAACATGGTGATCAGCAGGCTGCCCTCGGCGTTGTTGAACACCCACGTCATGACGACAGTCAGCGCGGTGATCATCACGACGAACATGACCATGTTCGCCACGGTGGGGGGCGTCCACACACCGGTCCAGAACAGGGGAAAGTGCCACAAGGCCCACAGCACGCCCAAAAGGATGCTGCCGGCCAGCGGCCCGTACGCCGCCTGCAGACGGGGCAGCGCGAAGCCGCGCCAGCCAGGCTCCTCGCCCAACGGCCCGCCAAGGACGAACGTCGCGACGAAGGCCAACGGGTAGCCGAGCACCAGCCCGAGCGTCACCGGCTGGTGCGACGCGAGGACGCCGGGCAGAACGATCGCGCCGAGCACCACGCTGGCCGGGACGACCAGCAGGACGAACAGGTACCACCGAAGCTTCACACGCCACAACACGTACCGGCGCAGCAGGCGCTTCGGGCCCTCCCTGCCCTCGGTCGCCCGGGCCATGACGAACGCCGACAACGTCGGGCCCGTGAATGTCGCGGCCGCAATCGCGACGACCACCACGATCGGGGGGAGGGTGTACGGCAGGAGGCCGGTGCCGGTTCGGGAGAGCACGATCGGCAACTCCAGCAGCCACGCGCCGGCATAAGAAATGAGGAAGAAGGACACCAGCGGGCGCCGGGCCAGTACGCCGGGACGCGCGTTGTCCGGCCGCGCTCCGAGTCGGGAAGTGATCATCTCTGGGCTCTCTTCCTGGCCGGAACAGCAGGTCGTCGACGTGACGAGCAACCTCGGGAGGAGGGTAGACACCGGGCATCCGCCGGGCGCCCAAGATCATCCGATCGTGTCCCTGAACGACTCGACGTCGGGTGTGGACCGGGCGCCCTGACGACCGTGCTCGCCGATCGCTTGGGCGTCGCCGCCGTGAGCGCCTGTGATCCGTCGCCGCCGTTCCTCGACGAGTGCCGGACTCGCGTGCCGGGCGTCGACGCCCGGCCAGGCCGTGCCGAGCAGCTCCCGTACGGCGACGACGAGTTCGATGCCGCCCTGGCCCAGCTCGTGCTGCACTTCGTGTCCGACCCGCCGGCGGCGGCCGCGGAGATGCGCAGAGTGGTACGACCCGGTGGCGCGGTGGCTGCCTGCGTGTGGGATTTCGCCGGGGAGATGGAGATGCTCCGGACCTTCTGGGACGCGGCACAGGCCCTCGACCCCGACGCCCCTGACGAGGGCCGGGTGATGCGCTTCGGCAAGCCTGGCGAGATCGTCGAGCTCTTCGAGGCGGCCGGCCTCGTCGACCTCGTCGAGTCCAGCCTCGGCGTCTCCGCGCTCTACACCGGGTTCGAGGATTTGTGGACCGGGTTCATGGAGGGCATCGGGCCGGCAGGCTCCTACGCCGTCGCGCTGCCCGAAGACCATCGTCAACGGTTGCGCGCCGACGTCGAGCGGCGGCTTGACGTCGGGAACGGCCCGTTCGAACTGGCTGCAGTGGCGCGCTGCGCCGTCGGCCGCGTGCCGCGCTGAACGCTTCCTCCATGCCCGCTGCGCGCGGAATCGGATCATGGGGCCGGGGCGGGGCACACTGAGCGCCGATGCGGCTCCCCGATCTGTCCCAGCTGCCAGACCTGCCGGTGCGTGCGGTGCTCGGCGCGGTCACCGACGCGCTGGCCGCGCACGGCAGCGCGGTGCTGGTCGCGCCGCCGGGCACCGGGAAGACGACGCTGGTCCCGCTGGCCCTGGCGGCGGCGGTCGATCCGGACCGGGGCCGGGTGCTGGTCGCCGAACCGCGCCGGTTGGCCACCCGGGCGGCCGCGGCCCGGATGGCCGTGCTGCTCGGTGAACCGGTCGGTGAGACCGTCGGCTACGCGGTGCGTGGCGACTCGCGCAGGTCGGATCGCACCCGCATCGAGGTGGTGACGTCCGGGCTGTTGCTGCGCAGGCTGATGACCGACCCGGAGCTGGACGGCGTGCACACGGTGCTGCTCGACGAATGTCACGAGCGGCATCTCGACGCGGATCTGCTGCTCGCGCTGCTGCTCGACGCGCGCGCCGGGCTGCGTCCGGACCTGCGGCTGCTGGCCACCTCGGCCACGGTGGCCACGGACCGGCTCACCGAGCTGCTCGGCGAAGCACCGGTGCTGCGGGTCGAGGCGCGGATGTTCGCGGTGGCGACCCGGCACACCCCGCCTGCCCGCGGCGAGCGCATCGAGACCTGCGTGGCCCGTGCGGTGCGGACCGCGCTGCACGAGGGCGACGGCGACGTGCTCGCGTTCCTGCCCGGCGTGCCGGAGATCCGCCGCACGGCCACAGCTGCTGGCGGGCGCGGACCTGGCCGACGTCGACGTGATCCAGCTGCACGGCACGGCTGCGCGCCGCCGAGCAGGACGTGGCGTTGACACCCGGGCCGCGGCGGCGGGTGGTGCTGTCGACGGCGGTGGCGGAGTCGAGCCTGACCGTGCCCGGGGTCCGCGCGGTGGTGGACGCCGGGTTGGCCCGGACGCCCCGGACCGATCATCGACGTGGGCTGGCCGGGCTGGTCACCGTGCGGGTGTCGGCGGCCGTCGCGGAGCAACGCGCCGGGCGCGCCGGGCGGGAGGCGCCGGGTCGCGTGTACCGCTGCTGGCCCGAGGGCGAGCTGCTCGCCCGGTATCCCGAGCCGGAGATCCGCACCGCCGACCTCACCCGGCTCGCGCTGGATCTGGCCTGCTGGGGAACGCCGGACGGCAGCGGGCTGCGCTGGTGGGACCCACCGCCGACCGGACCGCTGCAGGCCGGGCAGCAGGTGCTGCGGGCACTCGGGGCGCTGGACGACGGCGGCGTCACCGACCGGGGGCGGCGGCTGTCCGAGCTCGGGCTGCACCCGCGGCTGGCCCGCGCGCTGCTCGACGGGGCGGCGCTGGTGGGTGCGCGAGCGGCCGCCGAGGTGGTGGCACTGATCGACGACGACACGCTGGCCGAGGGTGTCGCCGCGGACGACGAGCTGCGACGGCTGCGGTCCGGAACAGCCCGCGGAGCCGGGCGCTGGCGGGTCGAGGTCACCCGGCTGCGGCGCCTGCTGCCCCGCAGATCCGGCGCCCCCGCGCGTTCCCCGACACCCGCGGGGCCGGGTGACGGGGCAACCGGCTTGGTCGTCGCGCTGGCCTATCCGGAGCGGCTGGCGCGTCGCCGCCCCGCAGGCACCGGCCCGCAGCGCCTGCACCGCGACGTGTACCTGATGTCCGGCGGCACGGCCGTGGAGCTGCCTGCCGGGAGCCCGCTGGCAGGCCAGGAATGGCTGGCGGTCGCCGTCGCCGATCGGACGCCGGGCGCGGAGCACGGGCGGATCAGGCTGGCCGCCGCCGCGGATCGTGAGCTGGCCGAGCTGGCCGCGCCCGCATTGCTCGTCGAGGAGGACGAGGTGGCATGGGTCGACGGCGACGTCGTCGCCCGCCGGGTGCGCAGGCTCGGGGCGATCGTGCTGACGGAGCGCCGCCTCGAGCGCCCCGACCCCGACGCCGTCGCGAGCGCTCTGCGGCGGGGGCTGCGCACCGAGGGTCTCGGGCTGTTGCGGTGGAGCGAGCACGCCCGGCGCCTGCGCGACCGGCTCGCCACCCTGCACCGCGTCTTCGGCGACAGCGGCGACCCGGGTGGCCCGACGTGTCCGATGCCGCCCTGCTGGCCGACCCCGACCGGTGGTGGGACCACCGGCTCTCACGCGCCCGCAGCCGCGCCGACCTCGCCCGGATCGACGCCGCCACCATCTTGCGTGCGCTGCTCGACCACCGGCACGCCGCCCGGCTGGACCAGCTCGCCCCGGAGCGGATCGAGGTGCCGTCCGGTTCTCGGATCGCCGTGGACTACTCCGCGGACCAGCCGGTGCTCGCGGTCAAGGTGCAGGACATCTTCGGCTGGACCGCCACCCCGACCGTCGCCGACGGCAGGCTGCCCGTCGTGTTGCACCTGCTGTCCCCCGCGGGCAGGCCGACCGCGGTCACCGCAGACCTGACGTCGTTCTGGGCCACCGGCTATCCGCAGGTGCGCGCCGAGCTGCGGGGCCGCTACCCCAAGCACGCGTGGCCCGAAGATCCTCTGCAGGCGCCGACGAGACCACCGCGCAGGCCTGGGTGACCCCCGATACCGGCTCCTGGCGCGTCCACGCGCGAGGTGAGAAGGTTGCGCGCGGGCGGTCGGCCTGGGCACCGCGTGGAGGCCACACATGGCAGGTTCCTTCGAGTCCCGTGACAGTGAACGCCGATCACGCGTCCAAGTCCGCACGCCGGCGGGTGTGGATCGACCACCCACCTCCCTTCTGCTGCAACTGCAGCGCTCCGCCGGGAACCAGGCGGTGACCGGCGCGCTTCAGCGCCAGGTGTTCAAACCCAGACCGAAAGTCACGCATCCCGAGCCCAAGCCGACGAAGCCCACCCCACCACCGCAGAAGTCGAAGAAGCGGCTCGACTGGCAGAAGTCGGTCGTGGAACCCCTTCGGCAGGCGCTGAAACTGGCGAAGAAAGGACCGCGACAGTTCGAAGCCGCGGCGAGGATCGCCGACGGCGTGGGAGATGCCGTTGCCGAGTTCAACACACGAACCCTGGACGAGCAGCGTCCGGAGAACGGGACCGTCTTCCAGCTGCTCCGGCTGGTCCATTCCCTCTACTGGGAGCTTCACGTCAGCCCCAGCAAAGGGAAGGGGACTCGCATGCCCTACGCGTCCGACTTCCCCGGAGACCTGGTGGACAGGGCCACCTGGATCGAGGACCTCCTGAAGAAGCGGGTGGCGGCCAAGCCCGACGACAGCCAACTGCTGGACGCATGGAAGGAGAGCTTCTCCGGCGACGCCAAGAAGATCGTCGACAAGATCAAGGCGAGTGGCGAGCCCAAGACGGCGGTCGACTCGAAGATACTCATCAACGACCTGGACAACCTGCGCAACATCACGCTTCTCATCCGCGACTCGGTGAAGGACGACCCGGAGCTGCAGACGCATCTCCTCGCCGTCGTCTCGCTCGTCACCGAGCACGTCGTGACCACCGAGCAGAACATGACCGGACCCAACGACGTCGACACCGTCACCTCCCACTTGATCACTGCTCAGGATGTGGCGGAGCAACTGAGCCCGGCACTGAACAAGATCCACTAGCTCTCGCCCGGTAGGGCAGACGGCCTGGCAGCGGCTACCACGAGCAGCTCGCAGGGGGCGACGAAGCCGTCGGGTCCCTCGAACTCGGTCAGAGCGTCGGTGATCTCCCGCCACACCGCGGCCTGGGCATCGGCGCTCAGCCCGGCAAGCATCTGGTGCAGCGCCCCGAACGACTCACGCTCGAAGCGGACGCATTCCGTTGCCGACGCCAGCCGCAGCGGGGCCCGAAGCGCGCGGACGTCGACGTCGACGAACCCCGCCGCCTCGAGCTCGTACCGCAGAACGTCCGGCGTGCCGAGGCTGAACGGACCGGGCTGACCCGGCAGCGGAGGGGGAAGCTGCGCCGCACGGCGGATGATCGACACTGGCACCGAGAAGAACCGGTTCGCCTCGGGGGTGGAGTAGACGATCGCCCCCAGACGGCCGCCCGGCCTCAGGGCCGCGTGCACGCCGCTGAGGGCGGCCTTGCGGTCCGGCAGGTAGATGAGCCCGAGACGGCAGATCACCGCGTCGAACCGCCCCGCCGGCACGCGCAGGTCCTCCGCGTCCATCACCGCCCCACGGACCTGGGTCAAGCCAGCGGCCGCCGCGTCCTGTTCCAGGTAGCGCACGAGGTTCTCGGCGAGGTCCGTCGCAAGCACCTCGCCCTTCGGGCCCACCCGTCGCGCTGCGGCGAAGCTCTGCCCGCCCGCCCCGGCGGCCACGTCGAGCACCCGGGCTCCGGCCCGCACCCCCGCCAGGTCGAGCATCACGTCGGTGCCCTCGCGGAGCCAGCCGTCGATCACCGGCAACCATCGGCGCCAAGCCGCGGCCGCCGCTTGCCATTGATCCCGGGTCGAACGCTTGTAGCCGACGGGATCGAAGTTCGTCGAGGTCATGCATCCCTCCTCAGCTCCGGGACAACCCGACAGCTGCCGCGCCCGGCGGCGCCGGGCGTCCGCGTGGACCGCGGATTCGTGGAGGCCCTTATCGGTGAGGTCATGGAGGGTTCGCTGTTCTGCCGGCGGCACGACCGCCGCCGACCCCGCACGCGACCGTAGCGTGTCTCTGGCGGCTCTCGGGCCGCCAGCGCGCGTTCGCCGCCATCCGCGACGGCGACGGACGGGTCCCGTTCGTCCGTCGCCGCAACAGCGGCAACTGGGAACTCCCCGGCGGCCGGGTGGAGTTGGGGGAAATGCGACTCCCTGGCCAGGGGCAGGCGCTGGCCGTCGATCTGTGACCGCCGCACCGGGGTCGGCATAGGGCGGCTGTTGCCCCGCGGGCCATCCGGTGTTCACCCGGGACGGTCAGGATGGGGTGGTGCGACCACTCCGGGGCGCTCCTGCCCGCCTACTCGGGCCGCTCGTCGTGAGCTCGGTTCTGCTGAGCGCCTGCGCCGCGGCGCCGCCCCGCCCGGTGGAACCGTCGGCCGGGCCCCCCGCACCCACGTCCACGCCACCCGGGGTGTCGGTCCTCACCGACGCCGCTCTGCCCCGGCTCCCGCTCGCCCGGTTCCTGCCGGATGCAGCCGGCTGGCCCGACCGCCTCACCGTCGGGCAGGCCGGGAGCGACGGCACGGCGGATCCGGCGCCGGAGGTAGATCACGGCATCGCGCTGGGCGGCATCGGCAGCGATCTGTTTCCCGCCGCCGCCCCGGACGAGTACTGGATGGTCACCGACCGGGGCCCCAACGGGCAGGTCGAGGTGGACGGCAAGAACCGCCGCACCTTCCCCGTTCCGCAGTTCGACCCGCTGCTGCTCCGGGTCCGCGCACAGCCCGATGCCCCGCTGACCCTCCTGCAGGTCATCCCGGTGACCACCACCGACGGTCGCCCGGTGACGGGGCTGTCGAACGACCCGCAGCGCGACGAGGCGCCCTACGACCTGACCGGAACCACTCCCCTGGCCGCCGACCCCTCGGGCCTGGACACCGAGGGCCTGGTCCGTGCGCCGAACGGGGAGTTCTGGCTGTCCGAGGAGTACTCCCCGTCCATCCTGCGGATCTCGGCCACCGGCACCGTGCTCGCCCGCCTCGTCCCCCAGGGCCTGGCCCTGCCCGGAGCCGGCTATCCGGTCGTGGAGAGCCTGCCCGCCGTGTTCACCGACCGCCAGGCCAACCGGGGGTTCGAGTCGCTGGCCATCGCGCCGGACGGGCGGACGCTGTACGCCGCGCTGCAGAGCCCGCTGGCCCAGCCCGACACGAAGACCGGCAAGGCCTCCCGCGCGGTCCGCGTCCTCGCCGTCGACACCACCACCGCACGTCCGACCGCGGAGTATGTGTATCCGTTGGAGGACGTGACCGGCTTCGACCCGGGGGCCGAGGGCGACCAGTCGGAGATCAAGATCAGCGCGCTGGCCTGGTACGGGCCGGATCAGCTGCTGGTCGACGAGCGCACCGACGACGTCACGAAGCTCTACCTCGTCCGGCTGTCCGGCGCGACCAACATCCTCAACGGCGAGCTGGACGACCCGGCACACCGCCCGAGCCTGGAGCAAGCCGGACCGGGTGGCGTCGTCGCGCTGACCAAGTCGCTGCTGGTCGACGTGACCGCCGCCGTGCCGAATGCGCCGTCGAAGATCGAGGGCGTCGCCGTACGTGGCCCGTCCACAGTGGCGGTCGCCAACGACAACGATTTCGGGATGCGCAACGGCGCCGACGCCTTCGATGCGGCAGGGCACCTGCGCGACACCGGCATCCCGTCCCGGCTGTTGGTGCTGCACGTACCCGGGCGCTGACCGCCCAGCTTCCCGATCTCGGCAAGGGTGGCGAGGAATTCGTCGATCTTCTCACCGCGGTCACCGACGTCCAGCACCATCTGCGCGGTCTTCTCGATCTCGTCGTAAGGTCTGCCTTCGGCCTCGCAATGCCCACGCAGGACCTCCAGCTTGCGCGGCAGCTCGGGCCCGACGAACAGGTTGCACGCGTCGGCGTACTTCGCGACCAGCCGCAGCGTCTTGCGCTCCCCGCCGCCCCCGATGAGAACCCGCGGCCGATGCAGCGGCGCGGGCACATTCAGCGTGCGGTCGAGGTGATAGTGCTTCCCGCGGAACGGACCATCATCGTCGGCGTCCCACATCTGCCGACAGATCTGCAGGGTCTCCTCGAGCCGCTCGAAGCGCTCGGCGAGCGGCGGAAAGCCCAGCCCGAGCCCGCGCGCCTCCTCCTCGTTCCAGCCCGCCCCGATCCCGAGCCACGCCCGGCCGCCGGACAGGACGTCGAGGGTGCTGACGATCTTGGCGAGCAGCCCGGGCGGCCGGTAGGTGACCGCGGTGACCCAGGCCAGCAGGTCGACCCGCGAGGTCCGGGCCGCGAGGTACCCCAGCGTCGTGTAGGCCTCGAGCATCTCGTGCTCGGGCGGCCCGTGGACGGAGATCTGCCAGACATGGTCCATGACGCTCACACGGGCGAACCCGGCGTCCTCGGCACCAGCGACAACGCGGGTGAGGTCCTCCGCGAGCCCGCTCGGTCCATGGGAGAACGTGAAGTCCGAGATGTGGAGCCCGATCTTCATCGACGTCATTCCTCCGTCGTGAGCCGCTCCACCGACAATAGCTCCACCTCCCCCATCGCCGGGTGACCAGTGCGAGCGGCCGGGACCACTCAGCTCTCCGCAGCCGATGCCGTGCCTGCCACGGGCCGCAGCTCGTAGAGGTGCAGGGGTCCCGAGACCAGGGTGGGGCCGCCGATGGTCGTCAGCGCCGTCGTCAGCGCGGCGTAACCCGCGAACGTGACGACCGGCTCCGAGAGGTTCACCTCGGGGATGGTCAGGCAGATGCCGACCGTGTGGCTGTCGGGGACAGTCTCCACGACCCCGTCGACGACGATGCCGCGCGCGGTCACGGCGAACGACGGGTCGTCGATCGACGTGCCGTCGACGGTGAGGGAGACCACCGGACGGCCCGAGATGCTCGTCGTGTCGACGACCGCTTCGATGCCGCCACCGGTCACCACGTAATGGTTGGCCTGCTTGAATGTCACGCCTGTCGCCTCCTCGGCGCTCCTTGATGCCCGGGGTACACAACTGCAGACATCGATGCTGCCGAGGGCGGCCGACGCCCGGTATACGCAGAACTGCGTAGGTCACCAGCAATTGCGACGATGGATTCAGGCTCAATCGTGGGCGGCGTCGTCACTATCATCACCGATATCTCGACGCGGGGGGGCCGATGAGCGAGCTTGCGAGCGAATCAATGTCACAGCGCTCGCGCGAAGCGCCGACCGAGCGCAGCGAGGGAGTGCGATGAGCCGGCACGAAGCCCGGATGCAAGTGGTCGAAGTCGTCGACGCCACCCCCACGACCGCGGCTCACCCCAACCTCCTGACCCAGGAGACGGTGCTGATGACGGTGCTGGCCCAGGATCCGTCCGTGGTCGACGACGGCGGTCCGGTCCGCGCCGCGATCTCGGTGCCGGCCGGGCGCCTCCAGCGGGGGCCGCGCGGTCATCGCCTGCACGTGGTGGACGTGAACGTCGGCACCAACGCGGCGTCCCCGCCCGTGGTCCTGCACGCCGAGGGTCCGTGGGTGTACCGCGACCGCTGGTCGGCCGAGGAGCACCCCGACGCCACGACGCTGGGCGCGCAGCAGGAGTTCCGCGCCCAGAACGTGTACGCCGTCGCGGCCCACACGCTGGCGCTGTTCGAGCAGCACCTCGGCCGGCCGATCCCGTGGCACTCGGGCTTCCCGCAGCTCTACCTGGTGCCCCGGGCCCGGCTGGAGGCGAACGCGTTCTACTCCCGCGAGCACAACGCCGTCCTCTTCGGTTGGCTGCCCGGGCTCGGAGGCCGGCCCGCCCTGCACACCGCGCTGTCCTACGACGTGATCGCACACGAGGTCAGCCACGCCGTGCTCGACGGGCTGCGGCCGCGGTTCACCGAGCCCGGCCTCCCCGACCAGCTGGCCTTCCACGAGGCGCTGGCCGACCTGGTGGCCATGCTGTCGGTGATCGACCTCGAGGGGGTGGCGCAGCACCTGCTCGATCCGCAGGGCACGGGCCGTGTGCCGTTCCCCGGCGACGCGAAGGCGCTCCGGATCGACGACGAGAAGCAGCGCGGCGCTGCCCTGCTCGTGGAACGGGCACGCGAGCTGAAGTGCTCGCCGCTGCTCCGGCTGGCGGAGCAGCTGGGGGGCCGCCGGGCGGAGCGGTCGCCGGGCGGGGGTGACGTCGCCGGCCGGTACCCGGCGCTGCGCGCGTCGGTGGACCTGCCCGCCGACGACCGGTGGAAGGCGGACCCGCAGTTCGCCGAACCCCACCGGCGCGCCGAGGTACTGGTCGCGGCGTTCCTGCAGACGCTGGTGACGATCTGGGCGGGCCGGCTCGAGCCCCTGCGCACGGACCGCCGCGGCCTCGACGCCGACCGGGTCGCGGAGGAGGGCGTCAAGTCGTCCCGGCACCTGCTGGCCATGCTGCTGCGCGCCCTGGACTACCTGCCGCCGGTGGAGCTCGAGTTCGCCGACGTCCTCGACGCGATCCTCACCGCCGACCAGCGCCTGGCGCCCGACGACGACCACGGCTACCGCACGGCACTGGAGCAGGGGTTCGCCGCGTTCGGCATCACCGCGCCGCCGCACCCGATCGTCGACGAGGACGGCGTCGCCGCGCCGACCGACGGGTCCACCGCGGAGCCCGCCGAAGCCGCCGTCGCGCCCGACCCGGACGTGGACCCGAGGCTCGGCGTGCGGTACGAGCACCTCAACCTGGCCGCCCTGCGGACCTCGCCCGAGGAGGTCTACCAGTTCGTCTGGAACAACGCCGCGGTCCTGAGGATCGACGTCCGGCTCGCCACGAGGGTCGAGCGGGTGCTGAGCAGCACCCGGGTGGGTCCGGACGGCCTGGTCGTCACGGAGGTCGTCGCCGACTACGTCCAGACACTGCACACGACGGCCGCGAACCTGCCTGCCGGCATCGCCGCGCCCGCCGGGATGGCGCCGGACACCGTCGTCGAGCTGTGGGGCGGCGGGGTGCTGGTCTTCGACCAGTTCGGCAGGTTCCGGCTCCACCAGCGCCAGCCGATCCTGGACGTCGACCGCCAGACCCGCCGGTTGCAGTACCTGTTCGACCACGGCATCCGCGGCCGCGACGGCTCCTTCGGTGCCTCCGACGGTATCGGCGAGCGGCGCCGGTTCGCCCTGCTGCACCAGGGGACGGACGGTTGACTTCTCCCCGCCGTGAACGGCGGGATTCTCCCGGTCGCCCGGGAGGGTTCCTGCTTCACTGACGACTGCCTGCATGCGCTTGCGCGCGCGCAGGTCTGACACCGTCTCCACAGGCGAGCACCGCCAGCCCGGCGGCACGAATGGTGCGGGCCGCGTTCACGTCGCGGTCGTGGCGCGCGCCGCAACGGCACTCCCACTCCCGCACGTGCAACGGCATCCCGTCGTGCAGGGCCCCGCACACCGAGCACACCTTCGACGACGGGAACCAGCGGTCGACCACGACCAGGTCGCGGCCGTACCACCGGCACTTGTACTCCAGCATGCCCCGCAGCTCCCGCCATGCCGCATCCGAGATAGCGCGGGCCAACGCAGTGGTTGCCGAGCATGTTGCGGACCTGCAGGTCCTCGATCACGACCGCTTGGTTCTCGCGGACGAGTCGAGTCGTCAGCTTGTGCAGATGATCACGACGCCGGTCGGTGATCCGCGCGTCACCTTCGCGGCCTTCCGGCGGGCCTTCTCCCGGTTCGCCGACCCGCGCTGCTTCCGGGCCAGCACCCGTTGCGCCCGGGCCAACCGGACCCGGTCGCGGCGTTCGTGCCGCTGGTTGGTGACCTTCTCCCCGGTGGACAGGGTGACCAGCGACGTGACCCCGGCGTCGACACCGACCACGGCATCCGTCGCCGGGCCGTCCTGCACCGACACCTCGCACCGCAGCGACACATGCCAACGGCCCGCCGCATCCCGCGACACGGTCACCGTGCTGGGCTCGGCCCCCTCCGGCAGGGACCGCGACCAGCGGATCGCCAGCGGCTCGACCATCTTCGCCAACGTCAGCTGCCCGTCGCGCCCGACCCCGCAGCGTCCGCCTCCGGGTGTACGACGTCGGCTCCGGCGATTGCCTGCTGCTCACGGTCGGGTACGGGTCCGCGCTACCCGACGGCCGGCGGTACCGCCACATGCTGGTCGACTGCGGCAGCGTCCGGGCTGCGAAAGGCGGTCCGTCGCTGGCGGAGGTCGCCGCCAAGGTCGCCGACCACTGCGACGGGCGGCTCGACGTGGTCGTCTCGACGAACCGGCATCCGGGGCGCGTCGACGGCTTCGCCGACCCCGTGGTCCGCGACGTCCTCCGCCCCCTGGAGCCGGGCCTCGTCGTCCGACCCTGGACCGACGCGCCCGACGCCGACTCCCCGCAGCTCGTGGCCATGCTGGACGCGTCGGCGACGGCCGGCGGCACGGCCCTCGTGGCCGCTCCGCTGCTGGACGACTGGGGACGCGACGGGCGCGCCCGGTACGTCCGCGCCGGCGACACCGTGGACCTGGACGGGGAGATGCCCCGGGTCTCGGTGCGGGTGCTCGGGCCACCGAGCGGCGAGCGGCTGTCCGACTCCGCCCGCCCGGGCGGCCAGTTCCTCGCGCTGGCCGCCGAGGGCGGGCTCGCGCCGCTGCTCGCACCGCCGTCCGGCTCCTGGGCCGACGCGCTGCGCGTGCTGGCGGAGCCGGGCGGCATCGGAGCGGCGGAGTGGCTGCTCAGGACGTTGAACACCCGGACCGTCGACCAGGAGCTCGAGATCGCCCAGGCGTTCGACGACCTCGTGCACGACACCGGCGTCGCCCTCGTGGTCACCGTGGGCTGCCGGAGCCTGCTGCTGCCGGGCGACGCACGGGCGGCGAGCTGGGCGCCGATCGTCGACGGCGGTGCGCCGGACGCGCGGTTCGCCCGGCGGGTGGCCGACGTCGACGTCCTCGCGGTGGGGCGGCACGGAGCCCGCAGCGCCACGCCCCGGCGCCTGCGGGACCTGTGGCGGCCGCGGATCGGATCCGCGCATCCGCTGGTCTCGGTGCTGTCGACCGGGCGGGTGCCGCCGGACGACGCACTCGTGGCCGACCTGGAGAACCTCGGGCCGCTGCACCGCACCGACGCGCTGCCCGAGGGCGTCTGGTGGATGGACGTGGAGGCCACGACCAGCGGGCGGGAGCCGTTCGCGTTCACGGTCGGTCCCGTGGTGGGCTGACCGTCTAGAGCACGGCCAGGTGCACCGCGAGGGCCGCGGCGCCGGTCAGGGCGATCACCGCGGACGTCCCCCGGGTCGCGGGGTCGTGATGCGGGCGGCACCGCCGCTCGTACCAGATCACACCCATCGACGCGGCGACCACGAGCGGGTCGTGCGCGGCCACGGCCATCAGCGCCATCAACGGCGCGCAGCCGAGCGCGCAGTCCCGCCCGAGCCGGACGCCGTACCGCCGGCACGCCCGGCGCGACCGCCGCCGGTCCAGCGGAGGGGCGAGGACGGCACGGCAACGCGCCAGGCTCCGCCGCTTGGGCGACGAGTGCTGCCACGCGACCGCGACGACCGTGAGCAGGCCGACGGCGGCCGGCTCGCCGACCGTGCTCGTCAGGGCCCAGGCGCCGAGGCCCAGCACGGTGGCCGCGCCGGCCCACACGAGGGCCCACCCGAGCACGACGTCGCCCGTGACGGCTGCGCGCGCCCGACGCGGGCTGCGCATCGCGGCGTAGTGCACGTTGGCGGCGATCAGCGGGGCCATCACGGCGATCATGGCCGCCCAGGCCAGGGCGTGCGGCCCGCCGGCGTCGAGGGCACCGGCGTGCCCGCCGTGCCCCGCGCCCGGCCGGCCGAGGACGGCGGCCGCCAGCACCAGCCATCCGGCGCCGGCCGCGACCCGGACCCACCACTCCGGTCGCTGCGTCCGGAGGCGCTCCCACCGGTGCGGCCGGGCACCCGGGGCCCGCGGCGTCCCCACCCGGGGCGACGCCGCTGCGGTCACGCGAACTCCAGCGTGATCCGCTCGATCGTCACCGCGGCGCCGGGCACGTCGCGTCCCGGGTCCAGCGGCGACAGGCGGACGGACGTCGCCAGCGGCCGGAAGCCGGCCTGGGCCGACACCAGCGATGTGACGTCGAGCCGGCGACGCTGCCCGTCGCCGGCGGAGGACCCGTCGTCCCTGCTGGCCTCGTACACGCCGAACAGCGAGAGCAGCCCGGCGTAGTGGCCGTCGTCGTCGGGGTCGGCCTCGGCGCCCGGCTCCAGGCCCAGGTAGACCTGGTAGGAGGTCGGGGCGGGACCGGTCGACCGGATGCCCTCGAACCGCAGCAGCCACTGCGAGCCCTCGGGGAACGCGTCGACGCCGAGCCCCTGGTCGCCCTCGGCCCCGCCGGAGACGGTGACGTCCTGCTCGCCCGACAGCGACACCGGACCCGCCTCCGCGACGGGCTCCGGCACGGACACGTCCACCCCGAACGGGCCGACCCCCGAGCCGAGCGGCGGTGGCGGCGGCACCACCGGCAGCGGCGGGGGCGCCGTGGTGTCGTAGGCGTATCCCAGGCTCTTGATGTCGAGCACGTCGGGGGCGGTCCACGTCCTGATACCGGCGTCGGGCCGGAGGAACCGGAACTGCTGGCCGGTCCATGACGCGTGCGCCGGCGTCCCCGTTCCGACGCCGTTGACGAACGGGTAGCCGTGCCCCAGGTCGTCGGCGTAGGTCTCCCAGAGCCGGTCGACGTTGCAGTGGTGCATCCAGAAGACCGGGTCGAGCGCGGCGGTCTGGAACAGCGCCATCGTGCCGTGCACGTGCACGTGCACCGACCCGTGCGGCTGGGCGTCGAGCTGGCCGAGCTCGGTGGCCGCGTCGTGGAACAGCGCCGCGTTGCCCGGGTTCTCGATCACCCCGCCGCCGAACGAGACGCGGCCCGTGTCCTCCTGGTTGGCGTAGTGCGGGCGCAGGAGCGCGGCGGTCGCGCTCGCCCACGTGACGCTGTCCAACGGGCCCGGCTCGTCCGGCCCCAGCCGAGTCGGGTTGAACAGGGGGTTCGGGAACGAGCCGTCCGCGGCCGCCGTCACGCCGGGCACCGTGACCCCGGCCGGCAGGGTCTCCCCCCGCAGCGGCAGCGGCAGGCCGAGCCGGCGCCGGTCCGCCCGGTGGTCGGAGTAGTTCCAGTAGGGCAACGCCCAGTCGTCCGCCGGCCCGCCGAGCTGCCGGATGTGCTCCCGCGCCACGTCCTCGAACTCGAACAGGTAGGCGCGGTGCCAGGGCAGGAAGAACCAGTGGTTGTGCGCGCACTCCTGCCACAGCGCACCCTGGCCAAGGTGGCGGGGCCAGGCCGGTTTCGCCACGAAGGTGCCGTGGACCTGGGACTGGTACCCGAAGCTCATCGGGTCGTCCCACTGCCGCGCGATCGACGACATCTGTCCTACCAGCGCGGACGGGAAATTGTTGGACAGGGCCTGCGAGAAGATCTGGAAGAAGTCGTCGAGATCCGGGGTGAGCGCCCGCATCCGGTGGACGGCGGCGGCGTACCAGACGAGGTCGTCGTGCCAGCCGTTCGCAGAGCCGTTCCGCCACGCCGCCCGCCGGGTCGCGACCATCCGATCACCCCTCGCCGTCGAGAAGCCCGAGGTGGCACGGGCCCCGTTCAGATCGGTCAAGCGTGCGGGCACGGCCCGGCGACTGCCACTACGCAATTGTGCGTATTGCCCCCGCTCTATACGAGCCACGCCTTGTGGCGCTGCTCGCGGTGCGGCCAACGCATGCGACGGAACGTCGCAGAACCTAGCCTGCGTCTGACCGCAACGATCCCCGACATGGTGGAGCGCCGCATGTACGTAGTCACGGGTGCCACCGGCAACGTCGGTTCGGCGGTCGTCGAGGCGCTCGCCGCGCGAAGCGAGCAGGTGCGCGCCGTCTCCCGGCACCCGCCCGACACCACGTCGACGCCGACCGTCGAGCGTGTGGCAGGCGATCTGAACGACCCCGCGACGCTCGCAGAGCCGCTCGAGGGCGCCGCCGGCGCGTTCCTCCTGAGCGGCTACGCCGACATGCCCCACCTGCTGCAGTTGGCCCGCCGAGCCGGGGTACGGCGCGTCGTGCTGCTGTCGAGCTCCTCGGTGGCGACCGGCAAGACCGACAACGCCGTCGTCGCGTACCACACGCAGGCCGAGGAGGACGTGCGCGCGAGCGGCATCCCCTGGACGTTCCTGCGGCCCTGCATGTTCATGACCAACGCCTTGCAGTGGGTGGACCAGCTCGCCGCGGGTGACGTCGTCCGCGCGCCCTTCCCGAACGTGGCGAACGCGGTCATCGACCCGGCCGACATCGGGGCCGTCGCGGCCGAGGCGCTGGTCGGAGGCGGGTACGAGGGCCGAGCATTGCGGCTGAGCGGGCCAGAGGCGCTCACTCCCCCGGATCGCCTGCGCATCCTGGGCGACGTCCTCGGCCGGAATCTGCGGCTGGAGGGCCTGACCGACGACGAAGCCCGCGACGAGCTGTACGCCTCCATGCCCGAGGCGTACGCCGCCGCGTTCCTGCGGTTCTACGTCGACGGCGAGCTCGACGAGTCGCCCGTGCTACCGACGGTCGGCGAAGTCCTCGGACGCCCGCCGCACGACTTCGCCGGCTGGGCGACAGCGCACGCCGACACGTTCGCGCCGGTCAGTCGAGGATCAGCTCCCCACCGGCGGCGGTGACGTCATCTCGATCCCTCCGACCTCTACAGCCCGGACCGGGCGTAGCGCTTCCTGATCTCGCCCGGCAGGTCGGCGTCGGTCACCTCCTGGACGAAGGCGAACACCGCCTCCCGGCCCTGGGGTGTCGCGTCGAACCCGTCGACGTGGAACCGGCCGCGGAAGAGGCCGTCGTTGAGCAGCCCGCACAGGATCGGGCGCTGGAGGAACGTCCAGAATTCGGCCGAGACCCCCAGCCGCACGCAGGCCTCGGCGAAGGCGCCGAGCACGAACCACATGAGTTCGTCGTTCATGGTGTGCCGCGGATCCTCCGGGCGCAGCGCGTCGTCCGGGAGGCGGTTTCCGCCGAAGCGCTCAAAGCCGTCGAGCACCGTCAGCAGCGGGACGGGGACGCCGTAATGCACCTCGACGGTCTGCTGCTGCCGCGCCGCCAGCATGCCGATGGCCTGGCGAGTGGACTCGTCCGCGAGCGCGGTGAGCCACGCCTGCTCCTGGTTCTCGTCCTTCGCGTAGTCCATCCACGGCCAGGCGGTGGCGAACGCGGCCTCGATCGCTGCGCGCACCTCGTCCGTGGCGTGGAACAGCGACCAGTTGTCCAGGTCGCGCCAGTACTCGACATGCACGATCGGGTCGGGCCGGAAGGCGCCCGTCGTGTACGAGACCCACGAGGTCTCGACGGCCAGGGACGACCGCGCGGCCACGCTCACGGGCACGTCGTCCGGACAGCCGTCGTCGATCCACTGCTCGATGAGGTCGATGTCGGGCCCGGGGACCGGGTCGCGCCGCGCGGGCATGCGGGCCAGCGACGCGCCGGCGACGCCGAGGTCCTTGCCGAACGGAAACTCCCCGCGCAGCGCCTTGACCAGGTTGGAGTCGCTGCCCCTGCCGACGACCAGCAGCTGCTTGCCCGCCACGGTCTTGCCCACGAACTGGTCGCGGGTCAGTCCCCGCCAGAAGGTGCCGTGCCCGTGGACGGGCGCTGTGCCGACGGCGGCGTCAAGGATCTCGAGGATGCGGCCGAACCGGATACCCGCCGGCTGCGGCGGTTCCAGCGGCGCGCCGGTCGCATCGACCACGCGGAACCCCGGACCGAAGCCGGCCGCAAGCAGCGCCGCGACGGGGAGGCGGAACATGGAGCCCACCGCCGGCCCGAGGTCGCCGCCGGGACCCCACGCGGCCTGAAGTTCCCGCAGCATGTTGCTGTAGGCGATGTCGAAGGCCTTCCCCGCCGGCAGGTCGGCCGGCGCAGGTTGCACCGCGCGGACGACGGGCATCGTCACAGTTGTACCGGTATAGGTGAACGGCGCCGCCGTGGTCAGCCGGTGGCCGTGATAGATCTCGCCGAACTGGTAGAAATGGGCGAGTTCGGTGCTGCCCTCCTTCTGCTCGAACGGCCCCGCCGACGTGCCCTCCCCTTGCCGCTTGATCAGGTCGATCGCCGCCGTGGCCTCCTCCAGGCTGGTGATCTTGAACGGGAGAAACGGCTCGAGCGGGCTCAGGTCGACCTGGTTCGTGGCCGAGTAGGCGGTCGCGTCGGACGGCAGCTGGGCGGCGAGGTCGTCGTAGAACCGCCCGATCAGCGTCGTGTGGGACGGGACGAAGTCCGGGTCCTCGGCGAACATCCTGGTCGGCTCCTCGATGGCCATGAACTTCGTGAGGAGGACGGGCTTGCTGAGTGGGGCGAGCGCCACCTCCAGCCCCGCGTGCACGTCCTTCGGCAACCGGGTCGGGTACGACGGGGCCAGCGCCAGGATGTCCGGCCGGCCGCCGAGGGCGGTCAGCAGGTTGCAGGCGAGGCCCATGTGCAGCATCTCCTCGACCGCGATGCCGCGGATCACGCCGGCACAGCCGTCCGGGTCGGTGACCGGGTCGATCGACCACATCGCATAGAGGTAGGGCGGAATCGTGCTCAGCTCCAGTTGGACCGCCGCCCGCAGGGCCTCGTCGAGCCACGCTGCATCGCGCTTGCCGACGGGGACAGACATCAACCGAACCAGCGCCTTCATCGCGCTCCCCTCACCAGCGAGATCTCGGTACTGCGGCCCGCCAGGCCACCGCTCAAGTACAAGAGGAGCCAGCCCGGTCCAGTGATACGACCGGACGACCCATCGCCCTTCCTCCGGGTGTCCCGTATCCGGCAAGTAGGTCACGACGGCCTTGAAACGTAGCTCGCCGTTGATCAGGCGCTGATACGCCTCATCCACAGGTGGCCGACGCCTGCCCGCGGCCGGCCACAGACTCCCGGATCGCCGACTGTTGCCTCCCCGCGAACTCCCGCTCGCCGCATTCAACAGCAAGGACTACGCCGACTTCGCCGAGCACGAGGGTCTCGAACTCGTCCACACCGGCCTCCGGAGGCGGGAGCGAAGGTTCGAATCGTGCCGGGGGCACCACGCTTGACCTCCGGTTATTACGTTTAGCGATCGGGCGACTTGTCCGGTTTGGCCGCCTCATGGAATCTATCGTGGTACGGACTCATTCCACAAACCGCTCCACGTCGATCTTGTACGTCGTCCCGCTTGCGCTGTCCGTCTCGCGCTCGTCGCCGTTTCCGCACCTCACGGGCCCTTGAGCGGGTGACATGCCAGCCTACGGCCAAAAGTTCGAGGCGGAGACGTCCGCTATCCGGGGCGGTGCTCCGCATCGACAGTGATGTTCTCTGATGTCCCGTCCGGCCAACCGCGACGCTACCGACAGTTGTCTCAGCTTGCCGCGCGGCGTCGCGCCCCGACGGGATGAGGACATCGAGACCGAAGTCATCGCACCCTTCGACCGATGCACGAGACACCCGTTCGGCGATGTAACGCTACCTCGGGACTCTCCGAAGATCAGGCTACGTGTTGGCCCACTCTTGGGGGGTACCGGCAGTGCCCGGTCGTACTGGAAGCCGTAAGGTGCGCGGAGCTAGCAGCGCATCCTCGGGTCCTGATTCGTCGGCCCGACCATGCCCGTACCCGTACCGACCGCGCTAGCCGATGAGTTTAGAGGAGCGCAGTTGTCGCAGGCCGAGTTCGACGGCTACCTGAACCCTCGCATTAACAATGGATCAAATTTCGTCTCAAATCGGCAGCATGCGTCCAACATCCCCGACATAAGACCAGATTCGCGTGAAATCCCTCCCGCCCCCCACGAAAGGAAATGCAGGTCATGAGCGTTAACCAACCGAACTTCCCCCCGACCTCCGGGGAACAAGTAGCGGTGTCGAATCGATTCGGCACAGTCAGCAACCTGGCTGTCCATTATAACGTCAAGAAGGGCCTCCTCGGCGGCACGAGGAGGGAAGATCTCACCATGCGCCACATCGTGGCCGCCCGGCTCGAAACGAGTCGTCACCCGATATGGGGCGGACTACTCGGCCTGATCGGGCTCTCCTGCCTATTCGGCGGCCTGCAGGCTGGTGGCGGATCGGTCATACTGGCATTCATTCTTTTGGCGCTCGCCGTGCTACTTCTCTGGGGGTCTCCACGTGTTTCGATTACAGCCGCCGACGGCGGCGCACGTCCTTCCGTCGGTTGGCCGTGGACACGCGGTGAAGCCCGGGAGTTCGTCGACGCCGTCAGCAGGGAGCTGATGAGCCGAGGATGATCAGATGATCAGCTGTTGACCCCCCATCGCGACGCCGTCGCGTGGGGCGGTCGACGGCGCACCGACCGGTGACCTGCCCACGGTGCTGACCCCCGACGCTCCGCCGATCGCCTGCACCAGTGCGCGAGCTCGGCGCGAACACCGTCGCGGTCGATCGCCGCGGCCCGCACACCGTCCGCCTGGGCGCCGACGCCGGAAGCGTCGGCGAGTGCTTCGAGGCCATTCTCGCCAACCGTGGCGTGGCGTTCACCCAGCGCTTCTCCGGCCGGCCGGGCCTCGCCTTCGTCCCGTCGCGGATCAGCGGGGCGACGTCCGGGTCGGGATCCTTCAGCCGTCGGCTCCCGCGGCGGCCAGCATGCCGCGCGCCCGGTGTTCCAGGGCCATGGCCGCCGGCCGCGGTATCCGCCACCCGCAGCGCCGCTCCAGCTCGGCGAGACGCCGCTGGGCCTGCTGGTAGGCCGCCCGCCGCTCCGACTCGAAGCTCGACGAAGCGGCGACGCCGAGCAGCGTGCGCACCTGGGCGATGAGCCGCCGCTCAGCCGGGTCGAATCGAGCGTCGCGCTTGCGCTCGGCCGCCTCGACCGCCGCCGCCCAGCCCTGCTCCGCGTGCTCGACGGCCTCGACGAACCGGCGGGCGTAGTCCGGGCCGGGGAACTCGTCGGTGCGCAGCGCGTTCGCCTCGGCGAATACGTCGACGAAGCGCGCGGTGGCCGGCTGCTCGACGTCGGCCAGGGCCGGTAGCCGCAGCACCGCGTCGAGGTCGCACTCGAACTCCGCGAAGGCCTGCGCCGTGGCCTGATGGCGCGTCACGGCGTCGTCCCAGCGGACGCGCCACGGGTTCGGCGCCAGCTGTGCCCGCACCCACAGGTAGAGGGCCTCGCCGGGACCGTTCAACGCCAGGGCGGTGGCCAGCACAGCCGCCACGAACACGCCGGGCAACATCAGGACCCAGCCGTCCCACAGGATCCCGCCGTGCACGTGGTGTGGTTCCATGGCCGCCTCCCGCATCCCCGGGGAGACGGTAACCACAAAGTCGGCCGGTTGGCCTGCTCATAGGCCCGTTCGGCCGCTGCCGGCCGGAGCGAGTACCGGCCCGGTCGGGGCCACACACAGGCCGTGGGGCCCCCTGCCGACACCGATCTTGCGGATCAGGTGCCCGTCGGCCGTGGACAGCACGTAGACGCTGCGGTCACAGCGACCGGAGAGCCTTCAGCGGGATCGGGCTGCAAGTTGCGGGAATGACCCTCGCCGCGGGCTGGTTGTCCCCGTCATGCCCGTCGAGTTCCTCGGAATCGGTGCCACCAACGACGGCACGGAGACGCACGTCCGCTCCGGGCCCGCCTTCGACCCGGAGTACACGGTCGCGCTGGCCAAAGCCCACGAGGACAACGGCTGGGACCGCGTCCTGACCGCCTACGGCTCCGGCAGCGCCGATCCGGCGCAGGCCGCCGCGCTCATCGCGTGCCGCACGGAGCGGCTGCAGCTGCTGCTCGCGCACCGGCCCAACGTCGCCTACCCGACGTTCACGGCCAAGACGGTGGCCACCCTCGACCAGATCTCGGGCGGTCGCCTGACGCTGCACGTCATCACCGGCGGCAACGACCACGAGCAGCAGCGCGAAGGCGACACGCTGCCCAAGGACCGCCGCTACGACCGCACCCGCGAGGCGATCCAGATCTTCAAGCGCGCCTGGACCGAGCGTGAGCCCTTCGACTTCCACGGCGAGCACTACTCGTTCGACGACTTCGTGCTCGACGTCGAGCCTGCGCAGCGTCCGCGGCCGCGGATCTCCTTCGGGGGCTCCTCCCCGGCCGCCTACAAGGTGGGCGCGCAGGAGGCCGACATCTACGCCCTATGGGGCGAGCCGCTCGCCGGCACCGCCGAGCAGATCGCCACGATCACCCAGCTCGCCAAGGAGGCGGGCCGCCCGGCACCGGTGTTCCAGGTGGCGTTCCGGCCGATCCTCGGGCGCACCGAGGAAGAGGCCTGGGAGAAGGCCTACGCCACCGTGGCGGTGATCGAGGACCGCACCAAGGAGGGTGCCTCACTCACCCGCCGCCACCCGCTGAAGGACCCGGAGAACGCGGGCTCGCAGCGGCTGCTGGCCGTCGCGGAGCAAGGTGAGCGGCACGACCGGGCGCTGTGGACGGTCACCGCCGCGGCCACCGGGGGTGCGGGCAACTCCACCGCGCTGGTCGGTACCCCGGAGACCGTCGCCGCCGCCCTGATGGACTACTACGACCTCGGGGTGCGCATCCTGTCCGCCCGCGGCTACGACCTCATCGGCGACGCCCGCGAGTTCGGCCGCGAGGTCATCCCGCTGGTCCGCGCAGAGGTCGCCCGCCGCGACGCCGCGGCCTGAGTCCACCAGGGTGCGGGCTCGTGGCCCCGCCCGCAGCGAGCCGTGCGATCCGGGCCTCCTGCGGCGTCAGCTCCGGGCCGGCCGGGGCCGTCCGGCTGCGGGCACGCTCCCCCGTGACGAGCAGCTCCAGCCGGGCACGTTCGGCGAACGCTGCGGCGCCCATCTGTTCGAACAGCCGATGGGCAACGCGCAACTGCTCGCGCGCGTCCGCCCGGCGCCGCTGCCGACGCAGCCACTCGCCGTAGACGAGGTGTGCACGGGCCGGCTCCGGCACGACCGGTGTCTTGCCGAGTTGGGTCACGGCCTCGGCGAAGAACGGCTCGGCATCGACGGGCCCGGCCGACAGACCCCGGCTGCGAGCGAGCAGACCCAGCGCCCACGGCGTCCCGCTCACCTCGGCCGCACCGCAAGCTGGGCGAGCGCCCGGTCGGCGGTGTCCCGGTCGTCCGTGCGCACCGCGGCCTCGACGAGGTCCGGCAGGACGAGGCCGAGCAGGTACGGCGGATCCTCGTCGAAGACGATCCGGCCGATCTCCCCGGCATCGGCGCTGCGCCCCTCCCCCCGCCGTCAGAATCATCGCCGCCCACCGGGCGAGCTGGGCGATCGCCGGAGCGGGGCGGTCGACGGGCGGACCGGCCTTGCACCGCCACCGCAGCCTCGGTCCGGGCCCTGTCGCCACGCCAGGCACCGAGCAGGACGTCATTGGCCACGAACGGCTCCCGGTCCCCACTGATCGCGTTCAACACCTCGCGGTAGTCGGCGAACGTCTCCTCCGCCGCGGTCAGCCGCCCGCACAGCACGCGATGAAGCGCGAGCGCATACGTCGCGATCTGCGAGATCTCGCCTGCGGTCGCGGCGACGCTGCCTTCCTTCGCTATTTGCAGGGCGGTGTCGACGAATTCTGTTCGCGTGCGGCTTATGCTCTCGTCACTGCGCGCCTGCACGCTGTGCCGGGCGGCATCCGCCTGATAGCGCTGCTCCTCGCTGCTGTACACCAGCTGCATCAAGGGAATCAGGACACCGGCGACCCAGATAATCAGCAGAATGTACGACGCGCGTTTCTGGGCCGGGGTGGCCAGCGCCGGTTGCGGAACGAACTCCAGCGCCTCCTCCGCGGCCGAACGGCGGCGTCGGATACAAGCACCGACGGCGAAGAGTCCGGTGATGACAGCGGTGAGAATGGCGGTGACCAAGGCCTGGCGGGCGAGGCCGTCGCCCTCGCGGTCGGCGTCGTTCGGGTCCGCGGGTGGTGCGTGGGCGGCGCGGACGTCGACCAGCCTGCGGGCCAGATCGGAGCCGCCACCCTTCACGTCGTACCGCCGTTCGCCGAGCAGCGTTCCGGGATTGGCGGCGCTGCGCAGCGCGAAGGCCGACTGGGTCGCGATCTCGCGTTGCGTCCTGGCCGTCGCGTCGGTCTCTGCCAGAGTGGTCAGCGCATCCGCCCGGATTTGCGTGGCCGCCACCCGGTAGGCGTTCGGGCCCTCGTTGGCGTACACCCGGCGCACGTCGTCCTGGTCGACCCCGGCGCGGGTCACCTCGGCCCGGATTCCTTCCTGCCAGGCGCTCGCCGCATCGCTGTACTTCCAGCCGACGAGGAAGGTGAGCACGGCACCGGCGGCGATCGCGACGATCTGGACGACGACCTGCTTTTCACCGGTAGGCACAGGACGAGCGCGTAGCCGCCACTCTCGTGCAGCTCCAGGGCGGTCGGCGTGGCCCGGAACGTGAAGACCCTGCGGGTCAGCTCTTCGGGCTTGTCGACGTAGTCGTTGCCCGGGTCCTCCGGCATCTGGCGGGTCCGGGTGGAGCGGGCCGGAGTGAGTTCGAGCCGATCGCCGGAAGCCGTGTACGTACCCGCTTGTCGCGGTGAAAGACGAACCGGCCGAGCGGAATGTTGTACTCCAGCGACTCCCGGGACGCGTACTCGCCGTCAGCGGAGAAGCGGAAGCGCATCTCCGTGGTCGAGCCCGTGCAGATCCACTCGCCGACGAGGTACTTGGCGTCGGGAGCGACCGTCGACTCGGGGGCTGTGCAGGCCGGCGCGGAACTCGGTACCGGTGCGGGACCGCTGACCGACGGGACCGGCCCCGGCGGGGGCACGAACGGACCGACGCAGCCCGTCAGGACGAGCAACAGGGCCGGGGTCAGGGCGGCGGTCCGTTTCAGCGCGGTGACCATGAGTGCCGTCGTTGCCGCGAGGGCGGATGTCGGAGTATGCATCAGAAATTTCCGTCATGTCCGTTCTTCGTGGCTTCTGAGTGCTGGTACGGCTGGTGTCCGCGATCGGATTGACGATCGGCGGGCGGTCCGGTGTCAGACCCGAATCCGCGATTGACAGTGCGGTGTCCGAACCGTAGGTCGGTGATCAGACCAGGTCGTGATGCTGAGAATCCCGTGAGATATCCGCGACCCGAGAAACGACGAGTGGCTGGAACTACGCCGATCGCTGATCAATAATAGACCGTTTGGTGCGTAACCATCTCAGACGAGCCGCCGAGGACGCTGGGGTGTGACCCGCCGTAACCGCTCGGCGTCGCCGGACGGTCGCGCGCGACGGCGCGCCGAGCCCGTGCCTCACCCGCTCGTCGCGACGGTTCGGTGGAGGCGTGTGGGGCCCGTCGTGATCCGTCGAGAAGGCGGACGCACGGATCTGCTGCCGCCGCCACATCCGGCGTACGCAGATGTACGTATTTCCCCACTCCTCCCGCCGCGCGATCACTAGCGTCGAGAGGCCGGGGCGGACACCTGCCCTGCCGCAGCACCCGCAGGAGGAGGTGCCATGCGTTCGCGCATCGACCGCCATCTCGGACTCGTCCTCGGCGACGCCGGGGACGCGGCCCGCTTCGGCGTCGCCGCCCGCGCCGCCCCACCACCGCAGGAACTCAACGGGCGCGACTACACCATCTTCCTGCTCCGGGTGGCCGCGGAGATCGAGCACGCGCTGATGGTCCAGTACCTGTTCGTCGCCTACACCCTTGGCCGGCCCGACGCCCCGACCGCGCTGGCGGACCAGGCGCGGGCGTGGCAGGAGACGATCCTCGGGATCGCCAAGGAGGAGATGGCGCACCTGCTGACGGTGCAGAACCTGCTCGTCGCCCTCGGTGGGCCGATCTGTCTCGACCGCGACGACTATCCGAACCCCAGCCCCTTCTACCCGTTCGGCTTCACGCTGCGGCCCGCGAGCCTGGAGGCGATCGCCACCTACGTGTGCGCGGAGAGCCCGGCCACGTGGGACGGCCCCGAGGCCGACGAGGTCAAGCAGCGGGCCCGAGCGGACGTCGGCGCCCCGGTCAACCGCGTCGGGGAGCTGTACGCCGAGCTGGTGCGGGTGCTGTCGGACGGCGAGCTCGTCCCCGACGACGCCTTCGACCCGGCGAGCGCGCCGTTCCAGGCCACTTGGGACGAGTGGGGCCGCGGCTACCGGCAGGGGCAGCGCGGCAGCCAGCCGACCGCCGCGCTGCCCGGGCTGCCGTTGCCGGAGCTGCTGATCCTGCCGGTCACCAACCGGGCGGAGGCGGTGGCCGCGGTGGCGGCCATCGGCGAGCAGGGCGAGGCGCTGGAGGCCCCGGCCGACGACGACGAGTCGCACTTCCGCCGCTTCCTCGCGATCTACCGCGCCATGCTCGCCGTCGGCGACGACCTCGCCGCGGTGGTCCGGCCGGTGGCGACGAACCCGACCACGTCCCCGGCCCCCGATCCCGACCCGACCGACCCCGCCACCATCACCCCGATCGACCACCCCGAGGCCCGGCTGTGGGCTCAGCTGGCCAACATCCGCTACCGCAAGCTGCTGGTCGGTCTCGCACACGCGTTCGACCTGGCCGGGGCCGGGACGGGCGTGACCGCGCGGGGCGCGCTGGTGCATCGCACGTTCGGCGAGATGTACCAGCTGCGCAGCCTCACAGGGCTGATCATGCGCCTGCCGCTGGCCGAGGACGACCCCGACGGGCCGCGGGCCGGCCCTCCGTTCCAGATGCCCTACACGCTCGACCTGCCGCCTCGCGAGCGCGACCGGTGGCGGCTGCACCGCGACCTCCTCGACGCCTCCGCCGCCGTCCTGCGCCGGCTCAAGGAGCTGGGCGTCACGGGCGACGCCCAGGACTACCTGCTGGCGCTCTCCCAGGCCGACGAGATCGAGCGCGGCCAGGTCGAGCGGCTGATCGCGGGAGGCGTCGCATGATCCGGGAGCTGCGCATCCTGCCGCCGCTGGCCATCGCCCGCCTCGGGGCCGCGCCCACGCCCATGGACAACTACGACGTCGTGGTCGACCCCGAGCGGCCGCTGGGCCCCCGCACGCTGCGGCCGGCGGAGACGCTCGAGGTCGACGAGGCGACAGGCGTGATCGCCCGGACCTTCGTGCCCGACGCGCTGCGGTTCACCGAGAACGGAGCGGCCCGGCCGGTGGCGCCCTTCCTCGAGGTGTGGGCCCTGACCGACACCGACACGCTCGAGCCGCTGACCACCACGCTGCTCGCGGCCGAGGGGGCGGACCCCGCCGACGTGGCATGGCGGGCGCAGGTCGCCAACCACAAGGTCGCCCGGCGCACCGGCATCGACGCGGACCGGGTGTCCGCCGACACGGGCGAGTTCTCCGACCACGACCCGCGCCTCCTCACCGGCGGCTGCCCCAACTTCTGGCCGGGCCGCTCGATTCTCTTCGGGCACGTCCGTTACGTCCGGCCCGACGACGCCCGCCCGGAGATCCGGTTGCGGTTGACCCCGGCCCCGGGCCGCGTCTACGGGTCGAGCGCCACGGACCCGGCAATGGGCGGCCCGGTCGACCCGAACGTCGTCGCCGTGGTGTACGACGCGAGCCGCGGCACCTGGCTGGGTTACCAGGATCCCTCGGCCTGGACGATCACGGTGCCGGGCGGCATCTTTGCCCAGGACGCCGGTCGCCGCAGCCGTGGCTACCTGGACGACTCCTGCGACGGCCTGGTGCGGGTATCGGTAGCCGTCGGCGGGCGCACGCTCACCGCGTACTCCCGGGTGGCGTCCGGTCCGCCGACCTACGCGCCGGACGTCGTCCCGATCCGTACCGTGGCCGACGAGCTGGAGCAGGCCCTGTTCGGCCCGACGGTCGCCCCCGGGACGGCCACGGTCGAGCAGGTCGAGGAGATCGTCCGCCGCGCGTTCGAGACCGTCCGGCTGATGAACACCGACGTCATGAACCGGGGCGGGATGGCCGGCCACGACGCGAACGAGAACGGCCGCCGCCCGGATCCGATCATGGCCCGGTCGCTGGTCGACACCGTCGCCCTGGAGAACCTGCACCAGAGCCTGCTCGCCGCGCTGCGCGGCGGAGGCGCACCCTGGTTCGCTGACGTGCTGCGGCCCTTCGACGAGGTCGGCGACCTGACCGACCGGGGCCGCCGCCGGATGCCCGCGCTCATGCGCGGGGCCGACGGCCAGCACCTGGCTCTGACCCGCCGCCAGGTCGACCTCATCCGTGCGTTGGTGCGTGGACCGGTCTTCCCCGACCCCCAGGAGGAGCAGCCGTGACCATCGAGCCGCGCAACGTCACCGCTCAGCTGCACCACCGGGCCGCGGGAAACCCGCCCAGCACCCTCCCCGAGTCGGCGATCTCGAACTGCTTCCCCGGCCTCGAGTTCGACTTCCGCAACCTCTGGCGACGCCTGTTCACCGGCGTCGAGCTGCACGAGGCGAACGGGTTCGTCACCCGGGCCGACCCGCCGCTGGAGCGGCTCGCCGGCCGGTTCCTCGTCCAGGTCGGCGCGGCGCCCGTGCTCGCCGAGGTGCACGGGCCCAACACCACCGAGGAAGACGCGTCGCTGAGCCAGGTGTTCCTGGAATGGTCGAACGCGCTGGCCGAGGTCGTCGCGGGCGAGGCGGTCGAGTGCCAGTTCTTCGACACCGAGACCAGCACCGTGGAGACCGTCGACCTGCAGGTCAATCCGGTCTTCGCGCGCAGCGACACCACCGGCGACCGGATTCCGCTGGTCGACGAGGCGCTCGCCGCGCCCGGCGAGCTCACCCAGAGCCTGTGCTCACCCTGGCAGAACGACTATCGGGAGTGCGGCTGCTACTACTGGGCCGCCAGCCGCCCCGACTACGTCAATGTCGAGACCACGGCGACCGGCACCAGCGTCGGCAACAACTGGCTCGCCCGCGACCGCACTCCCCTGACCTACAACGTCCCGCCCGCGAACCTGATCAGCTACGAGGACCTCTTCCGCAACTGGCAGGGCCTGCTGCGGTTCATCGTCGGCGGCCGCGACCATGACTGAGCCGACCGCGCTGCTGGACACGCCCGCCCCGCTGCACCCGGACGTGCACCTGCTCGACAGCGGGGCCGGGCTGCACGTGTTCCTGCCCGACGGGAGCCGGCTCTACGACATCGACGCCGCCACCTTCCGCGAGCTCGACCGGCTGCGGCGCCACGACGGCGCCGCGCTGCGGGCCCTGCTGCACGAGCTCGGCGTGGCGGGCACGCCCTACGTCGACGACACCGCGCCGGCACAGCCTCCCGTGCGGGCGCTCTCGCTCGCGGTGGCGCAGAAGTGCAACCTGGGTTGCACCTACTGCTACGCCGACGGCGGCGGGTTCGGCGGCCCGGACACGAGCATGGCGCTCGCCACCGCGCTCGCCTCGGTCGACCTGCTGCTCGCCGACGTCGCGCCGGGCGAGCGGGTCAATCTGAGCTTCCTCGGCGGCGAGCCGATGATGAACCGCGCCGTGGTGCGTGCCGCGGCGCAGCGGGCGCGGGAACTGGCCGCACAGCGAGGCGTCACCGCCACCTTCTCGATCACCACCAACGGCACCCTGCTGACCCCGGACGACGGCGACTTCTTCGAGGAGTACGGCTTCGCCATCACCGTCAGCCTCGACGGGCCGCGCGCCGCGCACGACCTGCTTCGTCCCCTGCGCAGCGGGCGCGGCAGCTACGACCGGGTGCTCGCCCGCGTCACCCCGCTGCTCGCCCGCCAGCGCCGGATGCAGGTCTCCGCCCGCGTCACCGTCACCCCGGACAACCTGGACCTGCGCACCACGCTCGAGGAGTTCGTCGGGCTCGGCTTCCACAGCGTCGGGTTCTCCCCGCTGCTGCGGTCGCCGCGCGGTGGCGGCGAGCTGGGCGGCCCGGAGCTGGCCGCGATGCTCGCCGCGATGGTGGAGTGCGGCGAGGAGTTCGAGCGGCGCGTCGTCGCGGGCGAGCGGTACCCCTTCGCCAACGCCGTCACCGCGCTGCGTGAGATCCACCGCGGCACGCACCGCCCGTACCCGTGCGGGGCGGGCGCCGGATACCTGGGCGTCGCGGCCGACGGGGCGCTCGCGGCGTGTCACCGGTTCGTCGGCGACGAGGCGGGCGCGCTGGGCGACGTGACCCGCGGCGTCGACCGCGCCGGGCAGGCGCTGTGGCTGGAGGAGCGCCACGTCCACCGCCAGGAGCCGTGCCGCGGCTGCTGGGCCCGCTACCTCTGCGGCGGCGGCTGCCACCACGAGGTCATCGCCCGCGGCCGCCCGGCCTGCGACTACATCCGCGGGTGGCTGCACTGGGCGCTCGGCGCGTACGCGCGGCTGGGCCGCGACCGGCCCGGCTGGTTCGCCGCCGACGGCCCCGGGTGACCACCGGAAGCGGGGTCGAGGTCTGCGTGCTCGGCGCGGGCCCGGCCGGGGCGACGCTGGCGGCCCGGCTGGCCCGGCTCGGGCACGATGTCGCGGTGGTCGACCGGGATGCGGTCGCGACGGCGGAGGTCGGGGAGTCGCTCTCGCCGGGCGTGCTGCCACTGCTCGATGATCTCGGTGTGGCCGCCGCCGTCGACGCCGCAAGGTTCGTCCGCGCACCCCGCGCACGGGTCCGCTGGCGCAGCGGCGACCGCGGGCACACCACGCCGGGGCGGGACGGGCTCACCGTCGACCGTCCCCGCTTCGACGCGATCCTGAGATCCGCGGCCCGCGCCGCCGGAGCCCGCATGCTGCCCACGGCCCGCGCCGGGCGGCCGCGGCAGGTGCCCGGCGGCTGGGTGGTGCCGCTGCCGGGCGGTCCCATCCACGCCCGCCTGATCGCCGATGCGACCGGCCGTCGCCGGCTCACCGGCGGGCGGCGACGGGCGACCGGTTCACGGACGATGGCCCTGCACGCCACGTGGACGCAGGTGTCCGCCGCCGAGCCGCAGTCGTGCGTCGACGTGCTGGAGCAGGGGTGGCTGTGGGGGGCGCACCGGCCGGACGGCACGTTCCGGGCGATGGCCTTCGTCGACCTGGATGCGCTGGTCGACCGCGATCGTCGGTACCGGAAGCTGGTCGACGCCTCTCCCCTGTTCGCCGAGCTGCTCCGCGGCGCCCGGCCGGGGCCGGTCCGGGTGTGCGACGCCACCGGCTACGTCGTCGACGACCCGGTCGCCGACGACCTGGTGCGGGTCGGCGACGCGGCCCTCGCCCTCGACCCGCTGTCAGCCTGCGGCGTCCAGGTGGCGATGCAGACCGCCGCGGCCGCGGCGGCGGTGGTGCACACCCTGCTGGTACCCGACGGCGACCGGGCCGCGGCTCGCCGCTACTACACCGACCTGCTCGCCCACACCTCTGCCCGGCACGCCGCGACCGCGGCGGCGCTCTACGCCGAGCACGACGCCTACGCTGCGCACGCCTTCTGGCGGCACCGGGCCGCGCGGGCACCCGCCGCCGCGGCCCCGGCGCCGCCCGACCCCGCCCGGCTGCGCACCCTGCTCGCGCATCCCGTCCGGCTCGACCCCGCCGCCGCGGTGACCCCGCAGCCGTGCCTGGTGGACGACCAGGTCCGGATGTATCGCGCACTCTCCCATCCGGCACTCGACCGGCCGGTCGCGTTCCTGGGTCGTGCCCCGCTCGCAGCGCTGCTCGACGTCCTCCCGGCCGCTTCGGACCTGGCCGGCGCCGCCCGCGTGTGGGACGTGGCCACCGGTGGCCGGGGTCTCCGGGTGGCCGCGTGGCTGGCGGACCGGGGCCTGCTGGAGCCGGTGATCCGACCGGGGCCCGAAGCCTGTGGGGTTCCACAGCATGGCCCACGCCGCCGTATCTGATCTTCCACCAGATCGCCTGACGTGTGTGGCGTTTTCTCCGATTGATTCGTGCCCTTCGCCCCTATGTGAGCTGCTCGTCGTAACGTCTAAATTCGTACGTACGACTGCTGCGGCTGCCGGTGCGGGAGAAGCACCTCGCCGACAACCGACAGCGAGTCGCAGCACGTGTGCTCGAGGGGAGACGGACGATGCTGACAGCTATTGCACTTGCCGGTCTCGGCGGCAACAATGCTCATGGTGCCGGCTTCCTCGCCGCCGCTCAGGAACTGCAGCGGCTGCGCCAGGAGTCGTTCACGTCGGATGCTCTTGTGCGGTTCGCGGCCCTCAACGACGAGAGAGCCCGGCGACGGATGAATCGGGGGATACTCCCCGAGCTCGAGTTCATCAGCTGCACATCGGGAACGATCGCATCGGTCCTCACGTACCTGGAGGGGAAGGACGTCCGGGAGGAGACCGAAGGCGCCATCGCCGCGCTCGAGCGGGCGACCTGGCTTCCCCGCAATGCCTATACCGACCCTTGGCGATCGATTCTGGTCACCTTGTTCACTGGTGTGCCCAACGTGTTCGGCCCGTGGGCCGAGGCGTTCGCGGCTCACATGACGCAGCGGGCGATCGGCTTCTTCGACCGCAGCAGCCCGTACTACGGTGCGGTCCCAACTACCTATGATGAGTTCGCCGACCTCTGGCTGCCGGCCCGGGCCTTCGTGCCGAAGCGGCCAGATACATTCTTCGATAAGGCCGCCGAGGTCCTCAACAGCACCGAACACGGAGTTGGAGTAGCCTTCAACAGCTTCGATCCACAGACGGGGCTGGAACAGCTCTACGTCAACGCCATGGGCATGGACCTGATCAGGAGGCACCACGACGGAGATGCCCAGTACGGCCGGGCGCACGGGCGAACCGTCTACCACCGGATCACGTCCGACGGTGTCCGGAACGCGCTCTGGTTGTTCTACTACGGCTTCCCGGCGACCCACCTTGGTCCGGACCGTTACGTGGACGGGGCCTACGCCCGGTCGATCATCCTCAACGAGCTCACCGGAGCGGAGCGGATCTACGCCGTCAAGCCGATCAATGATCGCTGGCTCGGGCGGCTGCCCCAGAACCTGTTCGAGGTAGCCGACATGCAGACCGAGTTCTGGATGGAGGCCTCCTACCGCGAGCAGTACCGGCTCATCGAGACCATCAACGACCTGAAGAGCGCGGGCAGGCTGGATTCGAAGCCCAAGGAGCAACGCGACAGTGGGCAGGTCGCCGAGATGGAGAGCGAATCGCGCCTCGACAGGGTCCGCGAGAAGAAGTACGAGAACGTGGAGCTGATACCGGTCGAGATCTCTAACCAGCGCGGGTTCTTCACTTACTTCGTGGAAGACCGGGAGGTGTTCCGGGACGCCTACGGGCAGTCTCTCCGGCTGATGATGGAGCGCGACGAGGAGGACGAACTGCGAACGACGTGAATCCCCAAGCCTGCAGCGTGCACGCTCATCACGTCAGTGACCGTAGTGGTAGCGGGAGGCAGCGATGCGGATCTCGTTGTCGACGATCTTGTAGATGAGCGGGTGGATACCTGCGTCGGCGAGAGAGTTATGGCCGCAGAGCGTGTTCCCGCACGGACGGCCCTTCGGCGAGCACCCAGTCGATGCTCGGCCCGTACCGGTCCACCAGCTCCCCGACCGACTGCGGATCGCGCTCCGCGGTGGCCCCGAGACCCGCCTCCGCAACGAGTGCGAACCGCGTACGTACGGCGGCGATCACGCGCTCGCGGTCGACCCAGGTGAGTGCGGGCGAGTCGAAGACGGCGGCGACGGCATCCTGCCGGTAGGCCTCGGCTCGCGGCGTGTCTCCGTGCCGCAGCGCGGTGATCGACCTTGAGAGCAACAGGTCGAGCTCGGGCAGCCAGAAGTCGTCCCGGTCGGATCGTCCCTCGATCTTGAGCAGCAGGAAGTCGCGGTCGACGAGCGGCTGCGGCCGCCCGTCGGCGTCGACAACGTGCAGCCGATCGTTGACCACACGCAAGGACGCCGGGGGGATCGCGGCCGAGCCGGCCAGCATGCCGGCGACGTACAACGGTCGAAGGACGTTGCCGTCGTTGCTCCCGGTGGCCGAGACGTAGGACTGGTGGACGTTGAGGTGCACGACCCCGTCGCCTCCCTGTACGAGGCTCTTCGCGGCCTTGGTGACCTGGCCGGCGATGTCCAGGGCCGGCCCGACGGCGGGCAGCGGCAGCCCGGACACCGCCTGCAGCACATCCACGACGAGATCGAGCCTGCTCCCGGTCTGCAGCCCGAAGAGCGCCGCGTCGATCTCGACGACACCACCCCGGTACGGCACCAGGTCGGTCACCGGGAAGTTGAGCCGGGCGCCCGCCGCCATCCGCTCGGGATCGGGCCGGAGCACCTTGCTGTACTCGACGGCCGCGGCGCCCTGCCGGGTGTAGGTGACGCCGACGTGCGCGCCCGGCAACCACTGGCTGAGGAACGTCGACGCGTCGGCCAGGTGCATCTGGGCCAGGAACACCCGGAAGTAGTGCTCGTCGGGCACGAGGGCGACCGACTCCGGCATCTCGATCTCTTCGAGCGGGTCGGCCCCCGCCGCGCGGTGGCCGGTTCGCTTGATCTTGTCCCATAGTCCCATGCGGTCCTCACAACCCTCGGAGCATGACGGTCAGCTCGTTCGCGGTACGGCACAGGCCGCGTTCCCGCAGGGCGGCCCGGACGGTGCCCGCTGTCGTCAGCAGCGTCCGTCCGCGGGACAGCCGGGCGTCGAACGATCGGAGCGCCGTCACCAGCAGGTCCTCAGGCATGCTCGGCAGCAGGACGACCGCCTCCGCGCCCGCGTCCATCAGGCCGTCCGCGCACCGGCGCAGGTCCTGGACGGCCAGCTGATCCGCCGCGGCATCCGGCTCACCGGCGGCGGGCTCACCGCAGACGATGACGAGCACATCTCGCGCCTCGAGTTCGTCGGGCTGCAGGGTGCGCTGCTCGTCGTCGCCGCCCACGACGAGCACCGGCTCGGTCGTGATGATCGGTGTCGCCATCAGCACGGCCAGGTCGCCCTTCGCGAGGGCGCCGAGCGACGCGATCGCGGTCGTCCCGGCCGGGCACGCGGACCTCACCAGCCTGGACCATTGAGACGGCGCGGCGATCCGCACCTGCCCCCGGTCGGCGATGTTCGGGATCACCGCCGCGCTGCTCAGCTCGGCCAGCGGCAACGGCTCGTAGGCCCGCCAGCAGTGCACCTCGACGTCCTCGGCCAAGCGCTCGGCGAGGGCCCGCTCCCAGCTCGCCGAGGCCAGGTCCGACGGCACGTGCCAGGCGACCGGCACGGGGTGACGCGGATGGGCGGTCGCCGCGACCACCCGCACCACGTCGGGCGGGAGCAGGGGCGGGTCCGGCCCGTCGAACAGGGTCACCACGCCCTCGCCCGACCGGGCGGAAACCGGTAGCGGCCACCACCGGACCCGGGTCCCGGTCGCCGTGACGGGGATGGGCGCGGCGTCGACGTCGCCGACCCGGATCGACGCCCGGCTCCGTCGCGGGCCGCTGGTGCCGACCTTCACGGCGGCGACGACCAACGCCACCAGCACCGCGACCGACGCCACGAACCGGAGCACGGATGTGCCGCCGCCGTCGTTGACGGCCCAGCGGCCTTCGCCTCCATCCTGGATGGCCGACGGGCGGCTGTCTGCGATCAGCTGGAGTACGCCGCCGACGAGCTGGTCGACCAGCAGGTACAGACCCCACACGACCACCGCGACGCCACCGAGGACGGCCAGGGTCACGGCCCAGTGCAGGGCGCCGATCAGCACCCGCCGGACCGCCGATCTCCGCCGGCCGGGCGGCGTCGCGGACTTCCCGACGCCGCGCAGCATCGTGCCGGCGTCCACGGCCAGCTGCGACATCGGCGACGTCTCGGCCTGCGGGGCCGCGGGACGCAGCTCCGGCGGCAAGGGCACCGGCGGCGGGCGTTGCCGCCGGCTCCGGTCCGGCCCGGCCAGCAGCTGGCGCAGCCGCACCATCCAGCCTTCCCACCCCGGTGGAGCCGGCGGTTCACCGGACGAGGAGGCGCCGTCGACCAGGCGGGCCCAAGAGGGCAGGTCGTCGCGGACCGGGCGCAGGTCCTTGTACGCCCGCTCCAGTTCGATCAGCCGGACCGGCTCCGACCCGCGGGCGGCGGCCAGCTGCTCGGTGAGCGTGGCGATGAAGGCGCCCACCGGGTCGCCGGAGGCCCGGAACCAGCGGGCGGCCGCGGCCAGCAGCGGCCGCGCGGCCCGTGGCAGCCGCAGCGCGAGCAGCTCACCCTCCTCCAGGGCCAGCTCGGCCAGCCGCCGCCGCCCGAGCGCGCCGGACGGGGGCAGGTCAGGGAGCGGCGTGGGCAGGCCGAGGGCCAGCCATCGTAAGGCAGCCCTGGCGTCGATCTCGTCGCCTGCATCCACCAGTCGCGGGATCCGCTCGGCCAGATCGGGCGCGCCACGCAGGCGGGGCTCGGCGCCGTCGAGGAGGTCGGACTCGATCGCGTCGAGTGCGAGCGCGACGGCGACCGGTTCGGCGCCGCGCACCGGAAGACCGGCGCGCACGGCCTCGCGGGCGCGGTCCGGTGCCGGCGGACCCGTCGACGTCCGCCACCAGAGGTGCAGCGACTCCGGATCGCTCAGCTTGGGCTTCAGTGCCACGGCGACGTCGAGCAGGGCGTCCGCCTCGGCGGCACGCGCTCGGCCGCTCGCCGCCCGGCCCATCGACTTGCGCAGGTGCCGGTCGCTGTCGACGAGGCGCATCCGGCGGGCGATGTCCACCCGGGCCTCGTCGAGTTCGGCCTGCTCCCGTGGGCTGTCGGCGAACTCCCCCGGCGGACCGAGCGCGGTGCGGGCACGGTACGGCTCGCCGAGCGCCAGCCAGGCCCGCGCCAGCGACACGCGCAGCGGAGGGACGGCCCGGTGGACCGGCACCACGGCGACGGGTGGCCTGCTGGACCCGACCGCCCGCTCGACCGTCAGGAGCACGTCCCGCGGCACCGGTTCGCAGTCGAGGCGACGGGTGAGCAGGGCGGACGCCAGCCGTCCCGAGTCGATGTGGGACACGCCGTCCTCCACCGCATCGGACAGCCAGTGGCTGCGGGGCTCCGCCAGCCCGGTCACGACGGCCCGCAGCCGCACCCGCGACCGCCAGCCCACCGTGGTCGGCCGGTCGGCGGCTAGATACGGCGACGCGCTCGCGCCCTCGTCCAGCTGCCGCAGGGCGTCGGCCATCCACCCCCTGGCCTCGTCGGCATCGTCGGACAGCAGGCTGATCCGGGCCAGCAACCCGGCGATCAGATGCAGGTGATCATCTGATCGGCAGGTGTCCGCGAGGTCGCGCAACACGGCCCGGAGCGGTCGCAGCTCGGCCGCGTCCCGGGCCTCCTCCTCCAGCCGGTCCATCAACCGCTCGGCGCCCGCGAAGACGGTCCCCAACAACCAGCTCCCCCGCGCCCGGTCGTCACGGTGCGGGGCGCCGAACAGCGCCGCCGCCACGGCGACCGCCTTGACCAGCGGGGCGACCGTGTCGGGTTGGCCGAGCACCGCGGCCCGCGCCAGCAGCCACTCGCCGACGGCGGACGCCCGATGGCCGGCTGACACGACAAGCAGCTCGCGCCAGGTCGCGCTCCGGCCGTGCCCCGGGTCGACGTGCATGGCCGCCGTCGCGTACAGCGCCGACGCGGCCGCCCTGGCCGGGTGGTCGGGTGCCGCCAGCACACCCTCCGCGTCCAGCAACCGGCCGAACACCGTGAACGCCCACATCCAGGCGCCGTCCTCGGCCACCCGCAGGGCCAGCTCGTCGCACAACGCGGCCGCACGGTCCCCGTCGAGGCACCGCAACGCGCCCTCCACGTGGGCCACCGCCAGCGCGCTCGGTCGTCGCCCGCGGACCAGCGCGGCCAGCCGGTCGGCGAGCTCCGGGCGGCCGCGACGGTACGGCGGCGTCGCCTGCCCGTCCTCGTAATAGGCCTGCAACCGGGGCAGCACACCGGGATCGATCTGCAGGAACGTGGTGGTCGTCGGCAGCGCCGGATCGAGCCGGGACTGCATCCAGTCGGTCCCCATGAACTGCGGCCATGCCTCGTCGAGCGGGATGCCGAGCGGGGCCGCCGCGGCGGCCAGCATGTCGTGGTCGAACGTCCCCATCGCCACGGCGGCGGGCAGCAGCGGGGCGGCGACGCCCAGCCGCTCGATCAGTCGGTTGGCGACGTAGGTGGTGGCCGCATGGTCCTGCCAGGCCAGATCGGGCTGGTCGCGCATCAGGCCCGCGTGCAGCGCGAGGTCGAACGGGCTGTAGGACGGTCCGTCATGGGTGCCGTCGCGCAGGTACGGGGTGAGGTAGGGCTCGGTGCTGAGCTCGAGCACCTTGTCCAGGACCTCGGGCTCCAGCCGCAGCTTCTCGATCGTGGTGAGGTACTCGTCGGCCTCGGCCCGAGTGAAGCCCCGGATGACGTGCACGCCCAGGTAGTCCTTGCGCGCCGGCAGGTGTGCCGACGCGCGTTCGCCGTCGACCCGCCACCCTCCGGCCCCGGTCAAGGCCAGCGGTCGGCGTCCACTGAACACCACGCGGATCGTCGGCAGCTGCGCGTGCAGCTCTTCCAGCATGGTGAACGCCGCTTCGAGCTGGGGCAGCGCGGCGTCGACGGGCTGGAACTTCGCGAGCTCCTCGCAGGTGTCGAGAACGATCAGGACGGGGCGCTGCAGGCTCTCGACGTAGTGGCAGAACTTCGCCACCGCGCGCGACAGGTTGGGCCTCCTGGTGGGATCAGGCGACCAGCGCAGCCTGCGCAGGTGCTCGACCGCCGTCTTGTAGTGGCGCTGCGACTCCGGCGTCGCGTACGCCTCGAGCTCCCCGAGCAGTTCGAGCAGCAGCTGGCCGGGCCTACGCCAGGGGAACTCGGGGTTGAGGTGGTCGAAGTCCACCCGGGCATGCGCCCATCCGCGGTCGAGGGCGACGCGGGTGCACAGGTGCCGCATCAGCATGGTCTTGCCGACGCCACCGTGGCCCAGGTAGTGCAGCGCCCACTGTTCGCCGTCGCCGCCGATCAGCGCGTCGAACGAGGCCAGCTGGTCGGCGCGGGGCAGGAAGGCGCTCAGCAGCCGCCGGTCGTGCTCACGGCGGTTGACGAGCTCCACCTTGCGCTCGGCCAGCAGCAGGCTCGCCTCGAACGAGCCCCGGACGACCGGCAGCAGCCTGCGGCCGGCGAGAATCCAGCCACCGGCCGCACCGGTCGCCCCCGCGTCGAGCTTGTGGGCCACCATATCCAGCAGCAGGGTCGCGGCCTTCTTGCCGGTCACGTCGTCACCGACCAGGGCGGCGAGTCTCGCCCACCGCAGGGCCGCCTCCGGGACCGAGCGGCGGACCGGAGCCGTGGCGATGGCGCCGCCGACCTGCGCGGTGACCCGGCGCAGGCGCTCGGCACCCCACCGCGCCTCGAGCGCCTCCAGCATCTCGCCCCGGGTGCCGTCGGGGGTCCAGAACGTGTCGCGCTGAGCGGTGGGCCGGCACAGCTCGACGATCTCCTGCACGGCGCTTCCGGCCTCGTCCCGGGCCACCAGGTCGGGGAGTAGCGCGGCCAACACGCGGGCCCGCTGGGCACGACCGGACATCTCCCGCGTCGCCAACCACGCCTCCTGGGCCAGCGTCGGGAACGCGTCACCGATCCCGGCCGAGAGCGCCAGGACCAGGGCGGTGGCGCGGGCACCCGGGTCGGCCTGGTCGCGGGCCACCCGGACCGCGTCCTGGGCCAGGGTCCGCTCGGCCGCAGGCAGGCGCGCCGCCCGGGCGGCCGCGACGAGACGCACCAGCGGCTCCATGTGGTGGGCGCGGAGCTCGTCGGCCGGGAAGTCGGTGGCGCGCCCGAACACCGGTTCGGCCACGGTCCCCAACGTGGCGAGCCGCTCGGCGACGTCCGCGGTACACGCGAGGTCGACCTGCGCGCCTACCCCCAACGAGTCCACGATCCGCGCGACGAGGGCGCGCGCCTCACCCGTGCGCTGCGCCCCGGCCAGGCCGCGAGCCACCTCCGCGAGCGAGCACAACCCGAGTCGGCCGTCGACGGTCTGCTCGGACACCCGGAGCCCGAGCCGGAAGTCACCCGCGGCGACGGCCGCCCTCGCCAGGTACGGGGCGGCCACCGGGGACTCCTGGGAATCCGCCAGCCGGGACAGGAGCGCCCGAACGTCGTCGCGCACCTCGTCGGGCGCCAACGAGGGAGCGGCGTCGGCGAGCAGCCGGGCTGCCGTTGCGGTGTCCTCGGCTTCCATCGCGACGGTGACCGCGGCGGCGAGCTCCGACGGTGGCCGGAGGTCCGCGGTCGGGCCGCCGGTCGTCCCGGCCAGGCGATGGGTGAGCCGGGACCGCCGGGCAGGCGTCGGCAACGCCTCGATGGCCTCCTGCGCCGCCTCCACCAGCCGACCGACCGCCTCGTGACCAGGTGCGTTCTCCCGGAGCCGAACGGCCACCGAGGTGAGCAGCTCGGCGGCCTCGCGTGCGCTCAGGCCGTGCGGCACGCGGCGCCGGACGCACCACTGGCGGGCCTCACAGGTGCGGAGGAACGCGCGCAGGTCCGGGGCCGGGAAGCCGGCGAGCTGCGCCAGCTCCTCGGTCCACACGGGGGCGACGACCAACCAGGCCACGGCCCCCGGCCAGCGCTCCTCCAGCTCGGTGAGCGCGACGTCGCGGTGGGCGGCGAGCTTGGCGTTGATCTCGTCGGTCAGCGCCATGGCACAGCCAGCTTCTCGTCGACGACGGGATTGATGAACTTGGCGGTGTCCAGCACCTCCAGGACGAGCTCGAACAGCTGACCCTCCCCGAACTTCCCGGGCAGTCCCTCGAGCTTCCCGCGCAGGAAACCGGTCCACGCGGCCCATTGCTCCGGACCCAGCGTGCGGTTGAAGACCCACGGCTTGCTCGCCCGACTCCCGTCCGCGCCGCGGAACGGGTACAGCAAGATGCTCTCGTACGCCAACAGGTCCTCCTCCCCGTCCGAGGAGAAGGGTCGGAGGGGATAGACGTCGATCCATCGAGCGGTCTTGCCGACCCGGTCCCCGATCTGGCGGCGGATGTCGTCCCCGGTCCCCAGGATGACGGCGACCAGCGGAATCGGTTGGCCCTTGCGGCCCATCCCGTAGACGTCGATACCACCCGGGCCGAACATCGTGGACAGCAGCGGCAGGCTGGTCTGACCGAGGTTGTCCAGCAGTACGACCAGGCGTGCGTCCGCGCCCATCAGCGTGGGATGGGCCGTGCGGGCCGCATCGAGCGTCGTCGCCGCATCCTGTGACAGCGCTTCCCGCAGTCCGCGCCACGGACTGCGGCGCAGCTCGTCGGCCACGCTGCGGTGCTCCTCGAGGTCGACCGGTGCGGTGTCGAGAGCCTGGGTCAACCAGCGCAGCTCGGTGGGCTCGGCATCGGGCACCAGATCGTTCTCGACCAGATCGTCCAACGCGTCGGCGAGCTCCTGCGCGAGCTCGCGCACGTCCTTCGGCGAGCCGTCCGGGCCGGGTCTGATCAGCACCGGCAGGCAACCGTTGCTCAGCGCCAGCCGGGAGATCTCCTCCAGCGCGCGCGTCTTCCCGATCGAGGTGTGGTCGTTGGGAGTGCTCAGCACCAGGGCGCTCTTCGGATCCGGTCGCCGGTCCTCGGCGTCGAGGAGGGCGGTCAGCAGGGACCAGAACGCCCCGAGGATGCGCTCGCGGGCGCAGAACAGGGGCAGCGGCTGGAGGTCCAACGTCCTGGACCACTCCCGCATCGACGCGTCCGCGTGATCGTCGCCGACCATGACGTACTCCGAGTCGACGGCCTCGGCGAGAAACACCGCCGGCAGGCCCCAGTCGATCGAGGTCGCGGCCGGGAGCTCGGCGAACGCCATCCGGCGCGCGAGCGCGGTCGCCTCGACGAACGAGTGCCCGTCGGCCACTGCCCGGCCGAAGTGTCGGGTGAACACCCGGCATGCGCGGTCGGCGATGGTCCCGGCCATGGCGACGACGACGGGTACGCCCGCCCGCACCAGCTCGACCGCGAGCGGAGCGGCCAGCTGGGGCCCGCCGAGCGTGATGGCCCGGCGCCCACCCGGCAGATCGCCCGCCGATTCGCAGGCGCTGAGCACGATCACCGGGGGCAGCCTGCCCTTGACCTTCAGCTGTTCGAGCAGCTGCTCACCGGTCCAGTCCTCGTAGCCCGCCGCCACGGCCGTGGAAGTCAGGCGGAGGAACCCCCGCCCGTCGGCGTCGGTCCCGCCGTGACAGATCAGGTGGACGACGTCGGGGCGGAACGATTCGGCCGCGCGCCGGAGCTCGGTCGGCGTGGCGCGCTCCAGCACGCGATGGTGCACCCGCCTGCCGGACGCCTCGACCTCGCGCAACAGGCCGAACACCTCGGCTCCGGCGCGGACGCTGTCGTCGGTCATGGCCGCGCCGATGACGAACAGGATCCGCGGCGGAGCAGGCAGCTCGGTCATGGTCCACGGCGTCCCCTGGACCACCCGGGTGACAGCGACGGCCAGCCTGCCGTCGGCGCCGGACACCGCCAGCGGCCCGTTCTCGTCGCGCATCAGCTCCCAGGGCAACGAGGAGAGCGCGGTCCACATCCGGCGCGTCTCCGGGCAGTCGTCCGGCCGGGGGTAGGGCCAGGTGAGCGCCAGCTCGACGATGTCGGCGTCGGACCGGTGCGCGAGCTCGTCGAGCTCGACGCGGACCGGAGCGATGAGGACCTCGTAGAGCCACCGCCCGACGCCGACGCCGACACCGCCGTCGCCCGCCCGCCTGCGCAGCGCGGTCAGGGCGGACTCGACGCGGGTGTGGTCGGCCTCGACGCACCAGTCGTGGCTGCAGATCCCGGTACACGGTCGGACGGAACGGGGCAACCACGGCCTGGCCTCGAAGGTCGTCGCGCTGCTCGACGACGACCAGCCGTCGTCCGCGGGCGAGGTGAACCGGAACGACCATCCGCCCGACGTCGGTGCGGCCGCCACCGTGATCCGGAGCGTCTTCATCTCGCTCGCCATCAGAGATCCACCCGCGAGAGCTGGGCGACCAGATCCTCGTCGACGTCGGCGGACCCCGACGAGGCCGCTCGCGTGCCCGGTTCCCGACTGCCGACCAGGCGGTCGACCAGCGTCACGGCCAGCCCTGCCAGCGCCCTGTCGCGCTGCGAGCCACCGCTCGCGGCGGCCTCCTGCCAGGCGACCATGCCGGCACTGGCCAGCTCGCGGACGACGGCCACGCCCTGTTCGGCCTTACCGCCGTCGGCCTGCAGTTGCTCGGCCCGCACCGCCACCCGGCCACCCGGACCGAAGACGTCACGGTGGAACTCGGCGAGGTCCGCAAGAGTCTCGCCGTCGGTGACGACGGCGTCCACGAGCGCGGTGGCCACCGCCGGCACGTGCATGACATCGGCACGCGCCTGCGCGCGACGGTCGGCGTCGGGATCGTCGTCCCGGGCGGCGAGCCAGCCGTCAGGATCGCAGTCGGCGAGCTCGCGCCGGCAGTCGAGACCGAGCTGCGAGGCCATGGCCGCGAGCACGGCGATGCGCAACGCCGGCGGCGGGTAGCTCTCCCGCTCGTCGCTCACGAGCCACCCGTCCGAGCCGAGCTCGTAGGGCACCAGCGCCGCGACCGAGGCCGGGCCCATCGTGACGAGCCCGACGAGATCGGCGAACAGCTCGCGGCTCCACCGGCGCCAGCGGGCGGATCCCGTCACCTGGGCCAGGGTCGCCCCCACCGATGTGACGAGCCCGAACCGAGGCCGCAGGTCGTACTGCAGGTGATGGCCCACCTCGTGGCCGAGCAGGACGAGCAGCCACGGCTCGACGCACGCGGACTCAGGCAGGGCCACGATCGGGACCGGGAGGCGGGCCAGCATCAGCTTGAGCTGGTCGTCGAACACATCCGGGCGCAGGTCCGGCGGCGGAGCGTCACGCAGGATCGCCTCGGGCGCCGCGACGTTGTCGATGTAGGGCACGGGCGCCGGGGGGATCGGGGCGATCTCCGCGTTGCGGTAGACCTGCGCGTGGACGGCCCAGATCACCTCGTCGGCCGCGGCCAGCACCCGCCCGTAGACCGGGTGTTCGCGCTGGTCGAACTTCTCCGCGTTCCACTGCCACAGTCGACGGACCATGACGACCTGGCGGTCGATGCGGCGGCACTGCTCGAACGCGTCACCGGTGGCGGCCGGAGCTGGACCCTCACCCAGCAGGCAGATTCGTTCGAGTGCTTGGTCGAAGGTGTCGCGAATGGCCGTCAGCTGAGTCCGGTACTGGCCGTTGGTGTCGGTGGAGAGTCGGCGCTCGGCCCACCCGGCCACTTCGGTACGCAGCCGTGCGATACCGGCGCGGGTTTGCTCTAGTCGCAGCTGCGCGCGCGATGGCATGTCCACCGCCTTCTCGTCGATCTGCCGGAGAGGCCGAGGTCCTTATTGAGGAGCCGGATCACGAGTCGCCTGATACATCCCCAGGACACCACCCTGAACCGCGCGTGTGGCGGTCTCGGGTCAGGGTGAGGCGGGCGAGGTCGCGAAGCCGATAGATTTCGTGGCCCGCCACTCACTGACCGTGCCGACTCCCGCCCGGTCGTCGACGAAGAAGAGGTCTCCTGTCGGGTCCGGTGCGATGATCGTCGACGGATCCCGCGCAGCCACGGTCGACCCGTCGTCACCCATCGCTACCTGGTCTGAGTACACGATCACCGTGACGACCTTGTTGACCGCGTCGGTACCCAGACCGACCGCGTTGAACGGCTGGCCACAGCCCCAGTAGAGGTTGACCGTCCAACGGTCCTCGATCGCCCTGACCTCGCCGCCGAAGCCGTACGCAATTTCCAGGGCGCGACGCAGACCTCGCCAGTACACGAGCCGCCTGCCTGCGCCTTTCTCCCTGGCAGCCGCCAACTGGCTGGGCGGCAGCTCGGCGGCGTCCCTTCCGGGACCGAAGACGTCCTGTACCAGATGGGTGTGGAAGTCGACGCTTCTGGCTTTGAGGAAATCCTCGAACAACGTCTGATTCTCCACGTTGCCGTAGGTCGCCTCGTCCTTCAACTGATCATACCAAGCATCGACGTCCCCCGTCGCCATGAACTGCTCCAGAACCACGACAACGGGCCCCTTGCCTATGCGATATGCGGGCGCCATGATCGGCCTCCTCTTCTCACCCCACACAGAAGAGCCGGGAGGCCACCGGAGAAATACGCAGATTGCAACGGGTCACGCAGGCAGGTAGTCCCGCGCCCCCGGCAGGCGCGCTTCGAACAGCTCGGTCCTTCCCGGGAAGCCCTTGAGCGCGCGGGTGCCGATCGACGTGAACCGGCTGCCGGACAGATCGGCGGTGGCGGCTATTTCCTCGCCGACCAGCACCTGGCCGGCCTCGGCCGCGGCGCAGATGCGCACCGCCCGGACGACGGTCTGGCCGATCAGTGCGCCGTCCTCCTCGAAGGCCGAGCCCTTGGCAAGCCCGACCCGCACCCGCAGCGGAACGTCCGGGTGCTCGGTGTTGGCGTCGTCGAAATCGCCCTGCAGGCCGACCGCGAACTTCAGCGCCTGGTCGACATCGACGAACCGGGCTCCGACTCCGTCGCCTGCGTGAGTGAACTCGACGCCCCCGAAGGCGTGCAGCCGTTGGCGCACGATCCGGTCGTGTTCTCGCCGAAGCTGGAGGTAGAGGGCGTCGCCGATCCGCACGATCAGCTCCGTCGACGACACCAGGTCGGTCCAGAGGATCACCAGGTCGCGCCGACCTACGTGGGCCAGCTCAGGGGCCAGCTCCTCGACCTCGGCGACGAAAGGCGGCAGTCCGGCGGCTCGCAGGTAGGCGTGCGCCGGCTCGAGCAAGGTCAGCCTGGCCGCTTCTGGTTCGCCGGTGAGTCTCCCCAGACGGGCTTTGACGATCGCCGTTCGGGCGGCCTCCAACGGCGAGCGGGCGGATGTGGCGGCGACTTGCGCTCGCTCGATCCATCGCGCGGCGTCGTCGAACCGACCTAGGGTCGTGGCGCCCAGCGCAGTCACCCTGGCCAGACCCACGCACCACTCGATCCCGAATGCGACGTCTTCGGTGACGCCGGTGAGGTGCTCGTAGCCGATCTCGACGAGCCCGATGTCCCCGAGCCGCGCCCCGACCTCGACCGCGGTGACGGCCTGGAGCAACGAGAACAACCCGGGTCGCGGCGGCAGCGGGGCCAACGGGTAGCGCTCGGCGAGATCACGGACCGCATCGAGGTCGCCGCACAACAGCTCGGCCAGCATCGCCGTGCGGCTGGCGGCCACCCCACCCACGACGGACCACTCTCGCATCGCCTCACGTGCGGCATCGACGGCACCGCGTGCCGCCCGCGCAGCCACAAGGTGCGGATAGCCGATGAAGGCGGCCCAGAAGTAGTCGGAGCGGCGGTAGCTCCGGAGCGCCGTCGTGGCCTGATCCTCGGCGTCCGCGACACGCCCTTGGCCGAATGCGGTCGCGGCAAGGCAGGCCGACGCCAGGCCGTGCAGCATCCACTGGTGAGTGGACACTGACGCTTCAACGGCAGCCGCCGCGTTCGACTCCGCCTCCGCGAGTCGCCCAGCCAGGATGTGGACCAGCGAGGGGCAGCCTTCGGTCCACACTGCCTGCCACTGATCCTCATGATCGCCGCCGATCTTCTTCGCATGCCGGAAGCACGTCTCGGCGCCGGTCAGGTCGAGTGCGCCGAGCCGATTGAGACCGTCGACCGTGGCCACGAACTGGCGGCTGCCTGCCCGCTCAGCCAACTCGACGGCGGCACGGGCCTGCTCGATGATCGGCTCGGCGGTGGCGCTGTCGTGGCGGCTGAAGTGGTACTGGGCCACGTTGGCCAGAACGAGTGCGCGGGCGTCGGCGTGCTCGTCGCCTGCTGCGCCGACGAATCGGGTGACCATCGCTTCGTCCACCCGGACGTCGGACAGCCGTTCGAGTACCTCGGCGCCCGTCAGCCAGAACAGCGCCTCGCCCCAGGTCTCGTGATCGCCTGCGACTTCGGCGAGCTCGGCTGCGGCCTGCAGGTGGGGGTACGCCGCCGCGTAGTCGAAGTTCCGCCGCAGCGCCTGCCCGGCCCGTAGCTCGACAACGGCCCTCTCGCCTGCGCCATGGTCGAGACCGATGGTGGCCAACGCCCGCTCGTAGCAAGCACCTGCCAGACCCCAGGCCCCGACCGCGATCGCCTGGTCGGCGGCCGTCAGCACGATCCCGTCGAGCACTCCGCTGGTAGGGGGCCATTCGGCGCGGTACGCGTGCTCGGCCAGACCGAGGGCGTGTGTGACGAGGTCGTGACGGTAGAGGTCGGCGAGGCGGGCGGTGATCTCCACCTCGATACCGACACGCCGCCGTCCGCCGAGCGCAGCGATCATGGCTCGCCGCAGAAGAGGGTGGTGGAACCGGTACGTCGCGCCGTCGTCGTCGAGCAGGCCGGCGTCTCCCGCCTCGGCCAGCAGCGTCGCCGTCGTCACGTCATCCAGCCCGGCGATCGCCTGCAGCTCCGCGACCGACCCCCCGTCGCCGAGTACCGAGGCCAGCTCGAGGAGGCGCCGCGTCGGCTCGCCGACCTTGGCGAGGCGGGTGTCCCAGGCATCGGTCGCCTCAGGATGCACGAGGACGTTGCCTGGTGCGACCGATGACACGAGCCTGCCCGCCCGGACGTCCAGCACCCCCCGCTGGGCCAACTGATCGACCGCGATTTCGACGAGCAGCGGATTGCCCGCCGTCGCTTCATGCAGCGCGTGCAGAAGCCGTGGACTTGGCGGGGCACCGCACCGCAGCGTGACCAGCTCGTGCAGCTCGAGCTCGCCAAGACCGGGCAACGTGATACCGCGGTGAATGGGCTCGGACTCCAGCCTGCGCAGTGCCGCCTGCACCCGCTCGGTGCCTCCGCCGATCCGCTCGATCAACAGCACCAGCAGGCGCGCCGACGCGACATGAGTGGCGCTGGCTACGAGATGGGAAAGCAGCTCCATCGTGGACTGATCCGCCCACTGCACGTCATCGATCATCAGGACGGTCGGGCGCCGCGCCGCCGCCGCCATCAACGCGCGGGTGACCGTGAGGAACAGGCTCAGCTCGGCGCGGTCGCCATCCCCGGTCCGTGGCCTCCAGGTGAACACGTCACCGAGACCGGGCAGAGCGTCCAGCGCGGCGGCCAGGGGAAGAAACGGCGTGAGCACGTCCTCGTGTGCGGCACCGAGGAGCAGACGGGCGTCGCGGACCGGCTCCCGCGCGAGCCATCGGCGGGCGAGGCGAGTCTTACCGATGCCCGCTTCCCCCCGCACGATCACCAGGCGCGGCTCACCATCCACAGCTTGGTCGAACCAGCGGTCGAGCAGCACGAACGAATCGCCACGACCGACGAACGACTCGCCGCGCGGCTCCGGTCGTGTCGCCATGTGGTCCCCTCCCTGCCGCACTCTACGCATCACGTGTTTCAGCCGGAACATGCGTATTTCCCGGTCGGCCTCGCACCTCCCTCCTTGATATCGACAAGTGATCGGGGACGACATGCTCGACGCCAAGAACGCGTACGGCCGGGAAGACATCCAGGGAGACGTGCTTCCAGGATTCCGCGCCAGAGTCCACAAGACGTTTCATCAGCGGTTCCTGCTGGCTCGCCTCGCCGGCGACGTCCAGGAGGCGCGGGAGGGTCTCGGTCGCCTGCTCGACGTGATCAGTACCGGCAGCGACGTCGCGCGCAGCGGTGCCGCGGAGCACACGCCTGCCTTCGTGAACGTCGCGTTCACAGCGGGCGGCCTCGAACGGCTCGGCTTCCCCAGCCGCAACCCGGTGTTCACTGCCGGGTTGGCCAGACGGTCGGTCGAGCAGCCCCTCCTCGGTGATCCCTCGGGTTGGGAGATCGGCGGGCCCGGAACAGCTGTCGACATGCTGATCAACATCGCCTCGACCGAGCAAGAGCTGGTCGCACAGATGGCCGAATCCGTACGCGGGCGATTGGGCGCCGCCTATACATTCGGTCACGATGTCGACGGCGAGCTGCTGCCGGAGGGCCGTGAGCATTTCGGGTTCCGGGATGGCCTGGCGCAGCCGTATGTCGTCGACTCTCCGGCCACCGTCGATCGCGAAGAGACCGACATGGACACGGCGGACACGGCGGTCTGGCCGAACTGGAAAGCCCTGCGGCTCAGGGCGGAGGCCGAGCACGCAGAAGTGCGCCGCGAGGAGGCCGAATCCGAGTTCAAGGCGGCCTCCGACGCGCACCGACTCGCCGTCGACGAGCTGGTCGCCGCCCGGACGGCCCTCACTGCGACCGGCGACGTGACCGCGCTGGAACAGGCGGCGGCGGAAGCCGAGGAGCGCGTGCAGCGGGCTGCCGAGGCGTTGAACAAGGCGACGCCCGCGGCCCGCACCGCGCAGGAGGCGGCCAAGCTGGAGTCGCACAACCGCGTCGCAATGCACGCGAACGGAGCGCCGATTCGTCCGGTGCAACAGTTCGTCGTGCGCGACGACGACGAGTTCATGGATAACGGTTCGTACATGGTATGGCTCAAGCTCGAACAGCGCCCGGCCGCATTCTGGGCGATGTGCCGTGAGTTGGCGGCGCGGATGAGGTCGCGGTTCAGCGATGACATCGACGAGGAAGCGGCCGCTGCCCGCCTCCTCGGGCGGCACCTCGACGGGGCTGCACTCGTACCACATTCGACCGACAGGCCCGAGGCATTCGGCTACTACGCCGACCCCTTTGGTCGCGTGTGCCCGGCGGGTGCTCACGTCCGCCTGACCAACCCACGCGACGTCGAATCGGCGGAGACCATGATCCTGCGACGGGGCATTACCTATGGGCAGCCGGTGCCGGATCGCGACACTATCGACGCAGAGGAGCGCGGCTTGATCTTCGTCTGCTATCAAGCGGACATCGAACACCAGTACGAGAAGATGCAGATCAAGTTCGCGAACGCAGACTACCCGACCGGGCAGCCGTCGAGCCGGTTTCCCGACGCCATCATCAGCCAGAAGGGCCACGAGGGATCGAGCGTGGAGATTGCTGCGCCCGACGGCCGCGGCTCGGTCGGTATGCGACTGCGCAACACCTGGGTGGTTCCGCACGGCGGGCTCTACCTGTTCGTCCCCTCGATGGCTGCGCTCCGGATGCTGTGCTTGCGCAGCCAGACTCCGTGATCGCCAGGCTTTCAGAGTCCGGTTTCGATCACTGATACGTCATCCGACAAGAGATTGGCCACATAAGCTTGATGTCCGTCCGGCGTGAACACCACCCCGATCGGCGCCACGCCCACACCAAGTGTCGACGTCACCCTGTCGGTCGCCGTGTCGATGACCGAGACGGTTCCCGAGCCGGCGTTCGTCACGTACGCGATGCGACCGTCGGGCGAAATCGCCACCCGGGCGGGAAAATTTCCCACCGCAATCGTGTCGATGACATTGCCACTCTCGACATCGATCACGGAAACAGTGGTGGATGCATTGTTGGTGACGAAGGCTCGCCGTCCGTCCTTCGAGATCGCGATCCCACTTGGCCCGTGGTCGACATCCGTTGTCGAAATGATCGACCCGGTCGCGACGTCGATCGCGGAGACGGTCGAGGATGCCTTATTGGTGACGTACAGCCGACTGCTGCCACTGGGCGCAACCGCGATTCCGGTCGGCTCGTGGCCGACGACGATCGTCGCCATGACGATCATTCGTCTGGTGTTGATCACCGAGACCGTGTCGCTGCCGGCGTTGGTGACGTAGGCGAGGCCGCCGTCCGGTTCGAAGGCGATGCCGTCCGAGCCCATCCCCACACCGACATCGGCCACGACCCGCCCTTGATCGACTGCAATCACCGAGGTCGTCCCGGATCCTTCGTTGGTGATGTAGACGGTGCGATCGTCGGGCGCCATCGCAACTCCGACCGGTCGGACACCGACCGGGATGGTGCGGATCATCGTGTTGGTCGTCGTGTCGATCACCGCGACGGCACCGGCCTGCTGGTTGGTGTTGTAGAGCGTCCGCCCGTCCGACGCGATCGCCAACTCCTGTGGCCCCCGGCCGACGCGGATTGTGGTGGAAACTCTTGGGCGCTGCGCCGTGCCGTCCGGTGCGTTGGTCGCCGGGGTTCCGGCCCCGAACAGATCGACGGCGTGACCAAGGACGACGAAGGTCGATGCGATGATGGCTATCAACCCGATTGCCGCCAGCTTGCCCAGAGGTTTCCTCAGCAGCGCATGTAGCCGTGTGCGCCTACCGACGCCCGATCGGACGTCGACCGGGCGGAGAAACTCGTTGCGCAGCCGAGCCAACCCCGCCTCGATGTAGTCGCGGTGCAGCTCTATTCCGTTGAAGTCGGCGACCGGGGCGACATCCGGCGGAAGCAGGGGGATGGCGTCGAAGGTGAATCCGTCGGCGACTATGGGAACAATGGACCGATGGTGACGGATGGCACAGGCGATCTCGCGCCGCAACCAGTCTTCCGGGTCGTTGATGCCGTGGAAGGATCCGGGTTGGAGCACCACGACGAAATGGCTTCGGTTCGCAATCTCGTTGAGGATCCGCAGTTCGAATTCGCCGCCGCGAAGCCGGTCGACGTCCATCCACACGTCCACCTGATGTCTCTGCAGATCGTCGCGGATGAGGTTGGCGAGCGCCCACGACGCGGTGCGCCGGTATGAGATGAACACCGACGTGTCCACGCTCGTCCTGCCCGCCTGTTCGCTCCTCGGCCGTTGGGCCTTTGCCAGTGACGTGTCGAGCATATGACGCGTGCGTGCTCGGCTCGCATGCCGACCGGCGTCGCGCTCCCCCGGTCAGGAGCGCGACGGTGGCTGTCCGTGAGAGGAGCAGTTACGGCCGACCGCTGGTCAGCGGCATGGGCAGAATCCGGGAGCCGACCGTCCGGGCCCGCGTCCATCAAAACTATCCGATCAACCGACCGAGAACACCGAATCCGGCCCGCAGGACGAGCCACGCGAGCAGTTGACGTCCAGTGACGTCCGGACTGCGCTGATCACCGGGGCGACGTTCGGCATCAAAGCGGTCCAGTACGCCATCGTCGACGGGGAGGCGATCTTCGAAGGCGACATCTCCCTGGGCCCGGTCGAGGTGGTGGAAGCACGAACTGAACAGCTGCCGGTTGCGACGCCGGGCGGGGCATTCCCGGCCGGGGCTTCGTCGCCTGGAAGTACACCTCCCGCCCGATCGTCTCGCCGTCCGCCTCGAGGAGCGCCTGGAACGTGCCGGGGATCCCCATCCGGTCGACGCCCTTCAGGCGGACCGAGACGACCTGGTCCGACTGCACCCGCGCCCGTCGGGCTGCCGCTGCGTGTCCGCTCAGCGCCGGTGCGGCCTCCAGGACACCGGGCACCGCGACCTCCTACAGGCCGCGCAGGAACGGCAGCGACGCCATGAAGAAGTACTCGCCGCCGCGCATGTGCACGGCCTGTGCGACCGCTGGGACCACGGTCTGCGTCGATTCACCCCACGCCAGCGGGTAGGACTGGTCCCGCCGTGCGCCTTGGCCGATGACCGGATCGAGTCCGGGCGGGGGCGGCGGCTTGCCTAGTGTCTCGTAATGTCGTCCAGATTACTCGCTGCGCCGGCCGACAAATGCTATTATCTGGCCATGGAACTATCGGCGCGTGAGCGAGTCGAGTTGCGTGCGATGGCCAATGGGTCGGACGTGTCGGCAAGGATCGCAACGCGAGCTCGGATCGTCTTGTGGTCGGCCGAAGGTCGGATGAAGAAGGACATCGCGGTGCTCGCGGGAGTGTCCCGACCGACGGTGGACTTCTGGATTGACCGTTACGGATCCGGCGGTGTCGCTGCGCTGAACGATCGGCCTAGCGGGGCTCCACGGGAACAGGTTCCGCCAGCGGTTCGGGGACGGATCTTGGCATTGACCCGTTGCACTCCGCCCATCGAGTTGGGACTGTCACATTGGTCAAGTCGCGAGATGGCCGACTTTCTCAACCGCACCGAAGGCATCGCCGTGTCGCATAACTACGTGGCAACCGTGTGGCGAGAGGCGGGGTTGAAGCCGTGGCAGGCGGGCACCTTCAAGTTATCCAGGGATCCCGCGTTCGCCGAGAAAGTCGCCGACGTAGTCGGCTTGTACCTGGACCCGCCGGGTGGCGCCGTCGTGCTCAGCATCGACGAGAAGACGCAGGTCCAGGCGCTGGACCGAACCCAGCCGACGTTGCCCCTCGACTTTGGCAAGACGGCGAAGCAAACGCACGACTACGTGCGGCACGGCACCACCAATCTGTTCGCCGCGCTCAACGTGCACACCGGGGAAGTCTTCGGCGAGTGCAAGCAGACCCGGAACGGGAAAGATTTTCTTGACTTCCTGAAGAGAGCCGTTAAGCCGCATGCCGGAAAATCCATTCACGTTGTACTGGACAACCTGTCCACCCACACAACTCCAGACGTGCAAGAATGGCTGGACAAGAACCAGCACATCACCTTCCATTTCACGCCGGTCGGCTCATCCTGGCTCAACCAGGTGGAGACCTGGTTCGGAGCAATAACTCGTCAGGCCATCCGACGGGGTACGTTCGCATCGGTCACAGTACTGATCAAGAGGATCAAGGACTACATTGCCCACTGGAACGACGATGCGAAGCCGTTCGAGTGGACTGCCACCGCAGACGAGATTCTCGCGAAGGTCAAGATCGTCCAGGCGAACGTCAAGAAACTGGTCGACAACAACTCTAAGTAAACAGGGGCGCATTACGAGACACTAGCGGGAATACCGGGTTGTTGGCCCACACTGTTTGGGTGAAGTCGAACTGGGCTCCGGGTAAGCCATCGACGTCAAAGTTGATCTTTGAGTTGAATGCCATGAACAGCAGTCCGACACCGCCGGTGGGGCGGGCGGTGATCGGTACCGTCTCGTCGAAAGGAACGTCGGTCCGGTTGCCGTAGGTCTGACCACGCCTGGCCATCAGGTGCAGGCGCTCGTTCTGCGGTGCTTCCGCACCTCCGGAGCCACGCGGGTTGGTCTTGCGGATGTGCCCGTGGAAGGGGCACTTGTCGCCGCCGCTGTCACTGTCGTAGGTGAAATTGTTCATGATGGGATGGGCTGCGCCGTCCGCCCGCTGCAGAGTGAGTGGCGTGCCGTCGCGGAACCGGCCGACGATCATGGCTCCGGCGCGGTCAGTATCGGGAATCCCGAGCGCCACCGCGAGATCGTGCTCGGCCTGTCGGAACCGCCGGACGTTCTGCTCGAGTTTGCGGAAGATGAAGTAGCTGCCGAAGTGCACGGTCGGGTCGGGGGAGGCCGGATCGGCCACCAGGACCTGGCCGAGATTTGCGGCAGGGTTCCACACGTTGGTGCCGTCGGTGCTGGATTCCTCGTCGTTGACGTCTTCGGTGATGAACAACGGCTGGCTGCGCCCGTCGATGTAGCCGAAGTGCTCGATCCCCTCCCCAACGGCGTTTCGCTGGGCGAGGCCGGTCTCCTCGGCGACCACGGTGATGGAGTCCGTCATCAGCGACAGCACCGCGTCCCGCGTGGTGCTGACGGAGGCGTCGGAAGCGTCACCGATCGAGACCACGGCGTGGATTTGGGTCTGCGGGGTGAGCTGCCGAAACGGCTGTTCCCAGACGGACACCGGTGGATCCGCCAGGACCCCGCGTGAGACCGTCGAGGTCATTCCGCGGGTGAACGAGGTGTCGGCCGGTACTGGGTTCACGCCGATGGCGGCGTAACCGGCGGCGCTCAGGCCGACCCCGACATAGGGGGTCCCCGGTGCTCCGGTGGCGTGGAATTGGGCGAGCTCCGCGAAGTGCGTGGCTGCCGATTTTACCGGTCCGTTGTTCGGATCTGTCAACGCCACCAGAAACGCCCTGGCCTCGGCCTGATCAGCGAAGTTCAGGAAGAGGATCGACATGTGCTCGCGGACGTGCGGCCGCAGGATGTTGGACTGCGCACTGTCCAACATGGTCTGTTCGTCCGCCGTCGCGCTGGCCAGGGTCAGCAGCTGGTTCAGGTCGACAGGCATCGTCTCTCCTGCTGGTCGGTCCGATGCGCCACCATCGCGGAACGTCGTGATCGCGGAGTATACGCACTGCCTATTGTTCACTTCGACCGGTGCGTTGCACGGTGCCACGCAGCGTCGACCCCGCGGTCATGGCGCACATCATCGATCTCGCCACCGGGGCGGCCCACGAGCCGGTCGACCGGGTGGGGACCCTGTACCCGCTGCTCGGCGTGGTTTCGGAACTCCGACCTGCTCATGGAGCTCTCGGCGCCCGGCGACCCGTGGTACGGCGTGGTCAACCAGCTCGCGGATGAACGCCATTGGGGAGTTCCGGGTGCACGTCGTCGCATCTCGGCGCGAGGCACTCGAGGCGTTGCAGCACGAGAGCAAGCAGACGCAGACCCACGAGAGCGCACGCCAAAAAAACCCTCCACCGGGCCACCCGCTGTCGCGGCGAACGCGGCTTCGCCCTGCTCACCGGCCGCTGCCTACCCTACGCGCACGGCCGACCATATCCGCAACTCGACGACGACGACACAAAGGTCGACCACCTCGCACGCGTCATCGAATAGGCCGAGCACAGGCTCTGGAGCGAGGGCGCGGCGGCATTGAGCCGCCGATTCTCCCCTCTCAGTCGCCGTTGTCGTAATACTGGGCCATCCCCCAGAAGTCGATCTCGTCGATAGTGTCGCGGATGATGGCGAGTGCGCCCTCGGGAATTGGAGTCGGACCGACGAAGTGGTTCTCTTCGAGGGTCCATCCAGCTGGGAGGTTGTCGTTGACCACCTCGCGCACCTCCGCGCACAGACCTTCTTGATCGAAATCTGCGCCCTCTGCTGCACCCCAACGCGAACTCAGCCGCGCTCCCACCCAATCCTCGACCGTGTCCCAACCCGTGGCGGTGGCCCATGTCGGTCCCAGTGATGTCACTGGATCAGGGTGGCAGTCGCCGGCCGACATCGGGGCCGTCGCGGCCGAGACGCCGGTCGGGGGCGGGTACGAGTGCCGAGCATTGCGCCTGAGCGGGAGGCCTTGCAGGTCGCCCGGCAGGCGGCGACGGTGCTGCGACTGCTTACCGGTTCCTCTGGCGCGTGTACGTGCGAGGTGGCCGTGAGGACGCCGTGGCCATTGCGGCCGTGCTGCGCGTGACACCGAGCGCACAGCCGAACCTTGGCGACGAGAAGCTCTTGATCGGATCGGATACGAGACCGGAGAACAAGCTGCGCGCAGTCGATGATGCGCGGCTCGGACGGCCCGGTTGACTTGAGGTTCGACCCGCAGCAACGCTGTTGGTGCCGAGAACCGTTGCACAGCCTCTGAACAGGGGTTCAGGACCAGCGGACTGGCCTCACCGTTATCGCTCACAACCCGCGCAGCATGATCTTCCGCCGTGGCCTTCCGACGCACGTACATGATCCTCACCCACGTGCTGAGCCAGCTGGCATTGCTCGCCCGCTCCCACACTGTCAAGGGGACGTGGAGACCGGGCCGTCCGTGTCAACTGCGGACGGCATACTGCAGCGCGTGGGAGCCGATCTCCGGTCACGGCCGTTCGTGGCAGCGGGCGCCCTGTTTCTCAATGAAGACGGCGATGTCCTGATCGTCGAGCCTACGTACAAGGCCGTGTGGGAGATTCCCGGCGGCGTGGTCGAGCAAGGCGAGAGCCCCCGTGAGGCGTGTGCGCGCGAGTTGCGGGAGGAGCTCGGGCTGGAGGTGCGGCCGGGGAGGCTGCTGGTGGTCGACTGGTCGTCCGACGTGCCGGGTGGGGATCGCGTCCGGTTCGTGTTCGACGGCGGCGTCCTCAACGAGGTGCTGCTCGACTCCATCGTGCTGCCACCGCACGAATTGGGGGCGTGGGCGTGCGTCCCCGAGCAGGAGCTGTTCGCGGTGCTGGCGCTCGATCTGACGCGCCGAGTCACGGCCGCGCTCGGTGCGCGTGCCGCGGGCGAAATGTGGTACCTGGAGAACGGCACTCCCGAGCACCCGCTGCGATGACCCTCACCCGACGGGCCGGTCCGGCCTGGCCACGGTAGCGCTGCGCGCCGACGTCGACCAGGGAGGTGAACGGGCTCCGGTTTGTCCGGTCGAGCCCCAGGACACCCCGATGACCGCCGTCGCCACCGGCGGGCATGTACCCACCCCCGGGCTCCTGCGCGACCGTGTCGATCGACGCCCACCGCGAGTCGAAGATCCCGGCGTGTCCGAAAACTCGATTCGGCCTGCCAGGATGACGCGCGTCCGCTGTGGACGGCTCACCCGCGGCGCGGATGTGCTCTCGGGGCCCGGTCACCGTGATCGGCGTCGGGCAGCGCGGACGCGAGCTCGTTCGCCGGCGGGAAGGAGGCCGCGGTGTCCGATCAGCAAGGCTCGGTCGAGCCGATGTTCGACGACGGCCGGATCAGGATCTGGCGCTCGGACGATCTCGACCTCGGTGTCGGCATCTGCAAGGAAGCACTGGGTCAAGGGGCATCGGATCGGATCGCGCACGAGATCTCCCTCCTGGGTCGCCTTGACGGCGTGCCCGGGGTCCCGCGATTGCGGTACGCGCTCGACCCCTGCACCCTGGTGTTCGCCGACCGGGGCGGGCGTGTCCTGGCTGATGTGCTGGCTGAGCGTCGACTGGACGCCGGCGAGGTCCTGGACCTGGGGCAACGACTGGCCCGGATCCTCGCCGCTGTGCACGAGGCGGGTGTCGTGCACAGCGACGTCCATCCCTGGAACGTGCTGCTGGCCAAGGACGGCGACGTCGAGCTCATCAACTTCGATCGCGCGACGACGATCGCCGAGGTCCGACCGGGCTTCACCCACCGCCGCGAGATCCTCGGTCGACTGCCCTACCTGTCACCGGAGCAGACCGGGCGTACCGGGTCGGCCGTTGACGGTCGATCCGACCTCTACGCGCTTGGCGCCGTGCTGTACGAAGTTGCGACCGGACGGCCGCCGTTCGCCGAGGTCGACGCGTTCGAACTGGTGCGAGACGTTCTTACGCGCGAGCCGCCCCCTCTCGCGCAGCTCGCGCCGACAATGCCACCCGCGCTCGGCGCAGTGGTCAGCCGGCTCCTCGAGAAGGAACCCGACCGCCGCTACCAATCCGCCGGTGGCCTCGTCCACGACCTCGTCCGCATCGCGGCCGAACCTGCAGCGACCTTCGCGTTGGGAGAGCGGGACTTCCCGAGCCGCTTGCCCGCTCCCGCCCGCTTGGTCGGCCGCGCGGCCGAGATCACGGTCTTGTCGGAAGCGGTGGACGCAGTCAGCCGACCGACGGAGCAACCCGGGGACCGACCGCCCAACTGCCGTGTCGTTCTGGTCTGCGGCGGCCCAGGCATCGGCAAGTCGGCGCTGGTCAACACGCTGCGTCCACTGGTCACCCAGCGCGGCGGATGGTTCGTGGCCGGCAAGGCCGACCAGGTCGCGCGGGACTTCTCGACTGGTCTGTACGCGGCCCTTCGCCTGCTGGGGCGGCTGTTGCTCGCCGAGTCACCGCCGGCCTTGGAGGCACAGGCTCGGCTGATCAGAGAACGCCTCGGATCCAACGCCGCCGTCCTCGTCGCGATGGCACCCGAGTTCGGGCAGGTTCTGGGGGAGCGCGAGGGGCCGAAAGACGCGGACGAGCGTGAGCTCGAGGACCGCACACGGCAGGCCGTGCTCGAACTGCTCCGGGCCGTGGCCTCGCCTGAACGCCCCATCGTGCTCTTCCTCGACGACATCCACTGGGCCCCGCAGAGCGTTCTGGCTGTGCTGGACGCGATCGTCAACGACCCTGTCCGGGGGCTGCTGCTGGTGGGCGCCTATCGGGACAACGAGCTCGGGGAGGCACGTCTCGCCGAGATGACGGCGGGCTGGGAGCGTCACGGCATCGAGCCGACGACGCTGCGCCTGACCCCGCTCGAGCGGGACGACGTGGCGACGCTACTGGGGCAGGTGCTCCGACTCCCCGCCGAGCGAGCCGCCGCAATGGCGTGCGTCCTTCAGGAACGGACAGCGGGCAATCCCTTCGACACGATCGAGCTGCTGAACTCCCTGCGGGAGGACGGTGTATTGGCGCTGGTGGAAGACGGCTGGACCTGGGACGCGGCCAAGATCCGGCACCATGTCGGCGCCGGCGACATCATCGCGTTACTCACCACGCGGATCGAGAGCCTCGGGCAGGTTGCCGCCCGCGTGCTCAGCGCCATGGCGTACCTGGGCGGGGAGGTGTCGCGGGCGGATCTCGCCATCGCATGCGGCATGGCCGCCTCGCAGCTCGCCACGCACCTGGCTCAGCTGCTGGAAGCGGACCTCGTGATCCCGGTCAGCCATGACCACCCCGAAAAGGACGCCGCGTTCGGCTTTCGGCACGACCGTGTGCAGGAGGCCGCATTGGAGCGGCTGGGTACCGATCAGCGACGTGTGTTTCAGGCCCAGATGGGCAGGCGGCTCGCCGCGGCCGGGCGGGACCTGCACGCCGCGCGACAGCTCCTTGCCGCGGACATACCCTCCCCCGACCCGGAGGAACGCGCTCTGCTCGTCCGGCTCTTCCGTGCGGCCGCAGACCACGAGCGACGCCGGACGACCTTCACCGTCGCCGAGCAGTACCTCGCCGCGGCCGCGCGGATCCTGCAGGACGAGCCGAACGTAGCGGCAGAGCATGCGCACTTCGCGGTGGAGTCCGAACGTCACCAGGTGCTGTACCAATTGGGAAGGCTCGATGAGGCGGACGCCATCTACGCCTCGTTGTGCGCGCAGACCCACGACGCCCGGAAGCTCGCGCAGGCCACGGCGACCCAGGTGGCCTCGTTGACCAACCGGCACCAGTCGCAGGCCGCGGTCGAGCTCGGGCTGGACATGCTGGCGCGCCTGGGGATGCGCTATCCGCAGGGCAACGCCGAAGCCGAGGTCGCCGAGGGCCTCACGGAGGTCGCGGGGTGGGCCGCCGGGCTGGACCCGGCGGCCGACGCAGGCCGTCCCGCCCTCTCCGACCCTTCCGCGGCGGCGCTCGTCGCAGTGATGAGTCGGCTCAGCCCACCCGCGTTCTTCACCGCCCCGCTGGTGTCGGGGTGGCTCGTGACCCAGGCGAAAAGGCTCTGGGTGAAACACGGGCCGAGTAGTGACCTCATGGCGGTGCTGGGCCATGGTCCGGTGGCGTTCATCGCCGTGCTCGACGAATTCCGCGCGGGAGAGGTCCTGCTCGCCCACCTCATCACCGTGGGCGAGGCCCACCGCTGGGAGCGCGCGGTCGCCTATACCCGGTTCCTCTACGCCGTCTCCAGCGCGCACTGGTTCGAGCCGCTCGAAGCGTGCGGAGCGGCAGCACGCCAGGCGCGGGACGGCCTGCTGCACGTCGGCGACCTGGCGCAGGCGTGCTGGGCGTATTTTCCCCTGGTCGTCGACACATTCGAGACGGCGCCCCACATCGACCATCCGCTCACCGAGCTCGCCGCCGCGCTGAGCATGGCCGACCGCACCGGCATCCAGCCCGTGCAGAACTGCTTCTCGATCATCCGCCGCTTCTGCCGCGCGGCCCAGGGCGTCATGGCAGACGAATCCGCCCCGTCGCCGCCGGAAATCGACGAGGAGACGGTCGAGGCGCTCGCCGACGTGATCCCCATGTTGGACGCCTACCTCAGGCTCTTCCGCAGCATCGCGGCCGCCCTGACCGGCGATGCGGACCTGCTCGCGGCCAACAGCCGAGCAGCTCACCGGCAGGCACAGCACCTCCCGGGGATCGTGATCACGTTGCTCGCCACGGTGCCGTTCGGGCTCGATCTCAGCCTGCAGCTGCGCCGTGTGTCACCGGGCGACCGCGCCTACGTCGAGCTTCTCGCCGAGCTCGACGCGGTGCTGGCATGGCTGCGCCGCAGGGCCGAGGACCAACCGCACAACGTCGCCCACCTCGTGCACTACCTCGTAGCGGAGCGCGCGTGGGCCCTCGGCGACCGCGAGGGCGCCACCGCCGCGTTCGATGCCGCGTTGTCCGCCGTGCAACGCCGGTCCCGGCCGTGGCACCACGCGCTGATCGCCCGTCGCGCGGGCGAGCTGCACCGCGAGAGGGGCTTGGAACACAGCGGCAGGCTGTATCTCGCCGAGGCGCGGCAGGCCCTGCTCGACTGGGGCGCCGCCGCCCTGGCCGCGGAGCTCGAACGCACACACCCGTTCCTGCGGGTCGGCTCAACCGGCCACACGGGAATCGGCCCGGCGTCGCCGTCGACGGTCTTGTCGCCCGCGATGCTCACCTCCGACGCCATCGACACCACCGCGATCCTGCGTGTCGCTCAGGCCCTCGCGGCGCAGACCACCATGGCGCAACTGCACGACACGATCGTCGACCAGCTCTCGGCGATCACCGGTGCCACGGCCCTGCAGCTCGTGCTCCCCCACGAGGGCACAGGTTGGCGTATCCGCCGCACCACCACCGACGCCGCCGAGGACCCCTCCCTCGACGATGCATGTGCAGCGACGTTGCTGCCGGTCAGCGCGGTTCGGTACGTGCTGCGCACATGCGCGACCCTCGCGGTCGACGACGCCACCTCCGACGACCGGTTCACGCGAGATCCCTACCTGGCAGGCAAGCAGCGCCTCGCGCTGCTCGTCGTCCCCGTGCTGCGCTCGGGTGACCTGCGGGCGATCCTCGTGCTGGAGAACCACCTGGCTTCCGGGACTTTCACACACGACCGGCTCGACGTCGTCAACATGCTCACCGGCCAGCTCGCCGTCGCCCTGGACAACGCGCTGCTCTACACCTCACTCGAACAACGCATCGCCGAACGGACCGAGGATCTGCGCTCGGCCAACGCGCAGCTGGAACTGCTCAGCGCCACCGACGCCCTGACCGGCGTGGCCAACCGGCGCAGCTTCGACACCGCGCTGGCGACCGAATGGATCCGCTCGCCCGGCCAACCCATGTCTGTGGTCATGGCCGACGTCGACCACTTCAAGAACTACAACGACCACCACGGCCACCCCGCGGGCGACGCCTGCCTCATCGAGATCAGCAGACTACTCGCGAGAAGCCTACGGGGCGCCGACGTACTCTGCCGCTACGGCGGCGAGGAGTTCACGGCCATCCTCCCTCGCGCCGACCTCGACATGGCGGTGGCCGTGGCCGAGCGGATGCGTACGACCGTCGAGAACGCAGCGCTGCCGCACGCCCCGAACATCGGGACCGTGACCATCAGCGTCGGCGTGGCCTCCGCCCTAGCGTCGAGATCAATCCCCGCCAGCGAACTGCTCGCCCGCGCGGACGCCGCCCTTTACGAGGCCAAGCGCGCAGGACGAAACTGCGTCCGCACCCACCCCTGAGCTCCCACACTGCACCGAGCGTGTCGCCTGACGTCGCAGGTCAGCGCCCATGGCCGAATTCTGGAACCCCATAGGATGTTCACCGCCCACGGCGCTCAATCGCCCCCGTCGGCCTCGGCGACATGCAGGCGGCGGAACTCGCGTCGCCGCAGGAGCCGCAGCACGAGCGAGCGCGGGAACCCGAACGCCGCCAGTCCATCAGCGGTGCTGCAGGACTCGATCCGGTCAACCTGATACTCAACCGCCCGGTCGACGACGACGCACCCGCCGGCGGCGGTGATGTTGCGATACCAGTCGACGTCGGGCCCGTAGGTCAGCTCGATGACAAAGCCGTCCGGGACGCGTGCCACCACCAGCGGGGTCGCATACGTCCGGCCGCTGCGGCGACCGACGTGGCGCACCAGCGCGAACGGGCCGTGCCCCGACCGAGCGAGTGGCACCGAGACCCGATTGACCGTGTGCTTGACCAACCGCAGAAACCCGCGCTTGACGGAATGCACCACGCCGCCGCCTCCCTCGCCAGTCTCCATCAGCCACGCGTCAAGACCCGGGTGCGCGCACGCTACCGAGGTGCCAGCCGTCACTGAGTTGACCGCCACCCCGCGAACCCAGGCCACCCGGAACGCCACCGCGCCGGAGCTGGCCGACCGCTGCCTGCCCTACGCGCACGGCCGACCACATCCGCAGCTCGGCGACGACGACACAACGGTCGACTTCCTCGCACGCGTCATCGGATAGGCCGAGCACAGGCTCTGGAGCGAGGGCGCGGCGGGCATTGACCGCATTGATCACACCGCCCTGCGAAACAGGATGAGAAGTCCCGGGGTCAGCCGCCGGTTACCGGCGCGGCGGTGGTAGTCGTGGCCGGCGTTGTGGTGTCCGTGGCGGTGGTCGTGGTGCCGGTGTCCGTGGTGGTATTCGTCGCCGTGTCGTTCGCGTTGACGATCTGCTGCGTGTCGAGGTCGTAGCAGAGGCCGCGCCGCTTGACTCGGTCGTAGTCCTTCGCTCGATCTGTCTTCATCGGGAGCAGGACGAACACCGGATCGTCGGCGACCACATCGGCGTTCGGATCGGGCGTAGCGGAGCTCGTGTCCCTCGTTGAGCTCGCCACGGGCGTGTCGGTGGTCGTTGTCGTCGTGGTGCTGGTCGTGCCACTACCGGCGACGTCGACCGCATCAGACGCGGGCGCCGTCGCCGTCGTGGTTCGCGTCCATAGCGGTAGCGTTGGCGCAGACGCGAAAGCGGATGTACCGCGCGTCACCGTGGGGGCCGTGGACGTCGTCGTGACCAGCCGAACCGGGCCCGCCGACATCACCCGCCCCGGGGGCTGTCGTCGAGGTGTCCGCGGCCAGAGCCGGCAACGGTCCGACCAACCCGACCCCCGATACGGCAAGCACAGCCAGGAGCACAGCGCCCACGGGCAGCTTCTTCCGCCGGCTACTCCAGGGTCCGATCATGACTGGCCTTCCGATTCTCCGCCAACGATCCTTGTTGGCGCGCCGCGCGCAGAGATTGCGATCACCGCTCCGAGCGCGGCCGCGAGGGATTGCTCGCGGGAGCTGGATGGCCTGTTACTCGTCAGGAGAAGTACCGATCTTAAGATCAACGGCCGGGACGTAGATCGGGTAGCGCCTGGCGCCTTACAAGCGGGAGGTTCAAAGAGAGACCAAGCGCCGCAGTCCGCGGCACGTCCCCGCCGACATCGGCATCACCATGGCGGCGCTGGTGCCCACCGGGCAGCATCCCCTCATGACCTTCCGGATCGGGCACTCCACCGCCACCGCCCTGCGCAGCCCCCGCCGCCCCGCCGACCACGTCCTGCTCCCATGACCGGGACCCTGTACCGGACCCGGCGGATCGGCCTGGTCGCCGCCGCCGCCCTCCACGCCTGGGTCGGGATCTCCGCCCACGGCATAACCCGAATCCTCGGCCTGCCCGGAGCGCTGCTGATTCTCGGCGAGCCGGCCGTCACACCGCGATCCCGCGCCGTCGCCGCCGTCCTCCTGCTCCTCGGCGCACTCCCGCTCGCCGTCAGCACCTGGTGGAGCGCTGCCACCCGGCTCCTCGCCGTCCTGCGTCTCCCGCCCGGCTGGCCGCAGCGCAGCCGCACCCCCGACGCGAAAACGCTGCCGGGATGACCCCTCGTGGACACGCAGCAGCCTCGCTGTGCGCTCGGCAGCCGCCGCGAGGTGAAGCGCGCACGCGGCTCTACCGCAACGGATCGCTGGCGGTGGAGGGCTTCGCCATCGCCGAGATCAGCGAGTTCCTCCGGCAGGAGGGGGTGACGATCTGGCTCGACCTGCACGACCCCGACGACGCTGAGCTGACCGTCCTGACCGAGGAGTTCGGGCTGCACCCGCTCGCGGTCGAGGACGCCGTCCAGCGTCACGAGCGGCCCAAATTGGACCGGTACCCCGATCACCTGTTCCTCTCCGCCTACGCCGTGCGGCTCGATGAGGCGACAGCGGAGCTGGTCAGCAGCGAGCTCGCCGCCTTCATCACCCCCCAGGCCCTCATCACCGTCCGCAAGGACGACGGCTTCGATGTCGACGACCTGGTCAAGCGGTGGGACGACAGCCCCGACCTGGTCGTGCACGGCGTCAGCTACCTCCTCCACGGGCTGCTCGACGACATCGTGGACAGCCACTTCGCCGCCGTGCAGTCGCTCGACGACCAGATCGAGCAGCTCCAGGAGGACCTGTTCGCCGAGGCCGGGGCCGGCATCGAGGTGCAGCGGCGCAGCTTCCAGCTGCGCAAGAGCCTCGTGCTGCTGCGCCGCGTCGTGCTGCCGATGCGCGAGGTCGTCAACTCGCTGATGCGCCGCGACATCCACCTGCTCGACGAGGAGATGACGCACTACTACCAGGACGTCTACGACCACGTGCTGCGCGCCACCGAGTGGACCGAGAGCCTGCGCGACCTCGTCACCACCATCCTCGAGACCCGCCTCACGATCCAGGGCAACCGGCTCAACGAGATCATGAAGAAGCTGACCGGATGGGCCGCGATCATCGCCATCCCGACCGCGGTGACCGGCTTCTACGGCCAGAACGTCCCCTACCCCGGCTTCGGCCAGACCTGGGGCGTCGTGTCCAGCGTGGTCCTCATCGCGGTCATCGCCGGGAGCCTCTACGCCATGTTCAAGCGGAAGGGATGGCTGTGAGCAGGTCGGGCGCTTCCGCGGTTGTGCTGCCCCGGACTCAGGGCGCGTCGGCGGGGTTGCCGCGCTCGACGGTGTGGTCGAGCACGACGCCGCCAGCTCTTGCGCCCGCCCGCGAGTGTGGCGTAGTGGCCATACAGGACGGGCCGTCCGCCGGCCCGCAGCGCCCGGAATCGCTCGACCGCGGACCTCCAAGAGCTCGTGACCCATGCCGGACCGTCGTTGCCGGGTAGTCGGGCAATGTTCAGCTCGCCGACCTGTGGTGGTCCATCGCGGCCGGCACCATGGACCCGCGAGGGTGGCGTCAAAATGCAGCGTGGCGAGCACCCGATGCGTGTCAGGCTCGAGCGCGCTGGCGGTACGGGTCCGCCTGTGCGGTTCGACTCCGATGATGACCACGAACGACCTCGGGTCCGACAACATGGGGAGCGGGACCGCGCGCGACGTGCCGACTTCCAGCATCCGGTCGAGGAGCACACTCCTGTTGTGTCAGGCCGTGGCCCGAGACACCGACCGACGCGGCAACCCTGGGAGAGCAAGCCCGAGGGTGGTAGACGGTTCACCAGCCAGGCCGGTCCTGGTACGGCAGCTCCCGCTGCTCATCAGGAAGGTCGTCGGTGACCCCTCTGACACCAACCGGCTGCCCGTCGGGTTGCATCCACCTGCTGGCCTCCGAGATGACGTGCCGGCAGGGCAGGGCACGGGGAACTCGCCAGGTTCGCGGTGCGATTGGTTCAATCAGATCCAGCCGGACTATGAGTAGGCCCCGGGGAGGGCGGCATGTCCATAGACGCGGAGGACAGCGTTTACGCGTTGCTGACCGATGGTGCCACGATCGAGATCCGGCCCGCGCGGCCCGGTGACTTCGACGGGGTGCGGGACATGCATGCCAAGATGTCCCCCAAGAACCTCTACCTGCGTTTCTTCAGCATGAGCCCATCTGCTGCCGAGCAGGAGGCGCGCCGGATATGCCGCGAGCCCGCGCCGGATCACGCGGCGCTGCTGGCCGTGCTGGACGGCGAGGTGGTCGGCTGCGGCACCTACGAGCAAGTCGGCGCCGGGTCCCGGTCAGCGGAGGTCGCCCTCGCGGTCGACGATGACCTGCACAACCGCGGTATCGGCATGCTGCTGCTGGAACATCTGGTTGCGTTGGGCCGCGGCCGGGGATTCCGGGCCTTTACCGCGGAGACGCTGAGCGAGAACGCGGCCATGCTGCGGGTGTTCGCCGATGCCGGGCTGCAGGCGCAGCGCTCTTTGGTGGACGGCGTATACGACCTGACCTTTCCACTGCCCGCAGGCGAGGCGGACGCCGCACTGGGCACCTACCTCGATACGGTCGCCGCGCGGGAGCGGGCCGCGGACGTGGCGAGCATCCAGCCCGTGCTGATGCCGGCCTCGGTCGCGGTCATCGGTGCAAGCCGGCGCGTCGGGTCGGTCGGGCGGGTCATCCTGCGCAACATCATCTCCGCCGGCTTCTCCGGCCCGGTCTACCCGGTCAACCCGTACGCGTCCGAGCTGGACCGCATCGCGTGCGTGCCGTCCGTGGCCGCGCTGCCCGACCAGGTCGACCTGGCCGTCATCGCGGTACCGGCGAAGGCCGTGCTCGGGATCGCCGACGACTGCGGGCACCGTGGGGTCAAGGCCCTGGTGGTGATCGCGGCCGGGCTCAGCGGCCCGGCCCGCGCGGAGCTGCTGGCAATCTGCCGCCGCCACGGCATGCGGATGGTCGGACCGGCCAGCTTCGGCGTGGCCAACCCCGCCATCGGCCTGGACGCGACATTCGCCGACCGCCATGCCACGGCAGGAACTGTCGGCCTGGCCCTGCAGTCCACCGGCGGCACCGGCTTCACGCTGCTGGAGCATCTGTCCCGGCTGGGCGTGGGAATCTCCTCCCTGGTCTCCTTCGGCGACAAGGACGACGTGTCCGGCACCGACCTGCTGCAGTGGTGGGAGTGTGACAAGGAGACAAACCTGGCCCTGCTGTACCTGGAATCGATCGGGAACCCACCCAAGTTCGCCCGCACCGCCCGTCGCGTCGGCCGCACCACGCCCATCCTGACCGTGGCCGTGGGCCGATCCGCGACCGGCAGACGCCTGGCCGGGGCCCGCGCCGCCAGGACGGCCACCCCGCTGATCACCAGGCAGGCCCTGTTCCAGCAAGCCGGCATCATCGCCACCGCGAACCTCGGTGAGCTGCTCGACACCGCGGCGCTACTGGCCTGCCAGCCGGTGCCCGCCGGGAACAGGGTCGGCGTGGTGTCCAACACCCGCGGCGCCGCGGTGCTCGCCGCCGACGCATGCGCCGACGCGGGCCTGCAGATCGCCGGCCTGGCCGGGAACACCCAACAGGCGCTGCGGGACATCCTCGGCCCGGACGCCCTGGTCGCCGGGCCGGTCGATACCACCGTGCTCGTCCCACCCGGCAGCTTCCGCCGCAGCCTGGAACTGGTCGGCGCCGACCCGGACGTGGACGTCGTGCTGGCGCTGACCACCACCACCGCGGGCAGCGACCCGGTCCCCGAGGTGAGTGCCGCGCGGCTGCCGGTGCCGATCGCCGCGGCGATACTGGACCAGATCGAAGTGGTCCGGCAGCTGCCGGCCCACCGCGAGGACTCCCCCGCCGTCCCGGCCTACGCCTACGCCGAATCCGCCGCCCGCGCCCTCGGCCACGCCGCACGCTACGGCATCTGGCGAGCGACCCCACCGGGACACATACCCGATCTGGACGGCCTGCGCCAGGACCAGGCACGAGAATTGATCACCAGCTTCCTCGCCGCACCGTCTCGGGGCGGCTGGCTGCCCCTGGACCCGACTGTGGAGCTGCTCAACTGCTACGGCATCCCGCTGGCCGACAGCATCGGGGTCATCAGCGAAGAAGCCGCAGCCGCAGCAGCGCAGCGGTTCGGCGGCCTCGTCGCACTCAGAGCCGACGTACCCGGCCTGCTGCGCACCAACGACGCCGGCGACGTGCTCACCGACCTGCACGGCCCGGACGAGGCCCGGCGCGGGTTCCGCCTGCTGCAAGAGACCTTCGGCAGCCGACTGACCGGCGTCATCGTCCAGCCGGTGGTCACCGGCGGCGTCGAAGTGATGATCAGCGTACTGCGGGAGCGTGTGGCCGGCCCGCTGGTACTGCTCGGGGTCGGCGGCCCCACCGACAACGTGCAGGCCGACCGCGCCGCCCGGCTCGCCCCCCTCACCGAATCCGACGCCGACGACCTGATCCACTCGGCACCCGCCGCCCCCCGGCTGCTCGGGCGGCACGGCGAACAGGCAGCCGACCTCGCCGCACTACGCGACATGCTGCTGCGGGTCTCCCGAATGGTCGACGACCTGCACCAGATCGCCGAACTCGAGCTGAGCCCCGTCATCGCCCGCCCCGACGACGTCCAGGCCGTCGACGGACGCATCCGCATCCAGGCAGCCGAGCCCATCGACGCGCACCTGCGACGACTCCCATGACCCGGGCAACTGTGTGAACCCTTCGACAAGATCAGCACACCAAC